>DWYP01000004.1 GCA_019118605.1 Candidatus Alistipes faecavium | reverse complement strand
CGACTACGCCTACGTCGATGGATTGAACACCTACATGCAGACGGCCTACAACTGCCACAACAACGGAGCGGTCAATTTGCTCTGCTGTTTGAAGAACTTCCTGCTCTATGCCGTCCGCAACGAATGGATCGAGAAGAATCCCTTCCGCTACTACAAGATGAAGATCGACAAGACGAACGTCAAGGTCCCGCTGACGAAGGCGGAACTGGACCTGCTGCTAAGGCGACAGATGCCCAACGAGCGGCTGGACCGCATCCGGGATGTCTTCTGTTTCTGCGCGCTGACGGGACTGGCCTTCACGGATGTCGACCACCTGCGGCGGGAACACTTCACAACGGACGAGGAGGGACAGCTGTGGATCCATAAACCACGGGAAAAGACCTCGGTGATGAGCCGCGTTCCGGTGCTCCCGCAGGCAGCGGCCCTGCTGGAGAAGTACCGCGACGATGCCAACTGCCAAGCGCGAGGCAAACTGCTGCCCGTCCCGTCGAACACGAAAATGAATGCCTACCTGAAGGAGATTGCGGATATCTGCCAGATTCCCAAGCATCTGACCACGCACCTGGCGCGCCATACATTCGCCACGCTGGCGATTGAATACGGAATGCCGATCGACATCATCGCCAAGATTCTGGGCCATACGAATACGAACATGACGCGGCGCTACGCGAAGATATCCGAGGCGAACATCAGCCGCGAGATGCGCCGCATCGGCAAGGTGCTGACGGCATAAACCGGCGTTTTCCCGCAGTTTGTCCACCCTCTTGACGCCAACCGACGCCAACCACTGCCACATCACTCTGCGGGCGAAACTTTTGAGGGGCTGCGCGCGTTATCCGAGTGCAAGCTTGCAGGAACAAAGATTCATAAACCGGAAAAAGATGAAACGCCGAGCCTTTCGGATCCGGGACCGCTGAATGTTCGGTGTCCCCATCCACACAGAGTGCAACCCACAGAGACGGGTTGCCGGAATATCGAACCAAACAGAAAGAAGACCATGGGAAAGATCGTATGTATCGGGGAGCGGAGTTGGCAGCGGCTCCTCGAACGGGTGGAACACCTGTCTGCCCTTGCCCAACGTCTGGAACGCCGTTTGACGCCACCGCAGGACGACGGGTGATTGGACAGCGAAGAGGTGTGCCGGGCGCTGAACATTACCAAACGCACACAGCAAAGCTACCGGGATCGGGGTGCGATTCCCTGTTCGCGGCTGGGCGGAAAATTCTACTACCGACGCCGGGACCTGGCCGCCTAGCTCTCCCATAAAACCGTTCAAACGCGATAGCCATGCCGCTGGATTATCTCAACGAAGCAAGCGACGAGGTACAACGCTTGTTCACACGACTGGACGATGTGGAGCGCACGCTGCGGGAGGCCTCCGAGGAGCACCACCCAATGATCGGCGAGGAACGCTACCTGACCGGCGAGGAGGTCTGCACACGCCTGCACCTCTCACCGCGCACCTTGCAGACGCTGCGGGATCGGCGGCAGATCCCCTTCACGGTACTTGGCAACCGCCTGCTGCTCTATCCCGAATCGGGGATTCTGTTGGTGCTTGACCGCAACCTTCGGCCGGCTGCCGGCGAGTTTCCGCTTTGATGGAGGCCGGACCGAAACTGCCGAGTCGGACTCATCCCGTATCGAATCAACAAACGAAAATCGTTCCACCCTTTTATGCTGCGGCAAGGCGGACCTTGTCGCAGCATTTTTTTTGAGATGCGGGCCGATTATGCCTCGGACTGATTCCGGTACTCGTTCGGCGTCATGCCCGTAGCTCGCTTGAAGACTCGCGTGAAGTGCTGCGGATATTGGAATCCCAATCCGTAGGCGACTTCGCTGATGCTGTGCGACGGCATCAGAAGCCGTTCCCGGGCCAGGCTGATGATCTTGTACTGGATATACTCCAATGCGGTTTTCCCGGTTTCGCGCTTGATGAGGTCGCTGAAGTAGTTGGGCGACAGGCACAGCTCGCCGGCGCAGTATTTCACCGTCGGCAACCCCTTGCGCAGGGCGTTGTCCGCCGTGAAGTAGGCGTTGAGCAGCGACTCGAAACGGGTCAGAATGTCGCGGTTGGCCTGCTGCCGGGTGATGAATTGCCGCTCGTAGAAGCGCAGGCAATAGTCCAGCAGCAGTTCGATCTGGGTGACCAGCAGCCGTCGGCTCATGCGGTCGACGGCGTGGCCGAGCTCCTCGCGGATGGTTGCCAGGCAGTTGACAAAGGTCGTGCGCTCGCGCTCGGAGAGGTGCAGCGCTTCGTTGACCTCGTAGGAGAAGAAGGTGTACTCGCCGATATGGCTCCCAAGGTGGGTGCCACGGATCAGGTCGGGGTGGAAGCAGAGCGCATAGCCTCGGGGTTGGAACTCCTCGCCCGTGTCCTCGATGCCGATGACCTGCCCGGGGGCGAGGCAGACGACCGAACCCTTCTGATAATCGTAGCGCTGGCGGCCGTAGATCAGGTCGCAATTCTTCTCGTCCTTGAGGAATACCGCGTAGAAGCTGAACGTATGCCGCATGTGATGCATGGGGCGGGCCTTCGCAAGGTCGATCACACTCACCAGCGGATGCAGCGTCTCCACACCGAGCAGGTCGTTGTATTCGGTGACGGTCTCGATATTCAACAGCGTCTTCTCCATAGGGGCGGATTTGCGGGTTTCGTCTCACAAAGTTAGCAAATCCGGCCGAGTTTTCACCCTCACTACGGCGGGATCGGTGGATATGTGAAGCCTTCCCGTGTTTTGTATAACCCCGGGATGCCGCGCGCGGCGTAATTTTACCGTTGAAACCCCACCAACAGCTACTCATTGCCATGAAACAGACGAAAAACCGCATTTTGATTGCGGCACTTCTGCTGGCCGTATCGCTGCCGGCATTCACACACGCACAGAACACACTGGTAAAAAAGAGAGACACATGAATACGAAAAAGATTTTGGTGGCCTTTTTCTCGCGCACCGGGGAAAATTACGCCGTAGGCCGCATCGAGCAGGGAAACACGCACATCGTGGCGGAGATGATCGCCTCCGCGACCGGCGGAACCCTCTTCCGCATCGAACCGGCAACCCCCTATCCCGACGATTATCGGGCCTGCACGGAGATCGCCCAGCGGGAAAAGCGGTCAAAGGCCCGTCCGGCACTCGTCGGAGAGATCGCCGCGGAGGAGTACGACGTCATTTTCCTCGGATATCCCAACTGGTGGGGAGATCTGCCGATGTGCGTCTACACGTTTTTGGAGCAACACGACTGGCAGGGCAAGGTCGTCATTCCCTTCTGCACGCACGAGGGAAGCGGCCTCTCCGATACGGAGAACTGGCTGCGGACGACCTGCCGGGGCGCTTCGGTGCTGAACGGGCTGGCCGTGCGGGGTTCCGTGGCGCAGAACGAGCGGGAGAAGGCCCGAAAGCAGGTGCTGGAGTGGTTGAAACGATTGAAATATTGAGGATATGAAAAACGTCATGATCCTGACCGGTGCCGGACAGATCGGCATGGCTATCGCCCGCCGCATGGGCGCCGGCATGAAGGTCGTCATCGGCGACAAGAGCCCGCAGCACGCCGCATCGGTTGCCGAAACGATGAACCGGGCCGGATTCGATGCCGTCCCGGTCGAGATGGATCTCTCCTCGCGGGATTCGATCCTCGCGTTGATCGACACGGCCCGGAGCTGCGGCGAGATCTCGATGCTGGTCAATGCGGCAGGGGTCTCCCCGAGCCAGGCTTCCGTGAAAACGATCCTCCGGGTCGACCTTTACGGCACGGCGGTGCTGTTGGAGGAGGTCGGACGGGTCATCGGCCGCGGCGGGGTCGGCGTGACCGTTTCCAGCCAGTCGGGACACCGGCTGGCGGCCCTCGGCGAAGAGGCCGACCGGCTGCTGGCCACGACCCCGACCGAAGAGCTGCTCGCGCTGGAGATGCTCCAACCCCGCAACATCCGCGATACGCTGCACGCCTACCAGCTGGCCAAGCGCTGCAACGTCAAGCGCGTGATGGCCGAGGCGGTCAAATGGGGCCGCCGAGGCGCCCGCATCAACTCCATCTCGCCGGGCATCATCGTCACACCGCTGGCGCTGGACGAGTTCAACGGCCCGCGCGGCGACTTCTACAGGGAGATGTTCGCCCGCTGTCCGGCCGGACGCCCCGGTACGGCCGACGAGGTGGCCAACGTCGCGGAGCTGTTGATGGGGCCCCGGGGATCGTTCATCACCGGGAGCGACTTCCTGGCCGACGGCGGCGCCACGGCTTCCTATTTCTACGGAGCGTAATCCCGACTCGGGCTTTCTCCGCTCAAACCGGGCTTTCCGCGGAAAGCCCGGTTGCTTTATTGTCTGAAGCAGCGAATGGAACCGCAGACATCGTTCCCGGTATCGGCTGCGCGGCCGAAATCCAAAAGAATCCCCGCGGCGTCCCTATTGCAACTCCTTGATCTTTATGTTGCGGAACCATACCTCGTCCCCGTGGTCCTGCAGCAGGATGTACCCTTCGGCGGCATTGCCGAAATCCTTCCAGTCGCGGTATTTGCTGTATGCCACCAGGGCGTTCCACATCTGGTTGTCGCGCTCGTATTCCACCATCTTCACGCCGTTCAGGTAGTGGGTGACCCTCTTTCCCTCGACGACGATCGTCGCGGTGTTGAACTCCTTCTTGTTGAACGGCTTCGTGTCCGGGGCGGGGATCAGGTCGTAGAGCGACGCCGCCTTCCGGTTGCCCTTCACCCCGAGCCTGGCGTCCGGATGCTTGTCGTCGTCGAGGATCTGGAACTCGCAGCCGATGGCCGAACCTGCGCCCCGGTTCAGGTCGGGATTGACGAAGTACTTGATGCCGCTGTTCGCACCCTCGGTGATCCGGAAATCCACCTTGAGGATGAAGTTGCGGTATTTGCGCTCGGTGATGATGTCGCCGCCGTTGGCCGATTCGGCGCCGTCGGACTTGCAGACCTTCAGCACCCCCTGCTCGATGACCCATCCCTGCTGCGGGAATCCGTCGAGTTTCGCACCCCGCCATCCGGCGGTGGTTTTTCCGTCCCAGAGCAGCTGCCACCCTTCGGCAATCTCCTCGTCCGAGAGGGTGTTGGGAATGCAGTTCACCTCCGGGGCCGTTTCCGGGGTGAGGTACTTCTCGGGATGCTCGGTGCAGATGCGGATGTTGCGCCAGGAGATCGTCTTGCCGGCATCCTGCTCGCCGACGGCGTGCACCTGCAGGGCGATGAACCCCTCGCGGGTCATGTCGTCCCAGATGTTGGCGCACGGAACGCCGTTGATCCAGGTGCGGATGCTTTTCCCGACGGCCTCGATCCGCGCGCGGTTCCACTCGCCGTGGCGGAAGGCGCTGCGGGCCGAGGGGTTGCACGTCAGCGGATAGAGCCACCCGCGGCGCGCCTCGTCGTAGATGCCGCCGCTCCAGGCCCTCTGCGAGGGGTCGATCTCGAACTGGTACCCGTGTACGCGGTAGTTGTCATACTCCTTGCGGCTTTCGCTGCGGATCTGCACGCCCGAGTTGAGCCCTTCGTCGACCTTGAATTCGAATTCGAGGATGAAGTCCGCGAAGCGATCTTTCGTGGCCAGGAAGGTATTGGGGGTTCCGGTGCGGGAGATGCCCACGATGGCATTGTCCTCGACCTTGTATTGGGCCTTTCCGTTGAGTTTTTTCCATCCCCGGAGGTCTGTGCCGTTGAAGAGCTCCTGCCAGTTCTGGGCTCCGGCCGCTCCGGAGCAGAGCAGCAGCGACAGCAGTAAAAACGTTCTTTTCATCATTAGCGTCGTTTTGTGGGTTAGCGTATCGTTTACAGCCGGTAGAACTCCTCCCAGCCCTTGCGGGGCGGGATTCCCGCCAGCATGGCGTTGGCGAAGGCGTTGTTGGTGATCTGCTTGGTCCGCGGGTCGAAGAAGAGCTGGGCGTTGAGCCGCTGGGCCATGACGCCCAGCGAGAATACCTGGTTCAGTACGCCGTTGATCTCGAACGGCGAGCGGGTCTTTTCGATCCCCTGGCAGGCGAGCAGGAAGTTCTCGAAGTGGTTCGAGGGGCTCGGCGGCACTTCCGGGAGTTTCCCGGCCATTTCCCGGGCCTTCTCCTCGGGGATGATCGAGAGGGTGCTTCCGTGGCTCCCGCCCTTGAATATCAGATCCCTGGTGTAGATGATCTTGCCCGGGTTGAGCGCTGCGGGCAGGGTCTCGCCCTTGTTGGTCGCGGGGATGTCGGCGTTGTATTCCGACTTTCCGTACCCTTCGGGCAGCGGCGGGAGGTTGTCGGTGCCGTCGTACCAGGTGACGTCGACGGGCGGCATTCCCTTGCGCTGCGGGAATCGGAAGAGGATCGTCGAGGAGTAGGGGTAGAAGTAGTCGTTGTGTCCCTTTTCGTGGAGCAGCGTGATCTCGTAGGGGAGCCCCAGCTCGAGGAACTCATGCACCGTGTCGAGGATATGCGCGCCCCAGTCTCCGAGGGTTCCCATGCCGAAGTCGTACCAGCTGCGCCACTCTCCCTGGTGATACTTGCTGCTGAAGTCGTGGTAGGGAGCTGCGCAGAGCCAGGTGTCCCAGTCCATGTTCGCGGGCAGGGGCTCCGCATCGGGGTATTTGTAGATCGAGGCGTCGAAGCTGTGCCACCGCCGGGGGTTGTTCATGTGGGCGGTGACGGCCGTCACGTCCTTGATGATGCCGGCCTCCATCCATGCCTTGAACTGGAAGTAGTTGGCCTCCGAATGGCCCTGGTTCCCGACCTGCGTGGCCAGCTGGGGCCTTTTCCGCGCGGCTTCCATGAGCAGCTCGGCCTCGTAGAAGGTTCTTGCGAGGGGCTTCTCCACGTAGACATGCTTTCCGCTGGCCAGGGCGAGCATCGAGATCGGGAAATGCGAGTGGTCGGGGGTGGCGATGGCCACGGCCTCGAAATCGTTGGCCGCCTTGTCGAACAGCTGCCGGAAATCCCGGAACCGCTTGGCTTTGGGGTACATCTCGAGGACTTTCCGGGCCTGTTTTCCGTCCAGATCCACGTCGCAGAGGGCCACAACCTCGACCATGTCCGTGCGGCGGAACTCCTCGATGATCTGCTCTCCGCGGTTGCCTATTCCGATGTAGGCGATCTTCACCTTCTCTTTTTTCGGGGCCGCGGCGGCTGCGACCGGGGTTGCGCGGAGGATCTCCGTGCTTCCCAATGCCAGCCCGGCGGATGCCAGGGCCATCTGTTTCAGAAAATCTCTTCTGTTGACCATGTGTGATGCGTTATGGGTTTGTAGTTCGTTGTCGTGTGAGCGGTGTCGGACGTCCGGGCCCCGGGCGCTGCCCGCGGCGGGAGGAACGGTTCGCCCCGTATCCGGCGGCGGTGCCCGGTATCCGGAAGTTCCGTTGCGTCAGCCCTGGTTGACCCGTGCGTGGTCGGCCAGGAACTGCTTCAGACCGCTGTCGGTCAACGGGTGCTTCAGCAGCCCCATGATGGCGTTCAGCGGACAGGTCACCACGTCGGCCCCGGCGTCCATGCACTGGATGATGTGGTGCGTATGGCGGATCGACGCCGCGAGCACCTGGGTGCGGAATCCGTACGTGCGGTAGACGCGGACGATGTGGGCGACCAGCGCCACGCCGTCCTCCGAGATGTCGTCGAGGCGTCCGACGAAGGGCGAGACGTAGGTAGCCCCGGCCTTGGCGGCCAGCAGGGCCTGCCCTACGGAGAAGACCAGCGTGCAGTTCGTGCGGATGCCCTTGGCCGAGAAGTAGGTCACCGCACGGATCCCTTCGGCCGTGCAGGGGATCTTCACGACGATGTGCGGGTCGAGCGCGGCGAGCTCCTCGCCCTCGCGCACCATGCCCTCGAAATCGGTGGCGATCACCTCGGCGCTGACGTCCCCCTCCACGATGCGGCAGATGTCGATGTAGTGGCGCCGGCAGGCCTCCTCTCCGCGGATGTTCTCCTTGGCCATGAGCGACGGGTTGGTCGTCACGCCGTCGAGCACCCCGAGTTTGTGCGCTTCGCGGATCTGTTCGAGATTCGCGGTGTCGATAAAGAATTTCATAGGAACGGGTTTTAGGTGGTTGGTTTCCTAAAGGTACGAAAAAACTTCCGATTCCCGCCCGTTGCCGGAGCCTAAAAACCCGAAAAAACGGCCCGACCGAAAAAACAGGGCCGCCCGGATCATCCGGACGGCCCCGATCTTTGGGGTTGCCCCGGCCCTCCGGGAGTCCCGGAGCCCGGACGCCGCCCTATTTTGCGGCGACGTGGGTGATCTCGTACCTGCGGGGGTTGTCCGGCCCGCTTTCGGCCGGGGCGCTCTCGAGGAAGCGGAGGAGGTATCCCTTTTCGTCCACCTCGCAGGAGGTGATGTCCAGGTCATCCTTATAGGCCCATTCGCTCGAACCGCGACCCTGATGCAGCAGATGGCGGCTCCGGGCGCCGGTCACCCCGGCGAATACGAGCGCCTCGTCCCAGGAGTAGCGGCCGGAGTGGAGGTCGATGTTCTCCCTGTTTTCCATCTCCTCGTAATAGGTGAAGTCGGTGACCTCGGTGGGTTCCGTCCCGCCGTTGCCGCAGTAGCGGGTGCGCACGACGTTGCCGTTCTCCCAGAGGATTTCCATCCACTCCCCGGGCTGCTCGACGCGGATGAGCCGGTCTTCGCTGTCGTAGGTGTAGGTCGTCGGATGCTCCTCTCCCGGGCGCTCGGTGCGTGTGACGAGCCCCTTTTCGTTCAGGTAGGCCGTGTAGCTTTTCGTGAAGTCTTCGGTCTCCTCGTCGGGGTAGGAGAAGGTCGTGGCGATGCGGATGGTTCCGTCGCCGTATTCGTACGTGACCGTATAGATCTCGGAAGAGCTTCCGTAGAAGGAGGTTTCCTTCATCGCGGTGAGGCGGTTCCGGTCGTCGTAGGTGAATTCCGTCGTGACGCGCTCGCTCCCGGACTTCTCGAAGAAGGATTCGACCTTCGAGACGAGCATCCTTTCCGCAGGGGCCGGGTCTTCGGGCTCCTGCCCGGGGATTTCTCCCTCCGCGGTGGTGGCCTTCTGTTCGATGGCGATCCGGACCTCTGCCGAGCCGCAGGTGATCGTCAGGGTGGCCTTCCGGTCGGCTCCCGAGGTGTTCACCCCGGTCGTAATTTCGACCGTATACGCTCCCGCGGCGTCTCCGTGGTCGGGCGTGACGGTGATCCAGTCGACCCCGGCACGCGAATCGGCGAGTGCGGCGCGCCACGGCCCCCTTGCAGTGAAAGATACCTTCGCGGCCGCAAGCGTCTCATCGGCATGGAGCGATATGTTCTTTGATACACCCGGAGCCAGCTGAATGCCATTCTCTCCCTCCTTTCCCTTGTCATCCCCGCAGGCGATGAACGATGCCGCCGTCAGCATGAGCAGCAGTGCAAAAAATTTTTTCATCATGGTTTGATATTGCGCGCTCCCGGCTCCGCGGGCGCATGGTCAAAAAGAAGAAGTGTGGAGCCGTTCGTCCGCCCGAAGCATGCCTCCGGAAGCCCCTGTGCGGTTTGGCAATCCCCGGGCGCACGATCGCCTTCTGCGGCGGATGCCCGGTGCGGCGGCGGGTGCTGCTCTCTTTCTGCACGATGGTCTTTCTCGGGATTCCGGCCTGCCGGCGATCCGAAACACTTTTTCGGAAAATCCTGTTGACAGGTGCAAGAATAGGAAAATTTTTCGTAAAAGTCAAACCGATCCCCTCCGGGAGGCCGTTTTTTCGGGGATGCGGCGGCGGATGGTGCGGCATCCGAGAACCGGCCGCAGGGCCCGGCACCCTCCGGGAATGTTTGCATGATTGTTGAGGGAGGATTAAAAAATTTGATTATATTTGTTGTCGGAGGTCCCTTCGGGACACCCGATTATGGATTAAAAGCCGAATTTATGAAATGCTCCCGATTCCTGCTGTGTGCGGCCGTCATCCTGACGGGACTTCTGGTCTCGTCGTGTGCCGTGCAGCCGCCGAGAAGACCCGGGCCGCCGCCCATGCATCAGCCGCATCCCGGGCCGCCGCCCCGCAAGAAGTCTCCGAAACCTCCGAAGCCCCCGAAACCCCCGAAGAAGCATCCGAAAAAACGGGGCCATGAGGTGCCTCCTCCCCCTCCGCAGTACGATCCCGGCGTGCGCCCGCACTCCGGGAGGTAGCGGCAAAAAGCGCTCCGCCCGCAGGATTCCATACGATTTCTGCGGGCGGATTGTTTTTTTGTTCCGGGGTGTGTGTCCGTGCGCAATGAGCCCTCGCCGGTACGGACGGACTCTGCGTCCGTTACCTTTCGGGCCGCCCGTGCCGCCTGCGCCTTTTCGGTGTCAGCCGCGGGAAGAGCCTGCGCAGCCGCACCAGGTGCGGCGAGAGGCTGCCGCCTGCAACGATGAGGCTCACGGCAAGGATGATGAGCCCCATGCCGCACGCAATGCGCGGGGTGAGGCGTTCTCCGAAGACCGCGACCCCGAAGATGACGGCCGTCACGGGCTCCAGCGCCCCGAGGATCGCCGTGGGGGTCGCGCCGATGTACTGGATGGCCGCCGTGGTGCAGAGGAACGAGATGGCCGTCGGGAAGAGTGCCAGGGCCAGCAGGTTGCCCCACAGGTACCAGCGGTGGGGCAGGAGCGCCTCCTCCCCGAACCGCAGCCGCACGAGGAAGAGCGACAGCCCGAAGATCAGGACGTAGAAGGTGACCTTGAGCGTGGCGACCTCCTGCAGCCGGGGACGGTTGACTCCGACGATATAGACGGCATAGGAGAGAGCCGAAGCCATTACGAGCAGTGTTCCCGTGAGGTTGAGCGTCGCGCCGCTGCCGCTTCGGTAGAGGAGCCCGATGCCCGTCAGTGCCAGCAGGATGCACCCGGCGGTCTGCGAGGAGAGCCTCTCGCGGAACCCCAGGGCCATGATCAGGGCCACGAAGATCGGGTAGACGAAGAGCAGCGTCGAGGCGATTCCGGCGTCCATGTAGTTGTAGCTCAGGAAGAGCGTCAGCGAGGAGACGGCGACCAGGAGCCCGAGGGCGGCCAGCGGGAGGATCTCCCCGCGGCGGAGCGTGAAGGAGCGTCCCCGTGCCCGGAGCATGACGCCCAGGATCGGGATGGCGAACAGGTAGCGGAAGAAGAGCACCGAATCGGGATCCATGCCGTCCCTGTAGAGCGGCAGGGCGAAGAGGGGATTCATGCCGTACGTCGCGGCGGCGACGGCTCCGAGGAGGTAACCTTTGGCTTTGGGACTCATGGGGTCGGAATTTGCCGCAAAGGTACGTTTTTTTGCCTGCGGGTGTTCGCGGCGCCCCGCCCGGAGGCAAAAAATACGTCCGAAGCCCGTTTTGCGGCGCGCCTCCGTGCGGGGAAATGCCCGGAACCGTTGCCGGAACGGCTTTTTTCCGTATCTTTGGGATCGGGAACGGCGTCCCGGGGACGGAATCCGCTCCGGGGGTATTCCCGAGGTGTCAAATCCAGCAACTTCATTTCCTATGGAACTACTCAAACAGCGGATCCTTGCCGAAGGGCGGTGCTTCGAAGGGGGCATTCTGAAGGTCGACAACTTCATCAACCATCAGATGGATCCCGTGCTGATGGAGGCAATTGCCGAGGAGTTCGTGCGGCGTTTCGCCGGTTCGGGAACCAACAAGATCCTCACGATCGAGGCGAGCGGCATCGCCCCGGCCATCATGACGGGCTACCTGATGAAGCTCCCGGTGGTCTTCGCGAAGAAGAAGCGCCCGAGCACGATGGAGCACATGCTCTCCACGACGGTCTACTCCTTTACGAAGAACCGGAACTACGACGTCTGCGTGTGCGGGGATTACCTGCATGCGGGCGACAACGTGCTGTTCATCGACGACTTCCTGGCCAACGGCAACGCCGCAAAAGGGATCCTCGACCTGGTGCGTCAGGCCGGGGCGCGGCTCACGGGAATGGGCTTCATCATCGAGAAGGCCTTCCAGCACGGGCGCGACGCGCTGGTCGCCGAGGGCATCCATGTCGAGTCGCTGGCCATCGTCGAGAGCCTCGACGGCTGCACGATCCGCCTGCGGTAGAGGCCCGGGCGTCATACACCCTCCCCTGCAGCGGGCCCGGCAGTTACACGCCCTTGCCCGCCGCAGTCTGCTCTGTTGTCACACGTCCTTGTCCGCCGCGGGCCCGCTCCGTGCGGGTGCAAACGGAAGGCGGCACCTCCCTGTCGGGGAGGTGCCGCCTTCATCGTCTGTGCGGCGCATGTCGGGATCCGCTCTGCACTATTCTCCGTAGATGTACTCCACGGGCGACTTCTTGAAGCGCAGGATCCGGGTGTCGTTGTTTCCGGCGCCGTTTTCCCGGAGATAGAGCCCCGCCATGGAGCCTGCGAAGAACCATCCGCTGCCGTCGGGCGAATGAACCGAGAAGAGAATGTTGTTGTAGTGGTTCGAATGCCGGATTCCGTCATCGTTCCACTGCGCGCCGGGGCCGTACCAGGTGACCGCCTCGTATTGCGGGAAGTCGGGGCTCGACATGGCCGTGTAGAGCAGGTCGGTCGCGGCGACCGATCCGACGACGATATCGTTGCGTCGCCGCTGTTCGCGTTTGACGATCGAATGCCCCTCCCAGGGATTGCGGAGCCGGTGGGTTCCTCCCCACATCACCCAGACGTAGTCCGTGGCGTCGAATATCCTGTTGAACTCCTCCATCGAGGGAATTTCGTATCCGTCGGGCGCCAGGGCGTCGGCCGGCAGCTTGTTGATATGCGCGGGAATTCCTGTCGAGAACCCCTCCATCACCAGCACGCCGTTGAGGTCTACCACGCGCATGCCGCTGCCGCTGTCGCCCTGATAGGCCCACCCCCAGAGGTCGTAGAACTCCTCGGGCGAACAGTCGCGCAGGTAGTCCAGGACGCTCTTCCCGGCTGCGGCCGCGGGATCCGCGGCGCTGAGGATCTGGTCGTCGAAGCTCCGGGAGTTGCCCCGGGCGTTGTATTTGCACCACCATACGCCGTGGAGCCACGTCACGGGAAGCCCGTAGTTGCGGCGCGAGACACGGTACTCCTCGCGTGCGGATCCGTCCGCGGCGTTGCGGATGACGAGCCTTGCCGCCTGCACGCGCCCGTTCGCCGTGGGGTCGTTGGGCTTCCATCCCGCCACGACACGGATCGTCCGGGGGTTCTCCTCGCTTGCGGCGAGCCGGATCCACGGATCCTCCCCGTTGTCGAACTCCACCAGCAGCTCCTTGCCTTCGGGAAGCGTCAGACGTCCGAGTTCGTTGTCGACATACCGTCCGAAATCGTATGCGTAGCTCCCGGCGTCGAACGAGATCGCCCCTTCGATGCGCGTGGGGTTGGCCGGAAGGTGCAGCACGATGCAGTCTTCGGGATATACCTCCTCGAAGCCCTTGCGGCGGAAGCGGAGCGCGACCTCGTCGGCCTGCATGCCCGGGGCGTAGAGCGCCTTGCGGATCCGGTAGCGGTGTTTGCCCTCGAGCGAAGCCTCCGCAGGCTCCTGCTCCACCGTCAGGGGATACCCCTCGACGGGCTGCAGCTCGAGTTCATCGCTGCAGTCGAGGGCCAGGAGCAGCTCCGTGGCCCCGTAGGGGAGCGAGATCCCCGTGCGGTCGGCGTCCACCGCAACCCCCTCGGGGAACACCGAGCGGGAGTCGTTTACGACGATCCGCCCCTGCAGGTCGGGCTGCAGGTCCGTATCTTCGCCCGCACCCCATGCTTCGACCGTGAGGCGCACCTGCCCGTTGATCTCCTCCTGTGTCAGCGTGGCGACGTAGACGTGGTTGCGGCGGAGTGTTGCGGGGAGCTCGGCCGTGAGTTCGTACTCCCTGCTGTCGGACTGCACCCGCAGGGTAAGCTCCGGAGCACCCTTCGATTGCTCGTAGAGGAAGGCTGCGCCCGGGGTATCCTCCGAGTAAGGGGTGTCGGGTCGGAACGTCACCTCTCCCCGCTCCTCCTCCACGTCTCCCGCCTCGGCGAAAAGTCCCGTGCGCAGGGCCGCGTTGCGGAACGACAGCTCCCCGACGGAGAACCTGTCGGCCGTGCGGATCTGCAGGTCGAGGCGCGCGACGCCGCGCGTGAGCTCCGCGCGGGCCTCGGCGGCCCCCGTCAGCGCGACCTTTCCCGAGAGGAATCGCCGCGGTTTTCCGTCGGCGGTTCCGATGTCCGTCGCCAGCCACTGCTCTTCGGAGATCCCCGCCTCGAGGAGCGCCTCGAGGTCGACGGCTTCTCCGACGCCGGCCACCACATAGAGCGTTCCCTGGGTGCGGTCGATGTCGAATCCGCCCGCTCCGACTGCCTTGTACACGGCGACCATCTCCCCTGCGTCGAAGAGGCAGGCGTCAAGTTCGCCGAGCTCCTCCGGCACCTCCCCGGCGACGCTGCCGCCGGATGTCTCATAATCGGCCGTCCGTAGGGTGATGCGCGTCCCGGCATCGGGCGTCGTTGTCCCGGGATCCTTCTCCGTGCATCCCGTTGCCGCAGCCGTCAGGAGCGTGGCGGCGGCGAGTGCATATATGTTCAATCCTTTCATCGTTTTGTCGGTTTGTATGGTCTTGTGCCGGTTTATTCGTAGATGTACTCCACCGGGGTCTTTACGCACCGGATGACCCGTGTCTTGGTCGAGTTCTGGCTCGTGTACTTGAGCCAGTTCTGGTTGGGACGGTCGTTCTGGGCGTACCCCTCCATGAACCATGATTTTGCACTGTTGCCGTATGTGGCCAGCAGCAGCGTCATGCGCGCGATGTTCCCCGGGGTGGTATCCCACTGGTGCCCGAGTCCGCAGAGCACCCAGCAGCCCTCCTCCGTGCGGAACTCGTAGAACGAGACGGTTCCGTAGTGCTTCCCGAACAGCGTCGCGTCGCGTTCGAGGATCCGAATCGTGAGGCTTTCGCCCGCGGAGTTGGTATAGGTGCGGCTCCCGACGCCCCCGAGGTTGAAGTTTTCGTTGGCGGAGAGGAAGGCGTAGTCGTCGTAGGAGGGGATCCGGTATCCGTCGGGGGCCATGGCCGTCGGGTCCAGCGTTCCGAAGTTCTGCGCCGAGGAGCGCATGCCCTCGTGGTAGAAGGCTTCGCCGTTGTGACGCAGCGGGAGTCCGTCGGGATACCCGCCCTGATACTGGTCTCCGAGCAGCTGCAGGAGGAGGTCGTCGTCGCAGGCGGCCAGGTAGTCGGCCAGCGCGGTGTCGGCCGCCGGATCGTCCTGAATCGAGATCTGGTCGTCGAACGACGTTGCATCGCCCCGCAGGTTGTATTTGCACCACCACGTCTGGCCGATGCGCACGACCGGAAGCCCCTCGTTGCGGCGGCGGACGGTATACCGCTCGGCGTGCGAGCCGTCGGCGTCGGAGACGACGATCTGCGCCTGCTGGGTGCGGCCGTCGGCCTTCGGGTCGTTGGGCTTCCAGCCTCCCAGAACCCTCCAGGATCCCTCCTGCCCGACGAGCTTCAGCCACGCATCCTCGTCCTGCGCGAACTCCGCGCGGACGATTTTCCCGTCGGGGAGCGTGAGGCGCCCGAGCTCTCCGTCGACATACTTCCCGAAGTCGCAGACGCCGTTTTCGTCGAAGGTGAGCGCTCCGGAGACCTGGATGGGGTTCGGCTCGAAGACAAGGACGATCCTTGCTGCAAGCTCCTCCCCGCGGCGAGCCGTAATCCAGAGATAGCTCTGCTCCTCGCCCGGGAAGCGGGGTGCGCTCTGTACGGAGACGTTTGCAACCTGCTTCAGGGCGCGCGTCGGCTCGACGTTTGCCGTCACGCCGCGAACGGCGCCCTCGATGTCGATCTGCGAACCCGCTCCGGCGAATACCGCGAGGCGGAACTCTCCGCCGCTGTATGCCACGCGCACCGAGTCTCCGGCGCTGTTTACCGTAACTCCTTCGCAGAGCTGCGAGGCTGCAGCGTCGATACGCCCGAGCAGGTCGGGGGCGGCGTCGGTCTCCGCTCCGGCCTCCCAACCGTCGGTGGAGACCGATACGCCGAGCCCGGCGCCCGCGCCGTGGACGCGCAGCGTATAGACCCGGTTGCGGAGGATCGTCGCCGGGAGTGCGGCGGTCATGCGGTGCTCTCCCCCGCCGAAGGCGACAACCACCTCGGCGACGGGTGCCTCCCCGCTCTGCTCGCACAGATAGAGCAGCGTGCGGGTGGTGTTCGCCAGCGGGGCGTCGTCGTATGCCGCCTCGAAATCCTCCCGCGCGGCGTCGGAGGGGGTAGCGGGAGCATCTCCCCCGAGGGCGTATCCCTTCCGTGCGATGCCGCGGATCGTCACCCCGAGCACCTCCACGCCGCGCTCGCGGACTTCGAGGTCGAGGCGTGCGACGCTGCGCCGCATCGTGACGGTTGCCGGGGAGTCCTGCGTATCGGAGAACTCCGCGCGGCCGCTCATCAGCAGCCGCTCGCCGGACATCTCCTCGGCCGAGGCTTCGATTTCGTGGAACGCGTCGAGGGTTGCGGCCCCCGCAGCGGCTGCGGAGAAGAGCTCTGCCCGGTCGTTGGCGACGAAGAGGATCTCGCCTGCACGGTCCGTGGGGTAGAAGGTGTAGTATCCGTCGGAACCCCCGGTGCCGGGACGCGTCTCGCAGAGCACGCCTCCGACGAAACGGTATGCGGTGACGGTCTCGATGATCCCGTCCCCGGCATCCCCGGCGGCGGTGTCGCGCTGCTCGGCCCGGAAGCGTACCGCGAGGGCGGAATCCGCCTCGCCGGGACGCATGCCGGACTCTTCCGTTTTGCTGCACCCTCCCGGGAGGAACATCCCGCAGCAGAGTGCCGCCATATAGATCAAACCTCTCTTTTTCATTGTCGTATAATCGGTTGCTTAGTATCTGTTGGGGTTCTGCGCACTGTTGAGGTACGCGGGCGAGTCGATGGGCATCTCCGCGATGTGCTGGACATAGAAGTTGTTCATCAGCTCCTGAGCCCAGGGCCCGTAGGTGAACGAGCTGCTGTGGCTGTATCCCATCACGTGCCCGAGCTCGTGGAACATGATTTCGCAGGAATAGGTATTGAAATAGTGCTGGAACCACGCCTGCTGATAGGCTCCGAAGACCGATCCTCCGCCGAGACCCACGACTCCGTGCCCGGCATATACCAGCCCGACGTTCAGCGTGCGCGTCTGGCGCATCTGCCGCAGGACCGTCTCGACGGAGACCTTGTCGTTCACGCCGCCGTTCCCGTAGAGGCGGTCGACGTTCTGGCGGAGGATCTCCTCGTGCTCGGGCATGTCGATCATGTAGGTGAAGTTCAGGAACAGCGCCACGGCCTCACGGCAGTGCACGGGGCGGATTCCCATCCAGTTGCCCACGGGCCCGCCGTCGGGCAGGTCGGGGTTGCCTCCGTAGAGCGCGAAGGCGATGTTCCAGCCGTGTACGATACCCCGGAGTTTCTCCCAGTAGGGGTCCTCCGACGTGACACTGAACTCCGCGGCGGCCAGCTCCCCGGCCTGAACGGGGCCGATTTTCACGATGCGTCCCGACTCCGTGCGGGCGAAACACTCGCGCTGCGCGGCCGGCCACTCGGTGTAGAAGTCCGCGAAGGGCGGAATGCGGTCGAACCAGGCCGCGTCGAAGAACTCCCCGCCGGCCGCGGAGGCGATCCGGGCGCGGATCAGCACGCCCTTCAACTCGCGCGGGGAGTAGAAGCGCACGTGCAGGCGCCCGTCGTCGGTTGCGGAGATCTGCAGCGGCTCCGCGGTGTTGAACGACCGCTGCGCGCGGTCGGTATATACCTCTTTCGGCTCCCCGTCCTGGAGGATGTACTGTATGCCTACCTTGTCGAAGGTTTGCTCCGTGACGAACGCCACGGCCGAGGCGTCGTCGGGGTGCACGACCGGGATATGGATCTTTCCGATGCGGTTTGAGGCGATCCGGTCAAGGGTGAAGGCGTAGTCGCGGCGTACGGTGTGCCCGCGGTAGTTGCGCGTCGTCAGGCTGACGGTTCCGCGCAGCGGCTCTCCGTCGACCGTCGGCGGAAAGAGATACGAGTCCGCGGCGTCGAGATCCATCGTGCATGCGCGCCCGTCGCTGCTTCCCTCGAACTCCCCGGCGGCGGAGAATCCCGTGCGGAACCGGGGCCCGGAGAGCTCCACGCTCCGCGACTGGAGGGCCGTCTCGACGTAGAGGCTGCGGAATTCGAATCCGAAGTCGGCGCGTCCGATGATCCGATGTTGCACGGGCTGCCCGTCCATGATCGAAACGAGCTCGTATCCGCCGTCTGCGGGCTGCGCAACGACCCGGAAAGGGGTCTGGGAGTAAAAATATTCCGCCTCGAGGGGCCGGTCCAGGTCGGCGGGGAACGTCAGCCACTCGTCGTCGAGACGGCCGATCGTGCGGATCGTCACGCGATCGGCATCGGCGTCGCCCCGTACGCCCAGCACCAGCAGGCGGTAGTCTCCTTCGCGCAGCCCTTCGATGCGGATTTCCGAAGTGTTCCTGTCGTAGAAGCCCTTGATCCCGGAGACCGCCGCGCCGCTTTCGTCCACCACGTAGAATGCTGCGCGGTCGTAGTCCGTATCCTGTCGCAGGTCGCTGCGCGTGGCCTCCTCTCCGTATGCGGCGCATTGGATCCGGAAGCGCATCGCCCCGGAATCCGAAGGTGCGGAGGGCGTCCACTCCTCGGTGTGGCAGGCCGTCAGAAGAAGGGTTGCACAGCTCAATAAAACGTACGCGATTCTGTTCATTTGCCTATATATTTAGTATCTTTGTCTTTGCAACGGGATCTTTTTTGTCCGCTCCGAACGTTGCGGGCGAATCTTTTTCCCGTTGCGGGCGCAAAAATACAATGACAAAGTCGCAGTTGGCGTAACATTTGTTACACTGCGCAAAATTTTGATTCGCGAACATATGATCGACGAAATGCTCGAAATGCCCCTTTTCCGGGGGTGCGACCGGACGGCCGCGGCCGGGGTTCTCGAACGTTTCCCCGGACGGCTCAGCTCCTACCGCAAGGGCGAATTCCTTGCCATGCAGCGCGATGCCTGCCGGTCGCTGTTCCTTCTGTGCGAAGGAAGCGTCTATGCGCTGATGACCAGCGAGCAGGGACGGGAGCTCACGTTCGATCCCCTTTCGGCTCCCGACGTGCTCGCTTCGCCCTTTCTTTTCAGCACCGAGGCGCTCTATCCGGTATCGATCGTCGCACATGCCGACTGCAGGGCCTGGGTCATCAGCCGGGAGTGCGTCCGCGAATTGCTCGAGCGCGATACCGCCATCCTGCACAACTTTCTGAACATTCTCTCGGATCACAGCATCTACCTGAGCGGACGCCTCAAGCAGTTTGCCCTGCAGACGCTCGCCTCGCGGATCCAGAACTACCTCGCGGAGAACGGCACGGTGCGGAACCTGCAGGAGACGGCCTTCATCCTCGGGGTGACGCGTCCCTCGCTGTCGCGGGCCGTGGCCCAGCTGGTGCGTCAGGGCATTGTCCGCAAGACTGCCGCGGGATACGAACTCGCCGATCGCGCCTGATTGCGGCTGAACGGATCGGAACGCGCCCGGCGGCGATCTCCGCACCGACCTGTTTCCTCCTTCTTGCGATCTTTACACCGACCTCCCGCGGGCGGAATGCCTTCTCTGCATCCCCGATACGACAAGCCGCCCCGGCCCGACGGAGCGTATTCCGAAGAATGTTCTTCGGCAGCGTCTCTTCGTCGGGCCGGGGCGGCTCGCAGGTACGTGGCGGGGCTATCGTGCCGGGACAACGCCGGCCTGCGGGGCGTCGATCTCTGCCCAGACGGAATACCTCCGGATGCAGGCACGGCGCGCGGCGTCGCGGCACCGCTGCGCCTGTTGCGGGGTCAGCTCGTGCGGCGTACCCTCCAGCCGGCAGGTGTTGTCGGCGACATTGATGCCGAAGGCCGGGGCCACCAGCGTCTGGAACCATGCGCAGGCTGCCGTGTAGCGTCCGGCACCCAGCGACAGGTGGTATCCGTCGCGGGTCAGATCCAGTGAATCGCACAGGTCGGTGCTGCGCAGATTCTGAATCGCCGTTCCCGAGGGGATGACCACCTCCACGGAACTCGCGGCCTGGAGCTGCCGGACCGCGCCAACGATCGCCCCGAACATCAGCTGCTGGCTCTTTTCGTAGCGTCCGAAATCCCCGTGGTCCGACGTGCGGGCATACGCCCAGGTTTGTTGCCAGGCGATGCAGGCCCCGGCATTGGGACAGTGCCAGCGGACGATTTCGATAAGCTGCCCGAGCCACGGCTGGAAGGTTTCGTACATGCCCGACTTCCCGGAGGCCTGCTGCAGGACCACGATGTCCCACGGCTCGTCGGTGAGTCCGTCGAGCAGCGTTGCCTTCTCCGCGACGGTTTTCCAGCGGTTCCCGACCGATTTGGAGTAGGTGTACGACGCGTTTCCCGCCTCGTATTCGCGGCAGTGGCGCTCGAGCGAGCACCCTCCGATATAGAGGCGTCCGAGCACGACGTTCCCGATGCCTGCGGCTTCGAGCAGCTCGGGCAGGTACATCATTCCGTCGTCGGTGAAGCTGTTTCCGATTCCGAGGATCCGCAGCGTGTCGGGCTGCCGGGGAATCGGGTAGTTGGGGAATTCCTGCGCGAAACCCCTTGCGGTGCCGAGGCACAGGACAAGGAGCAGCAGCATGCGGAACAGCGGTTTCATCATCGTATGTTGTTTTGTGTGGGACATTGCGCCGGAAGGCGTTCCATCCGGGGCGTGATTTTTTCAGATATGCAAATATAGCAATTTTTGCGCTTTGCCGCCGTGCCGCGGTCGGCGCACGGTTTCCCGGCCTGTTTTTCCTGCTTCCTTCCGGGGCTCCGCAGGCCTTGAGGCAAAAAGAGGCAGGACTTCATGTCCTGCCTCTCGGATTCCGGTTGCAGAGAATCAATATCCGGGGTTGTTGCCTCCGAAGAGCGTGTTGGAGGTGAGCTCCGCACGCGGTACGGCCGTCAGCAGGGCCGTCTCCGCGCGTACGAGCGATACGGCCTCGCCCTGCGAGTTGATAATCATTGCCGTGGCATTCATTACATTGAGGTACATGCCCCAGCGGATCAGGTCGAAGCGGCGGTTGAATTCCTGAAGGAACTCGAGTCCGCGCTCCTGGAAGATGTAGCTGCGCAGCAGCACCTTGTCGGTTTCATTGTACGTCTTGGCGTGCGAACGGCTGCGGATGACGTTCAGGTCGTCGCATGCCGCCTGCGGCTGATCGAGCTCGTTGAGCGCCTCGGCACGCAGCAGATAGGCCTCGGCGAAACGGATCAGGATGATGTCATAGGCGTTTTTCGAACTTCCTTCGGTATATACCGGCACCGGATTGGAGATGTCGCTGCCCATGTAGTGCTTGGTCAGGTAGGCCGCCGGACGATACCAGCCGGTTACCGAGCGAGGGCCGTCCTTGACGTATTCGTTGCTGTCGTCGGGTTTCAACCCGTCGGGTGCGGTGTTGTAGTGCATATCGCCCGAGGGGAATCGGTACCACTGCTTGCCGGCTTCGTAGGTGCCGTTCTTCCAGTAGTGGAATACGCCGTCGACGGCACGTGCGTCGTTGTTGTCGGAGTTGATGTCGTAGTCGAACATCTGCCAGCATCCGTCGGAGATGGCGACGTAGCTGCCGCCTCCGTAAGCGGTCGGCGTGTAGTACCACGGGCCGCCCTCGCCACGGTAGTCGTCCATTTCGTATCCGGCGATTCCCCAGACGAATTCCTTGTTGCGGTAGTTGCTGCTGCCCCAGAGCTGTTTCCATTCGGGCATCAGGTCAAAGTCGATGCCCCGGCGGTTGATGACCGAGTCGCACTGGATCTTGGCCAGTTCATAGAGCTCCTTGGCATCGAATTCGGCATATCCGTCCTCCATGCGCGAACCCATGACCGGCTTCGTCGTGAATTTCGTCCATACGTTCGGCACGGGGTTGGCGTCGATCGTTTCGGAGGTTTCCGACGACTGGTTGCAGATGTCGACGTACATCGAGACGCCGTCTCCGGCGAGCTTTCCCGAGGCCATCGTGCAGTATACGCGGGCCAGGAGGATGCGGGCCGCCGTCTTGTCGGCATGTCCCCAACCGCCGACGAAGCCCTGGCTGGGATAGTACATGTGTTCGATGGCCTTGTTCAGGTCGTCGACGATCACCTCGTAAACATCGGCTATTGATGCCCTCGGGCAGGCGTCTTCCGTGATGGAGGTGAGGCGCAGGGGCACCGGGCCGTACATGCGGACCAGTTGGAAATAGGCCCAGGCGCGCAGGAAGAGCACCTCGCCGTAACGCTGTTTGATCGAGGCAATCGAGAGGTCGGCGCCTTCGAGGGCCTCCTTGGCGGCGTTACAACGGCTGATGATGCGGTAGAAGACGTTAAACAGGTCGCAGTCGCCGTCATATCCCCAGTGGGTCGTGACGTTTCCCTGGCCGGCGCCCGAAACGACCCACAGCGGGGCGGAATTCAGGTCGTGGTCCATGTCGGTCCACTCCTGATAGGTCTTTTTCATCATGTAGGAGCTCCAGAACGTGTTGTAGATGCCCGTTACGAGCTGCTCGGCGCCATCGGGATCCTTGGCCAGCGCCTCGGCGTTCTGCTGATACGGCTCTTCCTGCAGACTGCACGACGCGAACAGGACTGCGGCGAGCAATGCTATGGATAATATGATCGTTTTTTTCATGTTCGTGTTCTGTTAGAAAGTGAGGTTAACACCGAAAATAAAGGAGCGCGATTGCGGGTAGGCGCCGCTGTCGATACCGCGGGTCTGGGGGTCGGAACCGAAGGAGTTCACTTCCGGATCGTATCCCGAATAGTCGGTCCAGGTCAGAAGGTTGTTGCCCGAGAGCGATATGCGGAGGCTTCCGATGCCCTTGATGGGGTTGTTGAAGGTGTAGCCGATGCTTACCGAGCGCAGCTTAAGGTAGGAACCGTCCTCAAAGTACCGTCTCGATACGCGCACCGTCCGGTCGTCGGAGGTGTCGTAGAGCTTCGGGGCCGTGCCGTTGGGGTTGTCGGGGCTCCAGGCCCTCTTGAGGATGTCGACGGGAATGTTGCGGGTGTTGCCGATGTCGCACCAGCGGATCAGCGGCTGGTTGAGAATCATGTTGCCGTACACGCCCTGGAAGAGAACGTTCAGGTCGAACCCCTTGTAGGAGAAAGAGGTGTTGAACCCGTAGGTGTATTTCGGGTTGGTGGTTCCCAGGTAGTCGATGTCGTTGTCGGTGATCTCGTCATCGCCGTCGAGGTCCTTGTAGCGGGCCTCTCCCAGCCACTTCTTGTTGATCAGCGTCTCGGTGGCGCTGTCGTTCGAGTCGACCGTGTAACCGGGATACTGTTTCTGGAACTGCGCGCTGTTGATGACCTCCTCGCGCGAGGACCAGATGCCGTCCTCGACGAATCCCATGATCTGACCGATCGGGCGGCCCTCCTCAAGTACGAAGGGCTTGAAGGAGTTCCACAGCGTGTTGGGGAACTGGCGGTCGGTGCCGAGCTCGATGATCTTGTTCTCGTTGAAGGCGATGTTTCCGCCGATGGACCAGTGCATGTCGTTGCGCGCGATGATGTTGGCGTTGAGCGAGATCTCGAGACCCTGGTTCAGAACCGATCCGAAGTTGTCGAGTACGCGGCTCAGACCCGTTGAGGTGGCCTTCTGACGCTCCTGGAGCAGGTCTTCGGTCGTCTTGCGGTAGAGGTCGACGGTCAGGTCGATGCGGTTGAAGAGCTGCAGGTCGATACCGGCGTCATGCTGGTAGGTAGTCTCCCATTTCAGGTTCTTGTTGCCGGGGTTGTTGATGTCGGTGGCGTATCCGTTGATCACGGTACCCCCGAAGGGGTAGTTGGCTCCCGTAAGGTTGGCGAAGGTCGCGTAGGAGGTGATGGCCTGGTTGCCCGAGAGACCGTAGCTGTAACGGAATTTGAGGTTGGTGATGACCTTCCCGACGGGGTTCTCCTTGATAAACCGCTCCTCCGACATGCGCCACGATACGCCGACCGAGGGGAAGAACGCTCCGCGGTTCCCTTTGGTGAACTTGCTCGAGTAGTCCTCACGGGCGGTGAAAGTCACGTAGTAGCGATTGTCGTAGTTGTAGGCTGCGCGCATGATGATCGAGAAGAGCTGCGAATCGCCTTTCGACGAGGAGGCCGAAACCATCTCTGCGGCATCGCCCAGCAGCCACCCGTTTGTCAGGTCGGTGCCGAATCCCTGCACGAGGACCGTCTTGTTGTACCAGTTGGAGGATTCCCACGAGGTTCCCAGCGTGGCGCTGACGTTGTGCTTCCCGAAGTCGCGGTTGTACATGAACAGGTTGTCGAAGACGAGCGACGACCACATGTTGTCCCCGGCGCCCGATTTTCCGTTGATCGGCTCGCGTCCCTCCCACAGGTCGCGGTTGTAGTACTGGTTGGCGAAGTTGAGCGACACGCTGTATCCGAGCGAAGTTTTGAATATCAGACCTTTCGCCAGTGTGAAAAGCCCGTAGTTCGAAGTGTAGATGTTGTAGTTCTTGTACTCGTTGAGCGCGTTGGCGTAGTCCACGGGGTTGGTTACCATCTGGTATCCGTCGCGGTCGATCAGCGGGTCGTCCATCGTGTAGGTCGACGGGAAGTAGAGCGCCGAGCGGATCACGCCCTCGTTTCCGTTGCTCCAGGAGTTCGTGGCGTTCTTCAGCATGTTGGAGATCGAGTAGGAGAAGTTGGTCGAGGTGCCGAACTTCATCCAGCGCTTGATCTGTTTGTTGACATTGACCTTGAAGTTGTAACGGGTGTAGTCGGAGTTGATGACCACACCTTCCTGCTGAAGGAATCCGCCGCTGAAAGAGTAGTCGAGGCCTTTTCCGGTGCCGCTGATATTGAGGTTCAGGTCATGGCTTATGGCCGTGCGGAAGATCTGGTCCTGCCAGTAGGTGTGATCCGTGGCATCGAAGTCCTCGGGGCCTTTCGAGTAATATCCGGTTTCTTCGTTCAGGAGGCCCCGATAGGGTACGTTTGCCGGCGAGAAGGAGGTCATGCCGTTGATAAGCTGTGTGTTGACATAGGTGATGTTCCGGTATTCGGCATATTCGCGGGGCGAGAGCATGTTGATTTTCTTGGCGACCTGTGCCACCGAGAGCGAGTAGTTGATGTTGATCTTGGCCTCATCGCTGCGACCCTGTTTGGTGGTGATGAGCACGACGCCGTTCGAGCCGCGCGAACCGTAGATGGCGGTCGACGATGCGTCCTTGAGGATTTCGATGGATTCGATGTCGGCGGGGTTGAGGAACGCGAGGGCGTTTCGCGAGGAGATGTTGTCCGAATCGAGCGAGACGGTCTCCTGGCTGTTGGAGGTGGTCATCGGCACGCCGTCGATCACGTAGAGCGGTTCGGTGTTTCCCAGGAAGGAGTTTGTTCCGCGGATCTGAATCGAGATGCCTCCGCCGGGGGCTCCGTCGCTTGCCAGCACGTTCACGCCGGCGACGCGTCCCTGCATGCCCTGCTGGGCGTTCAGCGGGCTGGATTTCATCAGGTCGCTCGATTTGAGCGAGGCGACCGAACCGGTCAGGTCGCTTTTCTTTACGGCGCCGTAACCGATCACGACGATCTCGTCGATATTTTCAGCGTCGGGCTGCAGCTGGACGTTGATCCTGCTTTTGCTGCCTCCTGCGACGGAAACGGTTTGCGAAAAATAGCCGATGAAGCTGATCTCCAGTTGGGTGACGTTGGAAGGAATGGAGAGTTGGAAATCTCCGTTTGCACCGCTTGTGGTGCCGATCTGGGTGCCTGAGGCTATGATCGACGCGCCGGTCAGGGGTTCGTTGGTCACCCCGTCGACGATCGTGCCCGATATGTTCTTGTTTTGGGCGGAAACCGCGAGGGCTCCCGATAACAGGAACACGAAACACAACGTAATTATTCGTTTCATTCGTAGAAGTTTTAATTCGATACAAGAAGGTGTTTGGCGTTTGACTTTGGCATACGTTCTCAGGTTGGCAGGAGTGTCGGTCCTTGGGTTCATTACAAAAATAGACTCTTTTTTTATATTGGAATGATGCTTATACGCTAAACTATGATACTTTCATAACATTTCCGCGAATTTTTCCGATCCCGGGGTGCCGGGGCGTTCCCGGAGGAATACGGGGTTGCCGCCTGAATCGGGCCCGGAGGTAGCAATACCTTATATAAATGTATTTATTAGCATGTTGTGATGCATGGTCGTATGGCATTTTGATTTCATGCACCGATCATGAATAATTTTTTCGAATCTTGACAGAGGAGAAAAAAGCATAAAAAAGGCTGCAAAAATTTGCATATCTGAAAAAAGTATTATACTTTTGTGCCGTAAACCTCATCATACCCGATTTGTTTACATCGTGCTTTGCGTACTTGTTCATGCTTAGTTAGTCAGGCTCGTGTCGGTCCGTAACTAAACTAAACAACCGCAAAAACATGAAAACGAGGTTTTTGGGCGTTCTTGTCGCCCTTGCAAGTTTGGCGATTGTCGGATGCGAAGAGAGTCCTACGTGGCTGGTCGAGACGAACGACGGCCCCATGGAGATTACCCGCATTGTCAATCCCAAAACCTATGAAGATGTCTCCGTGGCAGCAATCGATCAGCTGCTGCTGGTTCAGGGTGTGAATCTCAATAACGTAGCCTCTGCCTTTATCAACGATGTCGAGGTTGTGAAACCTACCGACATGACACTCCTCAACGGTTCGATTCTCCTGCGTGTGCCTTATACCGTCCCGACCGTCATAGACAACAAACTTAAACTCACCGACAAACAAGGCCGCACCGTGGAAGCCCCGCTCGAAGTGACCGTTCCCGAACTGGTGGTTGACGGCATGGCCTGCGAATATACCCCCGCCGGATCGACGCTGGTGATCAACGGAAGCTATTTCGACCTCTACAACATGACGCCCGACGACGGAGTGGTGCTTTTCGGTGACATCGAGGCCCCGATCGTTGCCGTGAACAAGACGTCCGTGTCGGTTACCGTTCCCGCCAACGTCCCCGCCAATACCACGCTGACGCTCCGAAGCGATGTCATCACAGTCCCCTGCCCCGGAAAATACAAGGACGAGGAGTACCTGATACAGAATTTCGAAAACAAGGTGTCGGACGAGACCTACAAGGTATATTACATTTCGGGCCCGAGCGATCCCGGAGGCGAGGCGACCGATCCCGAAGGCATATCGGGCAAGTACATGCGTTACCATAACACCTATCCCGGGAATTGGGACTGGCAGAGCATCATCTATCAGTCGTTCGGCAAGCGTCCGGAGAACTTTGTGGATCATGTGGCGGAGTATGCGTTGAAATTCGAATGCTATGCAGTGAAACCCCTGGCCGATCCGTTTGTCCTCTTCAACCCCAATGGCGACAATCCTTCGGGCTACCGGTGGGGAGAGGATGCGTCGTTCCCCACGGGCGAGTGGCGCACCTACAGCATCCCGCTCTCGGAGACCGTAACCCTGATTTCGGAGTGGGCGGACTGGCCCAACTTTATCGTGGTGTTCCATGCAGCCGGCACCGGCAAGGAGTCCTACTGGTGCATCGACAACCTGCGTATCAGCAAGATCGAATAGTGGCGGACAGCGAGTGTCGTCCCGGCCGAAAAAGCCGGGACGGCACCTGCCTGCATGTCCCTGCATACACTAACCGCGAAACCGTACCGACTTTACATGAAACGATTCGTTTGGGCCGCATTGTGCCTGTTTTTCGGGATCTCGGCCCATGCCGCGACCTACAATATTCTTGATTTCGGAGCCGCGCCCGACGGCAAACAACTTGCAACGAAGTCCATCCAGTCGGCGATCGACGCCTGCGCTGCCGCCGGAGGCGGAGTAGTCCATGTCCCTGCCGGCGACTACCTGGTCGGGACGATCAGCCTGCGCTCGAACGTCGAATTCCGCTTCGAGACGGGCGCCCGCCTGATCGCCACCACGGATCTCAGCCAGTATACGCGCCACAGCAAGGAACTCGACGGCGTGTTCTACACCGAGGGCTGCACCAATGTCTCCATTACGGGCAACGGCGTCATTTTCGGCCAGGGCATGGAGTTCATGGAGACCGACCGTCCCAAGCGGATCCTGGGCGACGTGCTGAACTATGTCCGTCAGGGCGAGAATTTCCGCCGGCTTGACGCCGGGGTGGGCGACGGGCCGCTGAATCCGAAGGAGCGCTTCCACCAGATGATCGTCTTCTCGAACTGCACCGACGTGCGCCTCTCGAACTTCACCTGCATCGACGCTCCCTACTGGACGTTCGTGCTGGTGCACTGCGACCGGATCAAGGTTCACGGCCTGACGATCGACAACAACCTGCTGATCCCCAACAGCGACGGCCTCGACATCATTTCGTCGAGCAACGTCGACGTCTCGGACTGCTGCTTCTCGTGCGGCGACGACGCCATCGTGCTGGCCGGGTATGCCGAGCATTTCGGCGATCCGGGATTCCGGGGGATCCGCCGCCCGTCGAAGAACATCAATGTCTCGAACTGCATCCTGCGTTCGCGCTCGAGCGCCATCCGCATCGGCGGCTGGGACCAGAACCCGATGTCGAACTACAACTTCAGCAACATCGTGATCTACGACTCGAATTGCGGCATCAACATGACCGTGCGCGATTCGGGCGGGCTGGACAACGTCTGCTTCTCGAATATCCGCATCGAGACGCGCCTGCATTCGGGTGACTGGTGGGGCAACGGCGAGCCGATCAAGATCTCGGCCATGCGCGGCGTTCCGGACAATCCGGTGGGGATGATCCGCAACATCCATTTCACGAACGTGACGGCCCTTGCCGAGAACTCCGTGGTGATCTACTCGTCGGACGAGTCGGCGATCGAGAACGTGACGTTCTCCAACTTCGAATTCCGCATGCGCACCGGCGCCTGGGAAGAGCGCGCCGGGGGCAATTTCGACCTGCGGCCCAACATCGTTCAGGGCAAGGAGCTCTTCGAGAGCAACATTCCGGTCGTCTACATCGAGCATGCGAAGAACATCTGTTTTAACCAGGGCATTATCTCGTGGGATCCCTCGTGTGCGTACAAACCCTACCATACCCATGCCGTCGAGGCGGTGCGCGTCGACAACCTCCGGATCCACAATACGAAGGCCGAGCCGTCGCCGTCGAATCCGAAACTTCCCGTCCTTTCGACGCGCGACTGCTCCGGCGTCGAGGCCCGTTTCTACAAATAAAAAAACGCGAACCATGAAACTCGGAACCATGATCTGTGCGACGTTGGCCCTGGCGGCCGCGGCGTGCACTCCTGCCGGGGAGCAGTCCTTCGTCACGGTGCGTGACGGACGCTTTTTCCTCGACGGGAAACCCTACTCCTATGTGGGCGCCAATTTCTGGTACGGAGCGATCCTCGGGTCGCAGGGCGAAGGCGGCGACCGCACGCGGCTGCTGCGCGAGCTCGACTTCCTGAAAGAGTCGGGGATCGACAACCTGCGCATCCTGGTCGGAGCCGACGGAGCCGACGGCGTGACCTCGAAGGTCGAGCCGGCGCTCCAGATAGCCCCCGGGGTCTACAACCCGGAGATCCTCGACGGATTAGACTTTCTGCTTGCCGAGATGGGCAAACGCGGCATGTACGCCGTGCTCTACCTGAACAACAGCTGGGAGTGGTCGGGCGGTTATTCGCAGTATCTCGAGTGGGCGGGCTGCGGCAAGGCGCCGGTTCCGGCTGTCGACGGCTGGGATGCCTTCCAGGAGTATGTCGCCCGGTATGCCGACAACGAGCAGGCGCACCGCCTGTTCGCCGACCACGTGCGCTACATCGTCACGCGCACCAACGCCTATACGGGGCTGAAGTATGTCGACGACCCGGCGATCATGGCCTGGCAGATCGGCAACGAGCCCCGGGCGTTCAGCGAGGCGGGAAAAGCCGGCTACACGCGCTGGATGAAGGAGGTGGCGGCGCTGATCAAGTCGCTGGATCCGAACCACCTGCTTTCGACAGGCAGCGAAGGATCGGCCGGCAGCGAGGGCGACATGTCGCTCTATGAGGCGGTGCATGCCGATCCGAACATCGACTACATGACCATCCATATCTGGCCCTACAACTGGGGCTGGATCCAGAAGGAGGATGTCGGGGCCAACCTCGGGACGGCGATCGCCAATACGAGGGATTATATCGACGCCCATCTGGCCGTGGCCGCGCGCCACGGGAAGCCGGTGGTGATGGAGGAGTTCGGGTTCCCGCGCGACGGGTTCCGCTTCGACAAGGCCTCCGCGACGACCTGCCGCGACCGCTATTACGAGGCTGTCTTCGCGTACATTCACGAGGACATGCAGCGCGGAGGGGGATTCGCAGGGTGCAATTTCTGGGCCTGGGGCGGATTTGCCGAGCTTTCGGAGGACCATATCTATTGGGAGCGCGGCGACGACTACACGGGCGATCCCGCGCAGGAGCAGCAGGGTCTCAACTCTGTCTTTGCCAGCGACAGTTCGACGCTCGCGGTGGTGAAGCGTTATGCTGCGCTGCTGCGGGAGATCCGCTGACGGTGCCCGCCCCGTCCGAATGTCCGTTTGTTTGAAAGATTGACTGAAAACTGATTATGAAAAAGATCGCATTGTTTATGTTGGCCGCAGGGTGTTGGATCCTGCCGGTCGGAGCCCAGGATTTCTCGTACGAGGTCATACAGCGCGGCGACGGGGTGTTTTACGCTCCGGAGCGTCCGACGGTCGAACTCTCCGTTGCCAACGGCGGCGTGCGGGCCGATTCGGCCTGCGTGTCGCTGACGGTCACCACCGATGACCACCGTCCCGTCTGCGCCCTTTCGCAGCAGGTGCTGGTTCCCGCCGGCGCGCGGATCCCGGTGCATTTCGCCTTTACGGTTCCCGCTCCGGGATTCTACTGCTGTGCGCTGACGGCGGACGACGGTGCGGAGATCCGCCGTTTCAATATCGGATACGAACCCGAGTTCATCGTCTCGCTGGGTGATGCCCAGCCCGACCTGCGGGAGTTCTGGGACCGCGCCCGTGCGGAGCTCGATGCCGTGGCTCCGGAGTACGAACTGACGCTGCTTCCCGAGAAATCGGGCAAGGCCCGGGAGATCTACCTCGTGCGCATGAAGTCGCTGGGCGGCGAGACCATCCAGGGCTACTATGCCCGTCCGGTGAAGAAGGGAAAATATCCTGCCATCGTTTCCTACATGGGTTACGGCTCGGAACCGTGGTGCCCCGACCCGAATACGCCCGATTTCGTGGATTTTGTCCTTTCGGTGCGCGGGCAGGGTCTCAACGAACCCGAAAATACCTATGGGGACTGGATTACCTGGGGCCTCGACGACAAGGAGCACTACTACTATCGCGGGGCGTTCATGGACCTGATCCGCGCAATCGATTTCCTCTGTTCGCGCGAGGAGGTGCGCGCCGACGCCATTTTCGCCGAGGGAGGGAGCCAGGGCGGCGCCTTTACGCTGGCGGCCTGCGCATTGGATCACCGCATCCGTGCCGGAGCGCCCTTCATCCCCTTCCTCTCCGACTACCCCGACTATTTCCGCATTTCGCAATGGCCCGCGACGCCGGTGCTCAGGCGCCAGCGGGAACTGGGTATCGACGATGCCGCGCTTTACCGCACGTTGTCGTATTTCGATATCAAAAACCTCACTCCGTGGATTACCTGCCCGATCATGATGGGCGTGGGCCTTCAGGACGAGGTGTGCCCTCCGCACACCAACTTCTCGGGATACAATCGGATCTCGTCGGAGAAGCGTTATTGGATTTTCCCGCAGTGCGGACATGACGTGGGCCCCGAGTGGTGGCCGGCGCGCATGGAGTTCTTCAAAAAATACCTTTGATCGTATGAAATACGTACTTTTGTCGATACTGGCGGTCGCGATGACGGCTTGCTCCGCCTCCCCGGAGGAGGAGGGATCGAACCCTCCCTCCTCCGACGAGGGCGGGTTCAAGGCCGACCGTTTCGAACTGACGGCCGCGCTCTGCACCGAGAATCCGAGCCCCGAGGCGTTGAACGTCCATGCCTTCCTGCGGGAGAATTTCGGAAAAAAGGTCATCAGCGGGGCGATGTCGGAGGTCTCGTGGAACATGAACGAAGTGGAGTGGCTTCACACCGCGACAGGGCTTTATCCGGCCCTGTGGTGCGTCGACTACATCCATCTGGAGTGGGGTGAGCCCGACTGGACGGGCTATGCCGACCTGCAGACGGCGCAGGAGTGGTGGGACGCTAACGGTCTGATGGCCGCATCGTGGCACTGGAACGTTCCCAAACGCGAAGGCGACACCGATCCGTCGCAAATGGCCTTTTATACGGCCGACACCGACTTCGACGTGTCGCAGGCGACCGTTGCGGGAACCTACGAGAACGAGGTCATCGAAGAGGATCTCGGAAAGATCGTCGTACACCTCAAACGCCTCCGGGACCGGAAGATCCCGCTGCTTTGGCGTCCGTTGCACGAGGCGTCGGGCGGCTGGTTCTGGTGGGGCGCCAAGGGCGCCGATGCGTTCAGGCGGCTGTGGATCTACCTCTTCGAACGTTTCGAGCGAGAGGGGCTGAACAACCTGATCTGGGTGTGGACCAGCCAGGGGAACGATATGGCATGGTATCCGGGCGACGAATATGTCGACATCATAGGGTACGATTCCTATCCTTCGGCCGATGTCCATGCATCGCTCTCGGAGGTCTACTATACCCTGGTGAACCTTACCGGGGGCCGCAAACTGCTGGCGCTCTCCGAGTGCGGAGGTGTGCCGATGCCTTCGGCGATGTACGAGTCGGGCGACATGTGGTCGTGGTTCATGCCCTGGTACGGTGATTATACGAGCGGCGGCAAGGACAATACGGAGGCGGATTTCCGCACGATTCTGAACGACGAGCGGGTTCTCACGCGCGATGAGATGCCCGACCTGCATGACCGCTGAAAAACAATCAGAGAGAACTGAAGGCCGCCGGTACGGCGGCCGCAAAACAACCCAATATGAACCGGGAACAGAAAGATACCGTCGGCCGCATGGCCGATGAGATGCGAAAGGAACTGACGGGGAACATCCTGCCGTTCTGGATGGGAACGGCCGATCCCGACCGGGGCGGCTTCTACGGCCGGATTTCCGGACACGGGGAGTTGCATCGCGACGCTCCGCGGGCTTCGGTGCTCAACATGCGCCTGCTGTGGACCTTTGCGGCGGCGTACCGCGTAACGGGTGATGCCGCCTGCCTGGAGATGGCCCGTCGGGCCAAGGAGTATGTCGAGCGCTGCTTCGTGGATCCCCGATACGGCGGAGTCTACTGGTCTGTCGATGCCGCAGGGAACCCGCTCGATGCGAAGAAACAGATCTACAGCCAGGGCTTTGCCATCTACGGCATGAGCGAATACTGCCGCGCTACGGGCGACGAGAGCGCCCTGGAGTGTGCGAAGAACCTCTTCGAGGCCGTCGAGCAGTATGCGCACGACGCTCGCTTCGGCGGCTATTGGGAGGCTCTGGGCAGCGACTGGTCGGAGATCGCCGACATGCGGCTGAGCGCCAAGGATTCGAACGAACGCAAGTCGATGAATACCCACCTGCATGTGCTCGAACCCTATACCAACCTCTATCGGGTGTGGAAAGACCCGCGCCTCGAGGCCCGGATCCGGGAGTTGCTCGAGGTTTTCTGCTCGCGCATCGTCGATGCGCGGACGGGCCACTTCAACCTCTTCTTCGGGGACGAATGGGACGTCCGCGGGGGAATTGTCTCCTACGGACACGACATCGAGGGCTCGTGGCTGCTGCACGAGGCGGCGCTCGAACTCGGCGACGAATCACTGCTCAAACGGGTCGAGCCGGTTGTCCGGCGGCTGGCTGCCGCCGCCGCGGAGGGACTGCAGCCCGACGGGAGCATCATCTACGAAAGCGACCCTGCGCGGGGTGTCTCCGACCACGACCGCCACTGGTGGCCGCAGGCCGAGAGCGTGATCGGCTACCTCAATCTTTTCCAGCATTTCGGCGACGGGGAGGCTCTGCGCCGCTCCGAGGCCGCATGGCGCTACATCGACGCCCGGATCGTCGACCACGAGGGCGGCGAGTGGTTCTGGAGCCGCAGGGCCGACGGCACGGCCAACCTCGACGACGACAAGGCAGGTTTCTGGAAATGCCCCTACCACAACAGCCGCATGTGCCTGGCGGTGATCGAACGGGCCGATAAAATCCTCGGAGCATGAGACGCCCCATATTGCTGCTGCTGGGACTCTGCCTGATGGGCCCTGCCGTCGCTTCGCAGCCCGTACGCGACGCGGCGACCGAGAATCTGTATGCGGCGCTCAAGCACATCACGGCTTCGGGCTATACGATGTTCGGGATGGCCAACGCGCTGACAATCGGTTATAATGCCGGGCGCAGCGATGCGGTGGAGAGTTCCGACATCCGCGAAGTGACGGGCGACAACCCGGCCTTCGTGGAGAGCGACCTGATGTGGTACGGGGACGCGGAGTTTCGCGCGCGCGATCTCGAGGCGATGCGCCGCGCCCATGCGCGGGGCGCCGTCGTAGGGTATTGCTGGCATCTCGGGGGACGCCTCTCGGGCTCCTTCTATGTCGATGGGCCCGGGGCTGCGGACCGCGACCTCGCCCGCCGGATCGTTGCGAATCCCGACCGGGCGGCAAACCCCGACCTGGACTGGTTCCTGACCTGCCTCGACTCGCTGGCAATCCCGGTTTTCCGGGAGTTGGGATTCCCGCTGGTATTCAGGCCCTTCCACGAGATGAACGGCGACTGGTTCTGGTGGGGGCGTGGCGCCGGGAAGGAGACCTGCCGGCAGCTTTACCGCCTGACGGTCGACTACCTGCGTGCGGCGGGGCTGCGCAACCTGCTCTACTGCTGGGCGCCCGACAAGGAAGCCGATTTCGGCTACTACCCGGGAGACGAGTATGTAGACATCCTCGGGTACGACGGATACGAACCCGGGCTGAAGCCCTACCTGACCTCCGAAAAACTGACGCGCGAACTGGGCCGTATCGTGGACTACGCGGCCCGGCACGACAAGCTTGCAGCCTGGACCGAAGCGGGCCTGCGCACCGACAAGGGCGCCGAACGTCTTGCCTATCCGACCTGCGTTCCCGACTTCTGGACCCGATACGTGTGGGATGCCGTGAAGAACAATCCCCGCACCGACCGCCTGGCGTGGATTATGTGCTGGTACAATGCCGACTGGCATCGCGACGGCAGCGGCCATCCGTTCGTTCCCTATGCCGGTATGGATAAGGAGGGTTCGGCCGCTGCCCTGGCCGATTTTCGGCGTCTGTTCCATGAGAACCGGGTTCTTTTCGAGACCCGCATGCCGCCCCTGCGCGGCGCCGAGGGGGATCGTGCGCTTTTCGTGCGTCCGCAGTGCCCCGTGCTGTCCGAAGGCGGGCGGCTGCAGTTGCTCGGCGGCCCGGTCGGGACGTGGTTCCGCACGCAGGGCCTGCGCTGGAGCTCCTCCGATCCTGAGGTCGCCGAGGTCGATGTCTCAAGCGGGACGGTACGCGCCCTGCGTCAGGGTGTGGCGATCGTCTCGGTGGAATACGGCGGCTGCACCGCCTCGACCCGTGTGGTCGTGCTCCCGGCCAACTCTTTCAAAGAATGATCCTTTCAAACACATAAAAACATGACACCTGTTTTTTTCAAAGAACGTCTTGCCGCCTTGACGGCAGCACATGAAAAACTTCTATCCCGGGCGAACAGGCCGTCGCAGACCAACGGCGTATGGACCCGTTACGAGTATCCCATCCTGACGTCCGAACACACGCCGCTCTTCTGGCGCTACGACCTCGATCCGGCGACGAATCCCTATCTGATGGAGCGCATCGGGATGAACGCCACGCTGAACTCCGGGGCGATCAAATGGAAGGGCCGGTACCTCGTTGTAGTCCGTGTCGAGGGTGCCGACCGCAAATCGTTCTTCGCGGTGGCCGAGTCGCCCAACGGCATCGACAACTTCCGCTTCTGGGACTATCCGATCACGATGCCCGATACGGAGGATCCTGCCACGAACATCTACGACATGCGCCTGACGGCCCATGAGGACGGCTGGATCTACGGTCTTTTCTGCGCCGAGCGGCATGATCCGAAGGCGCAGGCCGGGGACCTCTCCTCGGCGACGGCGACGGCCGGTATCGCGCGTACGCACGATCTGGTGACCTGGGAACGCCTTTCCGATCTGAAGTCCCCGAGCCAGCAGCGCAACGTGGTGCTGCATCCGGAGTTCGTCGACGGGAAATACGCTCTCTATACGCGTCCGCAGGACGGGTTCATCGATGCCGGGAGCGGCGGGGGCATCGGCTGGTCGCTGGTCGACGACATGACGCACGCCGAGATCCGGGACGAGAAGATCATCAACCTGCGCCACTACCACACGGTCAAGGAGGTGAAGAACGGCGAGGGACCCCATCCGATCAAGACGCCGCAGGGCTGGCTGCACCTCGCCCACGGCGTGCGCGGATGCGCTTCGGGCCTTCGCTACGTGCTTTACATGTACATGACGGCGCTGGACGACCCCACGCGCGTGATTGCCGAGCCGGGCGGCTATTTCATGGCCCCGGTCGGGGATGAATACGTGGGCGACGTGATGAACGTGCTCTTCTCGAACGGCTGGATCGCCGATCCCGACGGGCGTGTCTTCATCTATTACGCCTCGTCCGACACGCGGATGCACGTCGCCACGTCGACCGTCGACCGCCTGGTGGACTACTGCCTGCACACGCCGTCCGACGGCCTGACGACCTCGACTTCTGTCGAGACGCTCAAGCGCCTGATCGACAAGAATCTCAAGCGGCAGTAAACCTGCCGGCCCTTTGAACCTGAAAAATCGATACTATGATTCGACTCCGGGAAAAAGTGGGCTACGGATTCGGCGACATGGCTTCGTCGATGTTCTGGAAGCTCTTCGGCTCCTACCTGATGATCTTCTATACCGACGTCTTCGGACTGCCGGCAGCCGTCGTCGGGACGATGTTCCTCGTCACGCGCGTCTGGGATTCGGCCTTCGATCCGATCGTCGGGGTCATCGCCGACCGTACCTGTTCGCGGTGGGGCAAGTTCCGCCCCTACCTGCTCTGGCTCTGCATCCCCTTCGCTCTGATCGGCGTCCTGACCTTCACGACCCCCTCGCTGGGGCTGACGGGGAGAATCGTCTATGCCTATGCGACCTATTCGCTGATGATGATGGTCTATTCGGCCATCAACGTTCCCTACGCCTCGCTGCTCGGGGTGATGAGCCCCGACCCGCGGGATCGCAACGTGCTTTCGACCTACCGCATGACCTTCGCCTACATCGGCAGTTTCATTGCCCTGCTGCTCTTCATGCCTATGACCAACTTCTTCGGCGGCGGCGACTCTTCGATCGAAGCGCAGCAGCACGGGTGGATGATGAGCGTGGTGGTGATCGGCGTGCTGTGCGCCGTGCTGTTCTACGGGTGCTTCGCGCTGACGCGCGAGCGGGTGAAACCCGTGCGGGAGAAGCAGGCGCCGCTGCTCGACGACCTGAAGGATCTGCTGGGCAACCGCCCGTGGTGGATCCTGCTCGGCGCAGGCGTGTCGGCCCTGGTCTTCAATTCGATCCGTGACGGTGCGACGGTCTACTACTTCAAGTACTACGTCGTCGAGGCGGAGCATCCAGCCATCACGCTCTTCGGAGTGCCGTTCGTCCTCTCGGGGCTCTATCTGGCCGTTGGGCAGGCCGCCAATATTCTGGGTGTGATCCTCGCGGCACCGGTCAGCAACCGCATCGGGAAGAAGCGCACCTACATGGCGGCCATGATCCTCGCCACGGTGCTGAGCGTGGCCTTCTACTGGCTCGACCGCGACAACCTGACGATGATCTTCCTGCTGCAGGTGCTCATCTCGATCTGCGCGGGGAGCATTTTCCCAATCCTCTGGTCGATGTATGCCGACTGCACGGACTACTCCGAACTCCGCACGGGCAACCGCGCCACGGGGCTGATCTTCTCCTCGTCGTCCATGTCGCAGAAATTCGGATGGGCCATCGGCAGTGCGGTGACCGGGTGGCTTCTCCACTATTTCGGATTCCGGGCCAATGAGGTGCAGAGTGCCGAGGCGATCCACGGCATCAAGATGTTCCTGAGCTTCCTCCCGGCCGTCGGCACGGCCCTTTCGGTCTTCTTCATCTCCCTCTACCCGCTTTCGGAGCGACGCATGCGCTCGATCATGGTCGAGTTGGAGAACAAACGGGCCGCCAACATGAAAAACCAATAAATCCATCATCAATGAACTCGAAAATCCTTTCACTGCTTGCCTGTATGATGTTGTCGACGCTCCCATCCTGCACGGGAACCCGTACTCTCCCGACCTCGGATCCCGACGCCACGCCGCAGACCGCCGCGTTGCTTTCGAATCTGCGGACGTTGGCCGCGCGCGGTACGATGATCGGGCACCAGGACGCCCTGGCCTATGGGGTGGGGTGGTACGACGAACCCGACCGGTGCGACTTCCGCGATGCCTGCGGCCGCTATCCGGCGCTTTTCGGCTGGGAGGTCGGCGAACTGGAACTGGGCGCGGCGCATTCGCTCGACAGTATCTATTTCAACCGCATCCGCGACTACATGAAAACCGTCTGCGCCCGGGGCGGGGTGAACACCCTCAGCTGGCATGCGCGCAATCCGCTGACAGGCGGGGACGCCTGGGACGTAAGTTCGGACCGTGCGGTCGAAAGCATCCTGCCCGGAGGAGAAAAGAACGCTCTGTATCAGGAGTGGCTCGATCGGCTGTCGGCCTTCTTCCTGAGCCTGAAGGACGGCGACGGCACACCGATTCCGGTAATCTTCCGGCCGTTCCACGAGCTTACCGGCAGCTGGTTCTGGTGGGGCCGCGACCTGTGTGCCGTCGAGCAGTATGTGTCGTTGTGGCGCTACACGGCCCGGGAGCTGCGGGCGCGCGGCGTGCACAACCTGCTGTGGGCCTATTCGGCCGCCGGATACGGATCGGTCGAGGAGTTCGCCGAGCGTTATCCGGGCGACGAATACGTCGATATCGTGGGATTCGACGCCTATGACCTGCCCGACAGCGGATTTTCCGACGACGTGCGCGCCCGGACAGCCATCCTGCTGGAGTTCGCCGCGGCGCACGGCAAACTCCCGGCGCTGACCGAGACCGGCTCCGAGGGGCTGAAGAATCCCGCATGGTTCGAGGAGGTGCTCTACCCGCTGTTGCAGGGGCAGGGGTTCTCCTACGTCATGCTGTGGCGCAATGCCTACGATATTCCGGGCCATTTCTATGCGGCATGGCCGGGGCATGCCTCGGCTTCGGGCCTGAAGACCTTCGTCGGGCGGGACGACATTCTCACCCTTGACAAGGTGGGGTCTCTGTACGAATAGCTCCGGCCCTCCGCAGCGGGAGGGGGCGTTCCGATCAGTTGTTTTATTGTGCGAAAATGGCTATATTCGTAACACCCAAAGACCCGAACGATGATCCCGACCAAAAACAACAGTGTGCTCCATGAGATCACCCCGCTTTCCGAGGCCGACTGCATCTATGTCATCGAGCGCCGGAAAGCCGAATTCAACTATCCGATCCATACCCACCGGGAGTTCGAGATCAACTATATCGAGAACGCCGCGGGGGCCCAGCGGGTTGTGGGGGATTCGATCGAGGAGATCGGCGATTACGAACTGGTGCTCATTTCGAGCGGGAATCTGGAGCACGGCTGGCAGAACCACCGCCTTGTGCCGGGCAACATCCGCGAAATCACGATCCAGTTTTCGGACGACTGGCTTTCGGACAAACTCCTGGACAAGAATCAGTTCCACTCGATTCAGACGATGTTCCAGAAGGGGTGCAAAGGGTTGTCGTTCTCGTTGGCCACGATCCTGCGGGTGCGGCCGCTGCTCAACGCCCTGACGTGCGAGTCGCAGGGGTTCTATCTGGTCGTCACCTTTCTGACGCTCCTTTACGAACTGTCGGTTTCGCACGATACGCGGACGCTGGCCAGCAACGCCTTCGCCCATGCCGAGAGCAGTATCCAGAGCCGTCGGATCCGCCTGGCGGATGCCTACCTGCAGCAGAATTTCGCCCGCAACGTCACGCTGGGCGAGGTGGCGCATCTCGCCAACATGAGCGAAGTGGCCTTCAGCCGCTTTTTCAGTCAGCATACGGGCAAGAGCTTTACCGACTACCTGATCGACATCCGCATCGGCAAGGTCGCCCGGCTGTTGATCGACACGAACAAGACCATTGCGGAGATTTGTTACGAGTGCGGCTACAACAACATGTCGAATTTCAACCGGCTGTTCCGCCGCAAAAAGGGGTGTACGCCCAAGGAGTTCCGGGACATGTACCGGAAGAAGCAGGTGATCGTCTGACCGTCTGGTTGCCCGATCATCTGGTCATCCGGTCATCCGACCGCGGCCCTGCCGCCGTCGTTCGCCGCCGTTCGCTGCCGTTTGCCGCCTCACCGTCGCTCTGCCGTCCGACAGCCGCCGTTCCGCTGCTTCCATTCTGCAGCTCCGCTGCAGGTTCCTCTCCGACCGCTCCGCCGGTCGCCCGCGACACCGATGCTTCCGGATCCTTCGGCTGCGTCTTGTCGCCTCCATGTCCTCGATTATTTTGTCGAATGTCAGAAATCATGTTGAAATGAAACGATTGCTGTTCCTGTTGACAGGACTTCCTTTTTTTGCCTTCGGGCAGCCCTCGTATGGCAGCGATACGCTCCGAGGTGCCTTTTCGATCCTTCCCGAACTCTCCGATACGTATCGTTTTGTCGTGGTTGCCGACCGCGCGGGCGGCGAGCGGCGCGACGTCTTCCGCAAAGGCGCCGAACAGCTCCGCGCCTGTGCCCCCGACTTTGTCGTTGCGGTGGGCGACCTGATCGACGGATATACTACCGACAGGGATTATGCGCTGCGGATGTGGGCGGAGTTCGACGCCCTGAGTGAACGGTTCGGGGCCCCGTTCTACTCTGCGCCCGGGAACCACGACTACAGCAACCGGGAGCTCGCGGCGCTTTGGAACGAGCGCTTCGGCCGCAGCTACTATGCGTTCCGGGCGGGCTCTTCGCTGTTCCTGGTGCTCAATACCGAGGAGATCCTCGGCGAAGGCCGTACCGGGATTTCCGACGCACAAGCAGCGTATTTCCTCCGCGTGCTGGAGCAGGAGCGCTCCGAAGGGCCGATGTTCGTTGTCATGCACACCCCGCTGTGGTTTACCGGTACGGATCCCAACTACAACCTCCTCGAGGAGCAGTTCCTGAAGCGAGACGTCACCGTCTTCAGCGGGCATACGCACCGCTACTATGCCGCCAGCCGACAGGGACGCCCCCATTACAACCTTGCCACCATGGGCGGCGACTCCCCGATGCGCGGCGTTGCGATGGGGGAGTTCGACCATTTCTTCGTGGTTGACGTCTGCAGGGGGGAGGTTGCGATCCGCAACGTCTCGGTGGACGGCACGCCTCTCCCGCTCGATGCCGTGAACGAGCAAAGCCGCGTTCCGGTGGAGCAGCTTGCCGGGGAGGAGTGGCTGCATGTCGTCCCGACGGTGGCCGCGGAGAGCCCGACGAATCTTCTCGCGACCGACCTCGTGCTGACCAATCCCTCGGAACTGCCTCTGCGGGTGTCGTTCCGGGCTCCGGAGATTCCGCACGGGTGCTTCGAGCCTGCGGAGTTCACCCGGGAGGTTCGCGGCAATTCGTGCGATACGATCCCGTTGCGGCTGTTTTTCGACCGGCCGCAGTCGCTCGACGACCTGCCGCCTGTGGAGGTGGCATGCGTGGGCTGCTATCGGATCGGGGACCGCGAGGTCTCGGCTCCTGCCGGGAAGCGGTGGCTGGCGGACTGCATCCGCCGCTGTGGGGCGACGCCGCTCCGTGTCCGGGTCGACGATCCGTTCTATGTCCGGGAGGACTGGGACTGGCATTCGACCGACGACGGCCGCTTCCTGTTCGAGGTGTCGCTCCGCGGCTCCCGCCTTCTGCTCCGCATCGAGACTTCGGACGACGTGCTCATTACGGATCCCGACCCGGAAAAGCTGCAGGACCGCCTGATCGTGCTGTTCACGCCCGAGGGTGCGCCGACCCGCCGGATTGAACTGACGGCCGGGGCGACGTCCGACGACGATTGTCGGGCAGTGTGCCGGCCGACAGACTCCGGGCTGGAGGCCGAACTCTCCCTCCCGGCCGAAGGGATCCGGCGTTTCAACCTCAATATCGGCTTTGTGGATTGCGACAATATCTTGAATACGAAGCCGTCGCAGTTGTGGTGGCGGCCGCTGGAGATGCGGGCGAACGAGCATGCCGACTACGGCACGTTCCTCGTGGACTCGGATGCGACGCGGTGACAGACCGAACCGCGGGATGCCACCGCCCGCTCCGCGGCGACAGTCCTAACGGGCCGCCGGGGCGCTGACCGACGGGAGGATGTCCTCCTTCGCCGCGCCCCATTTCCGGTTCGGGCGGCTGCCCATCCTGAGCACCAGCGTCCCGCCGTCCATGATGTCGTCGTGGCTGATCCAGCTTTTCGTCCAGGGCTTTCCGTTGAGCCGCGCCGACTGGATGTAGACGTTCTGCGGCGAGTTGTTCTCCGCAACGAGCGTGAAAGTCTTCCCGTTTGCAAGCTTCATCTCCACCCGGTCGACGACGGGACTCCCGATCTGGTAGGCCGGAATCCCCGGACACACGGGGTAGAACCCCATCGCGCCCATGACGTACCACGAGGACATCTGCCCGCAGTCGTCGTTCCCGGGCAGCCCCCAGGAGTCGTTCGTGAAGTTGTAGTCGAGCAGCCCGCGGATAGTCCTCTGCGTTTTCCACGCCTTGCCGATGAAATTGTAGAGGTAGGGGGAGTGCATCGAGTATTCGTCCCCGACGTAATAGAAGTCGTTGTCGAAGAAGTAGTCGAGATAGGCCTCCAGCTCCGCGTTCCCACCCATGAAGTTGGCCAGTCCCTGCACGTCGTGCGGAACGAAGAGCGTGATGTTGCGGAAGTAGGTCTCACGGTCGCGGTCGGAGCCCTGCGCCCAGCCGCTGATCGACGGGTCTTTCGCGTCGCGCCACGTGCCGTCGCTGTTGCGACCCCGAACCATCCGCGTCTCGGGATCGAGGATGTTGATGTAGTTCCCCGCCCGGGCCATCATCCGCTCATACAGCCCGTCGTTGCCCATGGCTCGGGCCATCTGTGCGATGCAGAAGTCGTCGTAGGAGAATTCGAGCGTCCGGATGGCCGACTCGCCGTATTTGTCCGTGGGGACGTATCCCAGGCGTATGAAGTCGAGGATCCCCACGCGGGCGACGTATCGTCCCGTGCCCTTCGTGGTGGCGTTCTTCATCATGGCCTCGAGGGCCTTGTCGCAGTCGTAGTCGCGCAGCCCCTTGACGTAGGCGTCGGCAATCACCGCGTCGGCATGGGTCCCGTGCATGATGTTCGAATAGCCCGGGCTGGGCCATTTCGGGATCCAGCCGCCCTCGTCGTAGGAGTTGAGCAGCGCCTCGATCATCCGGTTGACCCTCGCGGGCTGCAGGAAGATCAGCAGCGGGTGCAGCGAGCGGAAGGTGTCCCACAGCGAGAAGTCGGTGTACATCACCCCGGGCATGATCTTCCCGTTGAATGCGCTGTAATGGTATCCGCCCTCGGAGATCTCCCGCGGCAGGAGCATGCAGCGCTGCAGGGCGGTGTAGAAGATCTCCCGGTTTCGCTCGGAGGTCTCGATGCGGATCTTCCCGAGGGCCTCCTCCCAGGCCGCCCCGGTCTGCGCGCGGAGCTCTTCGAAGGACTTCTCCCCGATCTCCTCGCGGAGATTCCGGCGCGCCTGCTCGAAGTTGATGAACGACGTGCCGACCTGCACCTCCACGGCCTCGCCTTCCGAGGTTGCGAACGTCACGTGCACCGCGGCTCCGGAGGAGCCCTTGAGCGCCATCCGGCGGAGCCGCGCGGCGTCATACTCCTTCGGTTCCACGCAGCTCAGTTTCAGCGTCGCGGAGTTCGTGTTCTCGTAATACTCGATGACGACCTCGTGCTCCTCGCCTTCACGCATCTCGCACGTGCAGACATCCGTCTGCGGCCCGTGGTCGGACCATGCGTCGATGACCTTCCGCCCGTCGATGAACATCCGGGCTCCGTCGTCGCTGGTCAGGTAAAAGGCATGCTCCCCGGAGGTGCGGGCCTTCATCGTGCCGCGGTACCTTATCGAGAATCGGTCGGCCTGTATCCCCTTTGCCGGGGCGCCGTCCCACTCGAAATCGATCTTCGAGTCGACCCTCGTCGCTTCGGGACTCCCCTCGAGCGACATGTTGTTGAAGAACTCGCCCTCGAAGCCTCTGTCGAAGAGCTGCTCCATGGGGGTTTCGCTCGGCGACGGGACGATCGCGCACTCTCCGAGGGGCTTGTTGAAGCGCGCCACGAAGTAGCAGGCGAACTCCCGGCCGACATACCCCTGATTCCCGACACGCCCGGCCACGGTGGTGAACCCTTCGATCTCGTTGCGTTCGGGAAGGACGCGGAAGTAGCTGCCCTTGTCGCTGCGGGGATTGTCGATGAGGATGTGCGCCTGCTCCGAGGCGGGATAGGTGAACTTCAGGTACCCGGCCTTCGAGGCTCCGGTCAGCTCCGCGCGGATGCCGTAATCCTCGAGGGTTACGGCGTAGTAGTGGGGTTTTGCGATCTCGCCGTCGTGCGCATACCTCGAAGCCCTTTCGGAGACGTCGGTCTTCAGCTCGCCGACCGAGGGCATGATCGTGAAGGCTCCGTACTCCGACATCGCCGCACCGTTGGGGTAGTGCGTGGCGCGGAACCCCTGAATCCGCTCATGCTGCCAGGCGTAGGCGATGTCGTTCTCGGCGGTCTGTGCCGACCATTGGGTCATGGCAAAGGGCAGGCCTACCCCCGGATAGACGAAGCCGTGCGGGCGCTCGGCGTTGCTCAACGTGGATTTTTTCTGCCACAGGTCGGTGCCGATCCGCGTGTCGACATACTGGAGGAGACTGCCCGTCGGGGCGCCGTCATTGTTGCCTTGGGCCTTTGCTCCGGGGCCCTGAAAGAGGATTGCCGCCGCAAGGAGGGCGCAGGATCGTGTAAAAAAGTGCATTTTGTCGTGCTTTTGGTTGAGGGTTTTGCACCTCCGAACGCCGGAAGTCATACAAAAATACTCAAAAATTGCTCTTCCCGCGACTCCGACTGATATTTTCCGCCCTTCTTCCGCCCTTCTTCCGGCTTTCTGCCGATCCTACTCCCGATTCGTCTCCCGATTCTTCTGCCGCTCTTCCCTTGCCTGCCTGTCTCCTTGCCTGTCTCTTGCCTGTCCTCTTGTTCGCCCTTCGCCCATCCCCGGATGTTTTTGCCTCCTTCGCCTGCCGCTCTGTTTTTTTCTTTTTTCCGCCTTCGCGGCCCCTTCCCTTCCCTCCCCGCGTCCGGACGCATAAAGCAAAACCCCGCCGAACTTTCGTTCAACGGGGTTTTCCGTGCCCAGGACAGGAATCGAACCTGCACGCCTTGCGGCACACGCACCTGAAACGTGCGCGTCTACCTATTCCGCCACCTGGGCATTGCACCGGTGTTGTTCCGGATTTGCGGTGTGCAAAAGTAACGCTTTTTTTCGAATCTCCAACCTTTTTTTCGAAAAAAATCTATCTGTTGAAGAAGCGGTACTGGAAAAAGATCAGGTAAACGACTGCCACAGAGATGTATGCATCCGCCAAGTTGAAGATGGCGCCGAAGAAGTAGTTGTTGCTGTCGACCAGGAAGCGCAGCAGGCGCGGCACGCTGTTCCACTGAAACAGCGGGAAGTAGAACATGTCGACGACCTTGCCCATCATGAACCCGGCATAATGCCCTCCGAACTCTGCAACGGCATAGGGTGTCGACTCCGAAAAGATCAGTCCGTAGAATGCGCTGTCGAGGATGTTGCCCAGGGCTCCGGCCAGGATCAGCGCCAGTCCGACGATCACACCCTTGGGTGTATCCTGTCGTTTGGTGACAAGGCGGTGGATCATCCATCCCACGGCACAAACCATGGCGATGCGGAAGATGCCCAGCAGCAGCTTGCCCCAGTCGAACCCGCTGCCGGTATAGATGTGCATGCCGAACGCCGCGCCGTTGTTCTCGATGAACCGCAGCTGGAACCAGTCGGGGAAGACGACGATCGCCTCGTTGAGGTGCATGTGGGTCTTGACCCAGATTTTGAGCGCCTGATCTGCGATGAGCAGCAGCACGACGAGGAGAGAGACCTTTTTGAGTTTCATGAATCCGTCATTTTGGGGCAAAAATACGAAAAAAATCCGCATCCGTCCTTTTTGGGGGATTCTTTCCGGCTCTTTTCCTCTTTGCCGACCGTCTTGCCGTCATGTCGGCTTGGGGGCGGCGGCTGAATTTACTTCTCCCTGCAACCCTCCCCGCATTTACCCGACGGCTTTTTCCTTGCCGCCCTTCCCGAACTTCATCTTCCCGAACTTCTTCTCCCCGAACTTCTTTTCCTTCGGTTCTCTCGGTTCCGTCCTGCCCGTCCTGCCCGTCCTGTCCGTCCTGCCCGTCCTGCCCGCCCTGCCCGTCCTGCCCGTCCTGCCTGTCTGTCTGTCCTGCCCGCCTTGCTCGTTCTGCCCGCCCTGCCTGCCTTGCCCGCCCTGTCCCGTCCCTATATATTAAGGTATCATCCCCCCTCAAAGAGGAAAATTTAAATTTTTTTCAAAAAAAGATACGGAAATATTTGCAGGTTCCGAAAAAGTCGCTACCTTTGCATCCGCATTTGAGAAATACAGATTCTTCCAAATACGCCGAGGGCTTACAATAAGGGAGTCTGAAGTAGTTTGAGGTCTGATTTTCAGCCGAATGCACGTTCTTGAAAAAGTCTTTGCGGATTCGGGTTTCGCACCTCCTGCCGCTTTTTTCAAACCGTCCTTGCGGCGGTTGAAAAAAATCTTGAAAAAAGATTTGCAGGATTCAAAATTAGTGCTTAACTTTGCAATCCCTTTCGCACCCAAAAGTGCGGAGCTTTTTTAAACTGGTTCTTTGAATTACTGGTTATTTTGAGAGAAATGTAGTATTTATCTGTCAATTTCCTTTAAAGGAAACGAATAGTCAGGACTCTAACGAAACATTTATTTTTTTACAATGGAGAGTTTGATCCTGGCTCAGGAT
>DWYP01000003.1 GCA_019118605.1 Candidatus Alistipes faecavium | reverse complement strand
TCGACGGCCGGCGAGGTGAGGAACTCCACCCGCTTGGGGAGGTACATCACCAGCCCGTTGGACTGGAAGTTCTCGGGGTGCATGACGAAGGGCAGGCGCATCGGGCCGTGGCGGAATCCGTAGCCGATCGAGGGACGCACGGCATCGATGTAGAAGAGCGTGCGCCGGGCGATGTCGCCCACCGTGTCGGGATAGAGGATCTTCACGTCGGACGTGCGCAGCGAGGACCACTTCTGCGGAGGATCCGATCCCCAGGTATAATACTGCGCCGCGGCGTGCCGCGTGAGGCACGCCGTGCAGAGCGTTGCGAGGAGGAGAAGCAGTCTGCGCACGTCAGGAACCGGCTTTTTTGCAGCGGTAACCGCCGCGGAGGAGGATCTCGACGACCCGGTCGCGGTGGTCGCCCTGGATGATGATCTCACCCTCCTTGACCGAGCCGCCCACACCGCAGCGCGTCTTGAGAAGCCGCGCCAGATCCTCCAGGTCGGCGCTCCGCCCCACGAACCCGCGCACGAGGGTCACCACCTTGCCGCCCCGCTGTTTGCGGTCGAGCCACACGCGCAGCTCCTGCTGCCCGGCAGGCAGCGTCTCCGCCTCGGGCTTTTCGTCCGTGTCGTATCGGAAGTCGGGATTCGTCGAGTAGACCATCCCCAGCCGCGATTTCCAGTCGTTATCCGCCATAATGTGTTCAAATTGTTGAAATATAACGCCCGAAAGAGGGCGATATTTTGCACAAAAATACGAAAATTTCTATCTTTGTCTGCGTATGGCAAGGAAGTTCCGCGAAAAACTCCGGAAGGCCAATCCCTTCACACGCCCGGAGACCCTCGAAGAGCTGCCCCAACCGCTGCCGGCAAACCCCGACCAGCGGCTGGTAAAGGTCTATGTCGAGGGGTACGAGGACGTGGCTTTCTGGCGCGGGATCTTCGACCACTTCCAGAACCCCTACCTGCGTTTCGAGATCTCGGTGCCCGACCGCGGCGACCTGCCCAAGGGCAAGAAGGTTCTCCTCGGAACGATCCCCAACTCCTCGGAGGAGCTGCTGCTGTGCGTAGATTCCGACTTCGACTACCTCTTCGCCGGACGCACCGAACAGTCGCGCGAGGTGCTCGGCGCCCGCTACATGTTCCACACCTACGCCTACGCCACCGAGAACTATCTCTGCTACGCGCCCTCGCTGCACAACGTCTGCGTGAAGGCCACGAAGAACGACACCCGAATCTTCGACTTCGTGCAGTTCATGCGCGACTACTCCTGCACGATCTATCCGCTGTTCGTGTGGTACGCCTTCTCGGCACAGCTCGCCACGGAGAACGTCTTCCCGCTCATCGACTTCAAGGCCTCGGTGCGCATCGGATACCTCGACCTCGAGCAGAACGGTGCCCGCACGATCGAATGGCTGCAGCGAAACGTCGAAAAACGCGAAAAACTCCTCCAGCAGCGCAACCCCCGGATGATCGAGCCCATGAAGCGCTTCGAGGAGCAGCTGCGCGAACGCGGCGTGAAGCCCGAAAACACCTACCTCTTCATGCACGGACACACGCTGATGGACAACGTGGTGATGATCCTGCTGAACTCCGTGTGCGAGAAGCTGCGCGCGATGTCGATCGCCCGCATCACCGCCTCGCAGAAGCAGGGCGTGGCGCTCAAGAACGAGATGTCGAACTACACCAATTCGCTGCGCTCGATCCGCGACGTGCTGCTCGACAACGAGAACTACACCAAATGCCCGCTCTACAAGCGGCTGCAGCGCGATATCGAACGCTACATCGCCCGCACGATCCTCGAGATGAAACGCTCGGGACAGATCAAGGAGAAGTCGGTATTCGGCATTCTGCACAAAATGCGCCAGGGAATGGAGTAACCCGCCGCCGGGATTTTTTACCCCCCCGTCCCTTTCGGCCCTTCACGTTACCTTTTACCTTACCGGCTCCTCTCCCGGCACAGGGAGTTACCTTTCATCGGCTCCTCTCCCGGCACGGGGAGGAGAGACCGGATCCAAAACAAACGCGGTGCCCCGTGGGGGTACCGCGTTTTGTCTCCCTACCCTGCCGGAAGCCGCGCCGGGCAGTCGGGCCGCAGAGGATCCGCAAAAGATTCGCAGGGGATTCGCAGGGGATTCGCAGGGGATTCGCAGGAGGTGTTACCCGCGCTTGCGCACCACGCGCACCGTGGACTGCGTGGCCTGGCGGATGAAGACCTGAGGCCCGCGGGCATAGCGGTGCCAGAGCTCCTCCGTATAGCCGCGCACGGTGAGCAGTTCCATCTCCTCGGCCTTCATCACGTCGAAGCCCGCCTCGCGCAGCGCCTCGACCGCCTCGTCGATGTGCCACGAGTTGTCGACGCACAGGCTCAGGTTCACCGCCGAGTTGTGGATCAGGTTCGCCTTGATGCGGTAGCGCTCCAGCAGCGAGAAGATCGTGGCGAACTTCTCCTCCAGGACGAACGAGAAGTCCCGCGAACGGATCGTCAGCAGCACCTGATCCTTCTTCAGGATCAGGATCGGAACGTCGACGGGAGCCGAAAGGCCGCGGATCACCGTCCCCGGCTTGCGCTTGTCGCCGAAGGGCCGCACGTAGAGCGGGATATTCTTGTTCTGCAGCGGCTTGATCGTCTTCGGGTGGATGATCTGCGCCCCGCTGTAGGCCAACTCAATGGTATCGAGGTAGTTCAGCTCGGCGATACGCACCGCGTCGGGGAAGATCTTCGGATCGGCGTTCAGCACGCCGTCGACATCCTTCCACACCGACATCGACTCCGCGTCGAGGATGTTCGCAACAACCGCCGCCGAATAGTCCGAGCCTTCGCGCCCGAGAGTCGTGGTCGTGCCGTCCGGCGCCCCGCCGATGAAGCCCTGGCCGATGAAGATCGTCTCCCGGCATTCCGCAAGCCGCGCCTTGAGCAGCGGCGCCGAAGCCTCGATGTCGACCCCGGCATCCTTGTGGCGCTGCTCGGTGACAAAGCAGCGGCGCATGTCGATCCACCGGTTCGGAACCCCGGCGTAATTGAGGTATTCGGAGATGATCGTCGTGGAAACCAGTTCACCGTAGGAGACAATGGCGTCGTACCACAACTCGGCGTCCGAAGCCTCGTAGCGGGTTTCGGTGGCCACCTGCTCCAGCTCGTCGAACAGTGCGTCGACCGCCGGGAGGCTCTTGTGGCCGTGCCACAGGTCGTCGATGATCTCCGCATGGTAGGTGCGCAGGGTGTCGATGTGCTCCTTCGAGAGGGCCTTGTCGCCCTTCTGCAGCCCCTCGAACACCTTCTCAAGGGCATTCGTCGTCTTGCCCATGGCCGAGACGATGATGAACAGGTGCTGCTCCTCGTCGATGATTTTGCGCAGATTTCTGACGCCGTCGGCATTCCGCACCGAGGCGCCTCCGAATTTGTAGACCTTCATGTCGATATGTTCAAAAATTAACCTAACCTTTTACGGGCCGGCAAGGCCCTCCCGCCCCGTTCCGGGGGCGGAGGGGCGCCGCCGAAGCCGCTATTTCACCGCCTTGTAGGGCACGCCGATGTTCTGGAACAGGAACGCGTACATGTCGGCCGCCTCGTCGATGCGCTTCGAGGTGGGTTTCCCGGCCCCGTGGCCCGCATTCGAGTCGATGCGGATCAGAATCGGGGCGTCGCCCGCCTGGCAGTGCTGCATCGTGGCCGCGAACTTGAACGAATGCGCCGGGACGACGCGGTCGTCGTGGTCGCCCGTCGTGACGAGCGTCGCGGGGTACGACACGCCCTCCTTGATATTGTGCAGCGGGGAGTACTTGTAGATGTAGGAGAACTGCTCCTCATCCTCCGACGAGCCGTACTCCACGACCCAGCCCCAGCCGATGGTGAACTTGTGGAAGCGCAGCATGTCCATCACGCCGACCTGCGGAAGGCATACGGCGTAGAGGTCGGGGCGCTGCACCTCGCAGGCGCCGATGAGCAGTCCGCCGTTCGAGCCGCCGTTGATGGCCAGGCGCTCCGACGAGGTGTACTTCCCGGCGATGAGGTATTCGGCCGCGGCGATGAAGTCGTCGAAGACGTTCTGCTTGTTGGCCAGCATGCCGCCCTTGTGCCACTCCTCACCGTACTCCGAGCCGCCGCGCAGGTTGGCCACGCAGTAGATGCCGCCCTGCTCGACGAACATCAGCGCCGAGGGGTTGAAGCCCGGGGTCATGCTGATCTGGAAGCCTCCGTAGGCGTAGAGCAGGCAGGGGTTCTTGCCGTTGAGCTTCATGTCCTTGCGGTGGGTGATGAACATCGGAACCCGCGTGCCGTCCTTCGAGGTGTAGAAGACCTGGTCGGTGACGTAGAGCGACGGATCGTAATTCACCTCCGGGGCCTTGTAGAGCGAGGTCGCGCCCGTGGCGATGTCGTAGCGGTAGATCGTCGCCGGGGAGGTATAGTTCACCAGCGTGTAGAAGAGTTCGGTATCCTCCTTCCGGCCGTCGAAGCCGCTCACCGTGCCGATGGCCGGGAGTTCGACGCGCCGCACGAGGGTTCCGTCGTAGTTGTACTGCGAGACCTGCCCGTGGGCATCCTCGAGGTAGCCGGCGAAGAGGCAGCCGCCCGCCGTGCCGACCCATTCGAGCAGATCCTCGCTCTCGGGAATCACCGTCTCGGGCTTGCCCGGGCGCTTCAGGTCGAGCTTCATCAGGGCGTAGTTCGAGGCCCCGTCGTTGGTCCGGTAGTAGAGGGCGTCGTCCTTGCAGTCCACGGGCGCATAGTCGTGCTCGAAGCCCGGGAGCAGCGTGCGGAACTTCGTCTCCGAGATCCGGCGGCAGAGGATCTCGCTGCCCGAGGTGCCCTCCGAGCCGATGACGAAGAGCCACTCCCCGTCCTCCGAAGGCCATGCCGAGAAGTAGCGCAGCGGGTGCTCGCGATCCTCATAGATGAGGCGGTCGGACGACTGCGGCGTGCCGAGGGCGTGGTAGTAGACCTTCTGGAACTGGTTCTGCGACGAATAGACGCTCGATTTCGGGGCGTCGTAGGCGCTGTAGTAGAATCCCTTCGAGTCGGGGGCCCACACCGCGCCCGAGAACTTCACCCACTTGATGCAATCCTCGGTGAGCGAGCCGTCCGCAGTGTTCATCACGCGGATCTCCACCCAGTCCGAACCCGAAGCGGCCGCGGCATAGGCGAAATAGCGCCCGTCCTTCGAGAAGGAGATGTCCGAAAGGGCCACGGTGCCGTCGTCGGAGAGCTTGTTGGGGTCGAGGAACACCTCGCCCGGCGTTCCGAGTTCCTTCGTGCGGTAGATCACCGACTGGTTCTGCAGTCCGTCGTTATAGGAGTAGTACCACCACTCGCCGTGCTTCGAGGGAGCCGACTCCTTGGCATAGTTCCACAGCTCGGTGAGCCGCTCGCGGATCGCCCCGCGGAAGGGGATCTGCGACAGGTAGTTCTCCGTCACGGCGTTCTCCGCGGCCACCCAGGCCGCCGTGGCCTCCGAGTTGTCATCCTCCAGCCAGCGGTAGGGATCGGGCACCTCGGTGCCGAAATAGTTGTCGACCACCTCGCCGCGGGCGGTCTCGGGATACGGAAGGAGTTTTATCTGCTTCATGTTGTTGCAGCTTACCGCCAGTGCCGCCCCTCCAAGCAGTACGGCGATGGCATGGATGGATTTCATGACCGAATCGTTTGGGGTTGGAAAATATTGTGTTATCGGTGCAAAGTTAGAAAAAAAGCCGAAAATAGGATACATTTTCAACACGACGTGCCGCCTGGGGCCCATTTTTCCGCCCCGGGGAGGCGGAAATCCGATATTTTGCCTATTTTTGCGGGGAACATCCCGCACGGGGCAACGCCCGTGCGGCACAAACGACGCACCATGTACAACGAACTCAAAAAGATAGTCGAGCAGGCGTGGGAAGACCGCACGCTGCTCCGCGAGCCCGACGTGCAGCAGGCGATCCGCGACGTCGTGGAGGCCGTCGACAAGGGCGCGCTCCGCACGGCCGAACCCGTCGATGCGGAGAAGAGCCTCTGGCAGGTCAACGAGTGGGTCAAGAAGGCCATCATCCTCTACTTCCCGATCCAGCCCATGCGCAGGATGCAGGCCGGAGAGCTGGAGTGGTTCGACAAGATGGAGCTCAAGCACGGATACGAGGAGCTGGGCGTGCGCGTGGTGCCCCACGCCGTGGCGCGCTACGGTGCCTACATCGCTCCGGGGGCGATCCTCATGCCGTCGTACGTCAACATCGGCGCCTACGTCGACACCGGAACGATGGTCGACACCTGGGCCACGGTGGGTTCCTGCGCCCAGATCGGACGCCACGTGCACCTCTCGGGAGGCGTGGGGATCGGCGGCGTGCTCGAGCCCGTGCAGGCCGCTCCGGTGATCGTCGAGGACAACTGCTTCATCGGATCCCGCGCGATCGTCGTCGAGGGCGCCCACATATGCCGCGAGGCCGTGCTCGGCTCGAACACCGTGATCACCGGATCGACGCACATCATCGACGTCACGGGGCCCGAACCCGTCACCTACAAGGGATACGTCCCGCCGCGCTCGGTGGTCGTCCCGGGCAGCTACCGCAAGCAGTTCCCCGCGGGCGAATACAGCGTCTCGTGCGCGCTGATCATCGGACAGCGCAAGGAATCGACCGACAAGAAAACCTCGCTCAACGACGCCCTGCGCGACTTCGGCGTCTCGGTCTGACACCCGCAAGCTCAAAACATCCGGAAAAAATGATCTACCACCTCGGCACCACCACCTCGACCAACGACGACGCCCGCGACGCGAAATACCGCCACGGCGACATCGTATGGGCCGAACACCAGACCGCCGGGCGCGGGCAGCGGGGCCACAAGTGGCTCAGCCCCGAAGGCGAAAACCTCACCTTCACGATGGTCGTCGAGCCGCACTTCCTGCCCGTCGCAGAGCAGTTCCTGCTCTGCGAGGCGATGTCGGTGGCCCTGACCGATACCTTCGCCGCATACGGCATCGCAACGCGCATCAAGTGGACGAACGACATCTACGCCGGCGACCGCAAGCTCGAAGGGGTATTGATCGAACACAGCTATTCGGGCGCGACGCTCTCGCGCTCGCTGCTCGGGATCGGCATCAACGTCAACCAGACGGAATTCGACCCCACGCTGCCGAACCCCGTCTCGATGGCACTGCTCACCGGACGCCGCTACGACCGCCGCGAAGTACTCGAGACCTTCGAGCGCTGCATGCTGGCGCGCTACGCACAGCTCGAGCGGGGCGACCGCGAGGCCCTGCAGCGCGACTACCGCGAGCGGATGTACGCCCTGGGCGAGATGCGCACGTTCCGCTACCCCGACGGGAGTCTCACGCGGGGAGCCATCGAGGGCGTGCGCCCCTCGGGCGAGCTGATCCTCCGCCACGAGGACGGGTCGCGCCGCGAATACCTCTTCAAGGAGATCGAATTCGTCCTGCCCCGATAGGGCTCCGGGCCTGCGGACGGTCCCGGGCGGAAGTTCCGCGCCCGGGCCCGGGACTCCGCCCCGGCAATCGTCCGCGGAGGCGATTTTTTCACCCGGAATCCTTGCTGTTACAAAAATAACAGCTATATTTGTGCTCGGAAAAAGGAAGTTTCTAACTTTAAAACAATAACCGCGTTATGAACGTACCTGCAAACCTCAGATACTCGAACGACCACGAGTGGTGCCGGATCGAGGGCGATGTGGCCGTAATCGGCATTACCGACTTCGCACAGAGCCAGTTGGGCGACATCGTGTTCGTCGATGTCCCGACCGTGGGCGAAACCCTCGCCGCCGGAGAGGTCTTCGGCTCGATCGAGGCCGTGAAGACTGTCAGCGACGCCTTCCTGCCCGTGGGCGGCGAAGTGCTCGAATTCAACGAGGCCGTCGACGCCGACCCCTCGATCGTCAACAAGGACGCCTACGGCGAAGGCTGGATCGTAAAGGTGCGCATGTCGGATCCCGCCGAGTACGACGCCCTGCTGAGTCCCGAGGACTACGCCAAGCTCATCGGCTGATCCCCGCCCGGCCGCCCCGGGGCTGCTGAACCGAGGCTGCCGCCGCGTGAAACTGCCGCACCGAGGCTTCCGCACCAAAACCGCCGCGCCGAGGCTGCTGAAACCGGAGCCGCAGCGTGAAACTGCCGGGCCGAAGTCGCCGCACGAAAACCGCTGCGCCGAAGCTGCCGCAACGCCGAAGCGGCTGCGCCGCATGCCCGCGGCCCCCGCAAAACGTACTATTCACTCAACTTAATAACTTACCGTTATGTCCAAAGTTACCGTAGTAGGTGCAGGCGCCGTAGGCGCCACCTGCGCGAATGTGATGGCTTGCCGCGAGGTGGCAAGCGAAGTGGTTCTGATCGACATCAAGGAGGGACTCTCCGAAGGAAAGATGCTCGACATGTACCAGACCTCGACGCTGATGGATTTCGACACGAAGCTCGTGGGCGCCACCAACGACTACAAGAAGAGCGCCAATTCGGACGTCGTGGTCATCACCTCGGGAATTCCCCGCAAGCCCGGCATGACCCGCGAGGAGCTCATCGGCACGAACGCCGGCATCATGAAAGGCGTCGTGGAGAACGTCCTCAAGTTCTCGCCCCGCGCCATCATCATCGTGGTCGCCAACCCGATGGATACGCTGACCTACCTGGCCCTCAAGGCCTCGGGACTTCCCAAGCACCGCGTCATCGGCATGGGCGGAGCCCTCGACTCGTCGCGCTTCAAGTGCTACCTGGCCAAGGCCACCGGCGCCAACATCAACAACGTCGACGGAATGGTCATCGGAGGCCACGGCGACACGACGATGATCCCGCTGCTGTCGAAGGCCACCGTCAACGGCGTGCCCGTTGCACAGTTCGCCTCGAAGAAGAAGCTCGAGGAGGCCGTGCAGAACACGATGGTCGGAGGCGCCACGCTGACCAAGCTCATCGGCACCTCGGCATGGTACGCCCCCGGAGCCGCCGCCGCCATGATGGTCGAGGCGATCCTCCACGACCAGAAGAAGCTCATCCCCTGCTCGTGCTACCTCGAGGGCGAGTACGGCGAGTCGGACATCTGCATCGGCGTACCGGCGATCATCGGCCGCAAGGGCATCGAGAAGATCGTGAAGATCGACCTCACGAAGGAGGAGGCCGCGAAGTTCGCCGCTTCGGCCGAGGCCGTGCGCAAGACGAACAACGTCCTGCACGAGATCAACGCCCTGTAAGCCTGCGGCGCACGGCCGCATCACGAGAAAAACCCCCGGACGGTTTCCGTCCGGGGGTTTTTTCATGGGGCAAGGAACGCGCCCCGCATACGGTCGGCAGGCGCCGGGCGCTACTGCCGTTCGAGGTCGAACGAGAGGCTCAGGCCCTGGAACGGAACCTCCTGCCCGCCGAGCTTCACCGCCGTGGCCGAAAGGCCGAAGAGGAGCTTCTTCGACTCCAGGTCATAGGCACCCTCCCCGGAGGAGGCGATCGTCACCTCGATCTCCGTGGCGGCGTCGGACTCTCCCTCCGCGTCACCGCCGTCGCCCGCGTCGGGCGTGAGCGTGAGCTTCAGCGCCTCGGGGCTCAGCGTCAGCACGATGCCCGACTTGTCGTCGTTCATGAGCGCCGTGTAGGGAACCGCGTAGTCCACCTGCCCGATCTGCGCCATGAGCTGATCGGCCATCTCCTCGCCGACCACCGCAACGATCAGATCCCGGACGGGGAAATTCTCGAAGAGGATCTTGTCGGCCGAAACGCTTGCCGTCACGGCGGTCCCTGCGGGAGCCTCCTCCCCGTCGGCCGTCGGCGCCGCCTGCACGATCGTCATCGTGCCGCTGTAACTGCCCTGTACGGCGGTCACGTCGGGGTCGCTCGGACCGTCGTCGTTATCCTTGTCGCATCCCACCATGCCGCAGCATGCGCCCACAAGCAGCGCCGCAGCCATCCAATTCCTCAAAACAGTTCGTTTCATCGTTTAAAAAGGTTTAAGTTGACATTCGTTCCCCGGGCTTTTCCCTGCCGGGTTCGAACCTATAAACGAGCACCGAAACCGTTTACTGCACCGTCCGGGAGCATTTTTTTCGACACCTCTTTTCAAAAGGGGATTTTCAGGAAGAGACTGTGCGGGGCGCCGTCCGTTCAGAAGCCGATCTTCGCCCCCACGAACCAGCTCCGGGGCAGCGAGGGCCCGTAGATATAGCCCGAGTCGCGCTCCACACCGCGGTCGAAATCCCGCTGGTAGGCATTGAAAAGGTTCTGCACGCCGCCATGCAGCTGCAGCACGATCTCCTTGCAGAGCGGCAGGTCGTAGGCCAGGCGGAGGTTCACGTCGCAGAAGGCCGGGGTCGTGACAGCCACATCCTTCGCCACGCCCGAGCCGGCGATGTGCTGCACGAGCATCTCCCCGGTGCAGGTGCCCGAGACGTCGGCCGTCAGCCGCCGCCAGGGCTTGAACGACGCCGTGAAGTAGCCGTAGAGATCCGGCGTACGGAACATTCGCCGCACGGGCGCAACCTCGGGATCCTCGCTCCATGCCTCGGGCTTCACGTAGCGGCTCCGCTGCCACGTCATCCCGGCCTGCAGCTCGAACCAGCGCGTGAAGACCGCGCGGCCCTCGGCATTCACGCCGCCGACCGTGGCGCCCGAGCCATTGTAGCGCTCCTTGACCTTGCCCTCCCCTTCGGGGCTCTCCAGGTCGCGCAGCGCGAAGACGTCGTTGAGACGCGTATAGAACCCTTCGACCACGAAGTTCACCGGCACGCTGCCGAACGTGTGGTAAAGGTCGGCCGAGAGGCTCACGCTGTGCGACCGCTCCTCGTGCAGGTTCTCGGCCAGGCGCACACGCACCCGCTCACCGCCCACGATGGCGATATGCATGTCCTCGTCGAAGGCCTGCGGGGCCCGGTATCCCCCGGCGTAGCTCGCCCGGAGATTCACCCACTCCGCGGGGTTGAAACGCACGTTGACGCGCGGGCTGAAGATCACATGGTCGACGAGGTTGTGTTTGTCGAGGCGCCCGCCCAGAAGCAGCGACCACCGCGACGTCTTCCACTCGTTCTGGAAATAGCCGCCGACGATATGCACCGTCTGGTCGGTGTTGATGTTGTAGCCGATCGAACGGTCGCGGAGTCCGTCGTAGCTGTATTCGGCCCCGAGGGTCAGCTCCGCAGGCATGAACCACAGCCGCTCGAAGGCATGGACGTACTGCGTTCCGGCCGCCACGGTCAGATCGCGCGTCGTGCCGTATGCCTTGAGATCCTTCTTGCTGCCGTAGTAACTCCTGCGCGCCGTGTTCTGGAACGAGGCGTAGGCATTGAACCGGTCGCTGCGGTCGGCCGACGAAAGGTCGAACGACAGGCTCCCGCCGTCGATCGAGTGGTTGATCTGCTCGGCGATGTTCGCCTCGTGGGGCGGACGGTCGAGCAGGTCGCCGCCCCGGCGGTACTCCTCGATGTGGTGGTATTGCGCCGTGATGCGCGAATAGGCGCCCGTGCGGATATAGGAGCGCATGCCCGCCGACTGGCTGTTGAGCAGCGGCAGCTCGGTGAAGCCGTCTCCGTTGTGGTCGTATCCCGAGCGGTGGCGGCTCTGTCCGAAGATCCCGATCCCCGCGCGCCCGCTCTCGGAAACGATCGAAGCGTTGAGCATCGAGTTGTTGTCGTAGGAGTGGCTCCCGCCCAGCGAAGTGAGCGTATGCGACAGCTGGGCCGTGCTGCGCGTCGGCTCCTTCGTGATGACGTTGATCGTCCCGCCGATGGCCGACGAGCCGTAGAGCGCCGAGCCGCCGCCGCGCAGCACCTCGACCCGTTCGATCATGTTCGAGGGTATCTGTTCCAGTCCGTAGACGCCCGTCAGGGCCGAGAAGACCGGATGCGAATCGACGAGGATCTGCGAATAGTGTCCGTCGAGTCCGTTGATGCGCACCTGGGTGAATCCGCAGTTCTGGCAGTCGTTCTCGACACGCACGCCGGGCTGAAACGGAAGCCCCTGGGCCAGGCAGGAGGCATTGGAGCGTTCGAAAAGCTCGCCCCCGAGGACACTCACCAACGTCGGGGCCTCGCGCCGCAGCGTGGCAGAACGGCTCGCCGAGACCACCACTTCGTCCATCGGGATACCGCTCGGAGCCACCTCGAAATTGAGTTCGGAGGTGACGCCGCGACGGAGCGTGACGGTGGCCTGCACGGCGGCATATCCCAGGGCGCGGACTTCGAGCGTTAGTTCTCCGACGGGGAGGTTTTTCAGGTAATAGTGCCCCGAAACGTCGGTAGTCGTACCGATGGCCGTACCGACAACGGCAATCGAGGCATAAGGGATGTGCTCCCCGGAGTCACGGTCGACGACGTGTCCGAAAAGGTTTGCGTCGGTATTCCGGGGGGAGGCTTCCCCGGCAAAGGAGGCGGTTATCGACAGGCATGCGGCCGCGAGAACCGACAGGATATATCGTTTCATGAAAGATTGTTTTTGAATGGAACCATGGGGAAAAAGGTCCGGCGGAAGGCAGGACTGGGCACAAGGATCCCCTGCAACGGGATGCGGCGCGATGCCGCACCTCGCCGGGACGTACGCGACGGGCGGGCCCGCAAAACGGGCGCACGGAATGCGTCGGCGCACGACGCGGAGCGGGGATCGGATCAACCTGCGGGAGGAGCCCGCAGGCTGACATACGCCTCGCGGCTTCCGTTTGCGCAGCGCGTCGCCTCGGGGTACAGCACGCCCAGCATCACGGCATGGAAGACCGGTTCGGGAAGCGGCTGTTCGAGATAGGAATAGAACGGGAAATCGTCGACAGGGCACTGTTCGACGACCGATTCGCGGGCCTGGTTGTCGGGCACGAGGTCGCCGCAGAAGGCTGCGAAATGGGCATGATCCTCGAGATAGATATGCACCTTCTGGCCCGCATAGGCTGCGAGCAGGACGGAGAGCAGGAATGCTGCGACCGCCGATCGGGCTTTTCGAGGCATCATCATCGGGGGACGAAGATACAAAAAAAAGGGCCGCCCGATGCGGCCCGGATGCAAAATACCCATTTCTGGGTAGCGGTTGCGCGGTGTTTTTGCGATGCGGCGCGGAGAGCAGCCTCCCGGCCGCAGGGTCAGATGCTGATGTCGAGGATCTCGAAGCGTATCGTCCCGGCTGGAACGGTCACCTCGACGCAGTCGCCCTTCTTGTGGCCGAGCAGCGCCTTGGCGATCGGCGTGCCGATGGCCAACTTGCCCTCGCGCAGATTCGCCTCGTGTTCGGCGACGATCGTATAGGTCACCTGTTTCTTATTGTTGTGGTTCAGAAGCGTCACCTTGCTCAGGATCTGCACCTTGCTCTTGTCGAGCTTCGACTCGTCGATAATGCGGGCGTTGGCGATCGTATCCTCCAGTTTGGCGATGCGCATCTCGAGCAGTCCCTGCGCCTCGCGGGCCGCATCGTATTCGGCGTTCTCCGAGAGATCGCCCTTGTCGCGCGCCTCGGCAATCGCCGCCGAAATCGCCGGACGCTCCACAGAACGCATGTGGTCGAGCTCGTCCTTGAGTTTCTTGTAACCCTCCGCCGTCAGATAAATAGTCTCTTTTGCCATATTTGCCGTAATTCAACAGCCCCGGAGTGCCCGGAGCCTCTTTTTTCAAAAATAACCAACGTAAAAAAATAAGAATCCTGACCCGCGAAGGCCAGAACCCTGTTCATACCAAGACAAAGATAGAAAGATAATTTCACATTTCCAAATCTTTTTTGTCCGCAGACCTCGGGCCCGCCGCGGGGAGGGACGGGGAGGGACGGGGCAACGGCGGCGGGGCGGGAGTATGGCGGAGCGATGACGGCAGCACAACAGCGGCGGACGGGGTTATGGCGGGGCAATGACGGCAGCGCAACGGCGGCAGCGCAACAGCAACGGCAACGGCGGCGGGGCGGCGCTTCCCGGATCACGGTTTTCCCGGATCACGGCCCGGAAGCGCAACGACGGTACGCATATCGCCATGTCTGCATTCCGCCATCGCCGCCCCACCCCACCCCGGCCGGAACCTCCTGCCCCGGCCGGGCATTTTTCACCCGCCGGCAGACAATATTTTTTTTTGCAAATCGTTAATTTATGCGTAACTTTGCGCGATAAAGCGCCGTAACGGATGGATTCACCCATGATGAAGCAGAAATTCTTATACGCCCTTTGCGCTGTGGCGGCAGCAGTAGCCCTTTCGGGTTGCTCCGGTATCAACGCCCTGCTCAAGAGCGGACAGCCCGAACTGATCTACAGCAAGGCCCTCGAGTACTACCAGAAGGAGAAGTGGCAGCGCGCCTCGACCCTCTTCGAGGGAGTCCAGCACTACTACACCGGAACGTCGCGCGAAGACAGCATCTCGTTCTACAACGCCCACTGCAAATACAAGGAACGCGACTACGATACGGCCTCCACGCTGCTCGACGACTTCCGCCGCAAGTTCGGACGAAGCGCCTTCATCGAGGATGCCGAAGGCATGTACGCGCTCTGCTTCTTCTACCTCGCACCCGGGCCCACGCGCGACCAGACCATGACCACCCAGGCCATCATGGCCATCAACGAATTCATGGCCCGCTACCCCAACAGCTCGCGCATCGAACAGTTCAAGGAGATCAACCAGACACTCAACGAACGCCTCCACGAGAAATCCTACCTCAACGCCTACACATATTACAAGATCGGCCGGTACAAGTCGGCCATCGTGGCGCTGAAGAACGCCCTGCGCGAATATCCCGACAGCCGCTACCGCGAGGAGATCATGTTCCTGATCGTCGACGCCGGATACCGCTACGCCAGCAACTCCATCTCCTCGAAGCAGACGGACCGCTACCTCGACATGCTCGACTCGTACCTCTCGTTCAAGGAGGAGTTCCCCTCCTCGTCGCACATCCGCGAGCTCGACCGCATGGCCAAGCACGCCCGCGACTACCTCGACCGCAACAGCGAAGAAAACGACGATAACAACATATAAGAATGGAAATCAAGAAGAACATTCCCAACAACACCATCACGCGGAAGCTGGTGGATCTGGACAAGGAGACCGGCAACATCTACGAAAGCGTGAACATCATCGCGCGCCGCGCCAACCAGATCGCAACGGAGCTCAAAACGGAGCTCAACCGCAAACTCGCCGACTTCTCGTCGCCCACCGACACCATGGAGGAGACCTTCGAGAACCGGGAGCAGATCGAGATCTCGCGCTACTATGAGCGCCTCCCGAAGCCCACGATCATCGCCACCGAGGAGTTCCTCGACCACGAACTTCTCTACAAGGAGGGCAAGGAGGGCGAAATGAAGGAGATCTGAGACTCCGCGTCATGGCATCCGCAAACTCCCCGCTGGCAGGACGTCACATCCTGCTGGGCATCACTGGCAGCATTGCAGCCTACAAGGCCGCGATGCTGTGTCGTCTATTGAAAACCGCCGGAGCCGACGTCCAGGTGGTGATGACCCCGCTGGCCAAGCAGTTCATCACCCCGCTGACCATGGCGACCCTCTCCAGGCGTCCGATCCTCGTGGAGTTCTTCGACCCCGAGAACGGCGCCTGGAACTCCCACGTATCGCTCGGGGAGTGGGCCGACTGCATGCTCATCGCCCCGGCCACGGCAAACACCCTGGCGAAGATGGCCGCGGGAGTGGCCGACAACCTGCTGCTCACCACCTACCTCTCGGCCCGCTGTCCTGTGGCCGTGGCCCCGGCCATGGACCTCGACATGTATGCCCACGAGGCCACGCAGCAGAACCTCCGCACGCTCGCGGCCCGCGGCGTGCGGATCATCGAGCCCGCCGAAGGCGAACTGGCCAGCGGCCTGACGGGTAAAGGCCGCATGGCCGAACCCGAGGCGATCGCCGCATATGTCGGCGCGATGCTCGGAGAAAAAAAAAAGACGCTCGAAGGTAAACGGCTGATCGTCACGGCGGGAGCCACGATCGAGGCCATCGACCCCGTGCGGTTCATCTCGAACCACTCCTCGGGAAAGATGGGATACGCCATCGCCGGGGAGCTGGCCGCACGCGGCGCCTCCGTGACGCTCATCTCGGGGCGCACGGCCCTGCCGACGCCGCAGGGAGTCCGACGCATCGACGTGCTGTCGGCCGCCGAGATGTACGAAGCGGCCGTCGCGGCATTCGACCGGGCAGACGGCGCCGTGATGTGCGCGGCCGTCGCGGACTACACCCCCGCCGAGGTCTCGCAGACGAAGATCCGCAAGTCCGACGGCGAGATGACGATCGCCCTGCGCCGCACGCGCGACATCGCCGCGGAGCTCGGAGCCCGCAAAGAGGGGCGCCTGCTGGTGGGATTCGCCCTCGAGACCCACGACGAAGAGGCCCATGCCGAGGCAAAGCTCGAACGCAAGCACTTCGATTTCATCGTCCTCAACTCGCTGCGCGACGCCGGGGCGGGATTCCGCGGCGACACGAACAAGGTGACGCTCATCGACCGCGCCGGACGCGAGGAGCTGCCGCTGATGTCGAAGCGCGAGGTGGCCGTACGCATCGTCGACAAAATAGAAAGCAAACTGAATATCCCCGCCGCGGAGCGGTGATCCGCCCTCCGGAATGCGGGAACAATGACCCGATCACCCGGAACCCCGACGAAGCCGGGCCCGGAGCATCACTGAACTGAAAAACATTCCGCCATGTTACGCCGTCTGTCGGTTGAAAACTACGTGCTGATCGACAAGCTCGAAATGGAGCTCGACCCCCGGTTGAATATCATCACCGGAGAGACGGGCGCCGGGAAGTCGATCCTGCTCGGCGCCCTGGGGCTGCTGCTCGGGGCCCGCAACGACGGATCGGCCAGGAAGGACGCCGCGCGCAACTGCACGGTCGAAGGGCTCTTCGACCTCACAGGCAGCGGCCTGGAGAACTTCTTCGAGGAGAACGACCTCGACTTTGCCCCGCAGACCACCTTGACGCGCGTAATCACCCCCGCGGGCAAGAGCCGGGCATTCGTCAACGACGTGCCGGTGCAACTGACGCAGCTGCGCGAACTCGGGTCGCGGCTGCTCGACATCCACTCGCAGCACCAGAACCTGATCCTTTCGTCGGAGGAGTTCCGCACCTCGGCGCTCGACACCGTGGCGGGGAACCGCGCCCTGCTGGAGCAGTATGCCGCGCAGTATGCCGAGGTGCAGCAACTCAAACGGCAGCTCAACGCCCTGCGCGAGGAGGCCGAGCGGGGGCGCCGCGACGAGGAGTGGCTCCGCCACCGCACCGACGAACTGACGGCCGCCAACCTCCGCGAGGGGGAGCAGGCGGAGCTGGAACAGGAGCTGGGGATCCTCGAAAACGCCGACCGCATCGGCGAGGCGCTCACCACGCTGCGCAACGCCTTCGACGCCGACGAGACGGGCATCCTCGCGCAGTTGAAAAATGCCGAAACGGAGCTCAACCACCTGCGCGGGAGCTATCCCGCGGCCGGGGAGTATGCCGACCGCCTGCGTTCGGTGCTCGAGGAGCTGAAGGACATCGACGCCTCGGCAGCCGAAGCCTCCGAACGGCTCGACACCGACCCCGAACGGCTGGCGAAACTCTCAGCGCGCCTCGACGCGCTGATCGCCCTGCAGCAGAAGTACCGCGTTGCCGACGAGCGGGCGCTGATCGCCCTGCGCGACGAAGGGGCGGAGAAACTCGCGGCGATCGTCCACGGCGACGAGGCCATCGCCGCCACGGAAAAGGCCCTGCAGGAGGCTTCGGAGCGCACCATGACGCTGGCCGCAGCGCTACACGAGGCCCGCGAGAAGGCCGCGGCAGGATTCGAGAAGCACATCCTCGCGACGCTCGCGCGGCTGGGCATGCCCGACACGGTCTTCCGCATCGAGCTTGCGCCCCTTGCCGAGGCGGGGCGCACGGGGTGCGACGCCGTGCGGTTTCTCTTCACGGCCAACCGCGGCACCGCGCCGCGCCCGATCGAGCAGATCGCCTCGGGAGGCGAACTCTCGCGCGTGATGCTGGCCCTCAAGGCGCTGCTCGCCGAGCGCATGCAGCTGCCGACGATCCTCTTCGACGAGATCGACACGGGGGTCTCGGGACGCATTGCCGACGCCATGGGCGAAATCATCGCCACGCTCTCGGCCTCGATGCAGGTGGTCGACATCACCCACCTGCCGCAGGTCGCCTCGAAGGGTACGGCCCACTTCGTCGTCTACAAGCGCGACGGACGCACCGACATCGCACGCCTCGACGAGGCGCAGCGCGTCACGGAGATCGCCAAGATGCTCTCCGGGGCGGAGATCACCGACGCGGCCCTGGCCCAGGCGCGCATCCTGCTCGGGAAATAGCGACTGAAAAACAACAGGACAAGACAAACCATCCCCGGGAGCTGCGGTTTCCGGGGATTTTTCCAAAACGACACGACAAAAATGGACAACACGCAAGAAATCCTCACGCTGGCCGCGGCCAACCAACGGCGGGCCGGGGAGATCCTCGACGAGCTGCGCATGCGGGAGTTGTGGCAGGAGGCCGGGGCACGGGCCGAAGTGGTCGGGTCGCTCCGCTCGGGGTTGCTCTGCCGGCATCTCGACATCGATCTGCACGTCTACACCCCGGCGCCGCTGCGTGTCGAAGAGAGTTTTGCCGTCATGGCGCGCATCGCCCGCAACCCCCGTATCCGGCGCATCGAATACGCCAACCTGCTCGACGCCGAGGACTGCTGCCTCGAGTGGCATGCGCAGTACGAAGACCGCGACGGGCGGGTGTGGCAGATCGACATGATCCACATGGAGGAGGGGTCGCCGTGGGCGGGCTATTTCGAACGCGTGGCCGACCGCATTGCCGCGGTGCTGACCGCCGAGACGCGCGAGGCGATCCTGCGGCTGAAATACGAAACGCCCGCCGGAGAAAAGATTCCCGGAATCGTCTACTACCGGGCGGTGCTCGAAGGCGGCGTGCGTGACGCAGCGGCGTTTGAAAACTGGCTGGAGAACCACCCCGCAGAGGGCATCATGAAGTGGATCCCATAACCAATACAGGCACCAAGACCAACCATGAACCTCCGGCCGACACATACTCTTCGCGGGTTGCTGATTCTGGGCACCGCCCTGCTGTACGGATGCGGCAATCTCGACCGCACAACGCAGTACAATCTCGACTTCGAATACACGGATCTCCAGGGGAGACTGACCCAATGGGCTTTGCCCGATACACCTTACCACGGCTACATCACCTCGCGCGACACGCACTGCCGGCATCTCGGGAAGGCCAGCCTGCGGCTCGAACAGAGCGACCCGACGAAAAGCGGATGGGCCATCTTCGGGCAATCGCTCCCCGACACGCTGGTGGCCGGCCGCGAAGTCGAGCTGAGCGGTTGGCTCCGCACGGAGGGGGTGTCAGAAGGCTTTGCCGATCTATATGTGGTCATCAACGAGGAGGAGGACTACAACCTCTACCCGCTTGACACGCTGAGTCGCGGCATTCGGGGCACAACGGAGTGGCATCGCATCTCGCTCCGCAAACAGATTCCCGAGTCGAGTTCGGGAGTCAGCATCGGCGGCATCCTGAAAGGCCCCGGCCGGGCATGGTTCGATGATTTCGAGATCCGGATCGACGGTGTGCCGCTCCGGGATCCAATGGCACCGGCACCCAAGATCCATCTGACCGGTCAGGAGAAGAGGGAGCTCCGGAAGTATATCCATCCACTGAAAGGATGTGACCCAACCGAAGCGGACTCAGCCGAGCTGCAGTTGCTCGACCGACTGGTCGGCAGGAGTTCGGTGGTTGCATTGGGCGAAAACTCCCACGGCGCAAGCGAGATCTACCGCATGAAGGAGCGCATGATCCGTTATCTGGCGACGCATCAGGGCTTCGACCAGGTAGCTTTCGAGGCAGGAATGGCCGAAGCCTCCCTCCTGGATGACTACATCCGGGTCGGCAAGGGGACGGCAAAAGCCGGAATCTTCGGGCTGGGAATGTGGATCTGGGACACGCAGGAGGTCTTGTCGCTGGTCGAATGGATGCGGCAGCAGAACATCCACGGAGATCTGATTGCCTTCCGGGGAATTGACATGCAGTCGGCAGACAAAGCAGGGGAACTGCTCTACACGATGTTGAACGGGGATGCAGCAGCCCAACATCTGTTGGAGAAGATCAGGCAAAGACTGGGCAGGGCACGCACCTGGAACTCCGTGGGATCCGCACGGATCGACCCGCAGCTGGCCCGCGAGATCAGACAGGATCTCGACCGCCTCGAGAACCGTATGGAAGCGACGGCTTCCGACGCACAGACCCGCACCATAGAGAAGCAGTACGTCGCCCTCATCCGACAGTATCTGGGCATGGGCCTCCTGTGCTGGCGGGATCGCTGTATGGCGGAGAACCTGCTGTGGATCCGGCAGCAAAATCCCGAATCGAGGATCGTGCTCTGGGCCCACAACGGCCATGTGACGCGATCGGCCAACATGATGGGCGACCTGCTGGACAAAGAGCTCGGGAAGGACTATGTCAGTTTCGGATTCACCTTCCACGAAGGGCGCTACACGGGAATCGCACCTGACGAACAGCAGCAATGGCAGCATGATGCCCAAACTGCCTATCCCGGCACCCTGGAGCACCTGCTCCATCAACTCGACGAACCGATTTTCCTGCTCGACCTGCGACGGATGCGCGAAGAGCGGGCCCCGGCCTTGGAATGGATCAACCAGACAAGATTCCGCCATGTCGGGAGCGTAAAGGTCGAAGAAGAGTTCAAAGACTGGAATGCTGCCGATCAGTTCGACTACCTGATCTACATCGACCGCGTCACCCCGTCGCACCTCTTGTTCTGACGAGCCGGCACACCCAAAGCCCAGCCTCCGCCGGGTATAAAAAACCGGGATCTTCCCTTCGAGGAAGATCCCGGTTTTCGTTCAGGCTGTAGGCCGACAGCGGCCCGGCATTACATCATGCCGCCCGCAAACTTTTTTGATCTCAAAAAACCAAAGTTCCCTAATTTTAAAAAAGAAAATTCTATATCAAGACATTTCACACTTGCAGAAAAGAATTGTTTTGCAGAAATTTGCAGCGATTTTTACATGAGTGTTGTTCAATGTGAAAATTATTTTCTATTTTTGTCTCGTCGAAACTTCGACAGACATATTGTAGAAAGTGTTTTCGCTACGTCCTTCAAAGAGAATCTGACAGTTTTCTAAAGCAAAAGGACAACGAACAGCACTCATTTCTTGTATAGATATATGTGATGATGCATGATCTTTGCATCGATCACATATCTCCTATTCAGGTGTGGGGTATTGTCGTTTATTTTTGCTTGGGTTTTGTCAGAACCTTCTTTGAGATAAACGAATCCAACTCCACACTTTCTTTTTGTATTTAACCCACCGTAAGGAGTTGAACGGTAAAATTGACATTTTTTGTTTCACTCTCATATCAATTTTACCATGAAAAAGTTTTATGTGCCGGCAATCCTTTCCGGCGTCCTTCTGTTCGTCGCATGTGGAAGCACGAAAAAAATGGCATCCTCCGATTATCAGTATGAACAATGGAAACAGCAGCAGGAACAGGCCGCCATGTCACAGCGACCCACGCGTACGCTCCGCACAACGGAACCCTGTATCGAACTGGCTCAGGCCGATTCCGAAAACATACGGGCTTTCGGAACCGCAACATCCTACGTGGAAAAAGCGGCCCTGAACGAGGCCGAGCGTGATGCCAGAAACCGGCTCGCCGCCATGATGAAGGTGGCCGTGGAAGGAGCCGCACAGGATTATGAACAGAACGCAAACCAAAACCTGAAGAAAACGGCCGGATCCATCGGAGAATCCGTCATGACACAGTTTGTCGCCGAAGAGATCAAAAACACCCGGATTCTCAAAACCTCGATTTACGATCTCTCGGACGGAAGCATCCAGGTCTACGTGTGCCTTGAAATCCAGTCCGACAAAAACAATTTCTCCCAAAATCTCGAAAACGTGCTGGATCGGGAAGGACTCATCGAGCTGCAGTACGATCGGGACCGGTTCGTGCAAAAAATGGCCGAAGGACTCGAAGACTACAAGAAAAAACAAATGCAGGAGTAAACGCCATGAAAGGTCGTTTTGCATCGGCATGCTGCCTGTTGATGCTGCTCTTCGTCGGAGGAACGGCAACGGGGCAGGTCGTTTCGTCGGAAAAAATCAAACCCCAATGGCTGCATAAACTCCCGAAGCCGTCGAATCCGTCATTCATGTACGAGACCGTTTCGGCATCGGCATCCACGCTGGATGCTGCCCGGGAGAAATGCCTTGCCGAGCTGATCGCAGGGTCGGGGTTGAAAAACGGTGTCGTCGCTATCTCCTCGAACCAGTCGTCGGAACAGCTCTCCCAGGTGTGGCAAAACGGGCGACTGTCGGAAAAGGTAACCTACGACAGCCGGACAACCACCCGCACACAATACGAGGCCGTCAAGCTCCACGTCGAGGAGATCGCGGAATACTGGACCCGGGATCGTTCGGGGGACTATTTTCTGACGAAGTTGTACGCAAAGTCCGAACTCGGGACGGTACCTCTGTTCGACAATCTCGAGCTCACCACCCGCTACGGGGCGCGGGGGCTGTGGCGTTCGGCCATTATCCCAGGGTGGGGACAGTTCCACAAAGGGGCATACCTGAAGGGCGGAATGATACTCGGCGGATGTGCGCTGCTGGCCGGAAGCGCCGTATTCCTGGACAACCAACGGTCGGACTACGCCCGGAAAATAGCGCGAACCCACAACCAGGAGCTTATCAACAGCTACGCAACCAAGCGGGATCATTACGCCGCGGCACGCAATGTCTGTATAGGAGCCGCAGCGGCGCTGTACATATACAACCTGATCGATGCCATTGCGGCCCCGGGAGCCCGGCGGATTATTGTCGGCAAACGCCGCAATATCGACTATTCGTTGTCGCCCGCAGTGGCCGCCGACGGATCCCTCTGTATGCTGGGGGCTTTGAAATTCTGAACATTCCATTCATTTAACCATCTTAATCTTATTTCAACATGAAAAAATTTTTTCAATTTGCCGCGCTCCTGATTTTCGGATGCGCGTTGACAGGATGCTCCGGAGATGAAACCCCCGGATTCGGGTCCATCTACGGACTTGTAACGAACGCAAACACCGGCCAACCGGTTTACGGTGCGACCGTAACGCTCTCGCCCGGCAACTTCTCGACAACCACAGGATCGGACGGACGTTATGAATTCGTCGATCTGGAACCCGGGCAATACAAGATTCAGGTTCAGGCTACCGACTATCAGGCCAACAGTTCGCAGATTCAGGTAAATGCCGGGAGCCAGGCCATTGGCGACATCGCCATTACGCCCGTAGGTGAAATTACGGGAATACAGCTCTCGACATCCGTCATGAACTTCGATACGAATTACTCGGAGCTTACCTTTACCCTGCGCAACATCGGCAATACGGGCACGGTATCCTGGTACATCAGCGGAATCAATGTCTCCTGGCTGACGATCAGCCCGCAGCAGGGTGAAACCGCCATGGGGAAATCAAGCGAGATCAAGGTAATGATCGATCGTTCCAACATCACCTCCTCGCAATCGACCTCCTTTATCGTCAATGCTGCCGGAGGATCGCAATCGATCGTGGTATTGGTCAGCACGGAATCCGACGGAGGCGGGAACGAAGGCGATGATGAAGGAGAAGGCGGCGACACTTCCGAAGATTACAGCTCGGCGACGATTACTTCGTGCGACTACCGCGTAGATGCGGAAATCGTAAGCTGCAAATGGTCCGGATCCTCGGTGGTGTTCACCTATACGCTGACAAACAACGGGCTGGGCTATGTCAACGACTGGCGTATCGTTCCCCCGTCCTCCTTGTCCGTCATCCAGGGCGGGACAAGATCCCTTATCACCGACAGCGAAGGAAACGAATATCCCTACCCGACCATGACTTTCCGCACGGCGTCGACAACCGGAAGCAATACCATGACCACGAGTTTCCCCGAAGATCTTGCCTGCAAGGGAACGGTCACGATCAAAAATGTGCCGTCCACGGCAAAGACCATCTCCGCAATCATCGGAGTGTACGCGTACCCCAACTCGCAGTACAACATGTCGGACTCCAAGGTTACATTCAAGAACGTCCCGATCTATTGACGTCGCCATCGAACCGGCAAACGTCCGGATATTTTCAAGAACAGGCACCCGATTCCGGGTGTCTGTTTTTTATCCGGGTCAGAGAACCGTATCCACAAAAAAGCACGGCAACAGGCAAATGCCGTGACCGCAGATCCGCGGCACAAAAAAAACCGGGATCTCTCCTTTGCGGAAGATCCCGGTTTTCATTCAGGCTGTCGGCCGACAGCGGCCCGGCATTACATCATGCCGCCCATGCCGCCCGCAGGCATCGCAGGTGCAGGCGTCTCCGACTTCTTCTCGGCGAGCACGCACTCCGTCGTGAGGAACATCGAGGCGATCGATGCGGCGTTCTCCAGCGCTACGCGCGACACCTTCGTCGGGTCGATGATACCGGCTGCGAGCAGATCCTCGTACTTGTCGTCGCGGGCGTTGTATCCGAAGGCGCCCTTGCCTTCGCGCACCTTGTTGACGACCACCGAACCTTCGCCGCCGGCATTGGCAACGATCTGGCGCAGCGGCTCCTCGATGGCGCGTTTTACGATCTGGATACCCGTCGTCTGGTCTTCGTTGTCACCCTTCAGGCCCTCGAGGGCTGCCGTGGCACGGATGTAGGCGACACCGCCGCCCGGGACGATACCCTCCTCGACGGCGGCACGCGTGGCGGCCAGCGCATCGTCGACGCGATCCTTCTTCTCCTTCATCTCCACCTCGGTGGCTGCGCCCACGTAGAGCACGGCAACACCTCCGGCCAGCTTGGCAAGGCGCTCCTGAAGCTTCTCCTTGTCGTAGTCCGACGTAGCCTTGTCGATCGAGGCGCGGATCTGAGCCACACGGGCCGAGATCAGCTCCTTCTGTCCGGCACCGTCGACGATCGTGGTGTTCTCCTTGTTGAGCGTCACCTTGTCGGCCGAGCCCAGCATCTCGAGCGTCGTATCCTCGATCTTCATGCCCTTGTCGGCCGAGATGACCGTGGCACCGGTCAGCACGGCGATATCCTCAAGCATCTCCTTGCGGCGGTCGCCGAAGCCCGGGGCCTTGCAGGCGGCGATCTTCAGCGTGCCGCGCAGCTTGTTGACTACCAGGGCCGAGAGGGCCTCTCCGTCGACGTCGTCGGCGATGATGAGCATCGAGCGGCCGCTCTGGGCTACCGGTTCGAGGATGCCCATGAGCTCCTTCATCGTCGAAACCTTCTTGTCGGTAATCAGGATGTAGGGCTTCTCCAGTTGGGCTTCCATCTTCTCGGTGTCGGTGATGAAGTAGGCCGAGATGTAGCCGCGGTCGAACTGCATGCCCTCGACCACCTCGACATGGGTCTCGGTGCCCTTGGCCTCCTCGACGGTAATCACACCCTCGTTGTTGACCTTGCCCATCGCCTCGGCGATCAGCTTGCCGATATTCTGGTCGTTGTTGGCCGAAATGGAGGCCACCTGCTCGATCTTTCCGAAGTCCGAGCCTACGACCTGGCTCTGCTCGCGCAGCGACTCCACGACCTTTGCCACGGCCTTGTCGATACCGCGCTTCAGGTCCATCGGGTTTGCCCCGGCGGTAACGTTCTTCAGACCCACGCCGATGATCGACTGGGCAAGCACCGTAGCGGTCGTCGTACCGTCACCGGCGTCGTCGTTGGTCTTCGAGGCTACCTCCTTGACCATCTGGGCGCCCATGTTGGCGAAAGCGTCCTCGAGTTCCACCTCCTTGGCTACGGTCACACCGTCCTTGGTGATCTGCGGAGCGCCGAATTTCTTGTCGATGATCACGTTGCGGCCTTTGGGGCCGAGGGTCACCTTCACGGCGTTCGACAGCGCATCGACACCCTCCTTGAGCAGTTCGCGCGCCTCTACATTGTATTTGATATCCTTTGCCATAATGTTTTTTCGTGATTAGATGATTGCCAAAATATCGTTCTGCTTCATGATCAGATAGGTCTCGCCGTCGATCTGGATCTCCTGTCCGGCATACTTGCCGTAGAGGACCTGGTCGCCGACCTTGACCTCCATTTTGACCTCCGAGGTGCCGGGGCCTACGGCTACGACCTTGCCTGCCAGGGGTTTCTCCTTGGCCGTGTCGGGAATAATCAGTCCCCCGGCCGTCTTCTCCTCCGCGGGATTCGGAAGAATCAACACGCGATCCGATAAGGGTTTTACGTTCATAGTTTTTGAGTTTTATATGTTTGAAATAAATTTCGTCCTGCGCCCGGGGATTTGTCCCGCGGCGCACCCCGTATCTATCAAGAGCTGTGCCAAGCGGTTTTTGGCAGATCCGGCGTGACAAACAAGCAGGAGAGACTGCCATTTTGTCATTCAGATCCGGGGCTGAAAATTTTTCTCCGCATTTTTTTGCACGGACGGAAAAAGTATATTACCTTTGCATCCCGATACGACAGACGCGTATCGACATGGTGGATGTAGCTCAGTTGGTTAGAGCGTCGGATTGTGGTTCCGAAGGTCGAGGGTTCGAGCCCCTTCTTCCACCCCAGGAGCGCCGGGGGGGGCATGAGAGTGGGCAGAAAAGCACACAGGAGAGTGGGCAGGAAAGCGCTAAAACGAGCAAAAAGCCTTATGTATCAATGATATGTAAGGCTTTTTCATTTTTGTCCCGATTCCGGGAACGGAACGCAGTGTACCTGCAGACCGTTCGGGGAATAAATTAACTTTGTCTTTGAGGAGTCCCGGCAGCCAAGACAAACCCCGGCAGAAAGATTCTGCCGGGGTTCTTTTACCGGTAGTTCACCGCCTCGGGAAGCGAGGGCGGAACGGCCTCGGGCGTCACGGCGCGGTGGCGTGCGGGACGCCGGCTCATGACGAAGTGCAGGTGCGCGCCGTTGCGGATATCGGCGTAGGTCAGATAGGACTTGTCCCACTCCCGGCCGTTGACGTAAAGTTTGCGCACGTAGAGATTCTCGGGCGACCAGTTCTCCGTCGTCACACGGATCGAGGCCCCGTTTCCGAGGCGCATCTCAACCCCCTCGACCGTGGGAGACCCGATGTTGTAGATGTTGCTCGACGGGGCCGTCGGATAGAATCCCATCGTATTGAAGAGATACCACGCCGACATCTGTCCGCAGTCGTCGTTGCCGCTCAGCGAGCCCGGCTCGTTGCCGTAGAAGGCGTCCGAGACGCGACGGATCCACTGCTGGCACTTCCAGGGCTCGCGCAGATAGTTGTAGAGGTAGATCACGTGATGGCAGGGTTCGTTGCCGTGCCAGTAGGCGCCGATCCGGCCCTGGATGTCATGCGCACCCGGAATGTCATCGGGGAGCTCGGTGACGAAGAGCGAGTCGAGGCGCTGCGCGTAGAGCTCCCGGCCCACCCGCTCGATATGATCCCCGACATTGTGGGGCACGTACCACGTGTACTGCAGCGTGAATCCCTCGGTAATGTCGCCCCAGCCGTGAACCGATCCCGGGCCCTGGTAAGCCACCGGGGCGAACGGCGTGCGCCAACGGCCCTCGCTGTCGCGCCCGCGCATGAACTTCGTTTCGGGATCGATCAGGTTGCGGTACGACAGCGAGCGCCGCAGGAAGAAGTCGTAATCCTCCTCCCGGCCCAGGGCCCGGGCCGCCTGCGCGATGCAGTAGTCGTCGTAGGCGTACTCGAGGGTCTTGGAGACCGACTCCCGCTCCTTGTCGAAGGGCACCCACCCCATTGCCGTGTATTCGGGCAGGCAGTCGTAGTGGGGATTCGTCGCCGTGCGCTTCATGGCCTCGTAGGCCCGTTCGTAGTCGAAGCCCGGGATCTGCTTGACGATCATGTCCGCGAGCACCGACACGGCATGGTAGCCGATCATGCACCACGTCTCGTTCCCGTAGAACGACCAGATCGGGAGCATGTGCTCCACGCTGCGGTCGTAATGCCGGAGCATCGAGTTGGCGAAATCGGCGCTCAGATCCGGGCGCACGAGGTTCATCAGCGGATGGTAGGCCCGGTAGGTGTCCCAAAGCGAGAAGGTCGTGTAGTTGGTGAAGCCCTCGGCCCGGCCGATGCTCTTGTCGTGCTCGAGGAAGCGTCCGTCGGCGTCCTGGAAAAGGAACGGCGAGAGGAAGCAGCGGTAAACCGAGGTATAGAAGGTCTCCCGGGTAGCCGCGGGCCCCTCGACCGTGAAGCGCGCGAGCTCCCGCTCCCACAGCTCCTCGCCCCGGCGGCGGAGTTCGTCGAACGACAGCCCCTCCGTCTCGCGGAGGTTCCCCCGCGCACCGGCCGGATCGACCGACGAAATGGCCACGCGGACGGTCACCTGCTCACCCTCGTGCGTGGCGAAGCGCACCCAGAACTTCAGATCCCGGCCCCAGGCCTCGCGGTCGCTGCGGAAGCGCGAGGTGTCGTAGCAGACCCGCTTGCCGCCCTGCATGATGCCGAAATCGACGATCGGCACCGAGAATTCGGCCGTGAGGTAGACATGCCGCTCGGCGCCCCAGCCCTTCACGAGCTTGTATCCCGTGAGGGTGTGGTCGTCCTCGAGGCGCAGGTTCGACCACTCGCATTTCCACCACAGCGTGTGATCCATGTCGAGGAGGATGAAGGCGTCGTCGGACTCGGGATAGGTGAAACGCAGCATGCCGCTGCGCTGCGCTGCCGTCATCTCGGCCTTCACGCCGCTGTCGAGCAGGTCGACGGCATAGTAGTTCGGCGAGCACCACTCACGGTCGTGGCTGTAGCGCGAGCGGTAGCCGGAATCGGGATCCTCGTGCGTCCCCGGCTGGAGCCGGATCTCCCCGACGCCCGGCATGAAGAGGAAATCCCCCAGATCGGGAATACCCGTGCCGCTCAGGTGGTTGAGCGAGAATCCGAGCAGCGTCGGACGGTTGTACTTGTATCCTGCCGCGGCATCGTAGAAGTCCCGGTCGGTATCGGGGCTCAGCTGGATGCCTCCGAAGGGGAGCTGGGCACCGGGGTAGACGTTGCCGTAGCCGTCGGTCCCGACCAGCGGCCGGACGTAGTCGATTCTCCGCAGGGTGTCGTCCGCGCTCCGGACGGCGGCATGGGACGGGACTGCGGCCATAAGCGCGGCCGCCCCGAAAAGGAAGGTGCGGCATCGCGCCGCGGAAAGGATTGTTCGGATATTCATCGTATCGGATTTTCGGTGTCTAATCGGCGGATAAAGATACGACGAATTCGGCAATGTTTCAAACGGAATTTCACCGAAAGAGGCCCGTTTGTCCGAACATTCTGCCAAACAACTGCCGTCCAGCGCAATACGGAGTCGTTTCAGGAAGCCGCAAGGGCCATAATGTGCCACAATAAGCCGCAAGGGGGCGGTTTTGCCGCGCCGCAGGCAAGGGTCGGACGGAGAACGGACAGGAAAACGGACAGGAAAACGGACAGGATTTGGGCGGGATACGGGCGGGATACGGGTGAGATACGGACGAGATGCAGGCGAGAGCGGACAACTCCACCGGAATGCGGACAGTCCCGGACAGCCCCCAAACGGAACCCGGACAGTGCCGGACAGCCCCGGGCGGGAGCCTGCCGGAGCATCGCCCGATGCGAGATCCGTCTCTTTTCGCCTGTTTTTTCGGCACGATTTGACGATGCGCCTCCGCAGGTATTCAAAAAAAGGCTATCTTTGCACAGCGAATCCTCCCGCACGGCAGGAAGGGCCCGAAACTCCGCCCCGCCGCCCGGGAAAAACGTCTTAAAAGTCACGCATCATGAACATTACGGAGATACTTCCCGGAATCCATTACGTCGGAGTGAACGACCGCACGACAACGCGCTTCGAGGCCCTCTGGTCTCTGCCCTTCGGCGTATCGTACAACGCATACCTGGTCGTCGGGGACAAAATCGCCCTGATCGACACCGTCGAGGCCTCGTACGGCAGCCTGCTCGAGGCCAACATCCGTGAAATCATCGGGGAGCGGAAGATCGACTATCTCGTGGTCAACCACATGGAACCCGACCACTCGTCGTCGATCGTCGCCCTGCGCCGCCTCTACCCCGGGCTGCAGATCGTCGGAAACGCCAAGACCTTGCAGATGATCGGCGGATTCTACGGCATCACCGAGGGGCTGCTCGAAGTCAGGGAGGGCGAGACGCTCGACCTCGGAGGCCTGAGCCTCTCGTTCCACCTCATCCCCATGGTCCACTGGCCCGAGACGATGGTTTCGTGGTGTCCCGAGCGGCGCACGGTCTTCTCGGGAGACGCCTTCGGGACGTTCGGAGCCCTCGACGGCGGCATCACCGATTCGCAGGTCGAGACCGAGCACTTCTGGGACGAGATGCGCCGCTACTACGCCTGCATCGTGGGAAAATACGGCGTCCCGGTGCAGAAGGCCCTGCAGAAAGTCCGCACGCTGCCCGTGGAGACGATCTGCCCGACGCACGGCCCCGTGTGGCAGCAGCAGATCGACCGCGTGATCGACACCTACGACCGCCTGAGCCGCTACGAAGGCGAGAAGGGCGTGGTCGTGGCCTACGCCTCGATGTACGGGAATACGGAGCAGATGGCCGAGCGCATCGCCCGGGAGCTTGCCGACCAGGGGGTTCACCCGATCCGGGTCTACAACCTCTCCTATGCCGACCCCTCCATCGTGCTGCGCGACATCTTCCGCTTCGACACCCTGCTGGTCGGGAGCCCCACCTACAACGGAGGGCTCTTCCCGCCGGTCGCGGAGCTGCTCGAACGCCTCGCGGCACGCTGCATCCCCGCCCGCCGCTTCGGGTTCTTCGGATCGTTCTGCTGGGCCGGAGCCGCCGTGCGGCAGATGGGCGAGTTCGCCCAGAAGATGAAGTGGGAGCCCCTCTGCGACCCTGTGGAGATGAAGCAGGGATTCTCCGCGAACATGTACGAAGCCTGCCGGAACCTGGCCGCACGCGTCGCCGGGAAGCCCGCACAGGAAGAATAGTCCGAAAACCGTTCCGAAAGGGGCGCCGGTCTGGCGCCGCACGCCCCCGCACCGCACACAACCCCAACCAACCGCGCCGAATATGATGAAAATAGCCATCGTGGGAACCGGATACGTGGGACTCGTATCGGGAACCTGTTTCGCCGAAATGGGTCTCGACATCACCTGCGTCGACACCGACACGAAGAAGATCGAAGCCCTCCGCGCCGGGAGGATCCCCATCTACGAACCGGGCCTCGACGACCTCGTGCGGCGCAATGTCGCCGCCGGACGCCTGCACTTCACCACCGACCTGTGCGAATGCCTCGATTCGGTCGAAGTGGTCTTCTCGGCCGTGGGGACACCGCCCGACGAGGACGGATCGGCCGATCTGAAGTACGTGCTCGAGGTGGCCCGCACGTTCGGGCGCCACATCCGCAAATACACCGTCCTGGTGACCAAGAGCACCGTGCCGGTGGGCACGGCCCGCAAGGTGCGCGCCGTCATCGAGGAGGAGCTCGCAAAACGCGGGTGCGACATCCCGTTCGACGTCGCCTCGAACCCCGAGTTCCTGAAGGAGGGAAACGCCATCAAGGACTTCATGTCGCCCGACAGGGTGGTCGTGGGCGTCGACAGCGAGCGTGCCCGCGAGCTGATGGCCAAGCTCTACCGTCCCTTCCTTATCAACAACTTCCGCGTCCTGTTCATGGACATCCCTTCGGCCGAAATGACCAAATACGCCGCCAACGCCATGCTCGCCACGCGCATCTCGTTCATGAACGACATCGCAAACCTCTGCGACCGCGTGGGTGCCGACGTGGAGATGGTCCGCAAGGGCATCGGATCGGACGCCCGGATCGGCACGAAGTTCCTCTACCCCGGCTGCGGATACGGAGGGTCGTGCTTCCCGAAGGACGTGAAGGCCCTGGCCCACACGGGCCGCGAACACGGATACCCGATGCAGGTCATCGAGGCCGTGGAGCGGGTCAACGAACAGCAGAAGGGCATTGTCTTCGAGAAGCTGCAGCGCGCGCTGGGCGGGGAGCTCCGGGGGCGGAAGATCGCACTCTGGGGCCTGTCGTTCAAACCCGAGACCGACGACATGCGCGAGGCTCCGGCGCTGGTGGTCATCGACCGCCTGCTCGAGGCCGGAGCCAAGGTTGCGGTCTACGATCCCGTAGCGATGGACGAATGCCGCCGCCGCATGGCCGGGCGCACGATCCGCTACGTGCGGACGAAATACGACGCCACGCAGGGGGCCGACGCCCTGGTGCTGATGACCGAATGGAAGGAGTTCCGCATGCCCGACTGGACGCTGCTCCGCGGGCAGATGCGCGGCAATGCGGTCATCGACGGACGCAACATCTTCGACAAGCAGGAGGTTCTTGCCGCAGGGTTCCGCTACGTGGGAATCGGCAAATAACCCCGTCCCGACGATACGGCGCAGCCCCCGGAATCGGTTGATTCCGGGGGCTGCGCGGTTTTTGACGACACTACCGTTCAGGAAGCGCCGGAGCGGGGGCCGATCCTTCCGCGGGCCCTTCCGCAGGTCTTTCAGCGGCTCCCGCGGGGCGCGCTCCGGGGCCTCCCGGGCGTCCGGGACGTCCGGGCATCCCTTCCGGGCCTCCGAACGGCGGGGTCTCTTTCTTGAAATGTTTAAAATAGAGTTTGTAGACCTTTCCGGTCTGCCGGGCATTCAGATCCAGCGCCTTCTGCAGCCGCTGCGATTCGCGCATGGCCCGGGCGGAGGGGTCGGAGAGGGTGGATTCCGGTGTGGAGGCCTCCTGCGGAGCGGCAGGGGGGGGGCGCCAAAGCCTGGGCCCACAGCGGCGCGGAAAAGGCCGCAAGGGCGAAGACAAGAACATAAAAGCGTTTCATGTGTTTGGATATTAGTCGATTATATAACTCCGAAAAAGGCCGTTATATTGTCCTGCGAAAGAAAAAAAGCCGGAAAAATTTTTCCGGCTTTCGGGCATCTCCGCCTCCGCGACGCTTTATCGGAGCACCTTGACGATGATCTTGCGCACGCGGCCCTGGCCGATCATCGGAGCATGTCCGTCGTCGGGGAGCAGCACGGTGAACTGTCCGGGGCGCAGCGTGTAGCAGGTCTGCGGCACGTCGTCGAAGAACTGGATGTCCTTCTGTGCGTCGAACGGCCCGAGCGGGCGCTTCAGATCCCTGCGCTCGCTCCACCCGAAGGTCTCCTCCTCCCCGGAGATGAGCACCTGGATGTCGATATAACGGTCGTGGATCTCGAGCTTGGCATCGGGTTTCCGCTTCAGATCCACATCCATCACGTTGGCGAAGATCGCCTTTCCGTCGAGTTCGTGGGTTCCGGCCTCGAGCGAGTTCCAGTCGGTCGAAACGATCCACTCGAAAGCCTGCTGCATGCGCGGGCTGATGCCATAGTAGAGCGCACGGTTGTTCAGGGAGTCTAAAATCATGGTTCTGAAAATGTTTGAAACGGCGGACGTCGGAAATCGGTTTCGGGCGGCCGCAGACAAAGATAGGAAGATTTTTCCGCTTCGGCAACACTCCCGGCGGGAAAGTCCCGCGGAATCAGGAACTCCGCCGCAGGCGCACCAGCACGGGATGGTGATCCGAATAATCCACCGGGACGGTCTCGTACGACAGGGGTTCGAGCGCCCCGGAACTGAGGATGTAGTCGATGCGCAGCGTATTGAAGAAGCCCCTGTAGGTGTGCGAATATCCCGATCCGCAGGCCCGGAAGGCATCCTGCAGGCCGTCCGACATCACGCGGTAGACATACGACACGGGGGTGTCGTTGAAATCCCCGCAGACGATGACCGGCGTGCGCACCGTCGCCCGGACGTCGGCGATGCTGTCGACCTGTGCGGCCCGCAGGATACTGTTCTTGCGAAGGCGCGAGACGATGCTGCGGAGCTTGCTCTCGCGCGCCGTATCCGAAAGGAAGCGGCGCGTGGTGAGGTATTCGTTGTCCGAGGCGTTGATGGCCGTCGAATGGAGGTGGTTGTTGAACACCCGCACGGTATCCTCGCCGACGAGCAGGTCGGCCCACACCGACGACTTGGGGGTCAGCACCACGCCCGAACGCAGGATCCGGTACTTGCTCAGCACGGCAAGCGGCGTCATCCCCGCATCGGGATCGTCGGCCGAAAGTCCGTAGGTGGCGCTTTCGTACTTCTCGTCGAGCAGCGAGAAGGCTTCGGATCGCGCCGCGAGGCGCGGATTGAACTCCTGCAGGCAGACGATGTCGGGATCCAGGCTGTCGATGAGCGTCAGGATGCTGTCGGCGCTGCTGCGCCCGCTTCCGGAATCATAGAAGCCCCGCACGTTGTAGCTCATCACCTTGAAGGTGCCCCGGCCGTAGTCGGGATCCCCGTACGAGCGGCGGAACTCGGGATGCCAGAAGAGCGAGACCTTGAAGAGTCCCACGACAACCAGCACGAGCATCGTCCCGGCGCGCAGCCATCGCCAGCGGATGATCCAGTAGAGCATCAGCACGACGGCGGCGACATAGATGCCCGGGGCCGCGAGTCCCAGCACGGGGAAGAACCAAACCTTCCCGGGGTTGACATGCGGGACCAGATAGGTCAGGAACAGCGCCGCGCCCACGGCTGCCGAAAAGAGCGTGAACAGCAGATCGACAAGGCGCATCGCCAGCCCCGTGCGGCGTTTCTTCTCCGCCGGGCGGTCGAATTCGTTATAGTAGACGTCCGACATGGGTCAGAAGCGGATTTTTCCGGTATATCGCCACCAATAGAGCAGCAGAAAGCCCCAGAGCATGCCGCCGACATGGGCGAAGTGGGCCACATTGCCCACCCCGCGCCATCCGAGGAACAGCTCGATCACGCCGTAGATGATGACGAACCACTTGGCCTTCATCGGGATGGGCGGGAAGAGCAGCATGATCGTGGCATTGGGATGCAGAACCCCGAAAGCCAGCAGCAGGCCCATGACCGCGCCGGAAGCCCCGACGAGCATCAGCGGAAGTTCCCCGAAGACCAGGGCCGTGAGGTACTGGATCAGCGCCGCGCCGATGCCGCAGACCATGTAATAGATCAGGAAGCGCCGCGAGCCGAGCTCGTACTCGAGCGTACGGCCGAACATCCACAGGGCGAACATGTTGAAGAAGATATGGTCGAAACCTCCGTGGAGGAACATGTAGGTGACGAACTGGTAGGTATGGAAAAACGGCGTGCCGAGCGACAGGGCGCAGAACTCCATGATTTTCGGGCCCACGGGGAGCAGCGCCGTGGCCATGTATACCAGGACGTTGATGATAATCAGGTTCTTGACCACGGGAGGGGTCTGAAAATAAGAATTCATAGGGTCGAAATTTTCACAAAAATACGTTTTTTCGCCTCACTGTCCCAGCTTGGCACACAAATCTTCCGGGGTGATCTCCGCGACGACAGACTTTCCCGAGGGCGAGAAGCTGTAGCTCCGTGTGGCGGCGAGCTGCCCGAGCAGCACGGAGGCCTCCTCGCGCGAAAGGGGCGGGCAGGCGCCGCGGCAAGCCGAGCGGGCCATGGCGGCCGCGATCCTCTCACGGCGGACGTCGGCGACCGGTACGGGGGTCGAGAACGCCTGCAGCAGGTTGAAAAGCAGCTGGTCCATCTCCTCCACGGGCAGGTCGGCGGGCGTACCCTTCACCTCGACAGCTCCCTCGCCGCACAGTTCGAGGTCGAAGCCCAGCGCCGCGATCTCCACGGCATGCTCCTCCAGCAGGGCGTATTCGTCCGTCGAGAGCTCCAGGCGTTCGGGGAAGAGCAGCCGCTGGCTCGGAACGGCACCGCGGCCCAGCATCCGGAGGCAGTTCTCGTAAAAGATCCGCTCCCGGGCCCTGCGGACATCCACGACGACCAGACGCCCCGACATCAGGGCGACGAGGTAACCGCCCGCCAGCGGCAGGGGGTCGGAAAAGACGGCCTCCTGTTCGATGTCGAGGCGCTTCTGCTCGGGAGCCTCCTCCGAGGGGATGAAATCGAGCGTGCTCTCCCTCGCGGAATCCGACGGGAGGAGTTCGAAATCCCCGCCCGATTCGAATTCTTCGTAGTCGCCGCTCCCGGCTGCGGACTCCGGCCCACCGAATGCGGAGGGAATGTCGCGGATCTCCTCCCCGGGCAGTTCCGGAACGGTTGTGCGGAGGCTTCCGAACGCCGCCGCTCCCGCCATGCGGCGCCCCGAAACGGACATCGCGCCCGGTTCTCCGTCCGACTCCCCGTCCGCAGCGGCGTACGGAACGTCGAAGCCTGCGAATTCGGCATTCGGGTCGGGGGCCGAAGGGTCGATATACTCCTCGCGGAAGGGATTGTAGTCGCGGTTCGATGTCGCGGCGGGCTCGCGGTAGACGGCGCCCTGCTGCAGCACGGGGATCTCCAGCATGTCGCTGCGGTCGAAATCCATCAGCGGCACGGCGCCCGTCTTGGCAAGGGTCTCGCGCACGGCGGCGTGGAGGATCTGCCACACGGCCTCCTCGTCGGCAAAGCGCACCTCGGTCTTCTGCGGGTGGACGTTGACGTCGATCCGTGAGGGATCGAGCGTCAGGTAGAGGAAATAGGAGGGCTGGCTGCTCTCGGGAATCAGTTTCTCATACGCCTTGAGGATGGCGCTCTGCAGGTAGGAGCTCCGGAAATAGCGCCCGTTGACGAACAGGTACTGCTCCGTATTGCGTTTCTTGGCCGCGGCGGGACGTCCGATGTACCCTGCGATGCGGGCGATCGAGGTGTCGGCCTCGACCTCCAGGAGGTTCTGCTTGATATGGCGTCCCACGACGTCGACGATGCGCCCGGCAAGCGTCGCGGACGGCAACGTATAGACCGGAGCGTCGTTGGCATAGAGCTCGAAGGCCACCTGGGGGTTGCACAGCGCGACACGCTGGAACTCGCTCCGGATCTGCGCCGCCGACGTGGTGCTCTTGTCCAGGAAGCGACGCCGCGCCGGGACGTTGTAGAAGAGGTTGCGCACGAAGAACTGCGACCCCACGGGGCACAGCACCGGCTGCTGCGAGGCGAACTGCCCGCCGTTGATCTCGGTCTGGGTGCCCATCTCGTCGCCCTCCTGCCGCGTGCGGAGCTCGACCTGCGAGACCGCGGCGATCGACGCGAGGGCCTCGCCGCGGAATCCGAACGTATGCAGGGCATAGATGTCCTCCACGGCGCCGATCTTGCTCGTGGCGTGGCGGTCGAAGGCCATCCGCGCATCGAGGGGCGACATGCCGCAGCCGTTGTCGACGATCTGGATGAGGTCCTTGCCGCCGTCGCGGAAGTTGACCTTGACGGAGGTCGCCCCGGCATCGAGCGCATTCTCCATCATCTCCTTGACCACCGACGACGGACGGTTGACCACCTCCCCCGCCGCGATCTGGTTGGCGACTACCTCGGGTAAAAGTCTGATTCTGTCGGCCATCTACTTCTCCTGATCCTGGGATTCGGCCTCCTCCACGTAGTCGTTCGGGACCACGACGATCGGGGCATAGGGATTGAACTCCTCGAACTGCTCCCCGGCGGCCGGAGCCGCCGCACCCTGCCGGGCGCGCATCACGGCATCGGCCAGACGCGGGTAGAGCAAATAGATGAACAGCAGCAGCAACACTGCCGCGGCAACCATCTTCAGCACCCGCGTGCGCCCCCGGTCGTCCGACGCGCGGCGATGCGCCGCACGGGCGTCGCGCTGCGTGCGGATGTACTGCCCGGGCTGGTACTCCTGCCCGGCATCCTCGGAGCGTTCGCCGCGCAGTTCGGCCCGGCGCTGCTCGCGCGCCTCCTTATCGGGATTGTAGTAACGCGGCACGTAGTTGAAGCGGTTCGCGTGTTTCTTGTAAGGGGTAAAGAAGCCCATGGAAAGTTCTTTTTTCGGTAAAGATACGAAATCTTCGGGAATTTATTGTCCCGGAGAGGATTTTGCCCGATACGCGACTGCCGCCCGCACAGGCGGACGGCAGCCATGCGAACGATCGCTGCGGGCAAAACGCCCCTCAGGGCTACCGGAAGAAGCTCTTCATCCGCTCGAAAATGTTCTGGTTTTTGGTCGACTCGGCCCGCTGGAACGAGGGCTGCGCGGAGAGCTGCTCGACGAGCCGCTTCTCCTCCGCGGAGAGCTTCGACGGGATGGTGATGTCCACGACGATCAGCTCGTCGCCGCGTCCGTAACCGTTGACCTCCGGGAGGCCCTTGCCGCCCAGGCGCAGCACCTTGCCGGCGTGCGTGCCGGGGGCGATCTTGATCTTCGCGCGCCCGTCGACCGTCGGCACCTCGACCGTGCCGCCCAGCAGGGCCGTCGTCACGGTGATGTTGAGGTTGTGGATCAGGTCGTTGCCGTCGCGCACGAGCGCTGCGTCGGGCTCCTCCTCGATGACCACCTGCAGGTCGCCGCTGACGCCTCCGTGGCGCGCGGCATTGCCCTTTCCGGTGACCGTCAGGACCATGCCTTCGCCCACGCCGGCCGGAATCTTGATCTCCACGACCTCCTGGCCGCGCAGCGTCCCCTCGCCCTTGCACTTGTCGCAGGTCGCCGTGATGACCTTGCCCGTGCCTTCGCACGTCGGGCACACGCCCTGGGTCTGCATGCGCCCGAAGAAGGTGTTCTCCACACGCGTGACGTACCCCGCGCCGTTGCAGGTCGAGCACGTGGCATACGAATGGGAATCCTTCGCGCCCGTACCGCCGCACTGGTCGCACGCCACGGTCTTGTTGATCTTGAGCTTCTTCGTCACGCCGTTGGCAATCTCCTGCAGGGTCAGGCGCACCCGCACGCGGATGTCCGAACCGCGGTTGGCGCGTGCGGAGGTTCCCGACGAGCGGAATCCGCCCCCGAAGTGTCCTCCGAAGATGTCGCCGAACTGCGAGAAGATGTCCTCCATCGAGAAGCCGCCGCCGAAGCCTCCGAAGCCCCCGGCACCGCCGCCTGCCGCACCGCTCATTCCGGCGTGTCCGAACTGGTCGTAGCGGGCCCGCTTGTCGGGATTCGACAGCACGTCGTAGGCCTCGGCGGCCTCCTTGAACTTCTCCTCGGCCTCCTTGTCCCCGGGGTTCTTGTCGGGGTGATACTTGATGGCCGCCTTGCGGTAGGCCTTCTTTATTTCGTCGGCGTTGGCGTTCTTCGCGACGCCCAGCACCTCGTAATAGTCTCTCTTTTCTGCCATGGCCTTACTCTCCTACAACAACTTTTGCGAAACGCAGCACCTTGTCGCCCAGCATGTAACCCGTCTGAACGACATCGATGACACGGCCCTTCATCTCTTCGCCGGCCGCGAACTTGGCAACGGCCTCCGCGAGGTCGGCATCGAACTCCTTGTCCTTGAGCTCCATCTCCGTCACGCCCTTCTGGCGCAGCGCCTCGGTAAACTTCTGCGAGATGAGTTGCACGCCCTGACGCAGGGCTTCGATGTCGTCGCTCTTCTCCATTGCCGCAAGGGCCCGCTGCACGTCGTCGCGCACGGGAAGCATCGCCAGCAGGACATCGCGACCCCCGGTCTGCACCAGGTCCATCTTCTCGCGCAGCGTCCGCTTGCGGTAGTTGTCGAACTCGGCCTGCAGGCGGAGGTACTTGTCCTTCCACTCGGCGACGGCCGCCTCGACGGCCTGCGACGCCTCATCGGGGGCGTCGGTGCTGTCTGCCATTGTGTCAGCGGCAGCTGCTCCGGCGTCTGCCATATTGTCACCCGAAGCCCCTTCCTGCGGGGTCTTTCCCTCGCCGGAAGCAACTTCGGCTTCATTCGCAAGATCCTCATTATAAGCCTCTTTCTTTTTCATATCTCGTTTTTGTTTGTTTCTTTCTCCCCTCCTTCGAACAAATTGCATACCAACACTATCCGATGATAAAAATCGCCGGATGCCTGTTGATTTCGGGCAGCGGACGCTCGCGCCACTGCGCCACGGTGCGGGTTTCGATGCGCTGGTCAGGGGCCGTAAGATCCGCGGCGACGGTCAGGCGCGTGGTCGGGGCAAGGGTCTGCACCAGCTGCTCGAGAAGCTTCGCGTTGCGGTAGGGCGCCTCGATGAAGAGCTGCGACTGCCCCTCCCCCACGGCCCGGCGTTCGAAGGCCCGGATCGCCCGGGCACGCTCTGGCGGCTTGACCGGAAGGTAGCCGTTGAAGGCGAACGACTGCCCGTTGAGCCCCGAGGCCATCATGGCGAGGATGATCGACGAGGGGCCCACGAGCGGCACCACGCGGATGCCGCGGCGGTGGCACGCCTCGACGACCAGCGCCCCGGGGTCGGCGACGCCCGGCACCCCGGCCTCGGAGATCACCCCGGCCGAACGGCCCGCAAGCAGGGGTTCGACCAGCGCCTCGACCTCGCGGCCGGCCAGCGTATGTTCGTTCAGTTCGCGGAATTCCAGCGTCTCGATGGGTCGCGCGATGCCCGCCTTCGAGAGAAACCGCCGCGCCGTGCGGGTGTTCTCGACGATGAAGTAATCGAGGGAGTCCATCACCGCGCGGTTCGACGCCGGGAGCACCTCCCAGGGCGCCGTTTCGTCCGAAATCGGACAGGGGATCAGGTAGAGGGTTCCGTATGCCATCGGAAAAGAGTTGTCGCTAAGTCGTTTACTCCTTGAGGTAGATGCGTTTGACGCGTCCCGAGACCGAGGTCATGATCTCGTAGGGGATCGTGCCCAGCACCTCGGCCATCGTCTCGAGGTCGTTGCCCGCCGCGGGCGAGAAGACCACGGCTTCGTCGCCCTCGGCAACGCCCTCTATATCGGTGATGTCGATCATGCAGCTGTCCATGCAGACGCGTCCGACGATCGGCGCCGGCTGCCCGGCCACGCGCATCGCCCAGCGTCCGCACCCGAGGTGGCGGTCCAGCCCGTCGGCATAGCCGATCGGCACGGTCGCCGTCACGGTCGGACGCTCCAGACGCCCGGCGCGCCCGTAACCCACGGCATCGCCCGCCTCGAGGCGCTTGATCTGCACGATGCGCGTGCGGAGCGTCGAGACGGGGCGCAGCTCGGGATTGTGCTGCCAGCCGAATCCGTAGAGGCCCAGTCCGAGGCGGCACATGTCGAACTGCGCCTCGGGGAAGCGCTCGATGGCCGCCGAATTGGCCGTGTGGCGGATGACCGCATAGGGCAGCGACGCGGCGACGGCCGCGCTCATGCGGTCGTAGCGGGCGATCTGCGCCCGCGTATAGGCGTCCTCCTCGGGCATGTCGGCGCAGTTCAGGTGCGAGAAGATCGTCGCGACCTTCACCGCGGGGTATTTCGCCAGCGCCTCGCAAAGGGCCGGGATCTCCTCCTCCATGAATCCCAGGCGGTGCATGCCCGTGTCGAGCTTCAGGTGGATCGGATAGCGCGTCTCCCCGGCGTGCTCCACGGCCGCGGCGAAGTCGGCCAGCGAACGGAAGCTGTAGATCTCCGGCTCGAGGCGGTTCGAGATCATCAGGTCGAAGCTGTCGGCATCGGCGTTCAGCACCACGACGGGCATCGTGATGCCCCGCTCGCGCAGCAGCACCCCTTCGTCGGCAAAGGCCACGGCAAGGTACGCAACGCCCTGATGCTGGAGCATCTGCGCGACCTCGAAATCCCCGGCGCCGTACGAGGCGGCCTTGACCATGGCCACCAGGCGCGTCGAGGGTTCGAGCTTCGAACGGAAATAGTTCAGGTTGTGGATCATGGCGTCGAGGTCGACCTCCAGCACCGTCGTGTGGCTCTTGCGCGAAAGGGCGTGTGCGAGCTTCTCGAAGCGGTATTCGCGCGCGCCCTTCAGCAGCACGGCGCGTCCGGCCACGGCCTCCCGCCCGATGCGCGCGATGCACTCGTCGGTCGAGGCGTAAAAGACCTTGTCGCACCCGAACAGCGCGGCGTAGCGCTTCAGCTTGGGGCCGATGCCGACCAGCGTGTCGATCCGCGCCCGCGAGACCATGCCCGCCACGCGGCTGTAGAGCTCGTCGTCCGACAGGCCGCTCTGCGCGATGTCCGACAGCACGAGCGTCCGCCGCCGCGCAAGGGCCACGTTGTGCAGGTAGTCGAGGGCCAGGGCCAGCGAATTGAGGTCGAGGTTGTAGGCGTCGTTGATGAGCACCGAGTCGTTGATGCCGTCCTTCACCTCGAGGCGCATGGCCACCTTCGGAGCCCCGGAGAAGGCCGGGGCGGCATACCCCATCGCCTCGCAGAAGGCCTCGATCAGCTGCGCGTTGCGGCGCGAGGCGTCGTTGCCGATCAGCGTCTCGGAGGGCTCGGGCATGGCCGCGGCGTCGAGAAGCCGCCGCCCGGCGAACCGCTGCGCGATCATGCGCCCGAGGGGCTGGTAGTAGCTGTGGTAGATGACCGTCCGGGCGCTGCGCGCGAGGATCATCTTCTCGTCGCACTTCTGCTCGAGGTTCAGGAAATGTTCCTGGTGGGCGTCGCCGATCGAGGTGAAGACCACCACGTCGGGGCGGATGATGCGCTCCAGGCGCGCCATCTCCCCGGGTTGCGAAATGCCCGCCTCGATCAGCGCCAGCTGCTCGTCGCCCTCGATCATCAGCACCGAGAGCGGCACCCCGAGCTGCGAGTTGTAGCTCTTGGGCGAGCGGTAGCACTTCATTCCCGCGGGCAGCTCCTCGGCGATCCACTCCTTGATGACGGTCTTGCCGTTCGAGCCCGTAATGCCGACGACCGTCCCCTTGAAGTGGGCGCGGTGGTAGGCCGCAAGACTCTGCAGGGCCGTGATGGCGTGGTCGGCGACCACGCATCCGCAATCCTCCGGGAGGTCGCACGCCCGCTCGGTGAGGAAGGCCCTCACGCCCCGGGCATACATCTGCCCGATGAAGTCGTGCGAGTCGTGGTTGGCGCCCGCCATGGCCACGAAGAGCGGCCTGCAGCCCAGCTCGCAGCTCAGCGAGCGGCTGTCGGTGACCACCGACTCCACGTCGAGGTCCCGGCCCGAGAATTTGCCGCCCACCACGGCGGCGATCTGTGAAAGCTTGTAACGCATATCTTTGGAACTCTGCGTCGCGAGACGTTTCCCGGGGGATGTGCGCCGCCTGCGGCGGGTGGCGGCTCCGGAGGATCCGGAAGTCCGGCCGCAGGGCCGTGCGCTGCGCCCCGGGGCGCCGTCACGACAGGTCGAATGTCACGATCGTAATGCCCGCACCGCCGCGGTCGGCATGCTCGTCGACGGCCGAGGCAACCTCCGGAACCGTGCGCAGGTAGCGGCGGATCTCCTCCTTGAGGGCTCCCGTGCCCTTTCCGTGGAGGATCGACACCGAGCCCACGCCCACCATCAGGGCGTCGTCGATGAAGCCCTGCACGGCGTCCAGCGCCTCGGCGGCACGCATTCCGCGCACGTCGATATGATCCTTGAAGTTGAGCTTGCGCGCCGAGATGTCCGCCGCGACGACCGTACGGGCCGTTGTCGGACGCGTGGCCTCGCGGTATTCGTTGTTCGACACGACCGTCAGCAGGGACTTGTCGACCGTCGTGAGGATCTGCCCGAAGGCCACCTGCGCGCGCTTGCCCTTCAGCGACTGCACCACGCCGACCATCTCCTGCCCGGCCATGCGCACCTTCGAGCCGACCTCCACCTCGCGGGGCTTCTCCGCAGCGGGAGCCGCCGTTTCGGCACCCGCCTCGTCCTGGCGCGCCTTGCGCTCGGCACGCCGCTGACGCCGCCGCTCGATACGTTCGATCTCGCGCGTCACGGCCGCCTCGCGCTCCGACGCATCGGCCTGCTGCTCCACCGTCTCGCGGAAGTCGTCCAGCTCCCGGCGCGCCAGGCGCGTGAGCTCCTTCTCGGCCTGCGCCTCGCGGATCGTGCGGATCGTATTCTCGATCTGACGGTTCGCGTCGGCGATCATCTGCTGCGCCTCCTGCTTGGCCTTTTTCAGAATCTCCTGACGCTCCGCACGGATCTTTCCGAGCTGCTCGGCATAGGTGCGCTCCAGCTCCTCGACCTTGCGATCCGTCAGGCGGATGCGGTCGCGCTTCTGCTCCCAATAGTGTTTGTCGCGCGCGATCTCGCGCAGCTGCTTCTCGAGGTTCACATGATCCGACCCGGCCTTCTCGCTCGCTCGGCGGATGATCTCCTCCGGAAGCCCGATCTTGCGCGCGATCTCCACGGCGAACGAACTGCCCGGCTTGCCCATCTCGAGGCGGAACAGCGGACGGATCTGCTGCACGTCGAACATCATCGCGCCGTTGGCGATCCCTTCGGTGTTCGAGGCGTAGTATTTGATGTTGGCGTAGTGCGTGGTGATGACTCCGTAGCACCCCCTCGCCAGCAGACGCTCGAGAATCGCCTCGGCGATGGCCCCGCCGATGATCGGCTCGGTGCCCGATCCGAACTCGTCGATCAGCACCAGCGTGCGCTCCGAAGCCCCGGCGAGCATATGCTTCATGTTCAGCAGGTGCGAGGAGTAGGTCGACAGGTCGTTGTCGATCGACTGCTCGTCGCCGATGTCGATGAAGAGGCTCTCGAAGACCGGCAGTTCCGAGACCTCCGAGACCGGAACCGGGAATCCGCACTGGAACATGTACTGCACGATGCCCGTGGTCTTCAGGCAGACGGACTTGCCCCCGGCGTTGGGCCCCGAGATGACAAGAATGCGCTTGCGGCCGTCGAGCTGCAGGTCGAGGGGCACCACCTCGCGCCCCGCGGCGCGCAGGGTCTGCTGCAGCAGCGGGTGGCGCGCATTGCGCAGCACCAGGCGGTCGTCGGTCGAAAGGATCGGCCGCACGGCGCCGTTGGCCGAGGCCCAGCGTCCCTTGGCGCGGAAAAGATCCATGTCGGCGAGGTAGTCGCCCGAATCGGCAATCAGCGGGGCGTCCGGGCGGATCGACTCCGTGAATTCGGTGAGAATGCGCACCACCTCCCGCCGCTCGGCGTACTCCAGTTCGCGCAGCTCGTTGTTGAGCTCCACCACCTCGACAGGTTCCACGTAAAAGGTTTTGCCCGTGGCCGACTCGTCGTGTATGAAACCGTTGAGTTTGCGCTTGTTCGAGGCCGAGACGGGAATCACCGCGCGGCCGTCGCGGATGGAGATCTGCGCCTCCGCCTCGACGATCCCGGCGCCCTTTGCCGAGGCCAGCACGGCCTGCAGGCGCTTGGCGGCCAAACCCTCGTGCTCGCGGATCGAGCGGCGGATCTGCAGCAGCTCCGCGGAGGCGTTGTCCCGCACGTTCCCGAACTCGTCGAGAATCCCCTCGATGCGGCGCACGATCTCGGGGAACGACGCCACGCCCCGCGTACGGGCGTAGAGCGCCGGGTAGCGGAGCTGCCGCGAAAGGAAGAAGGCCACGATGCCGCCGACGGCCGCAAGGGCGCGGCGCAGGGTCGCAACCTCCTCCACATCGAGGAACGACCCTTCGACGCGGAGTTTGGCCACGATATGGTCGACATCGGGGTATTCGCCGCCGGGGAAGTCGCGCTCCATGTCGAGGACCACGCGCATCTCATCGGCCAGGGAAAGGCGGCGTTCGATCTCCCGGGGGGAGGTCGAAAAACCCTCGGCGGCGATCCGCTCGCGGGCGACGCGCATCGTACACAGGGCCGCGACCTGTTCGCGTACGCGGTCGAAACCTATCTTTTGCTCGAAGGTTGCAGGATAAATCATCGGAATGTCAAAAAAATCTCTTGTCGGGTCACACGCAGCGGCCGCCGCAGGCCCCTTGCAGGGTCGGGGCGGATTCCGCACGGTCACGCTCCGAGGGATCCGGCGCCCGGCTACCGCGCGTTTTTCAGCGAATCGCGTTCGGCGCGCCCGGCGGCTTTGGCGGCCTTGCGCTCGGCCTTGGCCTGCATCTTCTCGGGGCTGCGGCCGAAGAGCGAGAAGTGCACGTAGCGGGCCGGATAACGCTCCAGATCGGCAAGCAGCGAGGCGAGATTGCCGCTCGCCGCAGTCAGCGAGTCGTACAGCGCAGGGTCGGAGATCAGGCGTCCGACGGTTCCCTTGCCCGACTGCACCTCGGCCAGCAGTGCATTGACGTGCTCCAGCGCATCGGAAAGACGGCCTGCAAAATCGGCATCGGCCAGCTCACCCGACATGCGGTTCAGGTTCCCGACGATGCTGTCCACGCGCGGGGCGTTCTCCCCGAGCATCTCCGAGAAGCGCGTGAGCCCCTCGACGGCCTGCTGCAGGTGGAACTTCTCCGCGCTGACGATCGAGGCCATGTCGCCCGACATCTCGTTGAGATTCTGCAGCGTCCCGTCGATCCGCGCCGAATTGTCCTCGAGCAGGCGGTTGACGTTCCCGAGCGTCCGCGACAGGTCGCCGACGATGCGCGAAAACTCCTGCTTGAAGAACTCCAGCTCCGAGCCGGCGACATCCATCAGGTCGCGTTCGCGCAGCGACCGCAGCGTATCGCCCTTTTCGAGGTAGGTGTCGGCATCGCCGTAGATGATCTCGATGGCCTTGCCGCCCATCAGCCCGTTGCTGAAGATCTTGGCCTCGGAGTCGATCGGAATGCGGTACTGGCGCTTGATGGTGAACTGCAGCACGACATTGTCGCTGCGCTGGGGGTCGAACGAGATCCCGGTCACCGTACCGATCTTCACGCCCCGCATCATGATGGGCGAGGCGGTCTGCACGCCCCCGACCTGGTCGTAGGCGGCATAATAGACCTCGTTGCGGCTGAAGAGGTCGAAACCCTTCAGAAACCGGATTCCCGCCCACGCGGCGATCAGCATCGCCACGGCGAAAACCCCGATCTTGACTTCTCTTTTCATATCGTTGTCACTTTTTGATTCTCATCACGTTACTCGGTCACGATCCGGCCGTCTCGGCAGCACACCACGAAGGCTCCGGAGAAGTGTTTGCGCACCTGCGGAAGGTTGCGCTGCGCGGCGGCCCGGTCGTCGTATTCGCCCACGCAGTACTTGTAGGGGAAGCGGCCCTCGGAGGTGTACTGCCGCACCTTCCCGCGGTAGGCGCCGAACTCCGCGGAGTTCAACGACACGGGCTTGGCCGAGGCCATCACCTGAATGGCGTAGAGGGTCTGCGACTTCCGCCGCTTCGTCCCGCGCTCCGGGGCGGACTCCTTCGAGGCTTTCGGATCCTTCGGCTCATCGGCCTTCGCCGTCCGGGCCGACTGGGCCGCAGCCGAGCCGGACGCCTCCGCCTTCGGACTCTCCGGGGACGTTGCCGCGGCTCCGGCGGCGGAAACCTTCGGACTCTTCCCGACAGGCTCCGCGGCGGAATTCTGTGCGGAAGCCGTGGCCGATGCCTTCCCGGCCTCCTCCTTCGCCTCCGAGGCCGTCGGCGAGGGTTGCCTCTCCTCTTCGGCGCGGGCCTGCATCACGAAGTCCGAATAGTTGCGCACGGCCTGATAGATCGACCGGGCGATTTCGGTCTGCCCCTTGTCGGACTTCATGTAGGCAAGCTCCTGGGCGTTGGTCATGAAGCCGATCTCGGTCAGCGCGCTGGGCATGTCCGTGGCGTAGAGCACGCGCAGCAGCTGGGGCTTTACGCCCCGGGAGTTGCGGCCCGACTTGACATAGCTGTCCTGAATGCACCGCGCAATGGCGTTGCTGTACTCCCCGTATGTGAACTGCAGGTTCTGGATGTAGGCCCGCACGATGGCCGCCGTGCGTTCGTCCGACATGTCGATCAGGTCTTCGCGGTTGCTCTCGTAGAGGGCGTTCTCGTTGTAGCGCTGCTCCTTGGTCGACTCGCCCATGATGAGCGTCTCGGTGCCCTTCACGCCCGTGGCGCGGGGCGCGGCATTGGCGTGGATCGAGATGAAGAGGTCGCCCCCGGCCTCGTTGGCGATGTCGGCCCGGGCCTGGAGATCCGAGGCGAGGTCGACACCCAGGGCCTTGTCGCTCTTGCGTGTGTAGACCACCTTCACACCCGGCATTCCCTCCTCGATGAACTTCCCGAGCTTGAGAGCCACCTTCAGGGTCAGATCCTTCTCGTAAACCCCGCCGTAGTGGGCCCCGGGATACTTCCCGCCATGCCCGGCGTCGATCACGACGACCTTCACGCCGTGGGCAATATTTTCCGCCACGGCGCCGTTCGTCCACACGAGGGCGAGAGCCAAAACGATCGGGAGCAAAAGTCGTGTGCGCATATTTAATGGTACAAGTATAAGCTTTCTATAATTTTTTACCTATCTTTGTCGGGCCGAAAACACGTCCGCAAAAACGCCCTGCAGGGGCGTTCCGGCGAGGAACCGGAGGCTTTCCGGAGGTGTTTTGCCGACCCGTCGGCAAAGGTACGGTTTTTTTTGGGATTTTTGGATAAAATTGGATAGAATTCGGGTAAAATACATCGCTTCGGCGGCAGTGGTCATGCTGTTTGCCCAGATCCTGCTGGGCGGATGCGCGCCCCGCGCAGGGTTCCATGCGCCCGATGCGACGCCCCGGGCCGACTCCGGAATCCTGCCGCGCACCGAATCCCGCACCGAGCCGCGTGCCGTCGGCACACCCGAAAATCTGACCGCCGCAGCCGTGGCCGGACGACGCAACGTTCCCGAAAACACTTCCGGAACAGCTCCCGAGAACGCTTCCGGCACCGGAGCCGCAGACACGGCCCCAGCCACGGCCGCAGATACGCACATCCATGCAGCCGCAAATCCCGCCGTCCCCGACACGGCCCGTCCCGCACACGCCGCCCCGACAGCCCCGGCAACCCCGGCAGCCCCAGTAACTCCGGCTGCCCCGACAACCGGATCGGCCGCAGCCCCGGTTGCTCCGGATTCCGGAGCGGTTTCCGCCGCCGGGCAGGGTTCCGTCATCGGGAAAGCTTCCGCGACCCCCGATTCGGCTGCCATCTCCGACCCGACCGTCCCCGATTCGGCCGCAGCCGCCTCCCCGCGCTCGCGCCGCGAGGCGCGCCGCCTGGCCCGGGAGCAGGCACGCCGCAACGAGGCCTTCAGCGCCCTGCCGCAGGCCGAACGCGACTCGCTCTTCTCGGCGCAGGTCGACTCGCTGATCGCCTTCAAGGGCGATTCGCTCGACGCCGCCCGCAACGCCGACACCACCCGCGTCGACACCGTGCGCAAGCCCCGGGCCGCCAAGGCGATGCTCGACGCCCCGATCTCGGGCAAGAGCACCGACTCGCTGGTCTACGACGTGCGCCGCAAACTGGTCTACGTCTACAACCAGGGCGACGTCACCTACCAGAACAACAACCTCAAGGCCGACTTCATGCGCATCGACATGGAGTCGAAGCTGATCCACGCCTACGGAAAGGCCGACTCGCTCGAAGGGAAGCCCGTGAACACGAAGCCGGAATTCTCCGACGGTTCGGCCTCCTACCAGATGGACACGATCACCTACAACCTCGACACGGGGAAGGCCAAGATCAAGGGCGTGGCCACGCAGCAGGGTGACGGATGGCTCGTGGGCGGGAGCGTGAAGCGCATGCCCGACAACACGTTCAACATCCAGGGCGGGCAGTACACCACCTGCGAGCAGACCGACCACCCGCACTTCTACCTTGCCATGACCAAGGCGAAGGTCATCCCCGGGAAGAAGGTCGTCACGGGCCCGGCCTATCTGGTCATGGAGGACGTGCCGATCTACTTCCTCGGCATTCCCGAAGGGTTCTTCCCGATCAACATGGGCCCGAAGTCGGGACTCCTGATGCCCTCCTACGGCGAGGAGGCCTCCAAGGGTTTCTTCCTGCGCGACCTGGGCTACTACTTCACCCTCGGCGAGCACGCCGACCTGGCCGTGCGCGGAGGCATCTACACCCTGGGGTCGTGGGAGGCCTCGGCCGCCTCGCGCTACATCAAGCGCTACAAGTACAGCGGCAGCTTCAACCTCCAGTATTCGAACATCAAGACCGGCGAAAAGGGCGAACCCGACTACATCAAGCAGAGCAACTTCCGCATCCAGTGGAGCCACCAGCAGGATGCCAAGGCCAATCCCGGGTCGACCTTCTCCGCCTCGGTGAACTTCGCCACCAGCGGCTACAACAAGTATTCGGCCACGAACCTCAACGACATCCTCTCGACGCAGACCAACTCCTCGATCTCCTACTCGAAGAACTGGGCCGGGACGCCCTTCTCGCTCTCGGCGAACATGGCCGTGTCGCAGAACTCCCAGAACAAGACGATCTCCGTGACCCTTCCGACGGTGGTCTTCAACGTCTCGCGCATCTACCCCTTCAAGAGCAAGAACCGCATAGGCAAGGAGCGGTGGTACGAGAAGATCTCCATGCAGTACACGGGCAAGATGACCAACATGGTGACCACCACCGAGTCGGAGATCCTCTCCAGGAAGACCCTCGACAACATGAAGAACGGCATCGAACACTCGATTCCCGTCTCGGCGTCGTTCAACCTGTTCAACTACATCAACATCTCGCCGTCGATCAACTACAACGAGAAGTGGTACTTCAAGAAGCAGGAGTATCAGTGGAACCCCCTCACGAACCGCACCGACACGCTGCCCTCGCAATACGGGTTCTACCGGCTCTACAACTACAACTTCAGCGTCTCCTCGTCGACGACCCTCTACGGCATGTACGACTTCACCAAGAAGCGCCGCGACCGCAAGATCCAGGCCATCCGCCACACGATCACCCCGACTTTCGGATTCTCCTACGCCCCGGACTTCAGCGACCCCAAGTACGGATACTACCTCACGCGCCAGACCGACTCCACGGGAAACGTGACGACCTATTCGCCCTATGCCGTGAATGCCTACGGCGTACCCTCCTCGGGACGTTCGATGTCGATGAACTTCGCCCTGTCGCAGAACCTCGAGATGAAGGTGCACAAACGCGACACGGTGCAGAAGATCAAGCTCATCGACGAACTGCGCATCAGCGGCTCGTACAACTTCCTGGCCGACTCGATGCGCCTGTCGACCATTCCGGTGTCGTTCCGCACGACGATCTTCAAGAACTTCGGCATCAACCTCTCGCTGACGCTCGACCCCTACCGCGTCACCCCCGAGGGCAAACGCTACGACAAACTCTTCTTCCCGGGGCGCGTCACGTCGACGGGATGGTCGTTCGGCTACACCTTCAAGTCGCGCGAAGACCGCAGCCAGACAGCCATCAACGACATCACCTCGATCCCTCCGGAGTACCAGAACCCCTATTACGACCCCTACGGGCAGCTGGATCCCGTGCTGCGAAGGCAGTACATGGCGCAGGCGTACTATGACTTCTCGCTGCCGTGGAACTTCGGATTCAACTACGCGGTGAACTACTCGATCTCCTACACCAACAACGGCACGACGGGCTACAAGAAGAATGTCACGCAGACGGTGGGATTCAACGGCTCGCTGAACGTCACACCCAAGACGGGCATCACCTTCCAGGGCGGTTACGACATCAAGACCCGCAAGCTCACCACCTCGTCGATCTCCATCACGCGCGACCTGCACTGCTGGCAGATGTCCTTCTCATGGATTCCTTTCGGATTCCACCGTTCGTGGAGCTTCAACATCGGCGTGAAGGCCGCCTCGCTCTCCGACCTGAAGTACGACAAGTCGCAGTCGATGTACGACAACCTCTATTGACGCCCGACAACGCAAAAGAAGGGGCTCCATAGGGCAGGGAAAGGGACACCGGAAGACAGGCAGGGGAAGGGACACCGGAAGATAGGCAGGGGAAGGGATACCAGAAGGCAGGGAAAGGGGCATGCGGCCGCCTCCGAACGACAATACGACAACACGACAAAGGGAACGCCGAAGACGTTCCCTTTGTCGTGTTCCGCAAGCGCCCCGCGGCAGTTCCCGCCGGAGCGAATCCGCCTCAGATTTTGCGCACGGCGGACGGCTCGCGGTCGATATAGTTCGGATAGGCGAAGTCGGGCATCCCGAGGGCCAGGATCGCACAGATCCGCCGCTCCCCGATCCCCAGCATCCGGTTCAACCTCCGGCGGCGGTCCTGCCGCACGGCCGTCAGCACGAAACCCATGTAGATCTGGCTCACGCCCAGCGCCTCGGCCATGAGCGAGGCGTTCTGGCAGGCCAGGTTGGCATCCTCCGCGGCGAACCGGCTCCCCTTCGGGGCGTGGATGAAGAGCAGGGCCGTGGCACCGCGCAGGATGCGGTCGCGCCCGGCGGCGTAATCGCGCTGCAGGCGCTCGAAGACCGGTACGTAACGATAGGTACCCGGCATGAGGGGCTTCAGCCAGGGGCGCACCAGCGGGTGGGTAAGCAGCCGCTCCAGACCCCGAAAGATCTCCAACGTATACTCCGCCACCCGGCGCAGGAGCGACGCGTCGGTCACCACGGTATAGGCCAGTCCGCGGGCGTTGCTGGCCGTGGGGGCGCGGTCGGCGGCCGCGACGATGCGGTCGAGCCACTCCTGCGGCACGGGACGCTGCGACAGCGCACGGTTCGAACGCCGTGCGGCCAGGAGCAGTTCCACCTGCTCCGGGGCGGGAAGCGCCCCGCGGTCGAGGCAGTGAACCCGTTCCGCCGGGAAGGCCTCGTGGTCGACGGCCCCCGCGGGACACGCCGCAACGCAGTGGCCGCAGGCAATGCACCCCTCGGGATCGCACACGGCGATTCTTCCCTCGGGCTCCTCCCGGACAAAAATCCCCGACGGACAGACCTGTACGCAGCGGCCGCAGCGCACGCAACAGTTTCGGACGGCGATCTTCATCCGATCAGGGATTGACGGTTCCGAGTTGTTCGGGGCGGTGGCGGTAGCGGAAGACCAGGGCAAAGGTCACGGCAACGACCAGCGCATAGGCCGCAAAGACGAACCACGTGGCGGGCCATCCGCCCGAGACGCCCTCGCGTGCCACGAGGTAGCCGCCCTCCCAGTCACAATAGTGCGAAACGACCTTGCCGGCGATCCAGGTGCCGACCGAGGCGCCGATGCCGTTGGTCATCAGCATGAAGAGCCCCTGGGCGCTGGCCTGCATGGGTTTCGAGGCCTCCTGCTCGACGAAGAGCGCCCCCGAGACGTTGAAGAAGTCGAAGGCCACGCCGTAGACGATGCACGAGAGGAAGAGCAGCGTAATGCCGGTCACGCTCTCGGTCGTCCCGAGGCCGAAGAATCCGAAACGCAGCACCCAGGCGAACATCGCCATGAGCATCACGATCTTGATGCCGAAGCGTTTGAGGCAGAAGGGGATCAGCAGGATGCACAGCGCCTCGGAGACCTGCGACACGGAAACCAGCAGCGTGGGGTTTTCGGCGAACCAGCTCTGCGACGTCGCGGCAAAGCTGTTGATATAGGGGGTGGCGTATCCGTTGGTGATCTGCAGCGAGACGCCCAGCAGCATCGAGAAGAGGAAGAAGAGCGCCATCTTCCGCTGCTTGAAGAGCACGAAGGCGTCGAACCCGAGGCGCTGGGCCAGGGATTTCTGCCCCGCGGCGGCCGAGCGGTCGAGCGGGCAGCGCGGGAGCGTGAAGGCGTAGAGCCCGAGAAGGAGTCCCAGAGCCCCGCACACGATCAGCTGCATGTAGGTGAACTGCGCGGCCATCGGGACGAGCTGTGCCGCCGGAGCGTCTGCCGCAGCCTGCACGCCGCTGCCGCCGAAGCCGATGAAGTTGACGAACCACATGGCGGCGATGAACCCGACGGTTCCGAAGACGCGGATCGGCGGGAAATCCTTCACGGTATCGTATCCGCGGCTCTTGAGGATGGCGAAGGCCACGGTATTCGACAGGGCGATGGTCGGCATGTAGAAGGCCACGCTCAGGCAGTAGGCCGTGAAGATGGGGCCGATGGAGGTCGCCTCGCCCGCGAGGGTCTGCAAGGTGGCCTCGTATCCGAACCAGGCGGCCAGCAGCATGAAGAGCGCGGCGGTAAGGTGGGAGATGCCCAGCAGCCGCTGGGGTTCGACGAACTTGTCGGCGATGGCTCCGATGATGGCGGGCATGAAGATCGACACCACGCCCTGCGCGACATAGAACCATGAAATATATTCGCCCAAACCCACGCGGCCCAGGAAATTGCCGATACATACCAGATAGGAACCCCAGACGGCAAACTGGAGGAAATTCATGATGACGAGCCGAAACTTAACACTCATAATTCGTTGACATTTAAGTAGTAATAGCAGGTTGTCGCCGTTTTTCGGGCGGCGTGAAAACAAAAATAAGAATTTTTTTTCTGAAAATTCTTTGCATTTGCAAAAATAAACTCTACTTTTGCATCACCAAAACGTCATTGAGCTATGGTGTAATGGTAACACAACAGATTCTGGTCCTGTTATTCTTGGTTCGAATCCAGGTAGCTCAACAAACCGCTCCGACACTCCGGAGCGGTTTTTTTGTGCGCGGATTTCTGCTCCCGGCACCTGCACGCTGCGCCTCCCGCAAACAAGGGAGGGGGGGGGCTCCGCAAACGGGAAAGGCCGCGCACACCGCACGCTGCGCCCTGCAGCTCCCGCAGCTCCCGCAAACGGAAGGGGCCCCGCGACCTCGGACGGTCGCAGGGCCCCTTCCGTTTTTCAGCCCCCGGCGGGATCAGGGCTCGATACCCATGCGTCGGAGCAGCGCCGCGGTCTCGGGCTCGTGGCCGCGGAAGCGCACGTAGAGATCCATCGGAGGCTCCGTGCCGCCCTTCGAGAGGATGTTCTCGCGGAACGACGATGCCACCTCGCGGTTGAAGATCCCCTTCTCCTTGAAGAGCGAGAAGGCGTCGGCATCGAGCACCTCGGCCCACTTGTATCCGTAATACCCCGCGGCATAGCCTCCGGAGAAGATATGTCCGAACGAGGGGGCCATCGCCGTACCCGGCACGACGGGCAGCACCTGCGCCGGGGCCATCGACGCCACCTCGAAGGCCTCGACATCGCCCTCGAAAGGCTCCGAGATCGTATGCCATGCCATGTCGGTGAGGCCGAACGACACCTGCCGCACGTTCTGGTAGGCCGCCAGGTAGTTCTGCGCCGCCACGATGCGGTCGACGATCTCCGCGGGGATCTTCTCGCCCGTCTGGTAATGCTCGGCCCAGAGGTCGAGGAACTCCTTCTCGGTAGCCCAGTTCTCCATGATCTGCGAGGGAAGCTCCACGAAGTCGCGGTAGACGTTCGTCCCGGTCAGCGACTCGTATTTCCCCTCGCCGAGCATTCCGTGCAGGGCGTGTCCGAACTCGTGGAGGAAGGTCTCCACCTCGTCGAAGGTCAGCAGCGAGGGCCGCGTCGCGGTGGGTTTGGTGAAGTTCATCACCAGCGACACCTGCGGGCGGGTCTCCGTGCGGCCTTCGCGCTTCGTGCCGCGGAACTCGGTCATCCACGCCCCGGAGCGCTTCGAGGCCCGGGGGAAGAAGTCCAGGTAGAGGACGGCCATGAAACGGCCATTCTCATCGGTCACCTCGTAGGCCGTAACGTCGGGATGGTAAACCGGGATCGACCCGTTGGGCGTGAAGTTCAGCCCGTAGAGGCGGTTCGCGAGGAGGAAGACCCCCTTCTTGACCCGTTCGAGTTCGAAATAGGGCTTCACCAGCTCGTCGCTCAGGGCGTATTTCTCATTCTTGTATTTCTCACTGTAGTAGGCCCAGTCCCAGGGCATGAGTTCGCCCTTCAGCCCCTGCGAGGCGGCATAGGAACCGATCCGGTGGCAGTCGGCATCGGCATAGAGCTTGGTGGCCGCGAGCAGTTCGTGCAGGAAGGCCTCGACCGTCGGGGCATTGGCGGCCATGCGCTCCTCGAGCACGTAGTCGGCATAGGAGCGGTAGCCGAACAGGCGGGCGATCTGCAGCCGCGTGTTGACGATCCGCCGGATGATCTCCGTGTTGTCGAACTCCCCGCCCAGGGCGCAGGAACTGTTGGCCCTCCAGAGTTTCTCCTTGAGCGCGCGGTCGGTCGAATAGGTCATGAAGGGGAGGTAGCTCGGACGCTGCAGGGTTACCGTCCACCCCTTCTCGCCGCGCGAGCGGGCCTCGGCGGCCATCGCCTCGCGCACGAAATCGGGCAGTTCGGAGACCTTCGCCGGGTCGGTGATGCGGAGCGTGAAGGCGTTGGTCGCAGCCAGGGCGTTCTGCCCGAACTGCAGGGTCAGCTCCGAGAGCTCGGAGGTGTAGCGACGGTAGAGTTCCTTCCTGTCGTCGGGAAGCTCGGCGCCCTGCCGGGCGAATCGCTTGTAGGTCTTTTCGAGCAGCATGCGGTCCTCCTTGTCGAGCCGCCCGGGGTTGTCGTGCACGGCCTTCACGCGGGCGAAGAGCGCGGCGTTGAGCGAGATGTCGTTCGAGAGTTCGGTCAGCTTGGGCTGCACGCGCAGGGCGATCTGCTGCATCTCGTCCGAGGTGTCGGCCTCGAGCAGGTTGAAGAAGATCCCCGAGATGCGGTCGAGCAGCGCGCCCTGCCGCTCCAGCGCGACGATCGTGTTGGTGAAGGTCGCCTTGCGGGGGTTCGAGACGATGGCCTCGATCTCGGCCCGCGAGCAGGCGATGGCGGCGTCGAACGCCGGTTCGTAGTGTTCGAGGCGGATGGCATCGAAGGGCGGCGTGGCATAGGGGGTTTCCCACGCCGCGAGCAGCGGATTCGCGGGGTCGAGGTCGGGCAGCTGAGCCCGGGGTATCGAGTTGTCGGCACATCCGGCCGCCAGAGCGGATACAGCCATGATCAGAAATGCTTTTTTCATACAGGAATTCCAGGATTTTCGGTTTCTTCGTTCGGAAAGGGATCGTCAGTTCCCGGAAACGGCCCCGGGGCGGGAGCCTTCCGGCGATGCGGGCGCCGCGGCGAGCGAATCGGCGGGTTCGGGATCGCTCCACAGCCCGCGACCGCGCAGCATGGCCCGCTTGTCGGGCTCCTTGCCGCGGAAGGCGCGGTACATGGTCATGCCGTCCTCCGAGCCGCCGCGCGCAAGGATCTTGCGGCGGAAGTCGTCGGCAATCTGCTTGTTGAACAGGTCGCCGCTCTCGCGGAAGGCCTCGAAGGCATCCTTGTCGAGCACCTCGGCCCACGTATAGAAGTAGTAGCCCGCCGAATATCCTCCGTCGAAGATGTGCGAGAAGTAGGGGTAGCGGTAGCGGGGCTCGATCTGCGGGATGAGTCCGCGCTTCACGGCCAGGGCCTCGTGTTCGAAGGCCATCGGATCGAAGGGCGTGTATTCGCTGATCGAGTGGATGTCCATGTCGGAGAGCGACGCGGCAATCAGCTCGGTGGTCATGAAGCCCTGGTTGAAGAGCTCGCTGCGACGCATCTTGTCGATCAGGTGCTGCGGGATGACGTCTCCCGAGCGGTAGTGCACGGCGTACTGGCGCAGCATCTCGGGCGTAAAGGCCCAGTTCTCCATGATCTGCGAGGGAAGCTCCACGAAGTCGCCCTCGACCTCCGTGAGTCCGCGGTATTTCACGTCGTGGAAGAGGAAGTGCAGGGCATGCCCGAACTCATGGAAGAGCGTCTCGGCCTCGTCGAGGGTCAGCAGTGCGGGGGTGTTCCCGGCCGGACGGGTGAAATTGCAGACGATCGAGACGACGGGCGCCACGCGCCGTCCGTCCCTGTAGGTCTGCTCCACGTAGTTGCCGCACCAGGCCCCTTGCCCCTTTCCGTCGCGGGGGAAGAAGTCGAAATAGAGCACCCCGAGGTGCGACTGGTCGGCGTCGAGAACCTCGTAGGCCAGGGCCTCGGGATGGTAGACCGGGACCTGAATCGGCTGGAAGGTAATGCCGTAGAGGCGGTTGGCCAGATAGAAGATGCCGCTCTGCACGTTTTCGAGCGAGAAATAGGGGCGCAGCATGTCCTCGTCGAGGGCATATTTCTGTTTGCGGATCTTCTCGGCGTAGTACCACCAGTCCCATGATGCGAACTCCCCGTCGGGCACGTCCCGGGCGAAGAGCTCCTGCATCTCGGCGAGCTCCTTGCGGGCGCTTTCGAGCGCCGGGGCCCAGATCTCCTCGAGCAGCGCATAGACCGCCTCGGGCGTGCGGGCCATCTCGTCGTCGATGACGTAGGCCGCATAAGAGGGGTATCCGAGCAGGTGGGCCTTTTCGGTGCGCAGGCGGATGAAATCGTTGATGAGCTGCTTGTTGTCGTGTTCGTCGCCGCGGTTGCAGCGGTTCAGGTAGGCCGTGTAGAGCTCCTCGCGCAGCTTGCGGTCGGAGGAGTAGGTCAGGAAGGGAATCAGGCTCGGTTTCTGGAGCGTAAAGGCGTACTTACCCTTCTTGCCCATCTGCCTGGCCGTCTCGGCGGCCAGATCGCGGACATTGACGGGCAGTCCGTCGAGCTGGTCGGACTCGAGCAGCATCACATAACCGCTGTTCTCGGCCAGGAGGTTCTGGCCGAACTTCACGGCCGCAAGCGACAGCTCCTCGTTGATCTCCTTCAGGCGGGCCTTCTGTTCGGCGTCGAGCAGTGCCCCGGCGCGCACGAACGACCGGTAGGTCTTCTCGAGCAGCCGCAGCTGCTCGGCATCCAGCTCGAGGGTCTCCCGCCGGTCATAGACGGCGCGAACCTTCTCGAAGAGGCGTTCGTTGAGCCGTATCTTGTCCGAATGGGCCGCGAGCAGAGGCATCACCTCCTCCTGCAGCGCCTGCATTTCGGGGGTGTTCTCCGCCTCGCAGAGCATGCCGAAGATCAGCGCCACCTGATCGAGCATCCCGCCCGAATTGTCGTAGGCGAGGATGACGTTCTCGAAGGTCGGCTCGTCGTTGTTCGACGTGATGGCGTCGATCTCGGCGTCGTGCAGCGACATCCCGCGCTCGAGGGCGGGAAGGAAATGTGCGGGGCGGATGCGGTCGAAGGGCGGGACGCCGAAGGGCGTGTCCCAGGCCTCGAAGAAGGGGTTTGCGCCCACCGTCTTCTCCGACTGGCAGGATACGGAGGTCATGGCCAGAAAAAGTGTTGCGAATAATCCTAAAATAGGTTTCATCTATCGTGTTATTTTATGTACCTTTGCGGCGCTGAAGGGAACGAGTTACAAAGGTACACAAATTTCCATAAAAACAACAGCCCGCCACAACCATGCAACTCTTTTACGCACCGGATATCCGCCCCCCGCACCATACGCTGAGCGAGGAGGAGTCGAAACACTGCATCCGCGTGCTGCGCCTCGGGCGCGGCAGCCGGATCCACATCACCGACGGACGCGGGACGCTCTACGAATGCGCGATTGCCGAGGCCGACCCGCGCGGCTGCCGCGTCGAGGTGGTCGCCGCACGGCACGAATTCGAGAAGATGCCCTACCGGCTGACGATGGCCGTGGCGCCGACGAAGAACCCCGAGCGGTTCGAATGGTTCCTCGAGAAGGCCACCGAGGTGGGCGTCACGAGCATCCTCCCGCTCGACGCCGCGCACAGCGAACGGAGGATCTTCAAGCCCGAGCGGGGCGAAAAGATCATCACCGCGGCGATGAAGCAGTCGTTGAAGGCCTACCGTCCGGAGCTGCAGCCCCTCACGCCGTTCCGGGAGGCAGTCCTGCGCCCCTTCGAAGGGCGGCGGCTGATCGCCCACTGCGCCCCGGCGCACGGCTCGGAGGAGAAGGCCTTCCTGGCCCGCACGCTCCGCCCCGGGGAGTCGGCCGAAATCTTCATCGGACCCGAAGGGGACTTCTCGTCCGAGGAGATCGCCCTGGCCCTCGCAAACGGATTCGAGGAGATCACCCTCGGGCCGCAGCGCCTGCGCACCGAGACCGCAGCCCTCGCGGCGGTGGTCATGGCCGCAACGGTGAACCAGCTTTCTGCCGACGACTAAAAAACGCATACAGCGGCTGCGGGAAACCGCCCGCGGCCCGACACTCATACACAACACTCCGACATGCTGTTTTTCTACACGCTTCTGTTTCTGATCCTCACCGCCGCGGCGATCTTCGCGGCGCCGCTGCGCTGCAAGGCCTGGACGGCCCTGGGACTGGTCTCCGTCGGCGCCCTGTGGGGCGTGATCCGCGCCTCGCTCGTCCTGGCGGGCGGCGGCGTACCGCTGCTCTGGTCGGTCGGCGGCACGCTTTTCGGCGGCGACACGGGGTCGATGGATCCCCTCTCGGCCTTTTTCGTCATCATTATCTCGGTGGGAAGCGTCGCCGCCACGCTCTACTCGCGCGGATACCTCGCCCACACGCTGCCCGCGAAATCCCCGGCCCACGTGTCGCTGCACTACGCCTCGCTGACGGTGATGTGCTACGCCATGCTCGGCGTCGTGTGCTCCGACGGAGGCTTCTCGTTCCTCTTCTTCTGGGAGCTGATGACCGTGGCGTCGTTCCTGCTCGTCCTCTACGACGCCCAACGGCGCGAGGTGGCCCGTGCGGCGCTCTCCTACCTGATCATGATGCACATCGGATTCGTGCTGCTGGTCATCGGGTTCGTACGCCTCGACGCCGTCTGCGGTTCGGGCTCCTTCGCCTCGCTGGCCGACTACTTCCGCAGCCATCCGGCCATGCCGCTCTACGTCGTCTTCCTCGCGGGATTCGGCATGAAGGCCGGCATGTTCCCGATGCACGTGTGGCTCCCCGAGGCGCACCCCGCGGCGCCGTCGCACGTCTCGGCCCTCATGTCGGGCGTGATGATCAAGACGGGCGTCTACGGAATCATCCGCATCACGGGGGCTCTGGGCGACCTGCCCGCACTGCACACGGCGGGCGTCGTGCTCCTCGTCGCGGGAATCGTCACGGGCGTCTGGGGCGTGCTCCTCGCCGCGACGCAGAACGACGTCAAGCGCTTGCTGGCCTACTCCTCGATCGAGAACGTCGGCGTGATCCTCATCGGTGCGGGCATCGCCGCGCTGGGCAAGGCCGCGGGCAACCCGATGGTCGCCCTGTGCGGCATCGCGGGGGCCCTGATGCACACGCTCAACCACTCGCTCTTCAAGGCGCTGCTCTTCTTCGGCGCCGGGAACGTCCTCTCGCAGACGCACACCACGTCGCTCGACCGCCTCGGAGGCCTGGCCCGCCACATGCCCCTCACGGCGATCCTCTTCCTCGCGGGCACGGCGGCCATCTGCGCCCTGCCGCCGCTGAACGGCTTCGTCTCCGAGCTGCTCATCTACCTCGGGATGCTCGACGGCATCGCCTCGGGAAGCAACATCCTCGCCTCGGCGGCCGGACTGGCGGCTCTGGCGCTGATCGGCGGAGGCGTCGTCCTGGCCTTCACGAAGCTCTACGGCACGGTCTTCCTCGGGTCACCCCGCACGCACGAGGTCGCCGAAGCCTCGGAGGCCGACAACACGCGCATCGCGGCCATGGCCCTGCCGCTGGCGGGCATTCTCTTCGTGGGGCTCTTCCCGGGCGCGGCGGTCGGCCTGGCGACGCGTGCCGCCGACTTCTTCGTCCGCACGCCCTCCGACGCCGCGGAATGGCTCCTCACCCCGACCCTTACGGCCGTGGGACGCACGGCCTGGCTGCTGCTCTGCGTGGTCGGCATCCTGCTGTGGATCCGCCGCAGGATGCTCCGCACGCGGCGCGTCACGTCGGGGCCCACGTGGGGCTGCGGCTTCACCTCCCCGAACGTGCGCATGCAGTACACGGGCGAATCCTTCTCCGAGGGGCTGCAGTCCATCGCGCGGCCGCTCACGCAGAGCAGCGGCGACGGATCCCCCGTGGGCAAGGGAGAGATCTTCCCCGACGCGCACACCTTCGAAATCGGGTACCGCGACCGCATCGGACGCCTCTTCTCGGCGTGGTGGGTCGAGCTGCTGCGTGTAATCAACCAGCGCGTCATGCGCCTGCGCACGGGAAAGATCAACCACTACGTGCTCTTCGCCCTGGCGTTCCTCGCACTGGTATTCCTTCTGTCGATCCTTAACATCATCTGACGCCGATGGCACTGCTCAATACCCTTCTTCTGTTGCTGGCGGCCCTCTGCATCCCGGGGGTGATCAACCGCACCCGGGCCCGGCTCGCGGGGCGCAAGGGCATCCGCTTCGCCCAGCACCTCTACGACCTGCGCCTGCTCCTGCGCAAGGACGCCGTCTACTCCACGACCACCACGGCGCTCTTCCGCGCCGTGCCCTCGGTTTACCTCGGGGCGGCGTTCGTCGCCGCGCTCTTCGTACCCGTGGGGGATCTTGCTCCGCTGCTCTCCTTCGACGGCGACCTGGTGGCCTTCGCCTACCTGCTGGCCCTCGGGCGCACGGCGCTGATCCTCGCAGCGATGGACACCGGGAGTTCGTTCGAGGGAATGGGCGCCAGCCGCGAGGCGCTCTACGGCATGCTCGTCGAGCCGGCGCTGCTGCTGACCCTCGGCACGCTGGCCCTGCTCTCGGGCTACACCTCCTTCGCCGAGATCTTCGACGACGGACTGCCCCGCGAGGTGCAGCTGATTATCGTGCTGCTCTTCGCGGCCTACGTGCTGACGAAGATCGTCTTCACCGAAAGCGGGCGCGTGCCGGTCGACGACCCCCGCACGCACCTCGAGCTGACGATGATCCACGAGGTGATGTGCCTGGACTACTGCGGCGTCGATCTGGCCTACATCAAGATGGCCGGGTGGCTGAAGTGCGGCGCGCTGTCGATGCTCGCGGCCAATGCCGCGGCCGCAACGTTCGGGCTGCGCTGGTGGGTCGCCGCGCCGCTGGCCGTGGTGCTCACCGGGGTGTCGGTGGGCGTCGTGGAGTCGACGCAGGCCCGCAACAAGCTCGCACGCAACACAACCTTCATCCTGACCATCATGGCGCTGGCCGCCCTGCTCTTCTTCACGGCCTACCTGCTGCAACTTAATATCGGTATCCAATGATTCTGCCGCTGATCATCCTCTACGTCGTGACGCTCGTCTACCTCTCGATTACGGAGCGTTTCCGCAACTTCGCCTCGCTGATCGGCCTGCAGGGGTGGCTGCTCTTCGCCATCGCGCTGGTGCGCCTGCACGCCATCAACCCCGCGGAGCTCACGTTCATCTGCCTCGAGACGCTGCTCTTCAAGGGCATTCTGGTTCCCGGGCTGCTCTTCGCGGTGATCCGCCGCACGAAGACCAACCGCGTCTACCGTTCGGGATCGCCCCAGTCGGGGTCGCTGCTCCTCTCGCTCGTGGCCCTGGCCGCGAGCGCCTCGCTGACCTACTGCATCGCCGACTCGACGGTCGACCTGGTCTTCTTCGGCGTGGCGCTCTACGCCCTGCTGAGCGGACTGATCCTGATCGTCCTGCGCCAGCGGATCTTCTCCCACATGATCGGATTCCTGGTCATCGAGAACGGCGTGTTCCTCTTCTCGACGGCCATCGGCGTGGAGATGCCGCTGCTGATCAACTTCGCCATCCTGCTCGACATCCTCATCTCGGTGCTCATGCTGGGGATCTTCTTCATGAAGATCGACAGCAAGCTCCACGCCGACGATGCCGACTCGCTCACCCACGTAAAGGACTGACGCCATGATCGCATACCTCATCGCAAGCATTCTGATCGCCGCGGCGACCCTCGCCGTACGCCGCGAGCGGCAGCTTTTCCTCGCGGGCATTCTCTTCTACGCCGTGCAGGCGGCCTTCGCCGCGGCGATACTCGCCGGAGGCCTCTACGGCACGGCGTCGACCGAATGGTTCGCCTTCGACGCCGCGGGCACGCTCTTCTACGTGCTGCTCTGCATCGTTTCGGGCTTCGCCTACTTCCATTCGGAGGCCTACCTGCGCGGCAACGACCTGCGGCACATCCGCACCTACTCGGCGCTGGTGATGCTCCTGACGACGGCCATCGCCGGGGCCTACTTCGCCTCGAACCTCGCCGTGACGTGGATCTTCCTCGAGGCCACGACCCTCTGCGCCGCGGGCATCGTCTACCACCGCCGCACGGGGCACTCGCTCGAGGCGGCGTGGAAATACGTCTTCGTATGCTCCACGGGCATCGCCATGGCCTACCTGGGCATCCTGCTGCTGGCCGCGGCCACGAAGTGCGAATCGCTCCAGTACGAGGCCGTCGCGGCGGCCGTGCCCGGGGCCAACGCCCTCTACCTGAAGACGGCCTTCCTGCTGATCCTCTGCGGCTACAGCTGCAAGATCGAGCTCTTCCCGCTCCACACCGTGGGCATCGACGCCAACTTCGCGGCCCCCTCGCCCGCCTCGGCGCTGATCTCCACGGGACTGGTCAACGCCGGATTCCTCGCCCTGCTGCGCGTCTACCGGCTGCTGTCCGCGAGCGAGGTATTCCCCTGGGTGCGCTCCGTGCTCGTGATCGTCGGCGTGCTGTCGCTCGTCATCGGGGCCCTTTTCCTGCGCCGCACGAACAACTACAAGCGGTTCCTGTCGTATTCGACGGTCGAGAACATGGGCATCGCCGCCCTCGGGCTCGGCATCGGCGGAATCGGCGTCTGGGCCGCGGTGTTCCACGTCGTATGCCACACCTTCATCAAGAGCAGCCTCTTCCTGCAGATGGCCGTCGTGCGCCAGGTCTACAACGGATACCGCATCAACCGCATCGGCGACTACATCCACATCAACCGCGTGGGCGCCGTCGGACTGCTCGCGGGCATGGTCGCCCTGGTGGCCTTCCCGCCCTCGCCGCTCTTCCTCTCGGAGCTGATGATCCTCGGCGAGACGATCGCCGTCGGGAAGTGGTGGCTCGTGGCATGCATGCTGCTGCTCATATGCATCGTCATCTACTCGTTCTGCGCACGCATGATCCGTCTCTGCTACCAGCCCAACCAGGACGAGCTGCACCCCTCGAAGGCCGACCGGGCCCTTTCGTGGTCGGCCCTCTCGCTGCTCGTCGCGGCCCTCGTGCTGGGGCTCTGGCAGCCGGATTTCCTCAAGGAGCTGATCGACCGAATCGCAACGTTATGATGAAATACCTGACAACCGACAACACCTCGGGCGCCGTGCGCCTGAAAGATATTCCCGAAGCGGCCTACGCGGCGTTCTACGACGACCTCGCGGCGAAACTCGCCGATCCGCGCTACCACGTGGCCCACTACTTCGCGCTGCCCGACGAAGGGCGCATGCGCTTCTACTGCCTGCTGCTCGACGACCAGACGGGACAGCTGCTCGTCACCTCCCACTCGACGGAGTACTACGACGACACGGCCCTTCCGTCGCTCACGGCCCTCCACGCGCAGATGCACCCCTTCGAACGCGACATCACCGAACGCTACGGCATCCGCTTCGACGGACAGCCGTGGCCCAAGCCGCTGCGCTTCCCCGCCGAGCGCTACGACCGCCGCAGCTCGATGGACAACTACCCCTTCTACACGATGCAGGGACACTCGCTGCACGAGGTCAACGTCGGGCCGATCCACGCGGGGATCATCGAACCCGGGGCGTTCCGCTTCATCTGCAACGGTGAACAGGTCCTGCACCTGGAGATCGCCCTCGGATACCAGCACCGGGGCGTGGAGCGCGCCTTCGAGACCACCGCCAACCGCCTGCGGCAGGCGTGCCTCGCGGAGGCCGTGGCCGGGGACAGCGCCGTGGCGCACGCTGCGGCCTTCGCCGAGACGGTCGAGCGCCTCACGGGATTCGAACGCCCCGCGCAGCTCGACCGCGAGCGGGCCGTGGCCCTCGAACTGGAGCGCATGGCCATGCAGATTGCCGACACCGGGGCCCTCTCGACGGATGTCGGATACCAGCTCGGACAGGTGGCCTGCGAGGCGCTGCGCACGATGACGATCAACACCACGCAGGCGTGGTGCGGGAACCGCTTCGGCAAAGGGCTCGTACGCCCCCAGGGCACCGACCACCCGCTGACGGCCGAAAAGGCGGCGATGATCCGCCGCAACGTGGGCGAAATCGCCCGCCGCTACGGGGAGGTGTGGCGCGACATCGCCTCCTCGCCGACACTGCTGGCACGCTTCGAGCAGTGCGGCACCGTGCCGCGCGAGGAGATGCTGCGCATCGGCGGCGTCGGGCAGGCGGCACGCGCCAGCGGCGTGGGGCGCGACCTGCGGGCGACGCACCCCTCGGGCTCCTATGCCAAGTGCCTGCACCACGAACCCGTCGTCGAGGAGCAGGGCGACGTCATGGCCCGCCTTGCGGTGCGCTGTCGCGAGGTGCTCCAGTCGGCACGCTACGTCGACCGCCTCGTGGCGATCTACGAGGAGAAGTACGCCGCGGCGGAGAACCCCTGCCCGCGGCCCGACTACACCTCCCCGCTGCAGGCCTCGACGCTCTCGTTCGGGCTCGTCGAGGGGTGGCGCGGGGAGATCTGCCACGTGGCCCTGACCGACGCCGCGGGACGTATCGCCGCCTACCGCATCAAGGACCCGAGCCTCCACAACTGGATGGCCCTGGCGCTGGCCGTGCGCGGCGAGGGGATCTCCGACTTCCCGATCTGCAACAAGAGTTTCAACCTGTCCTACTGCGGACACGACCTCTAAAAACCCTTCGAGAGATGATCATTCCGAAAATAAAGGTGCTGCGCAGCCACGGACGGCAGGCGATTCCCGACCTGGACGCCGTGGAGCTGACGCGCGAATTCCGGGGCCGCCCGGAGCTGACCGACACGGACGACGCCTCCGGGCGTGCCGCGGCGGAGCGCGCCGCGGCGATCTGCCCCACGGGGGCCTTCTCGGCCGCGCCGCTCGCCCTCGACCTCGGGCGCTGCCTCTTCTGCGGGGAGTGCGCCCGCATCGCCCCGCGCAGCGTGCGTTTCACGAACGACTACCGCATGGGCTCGCCCACGCGCGAGGGGCTCGTCATCCGCCCCGGCGACACGCGGGTGGAGTTCGACATGGCCAAAGTGCGGCCCGAGCTGGCACGCACCTTCTCCCGGGCGCTGCAGCTGCGCGAGGTCTCGGCCGGAGGCGACGCCTCGGTGGAGATGGAGCTCAACGCCACGGGCAACGTGAACTTCGACTTCGGACGCTTCGGCGTGGGATTCACCGCCTCGCCGCGCCACGCCGACGGCGTGGTGGTCTCGGGGCCCGTCACGGCGAACATGTCCGAAGCGCTGGAGATCTGCTACGAGGCCGTTGCCACGCCGAAGGTGCTCGTGGCCTGCGGCACGGAGGCGTGCTCCGGGGGGCTCTTTGCCGAAAGCCGTGCCGTCGACCGCACCTTCTTCGAGCGCCACACCCCGGATCTCTGGCTCCCGGGCGCCCCGACCCATCCGATGGTCTTCATCGACGGAATCCGCACCCTGCTGGGCAGGAAAAAACGCGTTTAGCCATGCAACGTCTGCGCACCATCTTCCTGTCGTTCTTCAAGATCGGGCTCTTCACCTTCGGCGGAGGTTACGCCATGATCCCCCTGATCGAGCGCGAGGTGATCGACAACCGCCGCTGGATCGAACGCAAGGAGTTCCTCGACCTGCTCACACTGGCACAGTCGGTTCCGGGCCCCATTTCACTCAACACTTCGGTATTCGTGGGATACAAGGTCCGCGGACTGCGCGGTGCGGCCGCCGCCCTGCTGGGCGTCGTGCTGCCGTCGTTCGTCATCCTGCTGGCCATCGCCCTCTTCTTCGCCGACGTGCGCCACAATCCCGTCGTCGACGCGGCGTTCAAGGGCATGCGCCCGGCCGTCGTGGCACTGATCATCGGCCCGGTGATCTCGCTGGCCCGCGGCATGCACTGGTCGATGCTCTTCGTCATCGCCGCCTCGGCCCTTGCCGTATGGGGGTTGGGATGGTCGCCGATCTACGTGCTGCTCCTCGCAGCAGGCTCCGGCATCGCCTGGGAGCTGACCCTGGCCCGGAAAATGGAAAAGAAACATCCCGAAAGACAACAGAACGGGGAAAAATAACCTCCGGCAGCCCTACGCGCTGCCCGTCAACGGAAAAACGTCATGCTCCTACTCTGGCAACTCTTCGTCTCGTACCTCAAGATCGGATTCTTCGGATTCGGAGGAGGTTACGCCATGCTCTCGCTCATCCAGAACGAGGTGGTCGTGCAGCACCAGTGGCTCACGAACGCCCAGTTCGCCGACATCGTGGCCATCTCGCAGATCACACCCGGGCCCATCGCCATCAACTCGGCGACCTACGTCGGATATTCGGTGGGCGTCGAGGCCGGAAGCGAATGGTTCGGGATCCTCGGGTCGATGATCGCCACCTTCGCCGTGTGTCTTCCGTCGCTGACGCTCATGATCCTCGTGGCGCGCTTCTTCATGCGCCTGAAGAACAACCGGCTGGTCGAGGGGGCCATGCGCGGCATGCGCCCGGCCGTCATCGGCATGATCGCCGCGGCGGCCCTGCTGCTGATCTTCCCACACAGCGACGCCCCCGACGAGCAGAACTTCATCGACACCTGGAGCTGGGTGCTCTTCGGCGGGGTCTTCGTCGGGTCGTGGCGCAAGGTGAACCCCATCCTGCTGATCGTCCTCTCGGCTGCGGCAGGAGTGCTTATCTATTACGTATTCTGAGGTTTGCGGCCGCAGGCCGAAGGGCCGTCCGGAGAGGCGGCCTTCCGCTAAAGGGCCGCGAAAAGCAGGGCTCCGCCCGAGAGGAGGAGCATCAGGAAGACAATCAGGCAGAGGATCCCCAGGACGGCGATCGTCGTGCCGATGCAGCCCCACCGCTGCTCGCCGCCCGGCAGGGGTTCGAAAAGCAGCGTGACGATCAGCCCCACGAGGGGCGTGAAGAGCAGGCTCAGGAGAAACGCCCACCCGAAACCGATGCGGCGGTGGCTGCCGATGATTCCCACCAGCACCGAGAGCAGCGAGCCGCTCAATATTCCGAACAAAACAACAGGTACTCCCATATCAACGCTAATTTATCGCAAGGGGCGCCGCAATCCGGGCCCGCCTAACGGGTAAAACGGTAGTAGGTGCCGAGCGGCAGCTGCTTGCCCGCCCGGTCGGTAAAACAAAGCTCGCCCCACTGCTCCTCGGCCGGAGCGCCGAAGGCCTGCCGCACGGCCGTGCGCGCGAGCGTCGGCGAGAGGCCCATCGAATAGAGGTTCAGCACCAGGAAGGCCTCGCGCGGCTCGAGCAGCTCCGCGCAGCAGGCGAGCATCTCGCCGATATGCTCCTCGAGCACCCACTTCTCGCCGTTGGCCCCGCGTCCGTAGGCCGGGGGGTCGAGGAGGATTCCGTCGTAGCGGTTCCCGCGCCGCACCTCGCGGTGCACGAATTTCAGGGCGTCCTCGACGATCCACCGCACGCCCTCCAGACCGCTCTGCTCCATGTTCTCGCGGGCCCATGTGACCACCTGACGCACCGAGTCGACGTGCGTGACCTCGGCCCCCGCGGCCCGGGCCGCGAGCGTCGCTCCGCCCGTGTAGGCGAAGAGGTTCAGCACGCGCACCGTCCCTGCGGAGCCCTTTGCGGCCTGCAGCCGGCGGCAGGTGTCGTAGATGAAATCCCAGTTCGCGGCCTGCTCGGGAAAGATCCCCACGTGTTTGAACGACGTGAGCGCCAGGCGCATGCGCAGCCGCAGGCCGGCATGGGCATACTCCACCGTCCAGCGGTCGGGCATCTTCGGCGTGAGCTGCCAGATGCCCCGCTCGTCGCTGCGCGCATCGCGCAGGAACGAGGCGTCGGCAAGCCGCCGCCACTCCTCCTCGGGAAGCGTCCGCCGCCAGATAGCCTGCGGCTCGGGACGCCGCGTGACGTAGCCTCCGAAGCGTTCGAGTTTCTCGAAGTCGCCCGTATCGAGGAGTTCGTAATCGGGAAATGCGGGAGTCAGTTGCTGCTGCATGGTATTTCGTGGTTTTTATTTGCGTTTTTCGGCCGCGGAGGCTCCCCGCCGGGTGCGGGCTCCGTCCCGGGACTCCTTCACCAGCGACATCTCGCACGCCGCGCAGTCGAAGGCGAGGAGGAAGCGTTCCGCGCCGTGTTCGAGGTAGAGGTCGCCGCGCAGCTGCGAGCCCTCGCGCAGGCACTCGCCGATCTCGCGCCGCAGGCAGTAGGCCGAGCGCATTACGCGGCACCCCTCCAAAGAAGGGGCCAATTCCTGCGGAGGCTCGATCTCCAGCACCCCGTGGTCGCGGTAGAAGGCCTCGGAGAGGCGGTTGGTGACGTTCCCGTCGGCGCCGATCCGCTCCGAAGGGTAGCGGGCCGCGGGGTTTTCCGCAAGGATGCGGTGCGGCAGCGGGCGTGCCAGACGCGCCTGCAGGAGTGCGTCGAGCGCCTCGCGCCGCACCTCCGCGGCGAGCGACGCCGGGACGAACCACTCCGCGCCCCGGACCTCGACCCCGCGTACGGAGAAGATCGTGTCGCCCGACCTGGCGGTTTGCGCACGCAGGAAGGCGTCGTTCGCCGCGGGGTTTTTCGCCCGTTCGAGCGGCTGGCGCCGCGAAGCGCCGGCCGTGACACCCTCGCAGTCGGTGCAGGTGATCGAGAAGCCTTCGGACGTGGCCTCGACGAGGGCCGAGGCGGGGATTATGCGCCGCGTGCGGCTGCGTTCGAGGGCGAGGGTGAAGCGGCGGTCATAGTTGCGGAAAACCTCCGCCCCGGGGCGGACGCCCTCCATGCGGTTGGGGGTGATGCGCGCCCCGTCGACGGCGTTGACGTTCGTGCCCGCGACGCCGTGCGGGGTCACGAAGCAGAGACCGTCGCCCGGGGCCAGGTCGTGCGCTCCGTCGAGCGTGAAGTCCCGCGGCGTGACCCGCACCACGCGTCCGACCCGTTCGCCGATGGCCTTCGGGGTGTCGAACGACGCCACGCCGGGGCGTTTGCCGTCGAGGAAATATTCCGAATCGCCGCGCGTGAAGCTCTTCGAGGGGTCGGGCGTGAAGTCCGGCGTGCTCTCGCCCACCGACGCGCGGCGGCACTCCGGACGCGCGGCCAGTGCCTCGTCGACCGCCCGGCGGTAAAAGGCCGTAATGTTTTTGACGTAGGAGGCGTCCTTGAGGCGTCCCTCGATCTTGAACGACGCGACGCCCGCGTCGATCAGGTCGCCCAGGCGTGCCGAGAGGTTCAGGTCGCGCACCGACAGGAGGTGTTTTCCGGCAATCAGCGGTCGGCCGCTGCGGTCGGTCAGATCCCACGGAAGACGGCACGGCTGGCTGCACGCCCCGCGGTTGCCGCTGCGGCCCGACATCGCCCGCGAGAGGAAGCAGCGGCCGCTGTAACCCACGCAGATGGCCCCGTGGACGAAGCATTCGACCTCGGCCGGCGTCGCGGCGCAGATCGCACGGATCTCGTCGAGCGACAGCGCCCGTTCGAGGATCACCCGCGCGAAGCCCGTCTCCCCGAGAAACCGCGCCTCCGAAGGGGTGCGGATCGCCGTCTGCGTCGAGGCGTGCAGCTCCACGGAAAGCGACATGCGCCGCAGGGCCATGTCCTGCACGATCAGGGCGTCGACCCCCGCAGAGATCAGCTCCCGGGCCTGCCGTTCGGCCTCCGCAAGCTCGTCGTCCCAGAGCAGCGTGTTGAGCGTGGCGTGCACCCGCACGCCATAGCGGTGGGCGTATTCCACGACCCGGGCGATCTGCTCCGCGGCATTCCCCGCGGCCTGACGCGCCCCGAAGCGCGCTCCGCCGATATACACGGCATCGGCCCCGTAGTCCACGGCGGCCACGGCCGAAAGGTAATCCCGTGCGGGAGCCAGCAGTTCGACGGTCTTCACGAATGCGCAATTTTGTACAAAAATACGATAATTTTATGAATTGTTTTGTAATTTTGCGTCCGGTAACGCGAATACACACAATCACCCGATAAGTTATGCTTACGCTGAAGCAAATCCGCGACGACAAGGAGGCTGCCGTCCGCAAACTCGCAAAGAAGGGCGTGGACGCCGCCCCGGTCATCGAAAAGATCATCGCCCTGGACGACCGCCGCAAGGCCATCCAGCTCGAACTCGACACGACGCTCGCCGCACAGAACAAGGCCGCCAAGGAGATCGGCGCCCTGATGGGTCAGGGTCGCCGCGAGGAGGCCGAAGAGCGCAAACGCTTCGTAACGGACCTCAAGGAGAAGTCCGTACGCCTGCAGGCCGAGTCGAACGACGTGCAGCAGGAGCTGCAGGCTACGCTCGTGACGCTCCCGAACTTCCCGGCAGACATCGTCCCCGAAGGACGCACGGCCGAGGACAACCTCGTGGTGAAACTCGTCGAGAGCTACACTCCGCTGCCCGAAAACCCGCTGCCCCACTGGGAGCTCGCACGCAAGTACGACATCATCGACTTCGACCTCGGAGTGAAGCTCACGGGCGCGGGATTCCCCGTATACAAGGGGCAGGGAGCTCGCCTCCAGCGCGCGCTGATCAACTACTTCCTCGACTACAACACCCGCGCCGGATACCGGGAGGTCGAACCCCCGGTGATGGTCAACGAAGCCTCCGGATTCGGTACCGGGCAGCTCCCCGACAAGGAAGGGCAGATGTACCACGCCACGGTCGACAACTTCTACCTCGTGCCGACGGCCGAAGTCCCCGTGACGAACATCTTCCGCGACGTGATCCTCGAGAAGTCCGACTTCCCGGTGAAGATGACCGCCTACACCCCCTGCTTCCGCCGCGAGGCCGGATCCTACGGAAAGGATGTCCGCGGCCTGAACCGCCTGCACCAGTTCGACAAGGTCGAGATCGTGCAGCTGTCGCTGCCCGAGCACTCCTACGAGGCGCTCGACGGGATGGTCGCACATGTCGAGGGACTCGTGCAGTCGCTCGGACTCCCCTACCGCATCCTGCGTCTCTGCGGCGGCGACATGTCCTTCACCTCGGCCCTCACGTACGACTTCGAGGTATACTCCGAAGCGCAGAAGCGCTGGCTCGAGGTCTCCTCGGTCTCGAACTTCGAGTCCTTCCAGGCAAACCGCCTCAAGCTCCGCTACCGCGACGACGACAAGAAGACGAAACTCGCCCATACGCTCAACGGCTCGTCGCTCGCCCTGCCGCGCATCGTCGCCGCACTGCTCGAGAATTTCCAGACCCCCGAAGGGATCCGGATCCCCGAGGTGCTGATTCCCTACACGGGTTTTGATATTATCAAATAAGTTCCTATATTTGCATCAACACAACTAACATTAACACCCAACAACAATGGCTTACAAAATTACCGACGCATGCGTGGCATGCGGCACCTGCATCGGAGAGTGCCCCGTGGAGGCTATCTCGGCCGGCGATATCTACGTGATCGACCCCGACAAGTGCATCGACTGCGGCACCTGCGCAGGCGTTTGCCCGAGCGAAGCGATCGTTTCGGAGTAAACAGTCGGAGCATACCGAAAAACGACACGTCCCCGGCCCTGCCGCGGGACGTGTTTTCGTTCCCGCCCCGGGCCGCAATGGGCCGCAAAAACCTTCCAAGAAAAACTCATGAACAGATTCCCGCTCCGCCTTCCGCTTCTGCTCGCCGCCGCGCTGCTCACGGCCTGCGGCGCACCGCGCACCGCACCGCTCGAGGAGCGGATCGAGGCAGTCGCCGCGGCGCTCGACGCCCGCGTCGGCGTGGCGATCCTCCCGCCCGAAGGGGAGCCCATCGTCCGCGAAGATTCGCTGCTGCCCATGCTGAGCGTCGTGAAGTTCCCCCTGGCGCTGGCCGTGCTCGACCGCGCCGCGAGGTGCGGGATTCCCCTCTCGCAACCCCTCGATGTCGGGGCGGAATGGCTCGATGCCGATACGTACAGCCCCCTGCGCGACTCGCTCCCGGCCGAGGGCGGAGAGGTGTCGCTCGCCGGGCTGCTCCGCTACAGCACCTCGCTGAGCGACAACATCGCCTGCGACCGTCTGATGGCGTTCGCAGGAGGGCCCGCGGCCGTGGAGGCGTACGTGCGCGGACTTGGAATCGACGGAATACGCATCGCCGCGACGGAACGCATGATGCACCGCGACTCCGCAGCCGTGCGGGCCAATGCGGCCCGGCCGTCGGCGCTCTGCGAACTCTTCGGACGCTTCCTGCGCGGAGGGCTGCTGCCCGCGGAGCACGAAGCCCTGCTGCGGCGCCTGCTCGAGGGCGCGGCGACCGGAGCAGACAAGCTCCGCGCAGGAATTCCTCCGCAGGTCACGCTCGGGCACAAGACCGGGTCGTCGGACCGCACGCCGGAGGGCATACGCACGGCCGAGAACGACGCCGGATACGTCCTGCTGCCCGACGGACGCCGCTACTGCATCGCCGTGCTGGTCATCGACTCTCGGGAGGACGACGCGGCAAACAAGGCCGCCATTGCCCGGATCTCCGAGGCCGCCTACGAATTTTTCACCCGGGAAAAACGATGATATGACCGATCTTGAAAAGATGCGCGCGGGGCGGTGGCTCCACGCCGTGACCCCCGAAATCGGCGCAGCGCTGCGCGCCACCGAGGAGCTCTGCTTCCGCCTCAACCAGCTCCCGCCCTCGCACCGCGAGGAGCGCGAGGCGATTCTCCGCGAAATGTTCGGGCATGTCGGTGAGGGGATCTGCCTCCACAGCCCCTTTCACTGCGACTTCGGGAAGCAGATCTCCATCGGCGACCACTTCGTCGGGAACTTCCACCTCACGATCCTCGACGAGGCGCCCGTGACGATCGGCAACCACGTATACATCGGCCCCGACGTGGGCATCTACACCGTCAGCCACGCCCTGCACGCCGACCAGCGCAACGAAGGGATCATGCGTTCGCTCCCGATCCGGATCGAAGACAACGTATGGATCGGCGGGCACGCGGTCATCATGCCGGGCGTGACGATCGGCGAGGGGGCCGTGATCGGCGCCGGGAGCGTCGTGACGCGCGACATCCCCCCGCGGGTCATCGCTGCGGGGAACCCCTGCCGCGTGCTGCGGCCCATCGCCGAAGCGGATCGCATCGCGGAGGAGGAGATGGATTGAATCCTCGCCGTCCGACCCGTCTGACCGCCGTCTGACCGCCATCCGACCGCCGTCCGGCACGCAGGGACAGGGAAAGCGGCAGCGGCACTGTCTGTCAGTTGCACAGCGGCAGAAAAAGCGGCGGCCCTGTCAATCGCGGAGCCACAGAAAAAAGCGGCGGCGCCTGTCAGTCAGTTGCGCGGCGGCAAAAAAAGCGGCGGCGTCCCGTGTGGGGCACCGCCGCAAATCGTTTCCCGGCGCGGTTATTCGTAGAGGAGGTACTTCGCCCTCCGCGCGCGGAATGCCTCGGCCTCGGGTTCCCACCGGGCGCGGATCTCGGCGTCCGAAGCCCCGGAGAGGATCATCTCACGCACCCACCCCACGCCGACCAGTTTCTCGAACATCGGCGTGAAGAACCCTTCGCCCAGCTTCAGATCGTTGTAAGCGTCGATGACATATTGCAGGGTGAAGCCCTTCGTGCGGGCCTCGGCAAGCGGCAGGTGGCTCAAATCCTCGCCCTGGCACGTCCGCCCTTCGAGCGGCGGGTGTTTCGCCCCCGGGGTCGGGCGCGGGGTGAAGGCGAACGTCCGGCCCGTCAGGTCGGGATGTCCGTAGATCTCAAAGGGTTTGCCGGTGCCGCGCCCGAGGCTCACGACCGTGCCTTCGAAGGGGCACAGCGCGGCGTAGAGATAGACGGCGCGCTGCGTCGGGAGGTTCGGGGACGGCGCCACGGGAAGCACGTATTCCGTGGCGTGGGTGTAGTTGCGGCACGCAACGACGGTCAGATCGCACGGCGCGGCCCACCCCTCGCCCACGGACATGCGGGCGATCTCGCCCATCGTCAGTCCGTGCAGCACGGGAATCGGAAGCGCCCCGACGCCCGACTTGTAGCGCATGTCGAGCAGCGGCCCTTCGACCTTGTCGCCGTTGGGATTCGGGCGGTCGAGCACCACGACAGGGTGTCCGAAGGCGGCGCAGGCGTCCATCATGCGCAGCATCGTGATATAATAGGTGTAGAAGCGCAGTCCGACATCCTGCATGTCGACGACCAGCACATCGAACGAGCGCATCGTCTCGTCCGAAGGGCGCTGCGTGCGTCCGTCGTAGAGCGAGCGGATCGGAATGCCCGTGCGGGGGTCTGTCGACCCGGAGACGTGTTCCCCGGCGTCGGCCGTGCCGCGAAAGCCGTGTTCGGGAGAGAAGATCGCCCGCACGTCGAAGCCGCTCTCGTGCAGCAGGTCGACAAGGTGCACGCGCCCCGCGCCGTCGGTCGTCACGGCCGCGCCCGAAGCGCCCCGCACCCCGGGCAGCTCCGCCACGGAGGTCTGGTTCGCCAGCACGGCAACCCTCCGCCCGCGCAGCAGCGGAAAGTAGGCCGCCGTATCGGTCATGCCGACCAGCGTCTGCGCCGCGGCCGGGGCCGAAGTCCGTGTCGGGGTCTCCGTCGGCGTCAGAAGCGGAGTCGGCGTCAGAGTCGAGGCCTGCGCCGCAAGCGCTCCGCCCAGCAGCAGCGCAACCGAATGGATCAGCCCCCTACGCATCGGCCCCGAATTCCATGAGGTACGCCTTGATGAAGGCATCCAGATCGCCGTCCATGACCGACTCCACGGCCGAGGTCTGCACTCCCGTGCGGTGATCCTTCACGCGGCGGTCGTCGAAGACGTAGGAGCGGATCTGAGAGCCCCATTCGATCTTCTTCTTCGAGGCCTCCAGCGCCTGCTGCGTGGCCATGCGCTTGTCCAGCTCCCGCTGGTAGAGTTTCGACCGCAGGATGCGCATGGCATTCTCGCGGTTCATCAGCTGCGAGCGCGTCTCCATGTTCTCGATCAGGTATTCGACCGCCTCGCCCGTGTCGGGATCCTTGCCGTGGTAGCGCAGACGCACGGCCGTCTCGACCTTGTTGACGTTCTGGCCCCCGGCGCCCGACGAGCGGAAGGTGTCCCACTCGATGTCCGCGGGGTTGATCGTAATCTCGATCGTGTCGTCGACGGCCGGAGAGACGAAGACCGAAGCGAAGGTCGTCTGCCGCTTGTTGTTGGCATTGAACGGCGAGAGACGCACCATGCGGTGCACGCCGTTCTCGCTCTTGAGGTAGCCGTAGGCGTATTCGCCCTCGAATTCCAGCGTGCACGACTTCACGCCCACCTCGTCCCCGGCCTGGTAGTCCAGCACCTTGACCTTGTAGCCGTGGGCCTCGCCCCAGCGCGTATACATGCGCAGGAGCATCGACGCCCAGTCGAGGGCCTCCGTGCCGCCCGCCCCGGCGTTGATGTCCATGATCGCGCCCAGCTTGTCCTCCTCGCGCCGCAGCATGTTGCGCATCTCGAGCTTCTCGATGCGCTCGAGCGTCGCGGCGTAGTGCGCGTCCATCTCCGCCTCGCTCACAACGCCCTCCTTCACGAAGTCGGGCATGAGCTCCAGGTCTTCGACATCCTTGCGGATCGCGTCGTAATCCTCGACCCATGCCTTGATCCCCGCCACCTTGCGCAGCTGCTCGCGCGCTCGATCCGGGTTGTCCCAGAACGTCGGCTCCTGGGTCTTCTCCTCCTCGTTGCGCAGGTCGATGCGTTTCTGCTCGATGTCCAGGCAGCGCTCCAGCGCCTCCCGGCGCGCTTCGAGTTCCTTGATCTGTTCGGATAATATCATATCGCCGCGTATTTAGAATTGCTCCTGCAGTTTCCGCGCCGCAAACTCCAGGATCAGGTCGGCGGTACCTTCGTCGCCCAGCACCGAGGAGTTCACACACAGGTGGTAGGTCGAAGCCTTCCCCCAGCTGCGCGCGCTGTAGTAATTGTAGTAGGAGGCGCGCCGCGCGTCGGTGCGCTCCATCATGGCGCGCGCCTCCTGCTCCGTGCAGCCCACGCGCGCACAGATCCGCGCACAGCGGTCCGCCTCATCGGCCGTAATGAAGACATTCACGCAGCGCGTATGGTCGCGAAGGATGTAGTCGGCACAGCGTCCGACGAAAATCGCCGACTCGCGCGAGGCGATGTCGCGGATCACGTCGCTCTGGATCCGGAACAGCGACTCGTTGGCCAGGATGTTGTTCGTATTGCCGCCCTCGTAGCCCGTGAACGGCGCCCGGAGGTAGCCCACAAGCGTGGCAAAAACCCCCTTGCGGCCCTGTTCGTCGGCCTTCTCGAAGCACGCAGGGCACAGTCCGCTCTCGCGGGCCGCCAGATTGATGAGCTCCTTGTCGTAGAGCCGGATGCCCAGACGCCGGGCGATGATCTCCCCGACGGGTTTGCCGCCGCTGCCGAGCTGACGGCCGATATTGATCACAAATTTTTCGCGTTCCATAGGTCATCGGGGATTTTCGGAGGTCGCAACGGGCTGCTCCCGTTTGAATTTCCGCAGTTGGTAGGTCAGCATGAAGAAGGCCACGATCGAGGCCAGGAGATCCGACAGCGGCATCGAGCACCATACGCCCCAGCTGCCGTCCCACGACGTGTGGACGTCGAAGATATGGGGCAGGAAGATCAGTCCCGGCATCAGGAACAGCAGCTGCCGCGACAGCGACAGGAAGATCGCCTTCGAGGCCATGCCGATGCTCATGAAGAAGTTCGTGGCAACCATCTGGAACCCGATGATCGGATAGCAGATGAAGACGATGCGCATGCCCTCGACCGCCAGGCGGATCAGCTCCTCGTCGGTGGTGAAGAGCCCCACGGCCACGCGCGGGAAGAGCTCGCCGATGAGGAATCCCGCCGTCGTGACGCACGTCGCACCGATCATCGTAAGCTTCAGCACACGCATCACACGGTCGAACTGCCGCGCGCCGTAGTTGTAGCCCGCAATGGGCTGCATGCCCTGGTTGATGCCCATGACGATCATCACGAAGAAGAACCCGAGGCGGTTGACGATGCCGTAGGCGCCGATCATCAGGTCGCCGCCGAACTCCTTGAGGCCCTTGTTGATGAGGATCACGATGAAGCACGCCGCGAGGTTCATCAGAAAGGGCGACATGCCGATCGAGATGATGTCGCGCACGATCTTGCGCCGCAGGCGGTAGATGCCCCGGCGGAAATGCAGCAGCTCCTCGCGGTTCGACAGCAGGCGGAACTGCCACATCAGCGAGATGATCTGCGCCAGCACCGTGGCGATGGCCGCACCGCGGATGCCCCATTCGAACCAGAAGATGAAGATCGGGTCGAGGATGGCATTGATGACCACCGTATTGATCGTCGCGTACATCGACTTCCGCGGGTGCCCCGCGGCGCGCAGGATGGCGTTCAGACCCAGGTAGAGGTGCGTGACGACGTTGCCCAGCAGGATGATGACCATGTATTCGCGGGCGTAGCCGATCGTGGCCTCGCTCGCACCGAAGAAGTAGAGGATCGGGTCGAGGAAAATCAGCGCAACGAGCCCGAAACCGATGCCGATGAGGATGTTCAAAACCACCACGTTGCCCAGCACCCGCTGGGCCGTTTCGTAGTCGCGCTGCCCGAGGCGCATCGAGGTGAGCGTCGCGGCGCCCACGCCGACCAGCGAACCGAACGCTGCGGCGAGGTTCATCAGCGGGAAGGTCAGCGCAAGGCCCGAAATGGCCAGCGCGCCGACACCATGGCCGATGAAGATGCTGTCGACCATGTTGTAGAGCGACGATGCCGTCATGGCGATGATCGCCGGTACGGCATACTGGATAAGCAGCTTGCGGATTCGTTCGGTTCCGAGCTCCAAAGCCGCCAGTTTGAGTTCCGACATATATGAGTTCTATTGCTTGCAGATTCTTCATTCATCGGCCGCCCTGCGCGGGGGCCGGTCCGGCGGAACGGCCGGAGGCGTCACTCCGCCCTCCCGGAACAGGGGCGGCACCTACCTCGGCACCGCGCGGTCGAGCTTCTCGAACCATGCGCGGTAGATCTCCGGATCGGTCGAGAGGCCCAGCTCCTCGGTCGTGAAGCCCGACGCCTCGTCCAGATACCACTGGTGCGAGACGTAGACCGTGAGCCGCACCTCGCTGGTGAGGTGTGCGGGCTGCACGACGAAGCTCAGGCGCCGGATCTCCCCGGCCATCGGCACGATGACGACCGGCTCCTGGGTCAGCACCTGCCGCGCGACGATGAGTCCCGAGGCCTTGTCGGCGCTCTCGATCAAACACCCTTCGCGCTGCAGCAGGTCGAACAGCAGGGCATAGCACTCCTCGGCGCCGACCGTCATCCGATGGCGCGTGAGGCTGTCCAGCTGCTGCGCATCGGGCATTCCGTCGACCACCGACGTCCCCCGACGGGCCATCAGGTAGGAGTTCGACGCACAGCCCGAGAAGAGCACCGCAAAAACAGCCGCTGCAAAACAAGCCGCCATCTTCCGGCATGAGATCCAGCACAAAAATTTTCCGTTATTCATGACACAGTCCGTTTTTACGTATTTGATTCCGAGTGTATTATTCCAGTTCCCAGTCCGAGCCGTCCTTGCGGTCCTTGACGCGGATGCCCGCGGCCGTCAGCCCGTCGCGGATGCGGTCCGACGTGGCCCAGTCCTTCGAGGCCTTCGCCCCCTGGCGGATGTCCAGCAGCATCTTCACGAGCGGCGTCACGTAGTCGCGGCCCGAAGCCGTACCGGCGGCCTTCTCGTCGCGAAGGCCCAGGATGTCGAAGGCGTAGCGGTGTACGGTGGCCTTCAGCGCCTCGAGGTCCGCGGCCGTGATCGTCTCCTTCCCGTCGGCGAGCTGGTTGATCGTCCGCACCCAGTCGAAGAGCGCCGAAATGACCATCGGGGAGTTCAGGTCGTCGTCCATCGCCGCACGGCAGCGCTCCTCCAGCTCGGCGGGCTGAACGCTCGACGCGGCCGACGGACGGATCTTGTCCAGCGTCTCGATGCCCTTCATCAGGCGGTCGAGGCCCTTCTCGGCGGCCTGCAGCGCCTCGTTCGAGAAGTCGAGCGTCGAGCGGTAGTGGGCCTGCAAGACGAAGAAGCGGATCGTCATCGGCGAATAGGCCTGGGCCAGCAGCCGGTGCTGCCCGGTGAAGAGCTCCTCAAGGGTGATGAAGTTCCCGAGCGACTTGCCCATCTTCTGGCCGTTGATCGTGATCATGTTGTTGTGCACCCAGTAGCGGGCCGAGTCGTGGCCCAGCGCGGCGGTCGACTGTGCGATCTCGCACTCGTGGTGCGGGAACATCAGGTCCATGCCGCCGCCGTGGATGTCGAACCGCTCGCCCAGGTAGCGCGTCGACATGGCCGAGCACTCCATGTGCCAGCCGGGGAATCCGTCGCTCCACGGCGAGGGCCAGCGCATGATATGCTCCGGAGAGGCCTTCTTCCACAGCGCGAAGTCGTACGAGTGGCGCTTGTCGGACTGCCCGTCCAGCTCGCGCGTGTTGGCAAGGATGTCGTCCAGGTTGCGCCCCGAGAGGCGGCCATAGTTGTACGTGCCGTTGTACTTCTCGACGTCGAAGTAGACCGAGCCGTTCGACTCGTAGGCGTAGCCCGCCTCGAGGATCCGGCGCGTGAAGGCGATCTGCTCGATGATGTGACCCGAAGCGCAGGGCTCGATCGACGGGCTCTCCACGTTCAGCGCCTCCATCGCACGGTGGTAGCGTTCCGTATAGTAGTGGGCCACCTCCATCGGCTCGAGCTGCTCGAGGCGCGCCTTCTTGGCGATCTTGTCCTCGCCCTCGTCGGCGTCGTGCTCCAGGTGTCCCACGTCGGTGATGTTGCGCACGTAGCGCACCTTGTAGCCCGCAGCCTTGAGGTAGCGGAACAGCAGGTCGAAGGTTACGGCCGGCCGGGCATGACCCAGGTGGGGGTCGCCGTAGACCGTCGGGCCGCAGACGTACATGCCCACACGCCCGGGAGTCAGGGGTTCGAACTCCTCCTTGCGGCGCGTAAGCGTATTGTAAAGCACGAGTTTGGAATCCATAGTCGTAAGAATTATATGCCTTTTGAACGGGTAAAGTTACAACTTTTTCCCGAGACTCCGCGCTCCGAAGTCCGAAAAATGGCGCCCTTCCCCCTCCGCACTACGCCCCGTAGCCCGTGCGGGCGGAAAACCCGGCTTTTCGGGCTCCGCACGAAATAATAATTGCAAATCCCGCGTTAAATCACTACATTTGCCCGATCATTCGCTTTTCATTCGACAACAGATATGACATCCTTCAAACGCTGGAACAACATCTCGGGATGGGCCGTATTCGCCATTGCGGCCATCGTCTACCTGATGACCATGGAGCCGGTGTCGAGCCTCTGGGACTGCTCGGAATTCATCGCCACCTCCTACAAACTCGAAGTCGGACACCCCCCCGGAGCCCCCCTGTTCATGATGCTCGCACGGCTGGCCACCCTCTTCGCATTCGGGAACCCCGACTACGTCGGCATCGCCGTCAACGCCATGAACTCGCTCTCCAGCGCCTTCTGCATCCTCTTCCTCTTCTGGACGATCACCCACCTGGCCCGCCGGCTGGTGACCCGCGGCGGAGGAACGCTCTCCACGGCCAACACCGTGGCAATCCTCGGCGCAGGAGCCGTCGGCGCCCTGGCATACACCTTTACCGACACCTTCTGGTTCTCGGCCATCGAGGGCGAGGTATACGCCCTCTCGTCGATGTTCACCGCCCTCGTGGTGTGGCTCATGCTCAAGTGGGAGGAACAGGCCGACCAGCCCCACGCCTCGCGATGGATCATCCTCATCGCATACCTCATGGGACTCTCCATCGGCGTGCACATCCTCAACCTGCTCTGCATCCCCGCACTGGTCTTCATCTACTACTTCCGAAAAACCGAGAAGGTGACATGGAAGGGCGCGGTCTACACGACGCTCGTCGCCGCCGCGCTGCTCATCTTCGTCAACAACATCATCATCCCCTATACGGTCTGGGTCGGCGCCCAGATCGACACGCTGTTCGTCAACACCCTCGGGCTTCCGGTGAACTCCGGGATGGTGGTGTTCGCCCTCGCGCTGATCCTCGGACTCGGATGGGCCGCGTGGAAGGCCCACTGCAAGGGTCGCGTGGTGCTCAACATGCTGCTGCTCTCCACGACGATGATCCTCGTGGGATACTCCTCTTACGCCTCGATGACCATCCGCGCCGCCGCGAACCCCCCGATGAACTCCAACAACCCGAACAACCCCCACGCCCTGCTCTCGGTGCTCAACCGCGACCAGTACGGCGATCGGCCCCTGCTGTACGGAGCCTACTATTCGGCTCCCCCCTCGGGCGTCAAGGAGAAGGAGATCCGCTACCTGGACGAGGACGGAAAGTACAAGCGCGCCACGATCCTCAAGGGATACACCCATGAGCCGGAGTTCATGCACCTCTTCCCGCGCATGTGGAACTCCGCGAAGGACGAACGCGCCTACAAGGAGTGGGCCGCCTACCGCACCAAGACCGAGACGCTGCGCGACGAGAACGGCGAGATCCGGCGCGACGCCCAGGGACGGCCCCTCCGCGGCGAGGTGCTCGACTACGGCCGCAAGAGGGTCTACACCGACACCGACGGGGAACCCCGCACGGTCGTGGAGCCGACCTTCGGCGAAAACCTCAACTACCTGTTCAGCTACCAGCTCTCCTACATGTACTGGCGCTATTTCATGTGGAACTTCGTGGGACGACAGAGCGACATCCAGCCCGCAGACTCCTATCCGGCCATCACCGACGGAAACTGGCTCTCGGGAATCCGCTGGATCGACGAGCTCTACCTCGGGCCGCAGGAGAACCTCCCGCGCGAAATCGCCGAAAACAAGGGCCGCAACACCTATTATTTCCTGCCCCTGCTGCTCGGACTCATCGGACTCTTCTACCAGCTCAACCGCGACCCGCGGAACTTCTCGATCGTCATGTGGCTCTTCATCATGATGGGCGTCATGCTGGTATTCTACTTCAACACCTCGCCCGGAGAGCCCCGCGAACGGGACTACGTCTACGCCGGATCGTTCTACGCCTTCTCGATATGGATCGGTCTGGGCGCGCTGGCCCTGCGCGACCTCTTCGCATGGATCGCACGACGCAACAACGTCGCCACGGCCGCAGCAGCCACCGTCGTGGCCCTCGGCGTCCCGGCGATCCTCGCAGCACAGAACTGGGACGACCACGACCGCTCGCACCGCACCTTCGCACGCGACATCGGGTGGAACTACCTCCAGTCCACGCTCCCCAATTCGATCATCCTCAACTACGGGGACAACGACACCTTCCCGCTGTGGAACAACCAGGAGGTTTACGGCGTACGCCCCGACGTGCGCATCATGAACACCTCGTACCTCGGCGCCGAATGGTATATCGACGAGATGAAGACCCGGGCCAACGAAGCCCCCGGCGTGCCCTTCTCGCTGCCCAAGCACAAGTACACCTACAACAACGACGTGATCTATGTCATCGACCGCATCGACCGTCCGGTGGACATCAAGGAGGTGATCGACTTCGTGCGCAGCGACGACCAGCGCAGCAAGGTGCCCCTGGTCGACGGCTCGATGGTCGACTACATCCCCACGAAACGTATCGCCCTGCCGGTGAACAAGGAGAATGCCATCGCCTCGGGGATCGTCGCCGAGAAGGACCGCGACAAGATCGTCGACACGGTCTACCTCAACCTGCGCAAGAGCTCCCTCGACAAGGGACAGCTCATGATCCTCGACATGCTGGCCAACTTCGACTGGAAGCGGCCCATCTACATGACGCAGGTCTACATCATGCAGGACTTCGGACTGCTCGACTACCTGCAGTTCGACGGCTATGCATACCGTCTGGTGCCGATCCTCACAAAGGCTCAGAACCCCTATGAGATCGGGCGCATCGACGCCGACTACGCCGCGCCGCTGCTGCGCGACACCTTCCGCTATGGAAACCTCGACGATCAGAGGGTCTATGCCGACTACTTCATCCAGTACAACCTTTCGGCCTCGCACGCCCGCGACGCCTTTGCCCGCGTGGCGAAGGAGCTGCTGCGCGAGGAGCGCGTGGACGAGGCGGTCGAGCTGCTCGACCTCGGGCTCCAGCGCCTCCCGACTTCGCAGATCCGCTTCACCGATTCGAACACCTACCCCTTCCTCGAGGCCTACTACGCCGCCGCGGCCATGGGCAACGAGGGTGCCGCCGAGAAGGGCGACGCCCTGCTGCGCGAATACGCCCGGACGCTGATCGAGTACATCGAGTACTACCTGACCTTCGACGGCGTGAAGGGCGATCTGGTGTCGGGAATCATCGACGACAAGCTCGACGAACTGGGCGACGTCTACTATCTGGCCAGCTACGCCGGACGCCGCGACATCATCGCGGAGCTGAACGTCTACTACCGCTCGCTGGGTGTCGCCGAGGAGAACCTTATCGACGCGGGAGAGCCGGATCCTGCAGCCGACTCCCTCCCGCAACCGCAGGCCGCCTCCTGAGGCACCGGCCCTGCGTGCCGGAGCGCTCGCAGGCCGACGACCGTCGCATACGGAAAAAGGCCCCGCCTGTTCGGCGGGGCCTTTTCAATCATGCAGGCAGCGGGCCCGGGGCGGGCCGCTCAAAAGATTCCGGGGCGGGGCTACTCCTTCCGATCCGGCCCTTTCCCCTCCGCAGGCGGCGCGATCGGCTGCCCCTTGCGGTTATAGAGGAACCGCTTGATCTTGTGCGTGGGGGTCTTGACGAACTCCTGCTTCTCCTCGACCACCTCCGAAATGCGCGAAAAACGGTTCACCTTCGCATTCACGAAATCCATGATCTCCTTCTTCAGCTGCTCGGTCTTCGCCTCCCAGGCCTCCTTCTTCGTCTCCCACTCCTCGCGCCAGTCGTCGATCATCGACTCGATCTCGTCACGGTTGAAGTGCACCAGGGCGATCAGACGCCCCTCCTGCTCCGTGACGATCGAATCGGCGATGCAGACGTGCGAGTTGAGCACGCTCTCGATGTCCTCGGGGTAGATGTTCTCCCCGCCCGGGCCCACGATCATGTTCTTCAGGCGCCCCTTGATGTAGAGCCACCCGTCGCGGTCGAACTCCCCGAGGTCGCCCGTGCGGAACCACCCGTCGTCGGTGAAGGCCTCGCGCGTCGCTTCGGGGTTCTTGAAGTATCCGAGCATGATGCTCGGCGTGCGGGCCACGATCTCGCCCTGACGCGTCTCGGGGTTGACATTCTCCAGGCGCAGCTCCACACCCGGGGCCTGCGGGCCCGTGGAGCCGAGGCGCACCTGCGAAGGCGCGGCTCCGGCCAGCAGCGGAGCCGTCTCGGTCAGCCCGTAGCCGATGGCATAGGGAACCTTCGCCTCGAGGAGGAAGCGCTCGGCGCCTCCGTCGAGCTTCGCACCCCCGATGCCGAGGAAGCGCAGGCGGCGTCCGAAGAGCTTCATCAGCTTCTGGCCCGCCGCGCGATGGAGGTAGCGGCGCATGAAGCCCACACGGTAGAGCGTGCGCCACAGCCGTGTGGAGTTGAACTTGGCAAGCACCTGGTGCCGGTAGATCTTCTCGATGATAAGCGGAACGATGAGCATGACCGTCGGCCGGACGTCGCGCAGGGCCGGCATCAGCGCCGAGGCCGTGGGCGGCCGGTCGAGGTAGACGACCTTCGCACCCATCGAGAAGGGGTAGATCATGCCGATCGAGCATTCGTAGGTGTGCGACAGGGGCAGCACCGAGAGGAACGTGTCGTCGCCCCCCACGGGGAAGATCGCCGCAGAGATGCGCACCTGCGAGCAGAGTGCCCTGTGGGTGAGCATCACCCCCTTGGGTTTGGAGGTCGTGCCCGAGGTATAGATGATTACGGCCAGATCCTCGGGCTTCGGAACCGCCGTAGAGCCTTCGCCGCGCACACGCTGCGCGATGACCCCGAGGTTCTTCGTGCGGATCACGACGTTGAACCGCGCGATGGTCGTCTTCGAGAGTTTGGTGAAGAGCCGGTCGGAGACCAGCAGCGCCCGGGCCTCGGAGTGTTCGATAATCATGTCGAGCTCCTCGCCCGAAAAGTCGGGAAGGATCGGTACGGCGATCATGCCGGCCGACGTCACGGCGAAATAGCAGATGCCCCAGTTGGGCATGTTGCTGCTCAGCAGGGCGACCTTGTCGCCGGGATGGAGCCCCGCGCCGGTCAGGATCGACTGGACCCGCTCGATGCGGCGGCCCGCTTCGGCGTACGTGACCTCTTCGCCTTCGTACATCGAAAACGCGGTCTTCGTGGCATACGCCTCCACGCTGTGGCGGGCAAGGTCGTAAAGGGTATCGAATAACATCTCTATTTTCGAATAAAGGTTGTTATGTTCGTATAACGAAAATTTGCGTGCGAAATTACTAATTTTCGTCCAAAATCCACTACTTTTGAGGATAAAACAACAACATGCTCGACCATCGGAACATCAAATCCCTGGCCGCCGGAATCGGATTCGACGACTGCGGGATCGCGCCATGCCGCCACATGCCCGACAACGAGAGCCGCTACCGCAGCTGGATCGACCGCGGATGGCAGTCGTCGCTGGCCTACATGGAGCGCCATGCCGACAAGCGGTTCGATCCGCGCCGGCTGGTCGAGGGCGCCCGCACGGCGGTGGTCTGCCTGGTGGCCTACAAGAACCCGCTCGGCGACGGATACTCTCCGGAGCACCGGACACGCGTCGCCTCCTACGCCGTGGCGGAGGACTACCACACCACCCTGCGGCAGATGCTGCGCCGCCTGCTCGAGGCGCTCTGCGCCCGCTATCCCGGGCTGCGGGGCCGCGCATTCACAGACACCGCGCCGCTGGCCGAGAAGCAGCTCGCCGTCGATGCGGGGCTCGGGTGGATCGGACGTCAGTCGCTGCTCGTCACGCCCCGCTTCGGAAGCTACGTCCTGCTCGGGGAGCTGCTCCTCACCGACGAAACGGACCGCTACGACACGCCCCTCGAAGGGGTCGGGTGCGGCTCGTGCCGCCGCTGCATCGAGGCATGTCCCACGGGGGCGGTCTCCGAAGAGCGGATGATCGACACCGCGCGCTGCATCTCGTGCCACACCGTCGAGCAGGAGCCCGGCGAGCGGATCGACCTCCACGGCTGGATCTTCGGATGCGACGCCTGTCAGAGCTGCTGTCCCTACAACCGCCGGGCCCCGATGCACCGCAACCCGGCCTTCGACCCGCTGTTCGATCCCCGGACGATGGGCCGGGACGAGTGGCTCGGGATGGACGAGGGGGCCTTCGAGACCCTGTGCGGCCGCACGCCGCTCTCACGCACCGGGCTGGAGCGTATCCGCCGGCACGTCCTCCGCAACACCGAGAAGCCATAACCCCTGCGAGCCGTGAACAAAATAATAAAAAAAGCGGATTCCCGCAACAGGAATCCGCTTGATCCGGGATGGTATGCCGGAAATTATTTCGTCAGCTCGGAAAGCGCCGTCTTGGCGTTTTCGACTGCCGCGCCGGCCGTCACCTTCTGGAAGGCCTCGATAGCCTGCGGACGCATCTCCTTGGCGTTGTAGGCGGCGCCCAGCAGATAGTACATCAGGCTCTTGTCCTCCTCGTCGGTCTGGGCGTCGATGGCGCCCTGCGCCAGCTCGATCACCTTGTCGTAGTCCTTCTTGTTGGCATAGGCCTGCAGGCGGACATTCTGGAACAGCGCGCTGGCGGGGTTCTTCTCCAGCTGGGCATCGGCCATGGCGATGATGCCGTCATAGTCCCCGGCGCCCTGCATCTCGGCCACCTTGTTGTTCGTATAGAGGGCCATCATCTCCTTGGCCTTGGCGGCATCGTCGGCATATTTCGGGTGCGTCTTCGCGGCAATGGCCTCGTAGATCTCCATACCCTTCTCGTACTCGCCAAGCTCGCAGTAGCTCATCGCGAGGTTCAGCGCCATCGAGGTGTTGTCGGGGTCGGCCTTGTAGCCCTTCTCGAATACGCTCGCAGCCGTGGCGTAGTCCTTGTTGTTGAAGGCGTCGCCTCCCTGGATCTGGTAGATCTTCGCCACCCAGCCGTTCGACTTGGCAAGCTGCGTCATGTCGCCGTAGAGTTCGGCAAGCTCCGCCGACTTGGTGAAGTTCGTCAGCGCGGCCTCGTAATCCTGGCCCTTGAGCGATGCGCCGCCCAGCATGAAGTAGCATTTGGGAAGCGTGGCCTTGGCCGTAGCCACAAGCGATGCGGCCTCCTCGTTGTCGAGGCCCTGGTCGATCACCTGTTCGAACTTCGCGGCGGCACCGGCATAGTCCTTGGCCCCGTAGGCGGCGGCAGCCTCATTGTAAATAGCCGTTACATCCTGCGCAGACAGCGTTGCAACAGCCATCAACGCGATTACCGAAACAAATAACTTTTTCATTTTTTTCTTTTTTATGTCCTTGAATTCGCTATCGTTTCATACCCTGCTCGGGTACTTTAGTCGCAAAAGTAAGAATTTTTTTCCTTTTTCACCAAATACTACGGGCGCAAACCTGCAAAAAATCCGCGCAGCAGGGTCTCGCACTCCTCCCGGAGAACTCCCCGCTCGACGGTCGTGCGGGGGTGGAACACCGATTCGCTGTAACGCCGGTATCCCTTTTTCGGGTCGTCGGCGCCCCACACCACGCGGCTGACCTGCGCCCAGCCGATCGCCCCGGCACACATGATGCACGGCTCGACGGTGACGTACAGCGTGCAATCCTTCAGGTATTTGCCCCCGAGCGTCGAGGACGCGGCCGTCAGGGCCTGCATCTCGGCATGCGCCGTGGGGTCGGAGAGCGTCTCCACGAGGTTGTGGCCCCGGCCGACCACCGTGTCGCCCGAGACGACCACCGCACCGATGGGCACCTCCTGCTCTTCTAACGCTTTCTGCGCCTCGTTTAGTGCCAGGCGCATGAATTTTTCGTCCCTGAGTTGCTGATTTTCCATTGTCCGCGCGCATTCCGACAGCCCGCAGGCGGCTCCGTCCGGGTTCTGCCGAAGGCCAAAGATACGAATAAATCCCGGAAAATGCCTCGCGGCGAAGAAAATAACCCCCGAAGCACCGTTTTTCGGGAGTTTTTGCTTAACTTTGCCTTTCCGCATCGGAACAGGTGCGCTGAAACCCGAAGCTAAAACTCAAAACTTTATCATACAACCATGTACAGAACGCATACTTGCGGCTGCCTGAGAATCGGCAACGTAAACCAGACCGTCACCCTCGCAGGGTGGGTGCAGAAAATCCGAAACCTCGGGGCCATGACCTTCATCGACCTGCGCGACCGTTACGGCATCACGCAGATCGTCGTCGAGGAGCACTCCCCCGCCGAAGCGCGCGAAACCGCCGCACGCCTCGGACGGGAATGGGTCATCCAGGTCGTCGGAAAAGTCATCGAACGCGAGTCGAAAAATCCCAAGATGCCCACCGGCGAAATCGAGGTCTCGGCACAGGAGATCCGCGTGCTGCACGACGCCGAGGTGCCGCCCTTCACCATCGAGGAGGTCTCCGACGGAGGCGACGACCTGCGCATGAAGTACCGCTACCTCGACCTGCGACGCCCGCCCCTGCAGCGCAACATGATCCTGCGGCACAAGATGGCCCAGGAGATCCGCCGCTTCCTTTCGGACGAAGGATTCCTCGAGATCGAGACCCCCTATCTGGTCAACTCCACGCCCGAGGGGGCCCGCGACTTCGTCGTCCCGAGCCGCATGTCGCCCAATCAGTTCTACGCCCTGCCGCAGTCGCCCCAGACCCTCAAGCAGCTCCTCATGGTCGCAGGATACGACCGCTATTTCCAGATCGTGCGCTGCTTCCGCGACGAAGACCTGCGCGCCGACCGCCAGCCCGAATTCACACAGATCGACTGCGAGATGTCGTTCGTCGAGCAGGAGGACGTGCTCGAGATCTTCGAACGCTGGGCCAAGCACATGTTCCGCACGGTGCTCGGCATCGACTTCACGGAGCCCCTGCGCCGCATGCCGTGGATCGAGGCCATGGAGAAGTACGGTTCGGACAAGCCCGACCTGCGTTTCGGCATGGAGTTCGCCGACCTCACGGACCTGGCCCACGGTCACGGGTTCTCCGTATTCGACCAGGCCGAGTACGTCACGGGATTCGCCGCCCCGGGCTGCGCCTCCTACACGCGCAAGCAGATCGACGCCCTCACGGAGTTCGTCAAGCGCCAGCAGATCGGCGCCAAGGGGCTTATCTGGATCCGCATGGAGGCCGAAGGCGGCGTGAAGTCGTCCATCGACAAGTTCTACTCGCCCGAGGAGGTGCGCGCGATGGCCGAACGCTGCGGCGCCAAGGCCGGGGACATGGTGTTCATCCTCTGCGGCAGGAAGTTCAAGACCCTCACGCAGCTCTGCGCCCTGCGCCTCGAGGTGGCCCAGCAGCTGGGGCTCCGCGACCCGAAGAAGTTCGCCCCGCTGTGGGTCGTCGACTTCCCTCTCTTCGAGTGGGACGACGAGACGCAGCGATTCTACGCCGTACACCACCCCTTCACCTCGCCCAAGCCCGAGGACATCTCGTTCCTCGACAGCGATCCCGGGCGCGTGAGGGCCAACGCCTACGACTTCGTTTGCAACGGCACGGAGATCGGCGGCGGCTCGATCCGTATCCACGACTCGAAGCTCCAGGAGAAGATGTTCGAACTGCTGGGATTCACCCCCGAGCAGGCGCAGGAGCGCTTCGGATTCCTGATGAACGCCTTCAAGTACGGGGCGCCCCCTCACGGAGGACTGGCCTTCGGGTTCGACCGTCTGTGCTCGCTGTTCGGCGGCTCGGATTCGATCCGCGACTACATCGCCTTCCCGAAGAACAACGCCGGGCGCGACATGATGCTCGACGCCCCGGGCTTCCTCGACCAGGCACAGCTCGACGAGCTCTGCCTCGAGCTGCGCAAGCCCGAGGCGTAGCGCCAGACAGGCATGACAAACAGAAGGGGCCGATCGCAGGATCGGCCCCTTTTTTCGGGCCGCGCCGCAAAGGAGTTCCGGAAGAGACGGAACCCGCGGCGCAGGAAAAAACCGCCCGCAATCCGCCGTCCCGGGCAAGATGCGGCGAACTTTTCGTGAAAATGCGTATCTTTGGTGCGTAAAAACACCTCGCCGAACCATGTCGAACACCCCCTTAGCCGAACGCCTCCGCCCCCGCACGCTCGATGAATACATCGGGCAGGAACACCTCGTGGGGCCCAACGGCGTTTTCCGCAAGTTCTTCGAAACGGGAAACGTCCCCTCGTTCATCCTCTGGGGGCCCCCGGGCGTCGGGAAAACCACCCTCGCGCGGATCGTCGCCACGCAGCTCGAACGACCCTTCTTCACCCTCTCGGCTGTATCGTCCGGAGTCAAGGAGGTGCGCGAGGTGATCGAGTCGGCACGCAAGCAGCGCTTCTTCGACCGCCAGCCGCCGCTGCTGTTCATCGACGAAATCCACCGCTTCAACAAGTCGCAGCAGGATTCGCTGCTCGGGGCCGTCGAGCAGGGAATCGTCACCCTGATCGGCGCCACCACCGAGAACCCCTCCTTCGAGGTCATCTCCCCGCTGCTGAGCCGCTGCCAGGTCTACATCCTCCGGGCACTGGAGGATGCCGACCTCCAGAAGCTCCTCGACCGCGCGCTGCACACCGACCTCGAGCTGCGCGAACGCGAAATCGACGTGCAGCAGACCGGCGCGCTCCTGCGCTTCGCCGGGGGCGACGCCCGCAAGCTGCTCAACATCCTCGACATCATCGTGGGGGCCACCGATGGCAAGGTGACGATCACCGACCAATACGTCCAGGACTGTCTTCAGGAAAACATCGCCCTCTACGACAAGAACGGCGAACAGCACTACGACGTCATCTCGGCCTTCATCAAGTCGGTGCGCGGCAGCGACCCCAACGCCGCCGTCTACTACCTTGCGCGCATGCTCGCCGGGGGCGAGGAGCCGCGCTTCATCGCCCGGCGGCTGGTGATCCTCGCCGCGGAGGACATCGGTCTGGCAAATCCCAACGCCCTGCTGCTGGCCAACGCATGCTTCGACACGGTGCACAAGATCGGCATGCCCGAGGCGCGCATCCCCCTCTCCGAGACGACGATCTACCTGGCGACCTCGCCCAAGAGCAACTCCGCCTACCTGGCCATCGACAAGGCCCTCGCGCTGGTCAACCGCGACACCTCGAACCGCCCCGTGCCGCTGCACCTGCGCAACGCCCCGACCAGGCTCATGAAGCAGGCCGGATACCACGAAGGATACAAATACGCCCACGACTACGAGGGGCATTTCACCGAGATGGAGTTCCTGCCCGAATCGCTCGCGGGGACGAAATTCTACGATCCCGACACGCAGAACGCCGCCGAGGCGAAGATCGCCGAACGCATCGCGCGGCTCTGGAAAGAGAAGTACAAATGAAACGCATCGGCATCCTTTCGGACACCCACGGCACCTTCGACGAACCCCTGCGGGAGTTCCTGCGCGAGGTCGACGAGGTATGGCACGCCGGAGACATCGGCTCGCTCGAGGTGGCCGACCGCATCGCGGCCTTCAAACCCCTGCGCGCCGTGAGCGGCAACATCGACGACGGCATCACGCGCCGCGTCTACCCGCTCTTCCAGAGTTTCGAATGCGAGGGCGTGCGGGTGCTGATGACCCACATCGGCGGATACCCGCGCCGGTACGACCCCCGGGCCGTGCAGCGCATCCAGGCCCTGCATCCGAAGCTCTTCGTATGCGGGCACTCGCACATCCTCAAGGTCGTCTACGATCCCGTGTACGGGATGCTGACCGTCAACCCCGGGGCTGCCGGCGTGCACGGATTCCACAAGGTCCGCACGGCCGTCCGCCTGACGATCGACGGCGATCAGATGCGCGACATGGAGGTCGGCGAATGGCCGAGGCTTGAACTGTAAGCCGCAAGCGGTCAGCCGCAGACCGGGAGCGGCCGGTTGCGGTGAAGGGTGAATTTCCGGGGCGTTCCCGGGTCGTTTCCTGACTGATTCCAGACTGTTTCCGGGCTGTTTCCGGGCCGTTTCCGATAGCACAAAAGGGCGTATTTGTGTCCGCCGGGCAGGCGGCGGGCGGCGGAAACGTCGCACGGCAGGCACAAGGCATCCAAATTCCTGACACCCACCCGAAAAAATATTCCCGAAAAGGTCGTATCCCGTTCCTGCGGATCGGCCCCGGAGGCCCCTGCGGAAGGGGTTCGGGACAAGCATCCGCCCCGGGTACCGCATACGATTCCCACGCGCGGCGCCGTTATGCCCCCGAATTCATAACGACGACGCCACATGCAACTGAAAATTTCAAAGACTCTCGAAGAGATCATCGCCCGCTCGGCGTTCAAGGCAACGCGGGAGGGGCTGACCCATTCGTACAAGGATTTTCTCGCGCTGGAGCTGCTGCTCGAGGAGGGGGCGCTGGCCTATCAGCTGCTCTCCTCCCGTCTGAAGGATTGGGAACTGCATCAGGTGCGGCTGCGCATCGAGCGCGAAATCGCCGTATCCCGATCCGGGGAAACGCAGACGCCGGAGGAATTCTACCGCGACTTCACCGAGCACCTGCTCGCCACGGCTCCGGCCATCCGGAGCGTCTCGACGGCCCACGCCCTGCTCGAAATCATCGCCGATCGTACGACGGCAACGGCCCGCACGCTGGAAATGTACCACATCGACACGGGGATCGTCGCCGAGGAGCTGCAGCGCTTCGCCGTGGGCGACGACTTCCGCACCGAGATCCGCATTGCCATCCCCGGGTTCGAAACGCCCGCAAAAGCCGCTCCGGAAGGGACTCCGCATCCGCAGGGCGCGGCACGCCGGATCGACAGGTTCGGAACAGATCTCACACTCCTGGCCCGCGAAGGAAGGATCGATCCCGTAGTGGGACGCGAGGCGGAGATAGAACGGGTCGTGCAGATCCTCTCGCGCCGCAGGAAAAACAACCCGATGCTCGTCGGAGAGGCGGGTGTGGGCAAAAGCGCCATCGTCGAAGGGCTCGCCCTGCGCATCGCCCGGGGCGAAGTGCCCCACACGATCGCCGGGAAACGCCTCTTCGCACTCGACGTCGCCGCGCTGGTCGCCGGGACGAAATTCCGCGGCGAGTTCGAGGAGCGCATCCAACAGCTGCTCGACGAGCTGCGACACGATGCCGACACGATCCTCTTCATCGACGAAATCCACACCATCGTGGGCGCCGGGGCCACGCAGGGAAGCCTCGACACGGCCAACCTGCTGAAACCCGCTCTCGCACGCGGGGAGATGCAGACCATCGGCGCCACGACCTTCGACGAGTACCGCCGCCACATCGAAAGCGACGCGGCGCTCGAGCGACGTTTCCAGCGGGTAGCGGTCGAGCCCGCGAGCGCCGAGCAGACGCTCCGGATCCTGCGCAGCATAGCCCCCGGCTACGAGCGGCACCACAAAGTCCGCTACACCGACGAGGCCCTGCGCGCCTGCGTGAAGCTTGCGGAGCGGTACCTCGCAGACCGGCACTTCCCCGACAAGGCGATCGACACGATGGACGAGGCAGGGTCGCGCTGCCACCTCCGCACGGCGTGCGAGCCCGAAGAGGTGCGCCGCCTGCGCAGGGAGCTCCGCGAGGCGGAGCGTTCCCACCGCGAGGCCCTCGGGCTCCAGGAGTACGAAAAGGCCGTCGCCTCACGGCAGCGCGGGGAGGCCCTGCGCGCGGAGCTCGACGAGCGGTGTGCGGCCTGGCAGAGGTCGTTCGAGGAGCAGCCCCCGACGATCACGGCCGAGACGGTGCGGGAGGTCATCACCTCGATGACGGGCATCCCGGCCGAGCGTGTCGGAAGCGACGAACGCGCGCTGCTGCAGCGGCTCGGAGAGCGGCTCGCAAGCCGCGTCGTCGGGCAGAGGGAGGCCGTGGAGAAGCTCGCCGAGACGATCCGCCGCGCCCGGGCGGGGCTGCGCGACGAGCGGCGCCCGATCGGCGTGTTCCTCTTCGTCGGGCCCACGGGAGTCGGGAAGACCCTGCTGGCCAAGGAGGTCTCGAAGTGGCTCTTCGACGAACGCCGCGGGCTGATACGCATCGACATGAGCGAATACGCCGAGAAGCACAACGTCGCACGGCTGATCGGTTCGCCCCCGGGATACGTCGGGTACGGCGAGGGCGGGCAGCTTACCGAGGCCGTGCGCCGCCAGCCCTATGCCGTGGTACTCTTCGACGAGATCGAAAAGGCCCATGCGGAGGTGTTCAACACCCTGCTGCAGCTCTTCGACGAAGGGCACCTCACCGACGGTAGCGGCCGCAGGGTGGATTTCCGGAACACCATTCTGATCATGACCTCGAACGTCGGTTCGCAGGCTGCGGCCCGGAAATCGGTGCAGGCGGGGTATGCCACGGCGTCGAAAAGCGCCGCGGAGGCCGCCGCCCCGCGCAGCGAATACCGCAAGGCCCTGGAGCAGACCTTCGCCCCGGAGTTCCTGAACCGCATCGACGACATCGTGGTATTCCGCACGCTGGAGCCCGACGACGTGCTGCGGATCGTCGACCTCGAGCTCCGCGAGCTGCTGGGGCGTTCGGAGCGGCTGGGCTACAGGGTGAAGGTCACAGACGGCGCACGACGCCGGCTGGCCGCCATGGGATACGAACCCCGCTACGGCGTGCGGGCCCTCCGGCGGACGCTGGTCGACCAGGTCGAGGAGCCGCTCTCCGACATGATTATCGACGGACGCCTGCAGGAGGGCGACACGGTCGTCGTCGAATCGGACCGCAGGCACGGCGTGCGCCTGCGCGTCGCCTGACAGCAATCCCGGAGCTGTTTGGATGAAGAGGCGTCGGCCCGTCCCGTTCCGCACAGGTTTCAGGCCCGGAACTGCCGGAAAGAACCGCGTTCTTCCGGCTTTTTCGTTTCCCGAGGGGGAGGCGTGCCGTTATTCGGAACTTATTTCCTACCTTTGCAGACCAAAAACGCAGCATCATGTATCGTTTTTCCACATACAAGGAGCAATACAAACAAAACCTCCGGCTCGCACTGCCGGTCGTGCTCACGCAGCTCGGACAGATTCTCACGCAGTTTGCCGACAACCTCATGGTCGGCCAGTACGGAGGCGACGACCCCCTGCCCCTGGCGGCCGTATCGTTCGGAGGCGCGGTGTTCTTCATCCTCTTCATCGCCTCGATCGGAATCGCCCTCGGCATGACCCCGCTCATCGGGGAGCTCTACGCCCAGGGAAACCGCGAACGATCCTCGCATCTGCTGCAGAACGGAATCCTCTTCTACGGCGCCCTCGGAATCGCCATGACGGCCTTCCAATACGCCATCATCCCGCTCATGTATCACCTCGGGCAGCCCGTCGAGGTGGTCGACGCCGCCATCCCCTACTACAAAATGCTGGTGTGGAGCATGCCCTTCGTGATGCTCTTCTTCGCCTTCAAGCAGTTCCTCGAAGGGGTGGGCAACACGAAGGTCGAGATGGTCGTCACGATCATCGCCAACCTGGCCAATGTCGGCTTCAACTGGGTATTCATCTACGGACGCTGCGGCCTTCCCGAGATGGGGGCCGTGGGCGCCGGACTGGGAACCCTCCTCTCGCGTATCATCGCCCCGGTACTGATGATCGGCTACTTCTACGCCCGGCGCGAATACCGCGACTACCTCGAACGCTTCGCCCTGCGCAACTACTCGTGGAGAGAGGTAGGGCAGCTCACGCGCATGGGGCTGCCGATCGCCCTGCAGATGTTCCTCGAGTCCTCGGCATTCGTCGGGACGGGCATCATGATGGGATGGTTCGGCGACGGCGCGAAAACCGCCATCGGCGCGAACCAGATCGCCACGACGATCGCCAACTGCGCCTTCATGATCGTCATGTCGATCGGCGCGGCCACCACGATCCGCGTGTCGCACTGCTACGGGGCCCGCAACCTCGGAGAGATGACGATGGCCGCCAAGGCCTCCTACCACCTCGTGCTGGCCTGGAACGCATTCGCCGCGGTGGTCTTCCTCTCGCTCCGGCATGTCATCCCCACGCTCTTCACCTCCAACGCCGAAGTGATCCGAATCGCCTCGCAGCTGCTTGCCTTCGCGGCGCTCTACCAGCTCTCGGACGGCATTCAGAACGTCTCGGTGGGCATCCTCCGGGGCATTCAGGACGTGCGCATCATCATGCCCATCGCCCTGATCTCCTACTGGCTGCTCAACCTCCCGGTCGGCTACCTCGTGGGGTTCACCCTCGGCATGGGGCCCGCAGGCCTCTACATCGGATTCACATTCGGACTCTCGACGGCCGCCGTGCTGATGATCCTGCGCATCCGCCGCAGCATCCGCAGGCTCCGCCTCGCCGCACAGGAAAAATAAAAAAGCAGGGATATAAAAAAATTTTTTCGTACCTTTACACAAATTATACCCTGCAATGGATACCGAAAAACAACATAACGGCGACTGCAAGCCCGAAGTGGGCCGCGGCTGCGCCTTCTGCAACTGCGGCGCCGAACCCGAAGCCACGCTCCGCGAAGGGTGCTTCAAACTCCACGAAACGGCCTGGCTCGAGGACTATCCCGTCAACAAGCCCAGCGACATCGTCGAGGTGCGCTTCAAGAATACACGGCGCTCGTTCTACCAGAACGTCAACAACCTGCCCCTCAAGCGCGGCGACATCGTCGCCGTCGAGGCATCCCCGGGACACGACATCGGAATCGTCTCGATGACCGGAGATCTCGTCGCCCGGCAGATGAAACGCACGGGGTTCACGCCCCACAACGGCGAATTCAAGAAGATCTACCGCAAGGCAAAGCCCTACGACATCGAACGCTGGCAGGAGGCTATCGCCCTGGAGCACGAGACGATGATCGCCTCGCGCCAGATCGCCGCAGACATGGGCCTCAACATGAAGATCGGAGACGTCGAATACCAGGGCGACAAGATCAAGGCCATCTTCTACTACATCGCCGACGAACGCGTCGACTTCCGCGAACTGATCAAGGTCTTCGCCGAACGCTTCCACATCCGCATCGAGATGAAGCAGATCGGCGCCCGCCAGGAGGCCGGGCGCATCGGAGGCCTCGGAGCCTGCGGCCGCGAGCTCTGCTGCGCCTCGTGGATGTCGAGTTTCTCGAGCGTCACGACCGGGGCCGCACGCGTCCAGGACATCTCGCTCAACCCCCAGAAGCTCGCCGGGCAGTGCTCGAAGCTCAAATGCTGCATGATGCACGAATACGACGCCTACGTCGATGCCCGCAAGGAGTTTCCGCGCGTGCGCGAGCCGCTGCAGAGCGTCGACGGGGAGTGGTTTGCGGTCAAGAGCGACATCCTCTCCGGAACGATGACCTTCTCCTCGTCGAAGGAGTCGATGGCCAACCTCGTGACGCTGCCCGTTGCCCGCGTGAAGGAGATCCTGGCCCTCAACCGCCAGGGGAAGAAAGTCGAGCAGCTGCTCGACGACGACCCGACGCGTCCGGAGGTCGAGGAGCCGACGTTCCGCGCCGAGGAGGACAGCATCACCCGTTTCGACCAGGCAAAACGCCGCAAGCGCGGAGGCCGCAACCGCAACCGGAATCAGTCCGGCAAGGGCCAGGAGGCCGCCGGGAACGGTGCTCCGGACAAAGCGCGGCAGTCTGAGAGCGGCGGGGAGCAGACGCCCCGCGAGGAGCGTCCGCAGCAGGAACGGCGCCGCAACAACAACCGCAACGCAAACAGGGCGGACAACGCCGGGAACCGTGCGGCGGCATCCGGCAGGCCCGAGAAGGGAACCTCGCGCGACGCGGGGAACAAGGCCGACAGGGGCGACAGGGCGGACAAGGCCGACAGGGGCGACAAAGCCACCTCCGCAGCCCCGGGCCGCGAAGGAAACGGATCCGGGCGTGAGGCCGGAGGACAAGGACGTGAGGCCGGAGGACAGGGACGCGAAGGCGGCGGGAACCGCCGCAACGGGCGCCACCGCCACCGCAGCAGCGGCAATGCCAACGGCGCCAGCAACGCAGGAGGCGCCAGCAACGCAGGCGCACCCGCCGACAAGGGAGGCGACGCCCCGAAACAGAACCCGAACCGCGAAGCCCGGACATCGGGCAGCCGGGAATGATTGATCCGCATCCGAAAGTGAAAGCTCTGGCTCGGTATCTTGCAGCGGTGTCCGTTGCGCTCGGCGCGTTTGCCGCGGGGTGTGTCACGCCCCACCGCTCGGCCGTCTGCGACGTCGATCCCTTCGCATGGTCGGAGGCGGCGGAGATCGCCTACGCCAACGCCGACACCCTCACACGGTACGATGCGGCGCTCTTCCTGCGCTGCAACGGACGCTTCGCGGAGGATACCCTGACGGTGCGCGTGGCCACGCTGACCCCCGACTCGCTGCGTTTCGAGGAGTGCGTATGCCTGCACATCCCCGACACGGAGCATCCCGCGGCGCTCGTGCGTGAGGCCGTCATCCCCTACCGGCAGCGCGTATGCCTCGCTCGGGAGGGTGTGTACCGTTTTTCCGTCACCCCGCTCCGCACAGTCCGCGGCGTCGAGGCCGCAGGCATCCATCTGACTGAGATGCATTGACCCCTTCCTCCCGGCTTCCGGGCGGCAAACAGATACGACGACATGGGAAAAGACAAACTCCGCAAATTCCGCGAAAACCTCTCCTTCGAGTGTTTCGTGCAACCCGAATTCGACGAAGTGTTCCGCCGCGACTACCGGCTCAAGGGGCATTGGCGCAGCGACTTCTTCCACAACGACCGCCCGATCGTCCTGGAACTGGGCTGCGGAAAGGGCGAATACACCGTGGCGCTCGCCCGCCAGGATCCGCAGCGGAACTTCATCGGCATCGACATCAAGGGCGCACGGATGTGGCGCGGGGCGAAAACCGCTACCGAAAGCCGCATGCCGAACGTGGGATTCCTGCGCACGCGCATCGAGTTCATCAACGGGCTCTTCGCCGAAGGGGAGGTCGACGAAATCTGGATCACCTTCCCCGACCCGCAGCTCAAGACCCGAAGGGCCAAGAAACGACTCACCTCGCCGCTGTTCCTGGAATACTACGCGCGGATCCTCCGCCCGGGAGGCGTCATCCACCTGAAGACCGACTCGAAACACCTCTACGCCTACACCAACGAGGTGATCCGCCGCTTCGGGCTTCCGTGCGAGGTCTCCGAACCGGACATCTACGGCTCGGGATTCGCCGACGAGGTGCTCTCCGTAAAGACCGCCTACGAGCAGCGGTTCCTCGGCATGGGGCTTCCGATCACCTACACCCGCTTCCGACTCGACGGACGCCGCGACTTCCCGTGGTTCGACTGGGAGGAGGACGAAAAGCTCGAAAAGGACAACGAGCAGGAGCGCCTCGCAGGGCGCTGACGCCCTGCCATAACATCGCCTCGCAACCGTTCCCGAACGCCATGAACGCCGAACGCCGATACCTTTCCGCCGCCTGCCTGCGCCGTACTGCGTGGGGGCTTCTCTGCGGGATGCTGCTCGCGGGCTGCATCCGGGGCGAGGAGCAGGCGGGCCCCGAAGAGAGTTCGCTCGTCCGCACCGGCGAAGCGGCCCCCGACTTTACGGCAGCGATGACCGACGGCTCGTCGCAAAGACTCTCCGACCTCCGGGGCAAGGTCGTGCTGCTCACCTTCTGGTGCACGTGGTGCCCGACCTGTCAGGAGGAGATGGCGGCCGTCGGGAAGGAGGCTGTCGAACGGTTTGCCGGCCGGCCCTTCGTCTTTCTGCCCGTATCGCGCGGCGAGAGCCTCGAGGAGGTTCGCGGATACCTCGCACGCGAAGGGCTCGGATTCCCGTCGGGCATCGATCCCGAAGGGGCGATCTACGGACTCTATGCCACGCTCTACGTCCCGCGCAACTACGTGATCGGCCCCGACGGCAAGGTCGTCCATCAGAATGCCGACTACACGCCGCAGGATTTCGTGCAGGTGGTCGCCGCCATCGAAGCGGCGCTGTCCGACGTCTCCGGCCCGGACAGCGCCGGGGAGTAACCGCACGTACAGCCTGCCTTCCGGCGGAAGGAGAAAAGGAAAGCAACAGGCGGCGCCCACCTTTCTCGGTGTGCGCCGCCTGCGTCGTATGGATTGCGGCTGCTGCGGACAGAGCGGTTATTTCAGATCGAGCAGTTCCTGAATGCGCAGCCCCAGTTCGGTATTGTCGAGCACCCCGGCAATGCGGTCGGCGCCCGCGCCATAGAGGTAGACGGGAACCATCGTGCCCGTATGTCCTCCGGTGGAGAACTGGTACTGAAGGCCGTTCTCGCTCAGCGTGAAGTCCTCCTTGTTGGCGGGGATCGTCATGCCCCCCGTCTCGTGGTCGGCCGTCACGATGACCAGCGTCCCCGGCGTACGGTCGGCGAAGTCCATCGCCGCAGCCACGGCCTGCTCGAAGTCGCGCATCTCGGCCAGCAGCCGGTCGGCATCCTTCGCATGGGCCGCATAGTCGATCTGCGAGCCCTCGACCAGCAGCATGAAGCCCCGCTTGCGGCCCGCCGTATTGGCCTCGAGCAGTTCGAGGGCCTTCTCGGTGGCACGCGGCAGGAAGTCGCCGCGCCCGGGCGCCTCCGGAAGGTGTTTGTCGGCTGCACAGCACAGCACGCGCCCCTTGCCGACCACCCGGGTCTGAGGAAGAGAATCGGCCACGAAATAGCCCCTGCGGGCAAAGGCGTCGAGGTAGCTGCCGCCCTCGTCGCACGCCTCCTTCAGCCAGCGGCGTCCTCCGCCGAAGAGCACGTCGATGTTCGATGCAAGCAGCTGGCGCGTGATGGCCATGTTGTCGCCGCGGTCGGCCACATGGGCATAGAAGGCCCCCGGCGTGGCGTGCTGGAGGTAGCACGTGACGACGATGCCCGTTCCCAGCCCCTTCATCATGGCGCGCGTCATCGTTGAGGTGAGCGCATGCCCTTCGGGATCCTGCCCGAGCGTACCGTTGTCGGTCTTCGAGCCCGAGGCGAGGGCCGTACCCGCGGCGGCCGAATCGGTCACGCGGTTGTTTGCCGAGCGCGTCGTAATCAGGGCCACGTTCTGCGCCCGGTCGAAAGCCGTGGGAGCGTAGCCGTTCTCGATCTGAAGCATCGAGACATGCGCCAGGCCCATGCCGTCGCCAACCATGAAAATAACGTTGCGAACCTCCTCCGCACGCGGATTCGAGGCAATAGCCCCTCCTGCGGAGAGGCACAGCAGCAAGACGAACAGTATTCTTTTCATTGCATATCGAAAAATCTCGGGTAAAAATAGGAAAAACAGCCCGGAACGCCAAACTTTTTGCTACCTTTACCGAGTTATAACGCCATTTTAACCCTTTTGCAAGATGGATGTAAAGATCGCTGCCGACTGGAAGGAGATCCTCGCCCCGGAATTCGAAAAGCCCTATTTCGCCGCGCTGACCGAGTTCGTGCGCCGGGAATACGCCACCTCCCGCGTCTATCCGCGGGGCAGCAACATCTTCCGGGCCTTCGACAAGTGCCCCTTCGAGCGGTTAAAGGTCGTCATCATCGGGCAGGATCCCTACCACGGCCCCGGGCAGGCGAACGGGCTCTGCTTCTCGGTGGGAGACGGCATACCCTTCCCGCCCTCGCTGCAGAACATCTTCCAGGAGGTGCACGACGACACCGGAGCCCCGGTTCCCGCCTCGGGGAACCTCGACCGATGGGCCGAGCAGGGCGTGCTGCTGCTCAATGCCGTGCTGACAGTCCGCGCCCACGAGGCCGCCTCGCACGCCGGGCACGGATGGGAAACCTTCACCGACGCCGTCGTGCGGGCCATTGCCGAACGCCGGCAGGGGATCGTCTACATGCTCTGGGGCAACTACGCCCAGCGCAAGGGCGCCATTGCCGACCCTGCGCGCAACCTCATCCTGAAGGCCGTGCACCCCTCGCCGCTCTCCGTTTACCGCGGGTTCTTCGGATGCCGCCACTTCTCCCGGGCCAACGAATACCTCCTCTCGGTGGGCAAGGAGCCGATCCTCTGGTAGAAGGGGCCGTCCGGCATGGCAGAGGGGGCGTCCGGCATGGCAGAAGGGGCCGTCGAGCATGGCAGAGAGGGCCGTCGGGCATGGCAGAGAGGGCCGTCGGGCTATCGGAAGGGGCATGGCAAAAAATGGTAATGATGCAAAAAAATCCGGAGACGTTGCCGTCTCCGGATTTTTCTTATGGCTGCCCCGGGCTTATCCGAGGTAGGACTTCAGGAGTTTCGACCGCGAGGAGTGGCGCAGGCGGCGGATCGCCTTCTCCTTGATCTGCCGCACACGCTCGCGCGTGAGGTCGAACTTCTCGCCGATCTCCTCGAGGGTCATCTCCGAGCAGCCGATGCCGAAGAAGTACTTGATGATGTCGCGCTCACGCTCCGTGAGGGTCTCCAGCGCCCGGTCGACCTCCGTCGAGAGCGACTCGTTGATCAGACCCCGGTCGGCGTTCGGCGAGTCGGGGTTCACCAGCACGTCGAGTAGCGAGTTGTCCTCGCCGTCGGCGAACGGCGCATCGACCGAGACATGACGGCCCGCCACACGCAGCGTATCGGTGACCTTCTCCTTCGGGAGCTCCAGTTCGGTGGCCAGCTCCTCGGGCGACGGCGTGCGCTCGTGCTCCTGCTCGAAGCGCGCGAAAGCCTTGTTGATCTTGTTCAGCGACCCCACCTGGTTCAGCGGCAGGCGCACGATGCGCGACTGCTCGGCAAGGGCCTGGAGGATCGACTGCCGGATCCACCACACGGCATAGGAGATGAACTTGAAGCCGCGGGTCTCGTCGAACTTCTCGGCGGCCTTGATCAGTCCGAGGTTTCCCTCGTTGATCAGGTCCGGAAGGCTCAGTCCCTGATTCTGGTATTGCTTGGCCACGGAAACCACGAAGCGAAGGTTCGCCTTGGTGAGCTTCTCCAGGGCCTCCTGGTCTCCTTTCTTGATTCGCTGGGCGAGTTCCACCTCCTCCTCCACCGTGATGAGCTCCTCCTTGCCGATCTCCTGGAGATACTTGTCCAGCGAGGCGCTCTCGCGGTTGGTGATGGATTTCGTAATCTTTAA
>DWYP01000049.1 GCA_019118605.1 Candidatus Alistipes faecavium | reverse complement strand
GGGTGATATTGATGACTGATTGCGTGCCGATCTCCACCGTCTGTTCGGCATATCCGATGTACGAGAACTTCAGCTGCCCGGCGGCCGGGGCATTGATCGCATAGTTTCCGTCGATGTCGGTCGTCGTTCCGATTGTCGTGCCGACGACCACGACGGTGGCGCCGACGAGCGGCTCGCCGGCCGCGTCGGTCACCCGGCCGCTCACCTGGTTGCGGGTTTGTGCCTGCAGGGACAGCGCGGCTGTCGTCAGCAGCAGACAGCATACGATGCGCAGAAGATAGCCCCCAAGGGATCTCCCCGTCGCTGCAAATCTCTTGTTCATATCTGACAGTATGTTTTTCATGTTTGGGTCCCGTTAAATTATTCTACTGCGGTTTTCGTCATCTTGATGTCGTTGAGGAACCAGCGGAAATAGCCGCTTGCATCCTGTTGTGTGGAGCGGATGACGATCCGGGTGTCGGCGGTGATGCCGTAGCACGTCACGCTCATGGGCGTCCATCCCCAGACCGGATCGGGGGTCATGGGGGCGCTCAACTTCTCCGAGTCGCCGTTTACCGTGCCGGGGCCTTCGAGAATCTCGACCGTGACGGTAATGGCATCGGGATTTCCCGATCCGCCAATATTGGCGCAGGTCTCGAACGCAAGTTCCACATCGGTGCACTGCCCTGCAGGAACGTCGATGGCCGGAAGGATGACTCCCGTCTGCTTGTTCTTGCCGCCCATGTGGAGGTAGTCGGAGGCGATGTAGAGGCAGTTCGCACCCGGATTGAGGTCCTCGAGGCCGCATGCCGCCCAGGCGGCCTTGATCTCGTCGTTCGCCTGCACGCTGAGTCGCGTCCATTTGGTGCCGTCGAGCCCGACCTGGTCGTCCATGCCGAACGGGATGGCCCAGTCGAACGGCTCTTCGTAGTAGACATGTCCGATTGCCTTTCCGTCGTCATCGTAGATATTGGTTTTGGTGTTCTGCGAGACGGTGAGCGTAGCTTCCAGTCCGTTGAGCGAGGTGGTGATCTTCACCGCTCCCTCGCGGGGTGCTCCCGAAGTGTTTTCGTCGACGAGAAGCGTCACCTCCGTCTCCCCTGCCTCTCCCGAGGCGGGTTCGATCGACAGCCAGTCGTCGCAGGTCGATGTCCACGCTTCGGCGGATGTGATCGTGAAGGTCAGCGGGGTCTGGGCCTCGTCGGAGAATCCGAATTTGTTCACACGGAAATTGTCGGCGGAGAGTTTTAATCCCTCGAGATTCTGGATGACGGTGACGGTCTCGCTCTTCGACCCGGCGTTGATGACGAACGATCCCGTGCGTTCGCCGCCGGTTTTGTTCTGCTCGACGGTCAGTTCGATGCTCATGTCGCCGGCCTCCCCGGAGGTGGCGGCCGGAGTGATCCACTTGCTGTTGTCGGCAACCGTGATTGTCCAGTCGCTGTTGGTCGAGAGGTATATTTCGGCCTTTTCGCCCGTTTCGAGCAGTCCCGACTTCACGACAGTGATCTCCGTCGGGGAGACGGAAAGCGCGTCGACCTTGAGTTTCTGCGTGACGGCGATGGTGCGGCGTGTTCCGCCTTCGCCTTCAAAGATAATGAATCCGGTGCGGTCCTTGCCGGTATTGTTCTCGTCAATGTCGAGGAAGATGCGTACACGGCCGCGGTCTCCCTCACTATGGGTGAGGTGAATCCACTCTTCGACGTAGGTGGCCTGCCACGAACGGTTGGTCCCCAGTTCGAAATTCACCATCTCTCCCTCAACGGTAAGTCCGGTATATTCGACCTCGATCTCCTGCTGGGTGACCGTGAGAAATGCATCGGGTTCGGTTTCGTTGCATCCTGCCAGCCCGATTCCCGACATGAACAGCAGGGCGGACGTTGCCCTAAATAACATATGTTTGAAATTCATGGTGTTTCGGTTTATGATTGTTGACCCAGTTTAGTTGCGGGGCGCCTTGACCATCTTGATGTTGTCGAGGTACCAGCGGTGGTATCCCGATTGTCCGAATTGAGTGGAGCGTATGACGATTTGCGAACGGTCGGAGACGCCGTAGAGCGTAACCTTCATACTTACCCACTGGTTCCAGGAGGTGACGCTCGACATGGTGAGCGCATCGCTGGTCTTGGAGGTGGGGCCGTCGACGGTTCCCGGGCCTTCGTAGACCTCGACGGTCACCGATGTGTCGTCGATGCCGCGGAGCGTGATGTCGGATCCCGAGCCGTTGATCGAGACGACCGGAGCAGCATCGAAGGTCAGCGTGACGGTCGAGGATTTCTCCTTCTCGATGTACTTGCCCATGTCGATGGCCAGTCCGTTCTGCTGGTTGTTCTTGCCCATCTTGAAGTAGTGCTTGGCCATGTAGAAGGCATTGCCGGCGTAGTTGTACTCGCTGTAGCCCATCTCTTCGAACTTTGCTACGGCAGCGGACTCGTTGCGGACGGGCGTCGTGGAACTCTGGTCGGGGAACTGTACCTGGTCGTCGCCTCCGAACTGTTCGCACCATGCGAAGTCGTCCTCGAGGTAGACATGGCCGATCTCCAGCCCGTCGTCGGTGTCGGGGTCGAGCGTCTGTGTTACGGTTACGGTTTCAGTCAGTTCCTCGCTCGTCACCGTGAGGTATGCGGTGCGGGCTTTCTCGGTGTCGTTGGCCTCGACATCGATCACAACCGTCACGCGGCCTTTCCCGACGGGTTTGTCGACCGAAAGCCAGTCGGCTGAAGGAATGATGGTATAGCCACGGTTGGCCAGAATGTCCAGCGTGGCTTTTGATCCGGTGCTCAGCGTTCCGGTCTGGATGACCTCCACGCTGACCTTGCTCACGATGAGCCTGGCAGCCGCATCTTTTGCCTTGTCCTCGATGCAGGAGGATGCAAGCATACCGATGAGGAGCGCAGGAAGCAACATGCGTAAAAATGTTTTCTTCATAGGTTGGCAAGTTTTGGTTTGTGATAGGATAGAGATATGTTAAAAAAATTACAAATCGTAAGTCGGACCAATTGCTTTGCAAAATTATCTATTTTATGAAAGGCGGGAAAGTGCAATACCTGATAATATAGATCAATTCATCTTATTATGCATTTATAATCAGTGTCTTGTATCTATATATTCCCGGTCTTTATATAGATGTATGGACTTGTATTTGGGCAGGAAAATCCTCTTTGAAAGTTTTTTTGTCGACGGATTGGGCTTATACGGGGCTTTTTATATTTCATATCGAAATATGATTGAAATCGTGTTGAAACGATATTGAAATGTGCCGTTTTGATGAAGGTCGTATATCGGGATACCTTCCGAAGCGGGAAGTTCGGGATAACTGAATGGCGGAGCAGGCCGATGAACCGGCAGGCAAATTGTTTCGGAAAGGACTTCTGGGTGGCGGGCGATTGTCCCGGCGGAGGTTGTGCGGCGGGAGGATGGCCGGAGCGGCGGATTTCTTTGGGAGGAACTTTCGGGAAGCGGGGATTGTCCCGGCGGGAGGTTGCGTGAGGGGCGGTGCGTTCGATTGAAAAAGGGCGCCCTTGCCATGCGGAAGGACGCCCTTGGTAACGTGCAGGCCCTGTAAGCCGGGTTCTGTTCCCGAAGCGGACTTCGGGCCCCTGTCATTTATCTACGACGGCAGTCACCTGCCGCCTCCAGCAACCTACCCCCCGGCATCGGGCGAGCAACCCTTAATTGCCGGTATACACGGTCTTGCAACCCACGGGACGTACGGCCGGACGACATCACTGCCTCCGCGGTGGGCTCTTACCCCGCCTTTTCACCCTTACCGGTCGGAAATTCCCGACGGCGCGCATCCCCTGCCGCAAAAACGGCGGGGAGGGCCGTCCCGGACGCCTTTACCGGCGGTTGTTTTCTGTTACGCTCCCATGACCTCACGGCCATCAAGTCGTTAGCTTGCGTGGCGCTCTGTGTTGCCCGGACTTTCCTCTCCCGGCCGACGGCCGGCAGCGACAGAGCGGGCCTGCGGTGCAAAGATAGGGAATTTTCGGGGAAGTTTGTGCTTTTCGGCAAGGGAATATGCTCCGGCGGCGGCCGCAGGTTCGCGGCTTGCCGTCCGTTGGCAAAACAGTCCTGCTCCCGACCTATAAAATCTTCTTCACCCAGCGGAACCCCTTGTAGGGCGGGTAGCGGAACGGGAGGTCGAAACGCCGCGGCGCACAGACGACGGCCCGGCGGTGCGAAAAGGCGTCGAAACTCTCCTTTCCGTGGTAGCGGCCCATGCCCGAGTTCCCGACGCCGCCGAAGGGCAGCTCCTCGTTGGCGATGTGCATGATCGTGTCGTTGAGGCACGCCCCGCCCGAGGAGGTGTGCAGCAGCACGTCGCGTCCCGCGGCCTCGGTTCCGAAGTAGTAGAGCGCCAGGGGCTTTTCGCGCGCGGTGATGAACTCGACGGCCTCGCGGGTTTCGTCGAACGGCACCACGGGAAGCACCGGGCCGAAGATCTCCTCGTGCAGGACCGACGCCGCGGGGTCGACCTCCTCGAGCAGCGTCGGCTCGATGTATCGTTCCGCCGCGTCGGTGCGGCCCCCTGCGGTGATCTTCCCCTGCGTGAGGTAGCCCGCCACGCGCTGGAAGGCCCGGTCGTTGACCATCCGCACGTAGAAGGGGCTCTGGCGGGCGTCGTCTCCGTGCAGCTTGCGCAGCGCGCGTGTGTAGGCCTCGCGGAAGGGTGCGAGCAGCGGACGGTGGATCAGCAGGTAGTCCGGGGCGATGCACGTCTGCCCGGCGTTGAGGGTCTTGCCCCAGGCGATGCGGCGCGCGGCGACGCGGAGGTCGGCCCCGCGGTCGACAATGCAGGGGCTCTTGCCTCCGAGCTCCAGCACCACGGGCGTGAGCGTCCGTGCCGCGGCCTCCATCACCGTGCGCCCGAGGTCGGGACTTCCCGTGAAGAAGATCACGTCCCAGCGCAGGTCGAAGAGCCGGCGGTTCACCTCGCGGTTGCCCTGTACGACGGCGACGTACTCCTCGTCGAAGATCTCGCGGATCATCGCTTCGAGCGTGCGCGCCACGGTCGGGGTGTAGGGCGAGGGTTTCAGCACCGCGGTGCACCCTGCCGAGATGGCCCCGACCAGGGGGTTGAGCAGCAGCTGCACGGGGTAGTTCCACGGGGAGACGATCAGCGCCTGCCCGAGGGGCTCCTTGATGATCCGGCTCTTCGAGGGCAGGAGCTTGAGCGGCGTCGGCCGCCGTTCGGGGCGCATCCACTCCTTGAGGTGCCGCAGGTGTTTGCGGATCTCGCCGCGCACGATGCTGATTTCGGTCAGATAGGCCTCTTCGGGCGACTTGTGCAGATCCTGCCACAGGGCGTCGCAGAGGCGCTTCTCCCAGTTGACCATCGCGGCGTCGAAGCGGCGGAGCATCGTGCGGCGGAACGGCTCGGAAAGCGTCGCTCCCGAGCGGAAATAGGCTTTCTGCGAGGCCGCAATCTCCGAGATGCGTGCGGCAGGGGTGTTTTCGAGCGTGGCCATGGGTACGGATTTATGGTTTGCGTCCTGTGAAGTGGTCCATCGTATGGTAGATCCCGGCCCACTGTCCGATGATGCGGTCGAACCACGCGGTCGGAAGCAGCCCCTGGGCCAGGCGGATGAGGTGGAATCCCCACGGAATGCCGCAGAAGTCGCGGTTGCGTTCGATGGCGCGGAGGATCCGGCAGGCCGTCTTTTCGGGGTCGAGGATCGGCACCAGGCGCGAGCGCACGCCGCGGAACATCCCCGTGTCGATATAATAGGGTGCGACGGTCGTGACATGCACGCCGCTGCGGGCCTCCTGCAGTTCGATGCGCACGGAGTCCGACCATCCGATGACGGCCCATTTGCTTGCGGCGTAGACCGACATCCGGGGATTGGAGATCATTCCCGCGGCCGAGGCGATGTTGCACACGTGTCCTTCGCCCCGGGCGATCATCCCCGGCAGGGCGAGGCGCGCGAGGAGCATCGGCGCCACGGTGTTGACCTCCATCGTGCGGCGGATCTCCCCGACGGTCTGCCGTTCGAAGGTTTTGTTGCCTGTGATGATGCCTGCGCAGTTGATGAGGATCTCCACCTCGCCGCATTCGCGGCACGTGCGGGCAAAGGTCTCGGCAACCTGCCCGTCCTCGGAGACGTCGACGCGGTACCCTGCGGTGCGCTCCGGGGCCCCGTAGGAGGCGAGCGATGCGGCGATGTTCTCCTCGCTGATGTCCCAGACAACCACCTTCCGGGCCCCTTTTTCGAGCGCCAGGCGTCCCATGATGCGACCGATGCCCGATCCGGCACCGGTAATCAGGACGCATTTGTCTTTGATTCGGGTCATGTTTCTTTTCGGGTTTTCTTCATGTTCGCTCCCTGCGGGAGGCGGCCTGCGGCCGCTATTTCTCGCGGAAGATGTTCAGGTGCCGGAGCAGCGGGTTGCGGCGGTCGAGCAGCAGGAATTCGGCCAGCAGGAGCACCAGCGCCGCGATGAGCAGGTACTGGTACTGCTCGTTGAACTCCTCGAAACGCACCGTCGAGAGTTCGGTCTGCTCCATCTCGTTGATCGCCTTGACGATCTCGTCGAGGCCGATCGACTGGGTCGTCGAACGGACATAGGCGCCTCCCGTGATCTCGGCGATACGGGCCAGCATCTCCTCGTTGAGCTTCGAGACGACCATTTCGCCGTTTTCGTCCTTGATGAACTCCCCGCCGATCTGGATCGGAGCCCCTTCGGGGGTTCCGATGCCGATGGTGAAGATCTTGACGCCCATCCCGGCGGCCCGTTCGGCCACGGCAAGGGCATCGTCGTCGTGGTTCTCACCGTCGGTGATCAGGATGATGACCCTTCCGTGGCTCTGCTCCGTGTCGCTCGAGAAGGCCAGCAGCGCCTGCTCCAGGGCCTTTCCGATGGCCGTACCCTGAATCGAGACCAGCGAAGGGTCGATCTTCCGTGCAAAGGCCTTGGCCATGCGGTAGTCCGAGGTGATCGGGAGCTGGACTTTGGGCTCCCCGGCGAAGACGACCAGCCCCACGCGGTCCTGCTTCAACCCCTCGAAGAGCTTGCCGATGGCGTATTTCGTACGTTCGAGACGGTTGGGTTGGAAATCCTCGGCGAGCATCGAGTTCGAGACGTCGACCGTGAGCATCATCTCGATGCCCTGGGCCTTCTCCTCGCGGAGCTTGGATCCGAACTGCGGGCGTGCGGCGGCCAGGACGATCAGCGCGACGGCCAGACAGAAGAGGATGAACTTGAGCGTCACGCGCCCTGTCGAGACCTCGGGCATCAGCTCTTCGAGCAGCTCCGGGCGTCCGAAGCGTGCGAGGCGTCTGCTGCGTCCGTGTGCGGCGAGTCCGAACAGCACGACCAGCACCGGGATGGCGAGCAGCAGCCAGAGATATTGCGGATTGGCGAATCGAAACATGGCGGAATGCGTTTTACGGAATGCGTTTCAGTACGAGGTTCGAGAGGAGGAACTCCAGGAGCAGGAGCCCCAGGGCCCCGAGCACCCATTCGAGGAACTGTTCGTGGTAGGCGATGTGCTCCGTGACCTCCACCTTGCTCTTCTCGAGCTGGTTGATCTCGTCGTAGATGGCCTGAAGCTTCTCCTTGTCCGTGGCGCGGAAATATTTGCCTCCGGTCATCTCGGCCATGGCCGTGAGCGTTTTCTCGTCGATCTCGACCTTCTGGTTGACGAACGTGAGCTTTCCGAACATGTCGATCGCCGGATAGGGCGCCGTGCCTTCGGTCCCGACGCCGATCGTGTAGACGCGGATGCCCTGCGCGTGGGCGATCTCGGCGGCCGTCATCGGGGTGATCTCTCCGCGGTTGTTCACGCCGTCGGTCAGCAGGATGATGACCTTCGACTTTGCGTCGCTCTCCCTCAGGCGGTTGATGGCCGTTGCCAGGCCGTTGCCGATGGCTGTGCCGTCCTCGATCAGGCCGCTGCGGATGCGGGCCAACAGGGTCTGCAGGGTGCTCTGGTCGGTGGTCAGCGGGCTCTGCGTGAAGGCTTCGCCGGCGAAGGCCACCAGTCCGATGCGGTCTCCGTAGCGGTCGGAGATGAACGACCCGGCGACCTCCTTGGCAGCCGTGATACGGTCGGGCTTGAAGTCCCGGGCGAGCATCGAGCCGGAGACGTCGATCGAGAGCATGATGTCGATACCCTCGGTCGAGGTCGAGACGTTCTGCTCGACGTCCTGCGGGCGCGCGAGGGCCACGACGAGCAGCGCGAAGGCTGCGGCGCGCAGGACGAAGGGGAGGTGGCGCAGGTAGTAGCGTACGGTGCGCGGCGCGCCTTTGAGTCCCTGAATCGTCGAAATCTGTATCGCTGCGCCGCCCTGCATGGTGCGCCATACGTAGTAGGCGATCATGGGGATGAGCAGCGCCAGCAGCCAAAGGTAATATGGAGATGCGAAATGCATGGAAGCGATGGGATTAAGGATGGAAAATCAATATTCGTTCATGGTGCGGATCACCAGTTCTTCTTGCCCCGGAGCACCACGCCCTTGTTTTTCTCCTTGAGTTTTTCCTGGGTCTTGTCCTCCTGGGCCTGAATGGCGTCGAGCATCTGCTCCTGCTCCTGGGGCGAGATACCCGAGGGAGTCGGCTGCCCCTGTCCGGGATCCTGCTTCGAAGGATCCTGTTGCCCGTTCCGATCCTGGTTTTTATCCTGATTCCGGTTGTTCTGGTCTTTATTCTGATCCTGGTTCTGGTTCTGGTCTTTGTTCTGATCCTGATTCTGGTTCTGGTTCTGATCTTTGTTCTGATCCTGGTTCTGCTGGTCGTTGCCGCCTCCGCCTCCGCCGTTCTGATCCTTGTCCAGCAGCCGCTTGGTGTAGGCATAGTTGTATTTGGCCTCCATGTCGGCGGGGTTCAGGCGCAGCGACTGCTTGTAGCTCTCGAGCGCCTCCTTGTACTTCTGCTGCTTGAACTGTGCGTTCCCGAGGTTGTAGAAGGCCTCGGCACGCTCCTCATCGCTGCGCAGCGAGTCGGCTGCGGCCTGCTGCATGGTCTGCTCGGCGTGGTCGTAGCGCTCGGCCTTGTAGAGGGCGTTCCCGAGATCGTAGGTCGCCTCGAACTGCCCCGGAGCGGCTTTCAGTGCCTCCTCGTAGCGGCTGATCGCCTGCTCGTAGTTGCCTTTGTGGTATTGCCGGGTTCCCTTGCGCACGAGCGACCGCTCGGGCAGCTGCTGTGCCGAGACGCCGGCCGCCGTCAGAAGCATCAGAAGGGTGATATGCAGAATCCTGTACATGGTCTTGTCGGTTAATTTTGCTCCGGGGCCTCCCCGTCCGTCGGCGCGGGTTCCTCGACGAGTTTCGTCTCCTCGACGAAATAGTAGGCCTTCAGGTAATCGTTCTCGTTCTGCTCCGCATCGGGCGTGGCCTTGGCGAACTTCACAAGGTCGGCGTCGCGCAGGATCGTCGTCAGATCCATGCGGGCCTTGTCGGGAAGCTCCTCGCCGCGCATGGCTTCGATGATCTCGTCGGAGGTCATCTCCATGGCCCCGATCTCCCAGCGTGCGGCGATGTAGGTGCGCACGATGTCCGAGAGTCCCGAATAGTACTGTTTGTGTCGGTTGTTCTGCCAGAGTTTTTGGTTGTGCAGCGCCTCGAGGGCCTGGATGGCGGCCACGTGGGGCGGCAGCGGGGGCGTCGGGCGGAAAAGATCCGCGAAGTGCTTCCCGCGGCGCTCGAGCCACTTGTGGAAGGCGTAGGCCGCGGCGACGAGGATGAGCAGCGCGAGCACGGCCCACTGGACATACCCGGCGACCTCCCCGAAACGGAACGGCAGGGTCTTCTGCGCCTTGAGGTCATAGATCGATTGCGAGGTGGAGTCGATCTGGAAGGTCGCCACCTCGAGGTAGACCGAATCGGCGCTCTGGAGCGTGTCGATGATGTTCTTGTCGGCATAGAGCACCCGGGCGGTTCCGAGGTTGAACTTCCCCTCCTCGAAGGCGGCCAGGCGGTATCGTTTGCGGAGTTTGAGCTGGCGTCCTTCGCGCTGCAGGGTGTCGACCGGGCAGCTTTCGACCAGCTCGATCTCCCCGCTCGGGAGGTCGAACTCGGGGAACTCCACGACCTGCACGAGATCCTTCTCCACGTCGATGACGTAGTCGAAGCGGTCGCCGATCATGATGCTGTCGGGCTCGACGTGCGCCCGGACGACGGGCCGCTCCTGCGCTCCGAGCGCCAGAGGCCCGCACAGCATGGCCAAAACAAGAAGTCGTTTCATCGCTGTTTGAAGAGTTTCATGAGTTCGGCGACGTAATCGCCGTCGGTCGACACGCAGGCCGTGTCGATGCGGTAGTGGCGGAGCGTGGAGTCGATGCGTTCGCTCAACGCGCGCCACGAGGCGGCATAGTGGTCACGCACGGCCCGCGAGGAGGTGTCGACCCAGACCTTGCGGCCGCTTTCGGCGTCGCGCAGCTCGACGATCCCCACGTTGGGAAGCTCCGCCTCCCGGGGGTCGCAGACGCGGATGCCCACCAGGTCGTGCTTGCTCCCGGCGATCTTCAGGGCGTCCTCGAGGGCCGTCCGGTCCGAGGCGTCGTCCATGAAGTCCGAGAGGATGAAGGTCGTGCAGCGTTTCTTGTTGACGTTCGTCAGGAAGCGCACCGGTTCGGAGAGCTTCGTCGCGGAGGACGCGGGACGGAATCCGATCAGTTCGCGGATGATCATCAGGATGTGGCTGCGCCCCTTCTTCGGGGGTATGAACTTCTCGATGCGGTCCGAGAAGAAGATGCATCCGACCTTGTCGTTGTTCTGCGAGGCCGAGAAGGCCAGCACGGCGGCGATTTCGGTGATGATGTTCTTCTTCAGGCGGTCTGTCGATCCGAACATCCGCGATGCCGAGACGTCGATCAGGAGCATCATCGTCAGCTCGCGCTCCTCCTCGTAGACCTTGATGTGGGGCTTTCGCGAGCGTGCCGTGACGTTCCAGTCGATGTCGCGCACGTCGTCGCCCGCACGGTATTCGCGGACTTCGGAAAACGACATGCCCCGGCCGCGGAACGCCGTATGGTACTTCCCGGCGAAGATCTCGTTCGACAGACCCCGGGTCTTGATCTCGATCTTCCGGACGCGTTTGAGAATATCGTTCTCGGTCTCCTGCATCGTTAGGGTACGATTACGTTGTTGAGGATGTCGGTGATGATCTCCTCGGTGGTGATGTTCTCGGCTTCGGCCTCGTATGTCAGGCCGATGCGGTGGCGGAGCACGTCGTGGCACACGGCCCGCACGTCCTCGGGGATGACGTACCCGCGGCGGCGGATGAAGGCGTAGGCGCGTGCGGCCTTCGCGAGCGAAATGGATGCACGCGGCGAACCTCCGTAGGCGATCAGGTTCTGCAGCTTCTGGAGGTTGTATTCGGCGGGCTCGCGCGTGGCGAAGATGATGTCGACGATGTACTTCTCGATCTTCTCGTCCATGTATACGTCCTCTACGACCTTGCGGGCCTTGACGATGTCCTCGGGGGTGATGACCTTGTTGACCTCGGGCATTCCGGCCCCCGAGAGGTTCATGCGCACGATGTCACGCTCCTCCTGCTTCTTGGGGTAGGAGATCTTGACCTTGAGCATGAAACGGTCGACCTGCGCCTCGGGCAGCGGATAGGTACCCTCCTGCTCGAGGGGGTTCTGCGTGGCGAGCACCAGGAAGGGCTGCGGCAGCGGGTAGGTGTTGTCCCCGATGGTCACCTGACGCTCCTGCATGGCCTCGAGCAGTGCCGACTGCACTTTGGCCGGGGAGCGGTTGATCTCGTCGGCGAGGACGAAGTTTGCGAAGATCGGGCCCTTGCGGACGACGAAGTCCTCGTTTTTCTGCGAGTAGATCAGCGTACCGATCAGGTCGGCGGGCAGCAGGTCGGGGGTGAACTGGATGCGCGAGAATCCCGCATCGACGGCCTTTGCCAGCGTCGTGATGGCCAGCGTCTTGGCCAGTCCCGGAACGCCTTCGAGCAGGATATGCCCGTTCGAGAGCAGCCCGATCAGCAGGGTCTCGACCAGGTGGTTCTGACCCACGATGACCTTGCCCATTTCGGTGCGGAGCGTATCGACGAATACCGATTCGCGTTCGATGCGTTCGTTGAGTTCTTTGATGTTGATGACTTCGCTCATGGTGTTATGCTTGTTGTGTTTTATTTGCCGGTCTGCAGCCCCTGCGGGGGCGCGTGGTTAATAATTTTAACGATTCGATTGCAAAGATATTATTTTCTTTGAAAATTTAATTCTTAAATTTATTTTTGCGGACATGGAATCTCCGATATTGAAAGGCCTGAATGCTGCGCAGCGCGAGGCTGTCGTGCATTACGACGCCCCGTCGCTGATTATTGCCGGCGCCGGTTCGGGCAAAACGCGGGTGCTGACCTCGCGCATCGCCTACATGATCGAACAGGGCGTGAAGCCGTGGAACATCCTGGCCCTGACCTTCACGAACAAGGCCGCCGAGCAGATGCGCGAGCGCATTGCGGCGATGCTTCCCGACGCCCGGAGCCGCTACATCCGCATGGGCACGTTCCATTCGGTTTTTTCGCGGATCCTGCGCGAGAATGCCGAACGGATCGGCTTCACGCAGTCGTTCACGATCTACGAGCCCTCCGACAGCCGGAACCTGCTGAAGACCATCGTCCGCGAGCTGAACCTCCCGGACGAGAAGTACAAGCCCGCACGGCTGGCCTCGCGCATATCCTATGCCAAAAACTGCCTGGTGACCCCCGGGGCCTATCTGGCCAATGCGGCCTATGCCACCGAGGACCGTCAGGCGCAGATTCCCGAGTTCGGGAACATCTACAACATCTACTGCCAGCGCTGCAGGCACAACGGCGCGATGGACTTCGACGACCTGCTGCTGCAGACCAACATCCTGCTGCGCGACTGCCCCGACGTGCTGGCGCGCTACCAGGAGCAGTTCCGCTACATCCTGGTCGACGAGTACCAGGATACGAACTACGCGCAGTATGTCATCATCCGGCGCCTTTCGCAGCACCACTCGAAGGTCTGCGTCGTGGGCGACGACGCGCAGTCGATCTATTCGTTCCGCGGGGCGAAGATCGAGAACATCCTCTCGTTCCGCAAGGACTATCCCGAGGCGGAGGTCTTCAAGCTGGAGCAGAACTACCGCTCGACGCGCACGATCGTCGAGGCGGCCAACTCGGTGATCGAGCACAACGCCCGGCGCATGGAGAAGACCTGCTTCTCGGAGGGGGCCGTGGGGGAGAAGATCCGCATCCTGCGGGCCTATACCGACCGCGAGGAGGCCGAGACGGTGGTCTCGGATCTGCGCGACAAGGTGCGTGCTGCGGGCGACGACTGGTCGGAGGCGGTGATCCTCTACCGCACGAACAACCAGTCGGCGGTGCTGGAGGACAACCTCCGCCGCCGCGGCATTCCCTACCGCATTTACAAGGGTTCGTCGTTCTACGACCACAAGGAGATCAAGGATCTGATGGCCTACATCCGCGTGGTGATCAACCCTCGCGACGACGAGGCCTTCCGCCGTATCGTGAACTACCCGGCGCGCGGCATCGGCGAGACGACCGTGCAGCGTATCGCGCAGCTGGCCGCCGAACGGGGCGTGTCGATGTGGGAAGCGGTCGACGAGCTGGTTGCCGAGGCGCCGCAGGATCCCGTCGGGCGGGCCATTGCGCGCAAGGTTACGGAGTTCGTGGCGATGATCCGCGCGCTGTCGCTCGCGCGCAGCGACAAGAGCCTCTACGAATTCGGCCTGGAGATCGCTTCGCGTTCGGGCATCCTGGCCGCCTACCGTGCGGAGAACACCCCGGAGGCGACCTCGGCGCTGGACAACATCGAGGAGCTGCTCAACTCGATGCAGGAGTTCAAGGAGCGCTGCGACGCCGAGATCCGCAACGGCGAGCGTCCGGCCGAAGAGGAGGCGACCATCGAGGAGTGGCTGCAGAACATGATGCTCATGACCGACATGGACAAGGACGACCCGCAGGATCGCAACAAGGTGACGCTGATGACCGTCCATTCGGCCAAGGGCCTCGAATACAAATATGTCTATATCGTGGGCATGGAGGAGAACCTCTTCCCTTCGCAGCGGGCGCTGGAGTCGCCCGACGGGCTGGAGGAGGAGCGTCGGCTCTTCTATGTGGCCCTTACGCGTGCGAAGGTTGCGGCGACGCTCTCCTATGCCGAGATGCGGTTCCGCTGGGGCAATATGGAGTTTTCGCATCCGAGCTGCTTCCTGCGCGAGATCGACCCGCGCTACGTCGATTCGGAAACGGAGCCGGAGGAGCGCCCCTCGCGGCGTCCGGGCGACGGCGACGGCGGCGGGCGCTCGGCCATCGAGGAGCTGCGGCGGCGTTTCGACTACCGCTTCCAACAGAACCGGCAGGGCGGCGAACGCTCCGGGACGAATGCTGCGAACGGCCGTTTCGGCAACAGTCCGGCAGGGGGTCGCGGGGCATACGGCTCCGGGAGCTCCCGGGGCGGGTTCGCACGCCCTGCGGACGGTGAATCGGGCACGGCCCGCCGCTATGCCCGCGACCCGCAGGGGGACCGGCCACGCCCGGCCGCCGTGCCGCCGCGTGTGGAGCCGCTGCAGCCGCAGACCGAAGGGCTGCGGAGGGTGGGAACGCGCCCGGCCGCTGCGGAGGGCAGCACGTCGGGCGGCGGATATGCCGTGGATCAGCGCGTCGCGCATCCGATCTTCGGCGTCGGCGTCATCCGGCGCATCGAGACCCTTGCCGCGGATTACAAGCTCGTGGTGGACTTCGGAGATGCCGGAGTGAAGACCCTGCTTGCGAAATTTGCCAAACTGACGCGGCTCTGAACCTTCAAACGCCATGGATACGCCGCTTGTTTCGGTCTGCATGACTACCTACAACCACGAGGCCTACCTCCCGCGCGCCATCGAGAGCGTGCTGGAGCAGCAGACCTCGTTCGGTGTGGAGCTGGTGCTGGGCGAGGACTGCAGCACCGACGGCACGCGGGCCGTGTGCGAGGCCTATGCGGCGCGATATCCGGATCGGATCCGGCTGGTGACCTCTGCGGAGAATGTCGGATGGCGGGCCAACTACCGCCGCACGTTCGAGGCGTGCCGCGGGCGGTATGTCGCCTACCTCGACGGCGATGACTGGTGGTGCGATGCGCACAAGCTCCGGCGGCAGGTCGAGTACATGGAGTCCGACCCTGCGTGCGGAATGTGCTACACCGGGGCGTTGAATTTCTGGCAGGCCGAAGGGCGCACCGCCCCCGACCACCCTGCCCACTACACCGATTTCGACCGCCTGCTGTGCAGCCTGACGATCACCAATTGCGCGACGTTGGCGCGACGCGACCTGATTGCCCGCTACTACGCGGAGGTGCGCCCCGAGGAGCATCCCGAGTGGCTGACCGATGACGCCCCGATGTGGCTGTGGTTTTCGGTGCGCAGCCGCCTCGCCAGCCTTCCGCAGGTCACGGCCGTACACCGCCGCCTGCCCGACAGCGTGAGCCACAGCACGGCCTACCGGCGGCGGATCGCCTTCTGCGACTCGCTGATGGACGTCAGCCTCTGGTTCGAGGCGCATTACGGCACGGGCCGCAACCGTTTCCGCATCCTTCGGCGCCGCAGTTCGGTGGCGCTGTGGACCCTCTCGTGGGAGGGCGGCGTCGGGGAGTATCTGGCCCGCTGGTGGAGCGACGTGCGCCGCTGCCCGCGGCTGCTGCTCTGTCCCGAAGGGGCGGGGCTGCTGGTGAAGAAGATCCTTTTCCGCCGCAAGGGGCGCAAGGAAAACAAACGATAGGAACGACATGACAACCAAAGAGCGATACGAAGGGATTCTCGCGTGGTTTGCGGAGCACATGCCCGTGGCCGAAAGCGAGCTGCACTACGAGGATCCCTACCAACTGCTGGTGGCGGTGATCCTTTCGGCGCAGTGCACCGACAAACGGGTCAACATGACCACTCCGGCGCTGTTCGAGGCCTTTCCGACGCCGTTCGAAATGGCTGCGGCCACGCCCGAGGAGATCTACCCCTACATCCGGAGCATCTCCTACCCGAACAACAAGGCCCGCAACCTTGCGGGCATGGCCCGGATGCTGTGCGCGGAGTTCGGCGGGGAGGTTCCGAGCGACCTGGAGGCCCTGCAGCGGCTGCCGGGCGTCGGGCGCAAGACGGCCAACGTCCTGGGGGCGGTGCTGTGGCAGAAGGAGGTGATGCCCGTCGACACGCACGTGTTCCGCGTTTCGGAGCGCCTCGGGCTCACGACGCGTTCGAAAACGCCCCTGCAGACCGAGCTGACCCTCGAAAAAAATATTCCCGGGCACCTGCTGCCCGTGGCCCATCACTGGCTGATCCTGCACGGACGCTACGTCTGCACGGCGCGTGCGCCGAAATGCGGGACGTGCGGACTGACGACGTGGTGCCGTCATTATGCCTCCGTGCGAAAAGCCGGTGCGCAGGAACAGAGTCCCGGGAAGGGAAAATGATATATGAACAGGTTGAATAATTAAAAGAGGCTGAAAGAGATGAAAGAGATGAGGAAAGAGATGAAAGGCCGGTGGATTCTTCCGGTCGTGGCCCTTATTCTGGGGGTGTGCTGTGCCCCCACGGCATCGGAACTGGACAAAAAGCCGGGCGATTCCGGCTCGAATCCGGGTTCGGGATCCGAAACGATCACTGACAAGGAACTCAAAAACTGGATGGTCGATTACATGCGGGAAGCCTACCTCTGGAACGAGGCCATGGAGTCGGTCACCCCCGACTATACGCTCGGTTACGAGGAGCTTCTGGAGCAGATGCTCGTGGATATCGCTGCCCAGGACGACATCAACCACGACGACGGGCACTGGACGGACGGCAAACGGCAGTACTTCTATTCCAATATCGTGCGCTACGAGTCCGGCGAGGAGGAAGCCTCCCGTACGCGCGGCGTGCGGGAGATGACCGAGGGTTCGGGAATCGAATACGTCTATTATACGCTTGTGAGCGCAGCGAAGAGAACCTGTGCGTTTATTGTCGGGGCGGTTTCGCCCTATTCTCCGGCCGGGAAGGCGGGTCTGAAACGCGGGGAGATCATCGCCGAGGTGAACGGAGAACCGATCCAGGAGAGCGAAATGGAAAATGCCTTCGAGAAGGTCATATACCCTTCGGGTTCTGTTACCGTCACGGTGTACGATTCCCGTTTCGAAAATCCGCGGCAGATCGTTTACGGGTCGGAGAGCTACGAGGACAATCCCGTGTGGAAGTGCTGCAGCGTGACGGCCGCCAACAACGTGAAGGTCGGCTATCTCTGCTATAACTCGTTCAACATGTATTACGACGACAAGCTTCTCGAGGCCTTTGCGACGTTGCAGGGCGAAGGTGTCGAGGACCTGATCCTCGACCTTCGCTACAACGGAGGCGGACATGTCGTCTCGAGCCTGCTGATGGGAACCTTCGTGGCCGGGCAGCCCCACAAGGGGGAGATCTACTCGCGCATGGTGCCCAATGCGCAGCGTCAGGCTGCCGGGGATCGGGGCAGCGTCTTCCGCATCGGCAACGTGAACTACGGCGACGGAACCTACTCCGAAGTGCTCAAGGCCCTCGACTTCTCGCTCGGACTGGAGCGCGTCTATGTCCTTTGCTCGGAGAGTACGGCGTCGGCCAGCGAACTGGTGATCAACGGCCTGCGCGGCATAGGCCTCGACGTGCGGATTGTCGGCACGACGACCAACGGCAAGAACGTCGGCATGGAGAGCATCTCCAAAGTCTTCGACGGATACGAATACGTCTTCAGCCCGATCACCTTCTATTCGGAGAATGCCTCGGGATTCCGCGACTACGGTGACGGATTCGCCCCCGACGTCGAGGCCGCCGAGTCCACCCTGCCGATCGAGGAGTGGGGGGATCCCGACGACGGGCTGCTTTCCGTGGCGCTGCAATGGATCGAAACGGGCTCGAAGCCTGCGCCGAAAAGCCGTTCGGCCGCCGTCTCCGAACGGCGGGCGCTGCTTCCCGCGCACCGCGCAAACCCCGGAGGCATGATCCTCCCCGCGGCCGGGAGCTGCGAGTGAGCGTTCCTCGGGCGAACTTCGGGCGGCATTTGATATGTCGCCCTTTTTTCGTATCTTTGCTGCGAGCACCAAGCGAAACACCGCATGAAGATTCAGCAAGAGAAAATCGACCGGTTGCAGGATCTGCTTGCCCGGCCCGGACAGCGTATCGTCGTCGTTTCCCACACCAATCCCGATGGCGATGCCGTCGGCTCTTCGCTTGCGTGGGCCGGAATCCTGCGCTCGAAAGGTCATCAGGTGACCTGTATCGTCCCCAACAAGTATCCCTATTTCCTCGACTGGATGCCCGGAATCGAGGAAGTCGTGGTCTTCAAGAACGATGCCGGAGGCCGTGCCGTGCGGGCCATCGGGGAGGCGGATCTCATCTTCTGCCTCGATTTCAACGCCATTTCGCGGCTCGAGATCCTCAGCGACACCCTTGCGGCCAACACCCGGGCCCGCCGGGTGCTGATCGACCACCACCTTTCGCCCGACGAAGGGTTCGATCTTGCGTTCTCGTATCCCGAATCGTCGAGCACGTGCTTCCTGGTATACTGTATCATCGAGGCGATGTGCGGCGTCGATGCCATTACGTGCCGGATGGCCGAGCTGCTCTACGTGGGAATGATGACCGATACGGGTAATTTCGCCTTTTCGTTCCTCACGCCCGAGCTGTTCCGGGCCGTTGCCGTGCTGATCGAGAAGGGACTTCGGATTCCCGAGATCCACAACAACGTCTACAACGCCTATACCGAGGGGCGCGCCCGCCTTTTCGGCTACGCCATCAACCGCAAGATGGAACTTATCGAGGAGGGGACGGTCGCCTACATGTCGCTGCTTGAAAGCGAGATGCGGCGCTTCCAGTTCCAGCAGGGCGACAGCGAGGGGTTCGTCAACTACGCCCTGACGATCAAAAAGGTCAAGATGTCGGCGATGTTCCTTGCCCACCGCAAGTTCATCCGCGTGTCGCTGCGCTCGAGGGGCGACGTCGACGTCAACCTCTTCGCCCGCAAATATTTCAACGGCGGCGGGCACAAGAATGCCGCCGGAGGCAAGTCGTTCGTCTCGATGCGCGAAACGATCGACCACTACATCCGTTCGGTGCGTGAATTTGCCGAGGAGGGACACCTCGGCTGATGTCTGTCTCATGGATGATTTCCGCCTGAAGGTCTTCCTCGCCGCGGCCCGGACGTTGAGTTTCACCCGGGCGGCCGCGCAGCTCTGCATCTCGCAGCCCGCGGTCAGCAAACATATCCGCGAACTCGAATCCCGCTACAAGGTTTCCCTTTTCGACCGCTGCGGCAGCCGCTTGGCGCTGACCGGGGCCGGAGAGACGCTGCTGGCGTCGGCCGAGCGCCTGACCGAAGGCTACCGGAGGCTCGAATACGAGATGAGCCTCTGCGCGAGCCGCGTCGAGGGCGAGCTGCGGCTCGGGGCCAGCACGACCGTCGCCCAATATGTCCTTCCGCCCGTGCTGGCACGTTTCACGGCGCGCTTTCCCGGGGTGCGGGTTTCGATGCGCTCCGACAACAGCGACGGCGTCGAACAGGCGCTGCTGCACGGGGAGATCGACCTGGGCGTCGTCGAAAGCATCCGCCGCCGCCAGGGCCTCCACTACACCCTCTTCCGACACGACGAACTGGTCCTTGTGGCCCGTCCCGGCGGGCCGTATGCACGCGTGGAGACGGTGACGCCTGAGACGCTGTGCCGGATTCCCCTCGTGCTGCGCGAGAACGGCTCGGGAACCCTCGAAGTGATCGCCGCGGCGCTCGGGGCGCACGGCATCCGGCTTCCGCAGCTGCAGGTCGTCATGCGGCTGGGTACGACCGAGGGGATCAAGGCCTTCGTCCGCCACAGCGACGCCATGGCGATCGTTTCGGTGGACTCGGTCGTCGACGAACTGCGCAGCGGGGCGCTGCGGATCGTCGACATCGAGGGGCTTCCGCTGACCCGCGACTTCCTGTTCGTGCATGCCGCTGCGGAGCCGGCCCGTCTGCCCGGACAGTTTATCTCCTTCGCCCGCATGGACGGCTGACGGGACGGCTGACGGGACGGCCTGACGGGACGACTGACGGGACGACTGACGGGATGGTCTGACGACACACTCTTTCCCCATCTATATCTATTATCTATGCCCCGGACGGCATGATAACCTTTTGTTATGCTGCATTCCAAAATATCGTTTTCATATCCCGTGAAAAGGCCCGATCTTTGCAGCAGATATAATTATCGGTTATCCTTAAGCCCTCTCTCATCATGTTGGAAAAAGGCAACCGTGCCAATGCCCTGCACGGAATTCTTCTGATCGTCCTCTTCTCGTTCGCAGCCTTCTACATCGCCGGATTCTCCTTCGTCAGGGAACTCTCGCTCAGCCCCCTGATTATCGGAATCATCCTCGGCATGCTCTATGCCAACAGCCTGCGCAACAAACTGCCCGAGACATGGGTCCCGGGCATCAAGTTCTGCTCCAAACAGGTGCTCCGCTGGGGCATTATCCTCTACGGATTCCGCCTGACACTCTCGCAGGTCGCCGCCGTCGGCCTCCCGGCCATTGCCGTCGATCTGATCGTCGTGACGGTGACCCTCCTCGGAGGCGTCCTCCTGGGGCGCCTGTTGAAACTCGACCGCGATACGGCCCTGATGACCTCCACGGGCAGTGCCATCTGCGGCGCCGCAGCCATCCTCGGTGCCGAGCCTGTTGTACGGTGCGAGGGTTACAAGACGGCCATCGCGGTGTCGACGGTCGTCATCTTCGGAACGCTCTCGATGTTCCTCTATCCGGTGATGTACCGCACGGGCATGCTCGACGGGTTGTCCGACACCGGGGTGGCGATCTATACGGGCAGCACGCTCCACGAGGTGGCGCACGTCGCCGGGGCAGGCAACGCCATGGATCCGACCGACTCGCTCGGCATCGCCGGGACGGCGACCATCACGAAGATGATCCGTGTCATGCTGCTGGCTCCGGTGCTGGTGATTATGAGCCTCTTTCTGGCGCGCCGTCGGCGTGCGGATTCCGCTTCCGCAGATTCCCCGGCTGCGCAGAGGGGCCGGATCGCAATACCCTGGTTCGCGTTCGGATTCCTCGGGGTCATCTGCCTGAACTCCCTGCTGCAATACCTTACCGGCGCTCCTACGGTACGTGAAATCCCCCTGAACGGCGCCATCGAGTACCTCGACACCTTCCTGCTGACCATGGCCATGACGGCCCTCGGCACGGAGACGAGCCTCGACAAGTTCCGTCAGGCCGGGGCGCGGCCCTTCCTCCTCGCGGGGCTGCTCTATGTGTGGCTCGTGGTCGGCGGCTACTTCGTCACCAAATACATCGTCGCGCTGGGATAACCCTGCGGCGAGACCCGTTTGCGGCGGAGCTTGTTTGCCCGGAGCCCGTTTGCCCGGGGCCTGTTTGCGGCGGAACTTCCCGCCAGATTTCCCCGACGGGCCTTTCACATGCCCCCCTCTCTTGCCCTTTATTCCAGCCGCGGAAGTTCGGGGGCATCGTGCTCCGAATACCGCAGCACGCGTTCCCTCACGAAGTCCGCAAATGCGCGGGCTTCGTCGTGCTCGAGGGGCGACGGATAGCTCATCAGCACAAGACGGTGTGTCTCGAAGGGTTTACGGAAGGAGGGGTGCAGGAACAGCTGCGGGTTGGATACGAATCCCAGTCTCTCATAGAAATGCAGGCGGCGGAGTGCAACGGGGTTTTCCGGCGGGTCGATTTCGAGGATGACCCGTTTCCCGCGACAGAACACGGCCAGCACATCGGATCCGATGTGCCGACCCCTTAATGCGGGATCCACGGCCAGGTGTTCGATGTAGCGGCTGTCGCCGAATTCCCAGTAATAGAGCAGTCCGGCAAAGCGTTCGTCGAGCCAGATTCCCTCGGCCTTGTAGAGTGGATCCTGCAGGGCCCGCAGGTGATCTTCGGCGGAACGGATCTCCTTGGCGGGGAATGCCGCACGGTAGAGCGTGTCGGCCTCCTCCCAGCCTTTGTCGGCGGGGCTTCGGAAAGGAATGCGTCGGAGTTGTTCTTTCATGGTTTTGCGGTCGGAGGCGCGGAGGTGTCGGTCGGATGTCTCCTCGGGCTCCTGTGCCCAAGATACGAAAAATTTCGCGCTTTGCGTTGTTCGTCTTTCTTTTTTCTTTCCCTTTCCCTTTCCATTTCCCTCTCTTTTCTTCCCCTCTCTTTATCTTTCTCTTTCCTGTCCCTGTGTTGCGGCGGTCAGGTGCCCTCCGTTTCCCTTGCCCATTCCCTTTCTCCGCGGCGCGGCAGTCCGATCGGCTCCTCCTTTTTTCTCTCCCTGTGTCTCGGCGCCTTGGTTTGCTCCCTTCCCTTCGCTCTCCTTCCTTCTCCTTCCTTCTCCTTCCTTCTCCTTCCATCTCGTCGCCTCTCCTTTCCGGCTCCCTTCCTTCCCCCCCCCTCCGGGCAAAAAAAGAACAGGCTCTCACACTTGTGGAGCCTGTTCTCATCATGCGTCCCGTTCCGGACTATTCGTATCCGAGCGATTTGGACGCTGCATAGGAGATCTTCAGGGCGTTTGCACGGCGAAGCTCCTGCTTGACGTCGGTGATGATACCCATCTTCGTGGCCTGGTCTGCCTTCAGGCAGATCGTCATCGAGGCGCGGTCGGCCTCGCTGAGCTTGTCGCGCTCGGCGGCTACGAAGTCCAGGATGTCGCGGGTCGAACGGTACGAATCGTTGAGCTGGATGCGCGGCGCGGTACCGAACTTTGCCTGCATCAGCAGCGACGGGGGACCGATGTGGATGAAGCTGACGAGCGATTTCTTCTCGAGCTTCTGCACCTCGGTAGCCTCGGGGAGTTTGTATCTTACGAGCAGTTCCTGATCGCGCATGGTCGTCGAGACCATGAAGAAGAAGAGGATCATGAAGATCACGTCAGGAAGCGATGCGGTCGAAATGCCGGGCAAGCTCTTGTTGCCCTTCTTTTTCATTACTGCCATGACTTTGCTACTTCTTGATGTTACGCGGTTCAGCCTCCGAAATCTTCAGAGGTACGGCTTTCGATACGGCGTTGCGCTGTTCCTCGCTCAGTTCTGCGAACTTCGAGCCGAACTTGCGCGTAGCCACTTCATCGCGCACTTCGTTGAATGCGCGGGTGAGTTCGTTCTGCACCATGATATAGGACTGGTATCCCGTATCACGGGTAGTCTGCAGCGAGATGACACCTTCGCTCACCGGATAGACCCATTTGCCTCCTTCGGGGAGTTCGATCTCCTTGTTGACCTTCTCGGGCAGGTTCTCATCGTCCATGGGGTTCACGATGAACTCCTTGGCGATGTCCTTGAGCTGGTTCAGAGCGATCGGTTCCTGCTTGCTGATGGGTCCCGCCATGATGTCGCCCCGGCCGTTGATGAATACCAGGAAGAGGTTGCGGTCCTTGACCTTGATCTCCTCCTGCTGTTGGTCTTCAGGAGGCATCGGGGGAAGCACACGCGCGATACCGGTATCGGTATTCATCGTGGTGGCAACGAGGAAGAAGATCAGCAACAGGAAGGCGATGTCGGCTTGTGACCCGGCATTGATATCCGGAGTTTTTCTTTTATCTATTGCCATTGCCTTATCTGTTTCTTACTATTTGAATGCACCCCAGATCTCGGTAACGATGGCCGTCAGGAATGCGGCTATAAAAGCAACGTAGGTTACGAGAATGCTCGCTTCAGTGATGACCGTCTCGGTGTGCCCGAAGAACCCGTTGTTCTGGAGATCAACGATATTGATCGTATGGCTTGCCGAGTAGAAATAGGACACGCCGACAATGATGATGATCAAGGCCAGGGATATGATGGTGCCTTTGATTCCTTTGGGGCTTTTGATCATTCCGAAGACGGCGCACAGGAGCGCGGTGAAGATGGCGACAGCGAAGAGGAAGTATCCCCATATGAGGTTGATGCTGATCGCAGCTTCCGAACCGCCGGTGGCAATCGCGTAGACCAGAAGGACTCCGGTGATGGCCATCAGAATGCCCAGCAATATATTCAGAATCTTTTTCATTGGTTATTTGATTTTACTGCGTTCGATTATTTCTTGCTGTAAGCCGTCAGGAGATCCATCAGCGTGATGGACGAGTCCTCCATTGCGTTGACGAGCGAGTCGATCTTGGCAATGATGTAGTTGTAGAACAGCTGAAGAATAACCGCAGCGATAAGACCCAGGAGGGTCGTCAGAAGGGCCACCTTGATACCACCTGCAACGAGCGTCGGGCTGATGTCACCGGCTGCCTGGATGGCGTCGAAGGCGTCGATCATGCCGACCACGGTACCCATAAATCCGAGCATCGGGCTGAGGGCGATGAAGAGGCCGATCCACGAAAGACCCGACTCCATCTGGCCGGTCTGAACCGATCCGTACGATACGACGGCCTTCTCTACCGAGTCGAGGCCCTGGTCATAGCGGTCGAGGCCCTGATAGAAGATCGAAGCGATCGGGCCGCGGGTGTTGCGGCAAACCTCCTTGGCAGCCTCGATTCCGCCCGTCTTGAGAGCATCCTCGACAGCGGCGATGAGTTTCTTCGAGTTGATCGTCGAGAGCGTCAGATAGAGGATGCGCTCGATGGCTACGGCCAGACCGATCACCAAGCAGAGCAGGATCGGGAGCATCCAGCCCCAACCTCCCTCGAGGAACTTCTGCATCAGGATTTGGTGCATGCTTTCGCCTGCGATTTCGGTTTCGGCTGCAACCGTCTCGACAACTGCCTCCTGTGCGAACGCACTAACGGTACCCAGTACGGACAGGGCAACCGACGGAATCAAAAAGAGTTTTTTCATAGTTTTGTAGGATAAAAAATTAAATTTTGATTAGTGTTTTTTATGTTTATGTTTGGTTTTTCTTCCATTCCCGGAGGAAAATCCGTTCATTTTGGATCTCTTTCCGGACAATTTTTTTGTATTCGGCCGTTATTTTTTCGCCTCCGGGGAGGATTCGTGCGCACATTTTCCGTATTTTGCTTTTTGGCCGGGCGGCTTTGCCGCACGGGAAAAAAGCCTGAAGCATTCGCCCCGGATCTCCGCAACACCTTGCCAATCAATCTCTTTGCCCGCGCTCCACTCCCTTTTTCGAAGGATTGCTCCTGCGAATGAGGTACGTTAGCAGTGCGAAATATAGAAAAAATTTTCGGTTTGTGCAAAGCCCTAAGCGGTAAATTCGCCTCGCAGGGGAATGCGCAGCCGCTCGCGCGTCTCTTCCTCCCCGAGCCCGAGCCCCAGGACGTACATGAGTTTCGTCACGGCCGCCTCGGTGGTCATGTCGTAACCGCACAGCGCACCGATGCGCTGCAGACGCAGCCCCGTGTCGTAGAGCCCCATCGAAACCTGCCCTCCTCCGCATTGGGTGATGTTCAGCAGGATGATGCCCCGGCCGATGGCCTCCTCGAGCACGCGGATGAACCATTCGCTCGTCGGGGCGTTCCCGGCGCCGAAGGTCTCGAGCACCACGGCCCGCAGCCCCGGGGCCGAAAGCATGGCGCGCAGGATCCGCTCGTCGAGTCCCGGGAAGAGCTTGATGAGCTCGATGCCCCCCGAGAGGCGCGTGGCGATGCGCAGCTCGCGCGGATACTCCTCCGGGCGGCGGATCGCCGGGAGATTGTAGGCGATGTTGACCCCCACTTCGGCCAGCGGCGGATAGTTGTACGAGCGGAAGGCGCTCAGCGCCTCGGCGCTGCGTTTCGTCGTGCGGTTGGCCCGGAAGAGCCGGTTCTGGAAGTAGAGCGAGACCTCCGGGACTTCGGGACGCCCGTCGAGCTGCGCCCCGGCGATTTCGATCGCCGTGATGAGGTTCTCGCGCCCGTCGGTGCGCAGCACGCCGATCGGGATCTGGCTCCCGGTGAAGACCACCGGCTTGGCAAGGTTCTCGAGCATGAAACTCAGGGCCGAGGCGGTGTAGGACATCGTGTCGGTGCCGTGGAGCACGACGAATCCGTCGTAGCGGGCATAGTTGTCGCGGATCAGTTCGGCGAGCGTCACCCAGTTCTCCGGGGAGACGTTCGACGAGTCGATGACCGGCGAGAGGGTATGGACGTCGATGTCGACGTTCAGGCGTTTGAGCGACGGGAACTCTTCGTAGATGCCGCTGAAGTCGAACGGTACGAGGGCGCCGGTGTCGGCGTCGGTCTTCATGCCGATCGTGCCGCCCGTGTAGATGATCAGAATCGAGGATCGCATGTTTTTATCAGTCGTTGTCGGTCTTTTCGGATGGCTGTCCCGCCGGTTGTCCCGCCGGTTGTCCCGCCGGTTGCCCTGCCGGTTGTCCCGCCGGTTCTCTTTCCGGTCTTTCAGGCCCCTCCGGCCCCTCCGGCCCCTCCAGCGCCTCCACGAGGAAGCTCACCGGGCGGAATCCGTCGTTGCACGAGAGCATCGCCGAGGCGGGATTCTTCATCCACCCGTCATAGAGGTTCGTGGCTCCGTGGGCCAGCGCCATGACAAAAGGCGAGAGGGTCTCCCAGGCGCTTTCGCACATCCCTTCGGGACGCTGCCACCCCTCGGTGAGGAACACCTGCCCCTCGTGCAGGTCGCAGGCGTGCTCGATCGGGTTTTCATAGCGTTCGATGAGGTCCCTGTGACAGACCTTCCGGATGACGGTGATGCGGATGCGTTTCACGGAACAGCTCTTTTCTTTGTTTGTCAATTGTTTGCGGCGCATGCCGGCAGGCTGAACATCCGTTCGGCGTTGGCGGTCGTTGCCGCGGCGACCGCTTCGGGCGCGAGCCCCTTCAGCTCGGCCACCTTCGCGCAGACGTACCGCACGTAGGCCGACTCGTTGCGCTCGCCGCGGTGCGGGACGGGCGTCAGGTAGGGGCAGTCGGTTTCGAGCACCAGGTCGCCGAGCTCCATCTCGCGCACGGCCTCTGCGATTTTGCTTTTCTTGTAGGTCACGACCCCTCCGATGCCGAAGACGAACTCCCCGCAGGCTTTCAGCGCGCGGTAGGTCTCCAGCCCGTCGGAGAAGGCGTGGAAGACGCCCCGCAGCCCGCGGTCGCGGAACTCTTCGATCACCTCGATCGTCTCGGGCCACGCCTCGCGCGTGTGCACGGCGATCGGGAGCCCGCAGCGCAGGGCTATCTCGATCTGGCGGTGGAACGCCTCGATCTGCTCCTTGCGGAAGTCGCGGCTCCAGTAGAGGTCGAGTCCGATCTCCCCTACGGCACAGAACCGCCCGATTCCCTCGGGCGGGTACTGCAGGAGGCGTTCCACCGTCGCGAGTTCCTCGCGCCAGCGGGGATTGTCGTTCACCGACGTGGGATGCAGTCCCATCATCGGCAGGCAGCGCCCGGGATGCCGCCGGCAGAGCGCGAAGAGCCGCTCGTGGCTCGCGGAGTCGATGGCCGGCAGGAGGAGCCGCCCGACGCCTGCGGCGGCAGCCCGTTCGAGGGCCTCCTCGCGGTCGGTGTCGAATTCGGGTTCGTAAAGGTGCGAATGGGTATCGATCAATTCCATAGCTTCATGTATCGGTTTCCGGGCAGGTGCCGCACGGCCCCTGCGAGCTCAAGTTCCACGAGCCGCATCGACAACTCTCCGGGATCGAGCCGGGAGATGGCTCCGAGGGCCTCGAGCGAGAGCGGATCGGAGGTGCGGAAGCAGGCGAGCAGCTCACTCTCCGCGGGGCTGAGCAGCGGCAGTTCTTTCTGCTGCGGACGCAGTGTCGCGGGATCCTCCCCGAGGTCCCACATCAGGGCCTCTACGATGTCGTCGGCCGAGAGGACGAGCTGCGCCTTTCGGTTGCGTATCAGGTGATTCGTGCCGGCCGAGGCGCGGTCTGTAGCGCGTCCCGGCACGGCCATGACGGTGCGGTTGTAGGAGTCGGCGCAGTGGGCCGTGTAGAGCGACCCTCCGGTGTCGTGCGACTCGACGATCAGGCATCCCGCACTCAGGCCCGCGATGATGCGGTTGCGGGCGAGGTAGAAGGCGCCGATCTGCTTCGATGTCGAGGGGAGTTCGCTGACCAAGGCGCCTCCGCGTTTGAGGATGTCGCGCGCTGCGGCGGTGTGCTGGGCGGGGGTGACGTTGGGAAGCGGATTGGCGATGACGGCTACGGTGAGCGCCTTGGCGGCCATCGCCGCATGGTGCGCGGCGATATCGATTCCGAAGGCGAGGCCGCTGACGACCGTCAGACGGGGTATCCGCTCTGCGAGGCCTTCGATCAGGCGGTTGCACATCTGCTGCCCGTAGGGCGTGGCGTCCCGCGTTCCGACGATGGAGATGCAGTGATCCGACAGCGCCGAAAGATTCCCCATGAAGTAGAGGACATGCGGGTAGTCGGGGATTTCGCGCAGAAGGGCGGGATATTCGGGATCGGTCGATGCAACGGCTCCGACGCCGTGGCGCCGACAGTACAGGATCTCCCTTTCGGCCGCCGCAAACCCCTTCTTGCGAACGATCGCCTGAGCCAGATCGGCTCGCAGCCGCGCCTTGAAGACCAGCTCATCGGCCGAAGCGTTGAAGATGGCCTCGGCGCTGCCGAAGACCTCCAGCAGGTGAGCGGCACCTTTGACTCCTATTCCGGGTGTCAGTTGGAGGGCGATGTCTTCGAGGGTCATGGTTGCGGTCAAAAGTTCATTTCCAAAAGGTAAAGGTAGTCAATTTTGGGCGATCTCGGCACATTTCTTCATGAAAATCGCGCAAAGAGGGCGAGAAGTTTTGCGGAATTGAGAAAACTTTGTATATTTGCACTCTCGAAACGGGAATTGCCTGTGGCCTGCAGCGTATGGGTTGTGAGGAGAGAGCGGACGAAGAGGCAGGGGGGCAGGAGGAAGGACAGGAGGAAGGAGATGTAGGGAGATGAGGGTGATGCAGAGAGAGGGGATTAAGGTTTCCGTGAGAATATAAAATGGTCTGATGGCCGAGTGGCTAGGCAAAGGTCTGCAAAACCTTATACAGCGGTTCGAGTCCGCTTCAGACCTCACAGAAACCGCGTTGTAGATATCTACAACGCGGTTTTCGTTTTGTTTTGTCATACATTTGTCATACAGGGCGGGCGGATGATGCTTTTGAAGCAGTTTGCACCTACATCATGAATCGCTCCAACTTGTCTTTCCAACGCCGCCAGTCGGGCATTTCGGTTTCGAGCAGAGTAAAGAAAGCTGCTGTATGGTCGGGATGCAGCAGATGACACATCTCATGCGTAATAACATACTCAATGCAGGGGCGCGGCGCCTTGATGAGTTCCGTATTCAGAATGATTTTCCCCTTGGGGGTGCAGCTGCCCCAACGGTTTTCCATCTCCTGAACATAGAGTGAGGTCGGAGCAACTCCGTACCGTGCAAATCGGGAAATGATGGGCTCCGCATACTCGGCAAACTTGAGTTTGGCGTGTTCGCGGTACCAGGATTTCATCAACTCCCGGGCCTTGTCCGGAGAGGTGCACACCACTTCAAAGCAGCGGCCCTTGTAGCGGACGCTGTTGGTTTTGCCTTCCGAGACCCGGAGCAGGAACTGCTTTCCCAGATAGTAGTGCGACTCTCCGCTGACATACCGTTTTTCCGGACTCCGAACCCCGAAGTCCTTGAAATAGGCCTGTTGCCGAAGAATCCACGGCGCCCGTTTGTGGAGTTTCTGCTCGATAACCTCTTCCGGCGTCCCTTCCGGAGCCAGCAGAACGACCTCGCCGGATGGATATACCTTGATTCCGAGTGTCCGGCGGGCGGAAAAGAGCACGCTGTAGGGAATCGTCTCTTTCCCGTAGGTGAATATCTGCTGCATCACCGGAACCATTTTTGAGCCACGTCGACCGCCCGGTCGATGATGGCATCCATGTCGTCGAAGGTCATCGACAGATCATACTTGCGTTTGACCTCGTCAATCAGATAGTCCTCGATGTCGAGCTTCATCATGCCGACCAACCTGTCCTTGAGCGGCCAGTCGACAATGAGCGTCCCCTTCTCGAAGATGTGCTGACGAATGATGGCGTCGATCCGGCTGGCCGTGTCGAGTGCGATTTGCGTCAGGTCGAGCCCCTGTTCGGGCTTTATGACCGACTTGTAGACCTCCAGACTCAATCCGAAGTAGGCCCGCGCGGCATTGTTATCCTTCAGCACGTCGGGAATCTCGCTGTCGGTATGATTCAGCACCTTGTTCATCAGGTCCGTCGCTTGGGTCAGATACTCCGCTTCGTCGATTCGCCCCTGTTCGTACTGCGAGATGGTCTCCTTGAGCATCTGCGAGAACTTCTTGTAGAAGGCCGGGTCGGTATCCATGTTTTCGGTGATGTACTTGGCCGTTCGCGAGGCAATCGTGTCGGCCTTGGCCGCTTTCCCGGAGATCTTCTCCACCTCTTCGGCGAACCGCTCTTTGTCGAAGATGTTCACCAGGTCGGTGATGACCTGCACTTCGCCGCTCTCGATGTGCGTGTCGATCAGCTTCTGAATCTGCCCTTCGTATTGCTTGTAGTCCACCGTGTCGGAGTAACGCTCCTGTACGGCATTACGAAGCTTCATGAAGAAGGCCAGATCGTGCTTGTATCGTTCGACCTCTTCTTGAGGCGTGTTTTGATGGAATACGATGGACGAAAGCGCCACCTTCAGCGTTCGGGCAAAGGCCCGCAGCTTTTCGTAGAAGAGCGTGCGCCGGTCCTCCTCGCGCAGGACATTGCCGAAGGCCTCGAAGTCGGTCGTGTTGCGTACCTCCTTGAAGAGGTCCCACAACTCGGCATGCTTCTGGGGCAGTTTGGCCACCTCCTCCGAGATGTCCGTATAAGTCCCTTCCAGATCCTCCTTGTCGAAATCGGTGTAGAGTTCCAGCGCCGAATTAAGCGATCCCAATACGCCGTAATAGTCGATGATATACCCGAACTCCTTGTCTTCGCAGACGCGATTGACGCGGGCAATGGCCTGCAGCAGCGTGTGGTCCTTCAGCTTGCGGTCGAGATAGAGCACTGTGTTGCGGGGTTCGTCGAATCCCGTCAAGAGTTTGTCCACGACGATGATAATCTCCGGCTTGTCGCTGTTCTTGAAGCGATTGATGATGCTTGCCTCATACTTTTTGGCCGTGCCGTATTCATCCATCATGCGCTTCCAGAAGGCCACCTCCACGTTCGAGGTCTCGCCGAATGCTTCGTCTTCCCCCTCCCGGGTGTCGGGCGAGGTGATGAGCACCTCCGACGAGACGATGCCGATTTCGTCGAGATACTGCTTGTAGAGAATCGCGATGCGCTTGCGCGGAGTCACCAGCTGCGCCTTGAACTTCGACCCCTGCCAGTTCTCCCGGAAGTGCTGCGAAATGTCCCACGCAATGGCGTAGATGCGCTGCTGCGTCTGGTTGAGCTGGTCCGCATGGCTGAATTTCTTCTTCATGTCGGCCCGCTGGGCGTCGCTCATCCATCCGCAAATCTTGTCGAAATAGCGGTCAATCGTCTCCTCGTGTACCACCTGCGGCACCATGCGCCCCTCGTACAACAGCGGTACGACGGCCTTGTCCGCCACGGCCTGATCCACCGTGTAGACCGGCTGGATGATGCCGCCGAACTTCCGGGCCGTGTTCTTCTCCTTCTTCATCAGCGGCGTGCCGGTCATGGCGATGAAGCAGGCATTCGGGAGCGTCTTCTCCATCTTGATGCCCATCTCGCCGTACTGGCTGCGGTGTCCCTCGTCGATCAGCACGAAGATGTTGGGGTCGGTCAACGGGGTGCGGATGCCGCGCACGGCCGTCTCGAACTTGTTGATAATCGTCGTGATGACGGCATCGCTCTTGCTGTTGAGCAGTTCGACGAGCTTGCTTCCCGTCGTGGCGTTCTCGACGCGAATCTGGCACTTGCGGAACGTCCCCGTAATCTGCCGGTCGAGGTCCGTGCGGTCGGTTACGAGGATGATTTTCGGGTTGCGAATCTCCTGGTCGAGGATGATGGCCTGCGCCAGCATCACCATCGTCAGCGACTTGCCGCTCCCCTGCGTGTGCCAGATGACGCCGCCGCGCCGCCGTCCGCCCTCGATGTGGCGGATGCGTTGCATCGTCTGCCGCACGGCAAAATACTGCTGGTAACGCGCCACCTTCTTGATGCCGTCGTCGTAGAGCGTGAAGCCGTACATCAACTGCAACAGCCGCTCGGGCCGGCAGAGGTTGTAGAGGTATTCGTCCTGCACCGACGGGATGACCGGCTGCCTGTAAAGCTCCTCAAAGTTGCGGCGCACATAGCCGAACCGCTCCCCGAAGAGCTTGTCGTCCAGCAGCGGCTCGTTGACCACCCGCTCCAGCTCCTGCCGGTAACGGACCTCCTCTTCGCGGTTGGCGAACTGCTCGCGCCACCGCGCCCAGAACTTCTCGGGCGTGGCCGTCGTGGCGTAACTCCCCTCCTGGCGGTTGATGGCCAGCAGCAGCGTCGAGTAGAGGTACAACGAACGGATGCCGTCGGCCTTCTGGTTGCGGAGGTGCTGCGAAATGGCCTGTTCGATGGAGTCCTTCACGTCGGGACGCTTGCACTCGATGACGCAGAGCGGAATGCCGTTCACGAAGAGGACGATGTCGGGCCGGTAGGTCTCGGTCATCCCCGTGCGGCTGACGGCAAACTCCTCGGTAACGTGGAAGACGTTGTTGCGCAGATTCTTCCAGTCGATGTACTGCATCACGAAGCTCTTGCGGTCGCCGTCGACAATCTGTTCGAGGGTTTTGCCCGAGGTGAGCAGGTCGTAGACCGTCTGCGAAGCCTCCATGAACCCCTCGTCCATCGGGATGTTGCGCAGGGCGTCGATTCCGGCGGTGATGTTCTGCTCGGAGAATACGGTGGTGCGCACCGAGCTGACCTGCACGACGTTGATAGCGGCCAACTGTTTGCGCAGCACGGGTTCGAGCAGCACGTTGGCGAGATTCCCGCCGCGCAGGGCCAGCGCCTCATCGGGTGTGAGGTATATGTACCCGAGCTTTTCGAGCATCAGCAGCGCGGGGATCTGGCTGATATGGTCTTCTTTGAAGGAAATCATGATTCTATCAAATAACTTATGCCTTTATCTGCTAAAACCTCCATACTCTTATCCACGAAACTTGAGGCAATTTTCTTTATGAAACTGAATCCCATTTTTAGGACTTTTGATTGTGGGGTCGGTTTACTTAATTCTTCCCGAATAGTTAATATTGCTTCTGCAATATCAGTGCGATCTTCATCGACTTCATTTGATAATTGCTCAATTCTATTTAATATGTCGGCAATTTGAGCTTTTGAGCCAGATGATATGGAAATGTCTTGATTTTTGCCTCCCAAAACATTGCTTTCGTGTACATTGATTGTGCCGTCTCCAGTCTGTACTAATCCGGCGTTAATTACAATTTTCTGAATCCGATCCGCGTTGTTTGAGGAATGAATATTTAAGTCTCCATTAAATATTGTATCATTAAACTCCATAAATACATCAATAAGTTTTGATTTTGCTTTATTGATGATCTTCAAAAGATCTTGATTGGAGATTACTTTATAAGCCTGCATGATCTGTCTATTCCCAAGAACCTTTTGAACCTCATTCATTTCAAATGGTGTGAGACTGTAGTGTACGTCATGGTCTGGCTTATATGCTTGTTGCAATGAAGTTATAGGTTCGCGAAGAGAGATTATTGCTATTTGCTCATAGCGTTCTCTCCCTAAATTCTCGATAGGGACCCTTTGGCTTGTTACTACTTGAAGTGCTCCGAATCCATGAGGCGCAATATAGTCAGCTTTTATTTCTGCGATATGCACTTGGCGATATTCAGGGACTACATCGTCTTCACCGTATCCGTTTATTAGTTCACAATCAACCCACTGAGATAAGGTATTGTTTTTTAATGATTTGGCAATTACTTGAACTTTACCGAAAACGGATTCTAAACTTTTGTTGTTGATTAAATCCGTAATAGTTTCTTCTATCAGTTGCTTGATGTCCATGATGTTAAAGATTTACACGTTTTTTGCCTGTAAGGAGTTGTTGCATAAGGCCGCGTTTCTGACGGCGGAGGCGTTCGAGCTTTTCTTTGGCCAGCTCAATCTCGCGGTCGGCCGCAGTCAACACCTCCGCAATGGCGGTTTGCTCTTTCAAAGATGGAATCTTGAAAATCCATTCATAAAGCATCTCTTTATCCAAATTCCGCCTTACAATGCTTGCGCCTATGACAGAGCATCCTTGTAACGCTTGCAGGAACATGGACGAGCGAACAAAGTCCCTGATAAAATCGATGTTGTTGTGTTCGTTTACCTTAAAAACTTTATAGGCCGGGGAGATTATACCTTCGTTGAAATTCGTTAGAATATGGCATGAACCCATCCAGAAATTAAGTCCACTCATGGCCAAATCTCCTCGTTCTACTACAATGTATTTAGAGGTGTCTTCGCTTGCAATATCTTTATTAAAATAGGATTTTTGAGCGACAATACCCTCTTTTGTGACAGATAACACTTCGTATTTCTTAAGAGGGTCTGCCGTTTTTATACTTTTGGTAAACAGTTCGCAAAATTTTACTTTTTGCCAGGGTTCGGAGAAACCGGGGAGACGGAGTTTAGCGGAGAGGAGTCGCTGCATCAAGGCGCGTTTGCGCAGGTCGAGTTTTTCAATCAGCCGCGCCTGCTTTTCAATCGCCTCATCCCACACGCCCAACACCTCCGCAATCTTCCGCTGCTCCGCCAGCGGCGGAACAGTCAACTTGTATCGTACTAATTTTTCAACGGATAGTCCCGGCTGTGCAGAAGATTCTGAATATCTATTCAGATTCCAAAAATCTAATTTATATCTTAACCATGATAAATCGCCTTTGGTTTGTACGGCAATGGCATGCTCGGATATGTAACATTTACCCGTTACGTAATTGATATTACCGCATAATGCCCCTTGACGGCCAATTAAAATATAGGCGCCATCATGAGTGTATTTTTTATCAGTATACCCGCGTAGTCCATTCCCTCCGTATACAGGATATTGCCCATTTTCTGATATATCCTTTGAGGTAATACCTTCTCCACTTTTGAAGTAGGTGCATATTTCTCCAAGTCTTTTCACCTCCCACTCCTGCGGAATAATCCCCAGCGCCGTCGCCTTATAGCCTTGTGGTATGTTATTCTTCATAGCTGACCTTTTTATAAAATTCCGACATAATGGCGTCGTACTGAGCCTTGATTGCAGGATATAATAATGTCGTTTTTATCTTTTGATCAATTTCTTGAATTGCTATTCTATTTTCTTTCTTTATCTCGCATGGTTTGATCTCTGAAACAAGATTGGTTAACGTTTGTAAATCATCCCAAACATAAATTGCACTTTGTGGCGATCCTAACAATCCAACTTGTAATGTTTGAAGAAAATAGGTAAAAGCCAATAGGTTTTTCCCTTTTTCTCCTGCCATGATGCCCATCAAATGCCCAATTTCGGCTTTTGAAACGGCCGCTTGACTTTCAACTTGTTGTCGTAATTTGTCGATTTGAGACTTTTGTTGTTCCAATTCCGCAATTTTGGATTTTAGTTCCATTGCATTGACAATCTGCCAGCCGATGGCAAAGGTGACCATGATGCCAATCAGACCGGTGGCCACTCCGACAAAGGAATCGAGCGAGACGACGGATTGCGGGCGGACGTTGCATATCCACAGCACGGCGAGGGTTGCAACGCCCGCCAGCGAAATGACCGAAAGCCAAAGGCTCAGGTTGCTATTATTGCTTTTCATCTCCATCTGTTTTTAATATCCCAACTCCTTCAGATAACCCTCCATCCGGACATGCACCTCGGCAAGCTCCTTCTCCAGCGCATCAATCTCCTGCTGCACGGCCGCAATGTCGATTTCGGGCTCCTCTTCGAAGGTGTCCACATAGCGCGGGATGTTGAGGTTGTAGTCGTTCTCGGCAATCTCCTCGCGCCGGGCCACGTAGGCGTAGCGCTCCTCGACGATGCCGGGCTTGAGTTCGCCCTTCGTAAAGCGGCGGTAGGTCGTGACGATGTGGTCGATATCCTCGTCGCGCAGCCGGTTCTGGTTCTTGCCGTTCTCAAATTCGCGGCTGGCGTCGATGAAGAGCACGTCGGTCGTCGTCTTGGCCTTGTTGAAGATGGCGATGGCGGCCGGAATGCCCGTTCCGTAGAAGAGGTTAGCCGGGAGTCCGATGATGGCCTCGACGAGGTTCTCCTCGACGGTCTGCTGGCGGATTTTCCCCTCGCTGGCGCCGCGGAACAGCACCCCGTGGGGAACGACGACGCCCACCTTGCCGTGTTCGTTGGCCACTTCGAGCATGTGGCAGATGAAGGCCCAGTCGCCCTTGCTCTTGGGCGGAATGCCGCGCCAGAAGCGGTTGTAGGGGTCGTCGGCCGCCTCGTCGGCGCCCCACTTTTCGAGCGAGAAGGGGGGATTGGCCACGACGGTGTCGAACTTCATCAGCGCGTCGCCCTCCTTGAGCTTCGGGTTGCGCAGCGTGTCGCCCCAGCGGATCGTGGCGCTGTCGAAGCCGTGGAGCAGCATGTTCATCATGGCCAGTGCCCAGGTGCTGCCGTTGAGCTCCTGACCGTAGAGCGAGAAGTTGTCGGAGCCCACCTCGCGGCCCGCCTTGATGAGCAGGGAACCCGAGCCGCACGTCGGGTCGCAGATGCGCGAACCGGGGGCGCTCTTGGTCAGACGAGCCAGCAGGGTCGAGACCTCCTTCGGTGTGAAGAACTCTCCAGCCTTCTTTCCGGCGTCGCTGGCGAATTTCTCGATAAGGAACATGTAGGCATCGCCGATGACGTCATTGTTCTCGAGGTGCGACTCGTCGAATTGCAGCCGATCGTCCGAGAAGTCGATAAGCAGCTGTTTCAGTCGGGCGTTGCGCTCCTTCGTTTCGCCGAGGTTGCTGCTGTTGAAGCTGATGTTGCGGAAGATGCCGCTGCCGTCCTCGCTGCTCAGCTTTTCGCGGTTTTCGTATTCAAGGTCCGCCAGGCCAACATCAATGAGCTCGCCGATATTGGGTTCGTTGCGGTGCTCGAAGAGGTAGTCGAACGAACTCTTCTCGGGAACCTGGAACCGTTCGCGGCGCATGGCTCGTTGGGCACGCTCCGTGTCGCCGTCGTAGCGCTGGAGGTACTCCTTGTATTTTGCTTTGCTGACGTCGCTGACGTACTTCAGGAACAGCATCGTAAGAATGTAGTCCTTGTACTGGCTGGGGTCGATAACGCCCCGGAATGTGTCGCAGGCTTGCCATACGACTTTGTTGATCTCTTCCTGTGTAACTTTACCGTTCATCTTTATATATTTTTGTTAATTTATAATCGGTGATTTGCCGGCGGCGCTCTGCAATGGCCTTGTAAAGGGCCTGTTCGCGGCGATGCAGACGAGTGAGGGCGATGCAGGCCCGCTGTCGCTCCAGCGGAGGGAGCGGAACATCGAACTCCTCGAGGTCAGCCTTGCTGAGCGAGGCGATGGCCGACCCTTGGGCCTGTGCCGTCAGCAGCTGCCGGGTGGATGGCAGGTTGAGGAATCCGCAGAGGTATTCGGGCAGGATGCGGGCCGGGTCGTCGATTCGGATAATCAGAAACGAGGGTGAGGCCACGCACGGCCCGAGTTGCGTCGGGGCGATGGCGCAGAAATTCTTGCCACCCTTGGCGGCGAGCAGCAGGTCGCTTTCTGTCAGCAGGTGGCGGGTAGCCTTGGAGCTGACGGAGGTTGTCGGTCGGACGGTCGGACGGATGTTTCCCTCCTCGTCAAAATCGTTCACCTGAAGGTAGCAGGTGTCAGGCGAAGGGGCGTTTTTCAGGTAAACTCCCGTCTGGATGGTGGCAATATCTTTCAGTTTTACCATTTTTTTCTCTGTAGGTTTATTACAAAGGTATGTGCTTTATCCGAGAAAAGCAAACTATTTTCGAAAAAAAATCGCAGTACAAACTCTACAAATATTCCGATTAAGCGAGTTTCTTCACTTTGTGAAGAAAAATATCCGGCTGTTCGACCGGATATTCTCTTTGTCTTTCAGGGCAGGTGTTATCGTTTAATGGTATGTCGCCGGACTACCGGGCGTTCGGGGCGGACGGGGTAGCCCAGGCGTGTCATGAGCTCCACATACCGTTGGCGGAACCAGGCGTGTGCGGGCTGGCGGTCGATGAGCAGCTGGAAGCCTCCGGGGCCGTTCGGGTCGCGTTGCAGGCGGATCTCGGTATTCGAGACGTCGAAGCGGTGCGAATACTCCGGTGCGCGGAGTTCGCCCGAGACATAGAGGGGCTTCATGGCGATAATCTCGCGGGCGCCCGACTCCGAGATCCCCATGTCGCGGCAGTATTCGCCCCAGCTGATGAGCGTCTGCGTGTCGGGCAGCCAGTGTTCGATGCGGTCGAGTTTCGCCTGCAGCTGCTGTTCGGCTTGCTCGTGTCGGGCCTTCTCCTCGCGGTTGGCACGGTTCAGTGTTCCGATCTGCTCGTGCAGGGCGGCGTTCTCCGCGTTGAGGCGGTCGATCTCCTGCTGCTGCCGCTTGACGCGGGAGGTGCCGATCATCGCCCCGATTCCCTCGACGATGTTCGACCCGACCTCCGCCGCGGCGTTTTTCAATCGGGCACCCTTCAGTTCGCCCTTCACGCTCTTCAACTCGGCCTCGGTGCGGTTCAGTTCGGCACTCTTCTGCGCCTGGAGCGTGGCGGCCTGTTCATACTCGGTGCGCACCTGCCGCTCCTGTTGTTTGAGCTGCTCGACGGCCTTCCGCTTCTGCTCTTCGAGACGGAGCAGCGCGTCGATGTTCTCCTGCAGATCCTGCTGCTGGGCAATGGCCTGGCGGTAGAACTCCTGCGTGGTGATGTGGCGCGCCTCCGAACCGTCGATGCCGCGCTCCAGCCCGTATTTGGACATCGCCGCGGCATAGCTGTCCTGATACTGCTTGAGCCGGACGCGCGACATGACGTCGTCGGCGCAGAGACGCGGCCGTGCGGCGGATTTCGGGCGGTAGTGCCGTTTGCCGGGTGTTTCGGATGCGGCGGTGCGGGCCTTGCGGCGCTCGCCTGTGACGATGGGCACCACGGCGGCGTGGATATGCGGGGTCGATTCGTCACGATGCACGACGGCCGAGACGACATTCTCCGCCCCGAAGGTCTCGCGCAGCCAGGCGAGGTTGTCGGCACACCACTCCGGAAGCCGCCCCTCTTTCTCGATGCGCTTCATCGCGTCGTGCGAACCGGTCAGCATGACGCGGATCACCCGCACCTGGTTCGTTCCGATCTTGCGCGTGAGGCCGGCGTGTTCGAGTCGGTAGTTGATCGCCTCCGTACGGTCGGCCACCTCCTCGGGGAACTCGACGAGCTCCTCGTTGAGGCAGGTGCGTTCGGGCGAAGCGTTGGTGGGTATCTTCGTGCGGGCGATGTGGGCGGTCATGGCCGCCTCGTTGCCCGGGGCTTTGTCGAGATGCAGGACGGCATATCCCATGGTACGGTCGTTTTTCGGAGGGTTGTGTGGTTGAAGAGGGGACCGCCTTGGCGGTCGGCGTGCGTAGCACGACAGGGGGTGTCCAGAGGGGCTTGACCCTTTGGCCTATTGGGGCTTTTTCAGCGTCGGCGGGCCGATGCGTCGGAAAAAGCCCTAATAGGCTATGGCTTTTTCCTCGGGGGAAAAGCCGCGGTCGCGAAGCGGCCGATGGGTGGGCGACGGTTCCGGCGTCATTCCGGGCGACGTTACAACTTGCGGCCGCGACGACGCGGCGTGCGGGAAACCTTCGCGGACGATCGGAGCGATTCGTTCAGATCCTTGTGGGCACGGTAGCTCTCCGCGCGGTCGATGACAGTTGCACCGGGCAGGGCGCTGCGCAGCCGTTCGAGGGTGAGGCGCCCCGCCTCGTCGTTGTCGAGGAAGGCGTGGATCGTCGCGTGGCGTGCGAGAAACGGAATGGCGCGGGAAAGGTTCGCCACGGAGTTGAGCACGGCGGTGTCGGCGGTCGGCTCCGGCTCGTGTTGCAGTGTCAGGTGAGAGAGCAGGTCGAAGAAGCCCTCGAAGAGCAACGCCGTGTCGCCGTGCCGGTCGAAGGTTGTGATGGATTTCGGGGCGCTGCTCCCCTTGAACTGCGGGCTGCGCAACTCCCACCCTCCGGCGTCGTTGCGGAAGCCGATGGCGAAGAAGCGCCGCTCACCGACGGCGTAGTGTACTTCGCGGCACAGCGCTCCGGCCACGGCGGGGTCGATGCCGCGCTCGCGCAGATAACCGATCAGCGCCGGGTGGCGAATCTCCCCGACGCCGAGAATCCGCAACGGAGAGTCTTCGCGCGGCAAGGCGGTCGTCAGGGGCTGGAAGGGGACTTCGTCTGCGGCCCCTTTGCGCAGGCGTCGGATGGCTTCTGCCATGCCGCATCCTTCGAGGCGCATGACCAGCTGGAGGAGCGTGCCCCCTTCACCCAGTCCGAAGTCGTACCAGAGCCCCTTGTCGTAGCGGACGCTGAAGCTGGGGGTGCGCTCTTCGCGCAGCGGCGAGAGGAACATGCCGTGGGTGGCGGTTTCACGGTGGGGTTGCAGCCCCCGGCGGAGGAGATATTCCCGGATGCCGATGCAATCTGAGGTCGTCTTCATGGCTATCGGCTTTTGATGGGGATGATCCGGTGCAGTGCCGCCTCGACGTCGCTGTCGCGGAACAGCACGCGCCCGCCGATCTTGTGGGCGCGGATCCGGCCGCGGTTCACCCAGTCATTGAGCGTCACGAGCGAGATGCGCAGGCGGCGGGCCGTCTCGCGACGGGTCAGATAGTTCGGCGTCTCGGCGGAGGGTTCGGGATGGAGCTGCCGCAACTCGTCGCGCAGCGATTTGCGAATCATCTCCGCGAGCTGGTCGGCGGTCATGCCGCTCAGAAAGATTTCCTTGGTCATAACGATTCGAATTTGGTTGATGACGCAAAAAAAGGCTTTCCGGACCCCTCCCGAAAACGGCGAATGGCGTTACAAATCAGCGCCAACCGATGCCAACTGATGCCACACCGAAGACATGCCGCCGTCCGTTTCCGGACTTTGGCATTCGTTTGCTTGGGTTGGCACAGCCGTGTAATCGGATTCCACCCGATGCAAAATAGGCCTTCTAATCATTTGGTTTCTTCCAAATGATTGTTTTTACCATTTTATATTCTTGTCTAATCTCTGCCATTGTTTTTCCATCTATTTTCCGGAATGCAGTGCAAGTGCGTGCATCTGATGGGTCTCGATATTTATCAGTCCCGAGTTTTTTGTATAAGCAGCAAAAAATTGGACGTTTATCGATTCTTATGTCGAACAGATCGTCGAATAATATGTCTCGGGGCCTATAATAGCGGCAGAGGTTGCATACTTTGAGGTTAGGATCCAAATCGTATAGTTCTACGATTCCATAATCATATAGAGAATATTCTGGGAGAAAGTCGGAATGAAAGTCGGAGGTTAACTCGAAGATAGCTTTGTTTCTATGACATGAGAATGTCTGACAGTCCGTATTTCCACAATACATTTTATAGCTTTCAAAAACTGAAAACTTCACCAATTGCTTGGGATGTTGAGGTGGACCGGTAAAGTCTCCTTTGGGTTTGAAATTATATAATCTGATAAGATCTCCGTCTTCTGTGATGATGGGGCTATTGATGATTGATTTTATGTCATCTTCCGAGTTGATCTTTAGTTCTATGATTTTATTTCCTGAGTCAATCTTTTGATGTTCGCAAGGATGTGAAACATATATTTCGATAAAGACCGGTGTATACTTTTTAATGGAATTTGAAAGGAGAATGTCTGCGCGAAAGTTATCGTAGAAGGCTTCAACTTCAAATGTGTTATAGAATTTTTTTAAATCATAATTTTTGTATCCAGTCCAGTTGCAAGATTCATCAAATGAATCTTCGTACCATATGCAGGTCTCTTTATTTTTACAAGTGAAAGGAACTTTAATTTCGACTCCGAAAGGTTGTTCACTTCTGAGTTTTTGTAGGATTAAAAGTTTTGCCAATGAATGTAAGTAACTTTCATAGCTGCAGTTAGGAGAAAGAGCCTTGTGCGCAAAGTGCCATTGCCGTATTTTCCCCTGCTTTGCAATCATATGACGATGGCAAAAAAGACAAAAAAATTCGTCATTGCTTGGATTAGCATCTTTTATGTGTCTAATGTTTCCGGAAGAATCCAATGCATAGTGTTGATCTTTGTTTGACGAATTATTCATTGGAAAACGTTATTAGTACCTCCCGAACGGCATTGGCCGCAAAGAGGGTGTCGCCGCTGCTTGAAATCTGAACGCGGCACGGCTCCAGCCATCCGTTCGTAATCCACCGGTCGAGCGTCGGACGTGCGACGCCCAGCGCCTCGGCAAGCTCCTTTTTGTTGAAGAGTCGGCTGCCGTTTACCATCAGATAGCGCTCGCTCTTGTGCACGCCCAGCCAATAGTCGAAGCGACGGAGAATCGCGTCGGCATCCTTCAGCTTCGGCTCATACCGTTCGTAAGCCCAGACGTGCAGGCTCGATGGATCGAATCCAGCAAACTCCGGCCGCTGTTGCAGCTCCCGGACGAGCGTTTCGAAGCACTCCAGCTCGGAGGCCCGGATCGTTATTTTTCGACGGCGCGGCATGGCTCTGATGGTTGGTTAGTGCTTGAAAAGCGTTTGATTTTTTCTTCCTCGGTCGAATTTAAGTGCTTTTAATGTGTTGTTTATGAGCATAAAGCGGTTTTCTGTAGCTTTTGAAAGCACTTAATATTCCGTAATTACATATCTTCCAGCGTCAGGCAGCGCTGCTCGATCTCATATTTCGGCAGCACCTTCTCCTTGAGGTGCTGCACCTTCTCGGCAAAGGCTTCGGGCTTGAACTCCTTGCGCTGGCGCTTGACTTCGACGGCCACGGCCTTGTTCTTTTCCAGCCGCAGGGCGACGATGTCGATCTCGTATTGCTCCTTGCCCCGCTTGGCCTCCCAGTAGGAACCCAGATCACGGTATTCGTGGCTTTCGATGAACTGCTGCTTGAAGTAGGTTTCAAGCGTTCGGCCCGAGTAGGTCGTGTAATCGGCTGCAATTATCTTCTCCAGCACCTCGAACTGGTTCATCTCAACCAGCGTCCGGTTGCCTTCGAAGTAGCGGAACCAGAAGCGGAGGAAGAGATCGGCAATCTCGTAGCGCACGGTCTGTGTCCCCTCTTTCGAGAGGATGGGGCGCATCTTCTTCGTGATTCCGTAGGTCTCTTCCAGCTTTTTCAACTGTCCGCCGATACTCTTTTCGCCCAACGCCGCGGCAATCTCCGACTGGGTGTTGATGCCGTTCGAGATGGCGTCGAGAATCGAGAAGTAGGTGCCGTACTGTTTGCCGAATTCGTCGATCAATAGCGTCTTGCCCTCGTCCTTGAAGGGCGAATCGGGGTCGCATACCGCATGGATGATCTTTTTGACCGACAGGGCCTTTGCATCCACCAGCAGCTCCACATACTTCGGGATGCCGCCCGTGACGGTATAGAGGGCCAGCAGGTCGTCGTTCGTGTGGCCGGGGGCGTGCTCCGCGAGGATCTGCTTCAGCACCGGCAGTGCAAACGGCGTGAGTTTCATGATGACATCCGCCCGCCCGAACAGCGGTTCGTGGTAGTTCTGGAAGATCTTGACCATCAGCGAATAGATCGAGCCGCTGACGATGAAGTTCACATGGGTCTTCAGCCGGTATTGATCCCAGACGTTCTGGACGTCGCTGTAAACCGACGGGTTGATGTTGAAGAACTCCTGGAATTCATCCACAACCAGCGTGAATCGGCGGTTCTCTCCCTGCTGCATCAGGAAGGTGAAGACATCCTGAAAGCTCGTCATGGGCGGTACGAAGAGCCCCAGTTTCGCCGCAATCTCCTTGCAGTAGCCCGCGCAGAGCGATGCCTCGTTCTTGCGCCCGACGAAGAGGTAGACCAGCGGTTCATCCTCCATGGCCCGGAGAATCAACGATGTCTTGCCGATCCGGCGGCGGCCCGTCAGAACGGTCAGTCGCGAATGGTCTTCGTATGACAAGGTGCGGATTTCGCGCAACTTGGCTGTTTCCGTCTCGCGGTTGTAGAATTTCATGACGTGTGCTGTTTTGTTATGGCTGTAAATTTTACCGCCGTAACAAAGTTAAAAAACAATTGGCAAATCTCCAAATTTTCACTCACTTGCCTGCTTCCCGCTGAAATAGGGGTGGCTCATCAGCTCCAGGGCGGTCTGCTCCTCGGTGATCTTGATGTACTTCATGAACTCCCGTTCGGTCTTGTGGCCCGTGATCTTCATGATGGCGATGGTCGGAATCCCCGCCAGATACATGTTTGTTGCGCCGCTGCGGCGTGCCGTGTGGGTCTTCACCAGGTCGCACTTCTCGACCAGCCGGCTCTTCTTTTCGCCATTCTCAATGTAGGAGACCTCGACCTTCTCCGTGATGCCCGCCTCGCGTGCAATCTCCTTGATGAGGTGGTTCACCTTCTGTTCGTAGGTTCTCGGCAGCCGGTTGTCGTACTTCTCCAGGATGGCCTGCAGTTCGGGGCGGACCGGAATGACGACGTGGTTGCCGGTCTTCTGCTGCTTGAGGTCGATGACTTGCTGTCCGTTCTCCAGTGTGCGGATGTTGCCTTCGTTGATGGTCGAGTAGTCGCTGAAGCGCTGCGCCGTATAACACCCCACCAGAAAGATGTCGCGGGCTACATCCTTGTGCCGGTTTTTCGAGAGGTCGAGCGCGGCGATGGCCCGGATCTCCGACTCCGTCAGGTAGATGTTCTCCACGTCGGCCGTCAGCACGCGGAACTTGCGGCTCTCAATCGCCCCGTTGTCGTGCAGACCCTCCTCGCGGGCCGCGCGCATGATGATCTTCAGCTCCTTGACGTGGCGGCCGATCGTATTGACGGAGTAGTTCTTGGCGGTGAACCAGGCGACGAAGTCATCGTAGAACTTCAGGTCGATGTCGGCAAAGTCGAACTGCTTGCGCCGGGCTTTGCAGTATTCGTCGAACTGCACGACAAATCCCTTGTAGTTCTTGATGGTCGAGGGGCCGTAGCGGAGTTTGTGGATATTCAGCCGGGTGCCCTCCTCCATCTCGCGCGTGAAGCGGGCAATGTAGTCGCCGAGCGATTCGCGGCTGCGGACGCGGCGGCCTGTGGTGAGGCTGCGCGGGTGGTGGAAGCTGTAGATGATCTTCTCCAGCCGCGTCTTCGTCATTGCGTGCTCGGGATCCTTGGCAATCTCTCCGAGGATGTGGCTGCGCAGTTCGGAGAGGTTCTTGGTCAGCTCGCGTCCCTGCTGCTCGGTGAAGTCGTCGGTAAAGGTGAAGCGGCTCTTGACCGTCTGCCGCTTGTTGTCCCAGGCGTCCGTCAACACCATATATTGGCTGTCGACGTAGAACTGGTTGCCGCGGCCAACCGTGAAGAGAATTTGGATTTTGACCAGTTTGTTTTTCTGGGTCGAGCGGATGCGGTAGCAGAATGAAGCCATAGGTCTGGAGGTTTTGTCTGCTGCAAATGTAATCATTTTTGTCATACATTTGTCATACATCGGCCGAATTTTCGAAAACTTCCAGACCTAGCAGTTGATGAAAAACAGCTGTAAAATATTGATATATAGATAAAATAAAATTAAAATCGGTAAAATTCGATTCAAATTTATGGCGTCCGCTTCAGACCTCACAGAAACCGCGTTGCAGATGTCTGCAACGCGGTTTCTCGTTTGAACTGCCGGACTGCCGGATCCGGCAAATTGTAGCGGAATGCATTGTCGCGGGGCGATGCCCCGGCGCATTGATGCGGCCGCAGCATCCGCCCGGGCGGACTACAGCGTCCGCCCGTGCAAGCTTCTCGAAAACGGCGGAGGGGCATAGACCGTCCCTATACTGCCAGCCCGTCCCTGTACTGCCAGCCCTCCTGCATCGTCTGTCCGTCTGTCCGTCTGCCGCCCGTCTGTACTGCCTGTGCGTCCCTTTACAGCGTGATCCTGTGGTCCCCGGGCCCGTATTCCCGGGCTTCGGCGGCTCCCGGGAGCGTGACGCTGGCCGTGCTCCCCTTCGGGATGGCGAACTCCCAGATCCAGGTGTCGCCCTCGTACCGCCAGGCGCTTTCGATCCTCCCGGCCGCCGAATCGTACACGGCCTCCATGTATCCGAGGCGCTTGTCCGGGACGGGCTTCATGATGATGTGTCGGAATCCCGGATCCGCAGGGTCGGCGGCGATGCCCGCGACGCTCTCCCAGAGCCATTCGCATACCACGCCATAGGCATAGTGATTGAAGCTGTTCATCCCCCGGGGCCCCATGCCCGATTCGATCGTGTAGCTGTTCCACCGCTCCCAGATCGTCGTCGCGCCGTTGTCCACCGAGTAGAGCCAGCTCGGGTTCTTCCTCTGGAGGAGCAGCTCCCAGGCGATGTCGGACATGCCGTGCTCGGTGAGCGTCGGCAGGAGGATCGACGTCCCGAGGAACCCGGTCTGCAGGCAGTTGCCGTGTGCCGCGAAATTGGCGCGCAGGCGGGCGATCAACGCCTCCCGGGCCGCGCCTTCCAAGATGCCGTTGCGGAGCGCGAAGAGCGCCGGAGTCTGCATCGTGTTGAGGATCTCGACCCGGAATCGACCTTCGGGCGTGAGGAAGCGATCCCGGATATACTCTTTCGCCTCGCGCTCCATCGCTTCGTAGCGTGCGGCGTCCCTTCCGCTCGCCGCGGCCATGTCGCGCATCATCCCGGCATCGAGGGCCCAGTAGGAAGCGCTCAGGTAGTTCCAGTACTCCACGGCCTCGGGACGCAGGAAGTAGTTCCCCTGTGCATCGCGGTCGTAGATGCCCCCGCCGCAGCTCTCGAGGGGTTCGTAGCTGAGCCAGTCGGCCCACTGGTAGTTCTGGTTCTCGTCCCTGAGGGCCTCGTGGTCGTAGCGGGTTTCGGCGACATGCCCGATGAACCGCTCCATGGACTCCCAGCACGCGTCGATGATCTCCGTGTCGGCGAACTGTTTCCATACCGTCCAGGGAACGATGATCCCTGCGTCGGCCCATCCGACGCGCATCATCTCGCCTCCGTACTGGGCGAGGGGCGCGACGCCCGGGAAGCCTCCGGTTTCGCTCTGCGTGTCGGTCATGTCGCGCATCCACTTGTGGAAGAACGCTGCCGTGCGGGCGAAAAATGTCCCGGTCTCGGCAAATACCTGCGTGTCGGCCGTCCATCCCAGCCGTTCGTTGCGCTGCGGGCAGTCGGTGGGCACGGAGAGGTAGTTCGACCGCAGCCCCCAGACCGTGTTGGCGATCAGCCGGTTCACGAGGTCGTTCCCCGTAGTGATGGTGCCGCACTCCATCTCCCGGGAGATCGAGGTGACGGGGATGGATTCGATACGTCGGATGCACACCTCGCCCGAGGCGGTGATCGAGACGAATCGGTACCCGAAGAAGGTCGTGCGCGGAGAGTACGCGGCGTCGCGGTCGGAGGCGGCGAACGTGTAGCGGAGTTTCATCCCGGCATCCGGAATGCGGAGGTTCAGGCGGTGGATGCTCCCTTCGGGTCCGTCCATCCCGCGCGCCTTGGATCCGTTTCCGTCGTTGAGCAGCTCGGCGGGCAGGCACTCCAGCGTGGTGCCTTCGGCGGCGCTGAAGACAAACGAGGGAACCGCCGCGCAGTTCTGCCCGAAGTCGACGACCAGCTGCTCGCCGGGGCGGACGATCATCGGTTCGCCGGGGCGGTATTCGCGCTCCACGATAACCTTTCCCCAGGCCTCCTCGCCTCCTCCGACGGTGTCCCGCCAGACATACGCCTTCACGGGCGCGAGTGCGAGGTCGCGGCGGAGGTAGATCTCGGCCCCTTGTGAGGGGAGGATCTCCCCGGAGAATTCCCTGTTGATTTCGGGCGTTCCGAGCCGCTCCGGGGTGTCGTACCCGGGGCGGATGCGGGCGTCGTACTCCTCGCCGTCGAAGATCGCGGCATGGGTGACCGGCCCGGCAATCCCGGCCTTCCAGTTTTCGGTGTCGGTCCCGTAGCGCTCCGTGGTGCCGTCGGCGAAGGTCAGCTCCAGGACGCCGCGGAAGGCGCACTTTCTGCCGAGCATGCCCTCATGGCCGTAGGGCGTGACGATCTTGTCGGCCCACCATCCGGGCGTCACCTGTGCCGAGAGGGTGTTCTCCTCTCCGGCTCCGGTGCGGAATGCCTCCGTGATGTCGTACGTGAACGATCGTCGGGTCTTTGCGGGGTGTGTGAATCCCGGTTTGAGCACCTCCTCTCCGATCGGCTTTCCGTTGACATGGATCTCGTAGACCCCCAGGGCGGAGGTCATCCAGCAGGCACGAGAGACCTTCCGGTCGTTCCGCAGGGTGGAAACGAACCAGCTGGCGCCGTCGGCGGCCCGGGATCCGTCGCCTACCGGGCCGGTTACTATGGGGGCGTCGGCTGCGGAGATCCATGCCGAAGCCTCCCAGGCGGCATTGTCCAGCGCTTCGGTGCGGTTTCCGTATGTTTTTTCGGATTGCGGCCCGCATGCCGTTGCCAGGAGGATTCCGGCAAAGGTCAAGTGCGGAAAGAGTCTTTTGATCGGGTTGAAAGTCATGGGTTTGGGTTTTAAGTTGAATTCGGCTGCGGTCGAAGTCCGCCGGATCCGGCTCCTGGGCGCCCCGCTCCGTGCCGGAGGCGGGACGCGTGCGGTGGATCCTGCCGGCATTTCCGAAAAAGATCCTCCGGATTGCGGCAAAAGGTTCCTGAGATCCGTGTCGCGGTATTATATTACAAATATAGGAGATAATGCGAAAGATTGTGCTTTCGGGGCAGAATTCTCGGCTCCCGACGGCAGATTTTGCGGCGAATGCGGACGGGCGGGAGTCGGCGGATTCTCCCTTTTCCGGGTGCCGGCTGCCCTCCCCCTCGGGCGGGTTCCGTATCGCAAAGATCCGGCGCAAAAATTCCCTCCCGATGCATGCGGTTCTGTCTTTTCCCGATTCCATTTTATACCTCTTTGTCCGGAATCCCGTCTTTTTTGACGGAAAAGTCCTGGTGGCGGGAGCGCGCCTGTTCGTTTCGAAATAACCGGGTTTCGATTTGCTCCCGGGCTTTTCCGTGCCCCGATATGTGCGTGCCGATTTCCGCGCGTCGGCGTCGTTGCCGCATCATCAAAAGGTTTTTATATAATATTAGGTGTGCCCTGCCCCGGTTTCCGATTTTGCGGCTGCCTTTCGACAGCCGGTCGCCACCCTTTCGGCAAATGTACTTTTTTGCCTCTTCGGGATTTTTGCATCCTTGTAATTTTGCGCTCTTTTTTTTGAAATAATACTATAAAAATTCTGCATAATTTTGTTTTTCAAAGAAAAAGATTTAAATTTGAAACATATTCGAAATACAATCGAAACAACACCCAAGTAATTTTGAACCGTATTTATGGAAAAAGAATGATTCCGAGCCCGTTCGACTGCGATCGCTGAACCCTCTTCCCCTCCGGAAAAACCCTCCCCCGCGGAAGGATTTTTGTCCGGAAAGGAGGCGGATGGTGCATTTATGGGCACGAAATCTTTCGGAGACTTGCCGATAACCGGAATTTTTCGTATTTTTAGGTGACAATACGATCCGACGGACCAAATCGGCCGGGCTCATTCCAAAAAAAATGCGATGGCATGAAAAAGTGGACGATTTATCTGTGGCTGCCGATCCTTCTTTTCGGCGTAACCCTCGCGGCCTGCGGCTCCGGCGATAGTGACGGGAACTCCCCTTCGGGAGACTCCTTCGACGTGTCGTTCGACCTCCCCGCTTCCGTCGATGTGGCGCTGGGCGGCACCTGCACCTTTACGGTAAGGGACGGAAAGGCGCCGCTGGCTTCCGATTCCTTCATCCTTGAGTCCAGTGACGGCATCTCCTATGTCTGCCCCATCGTCGAAACCTCCGCCGAAAAGTTCTCCGTCCGCTTCTCCGAAGAGTGCGAAGCGGGTTATTACGGCGTCTTCATCAAACGCGACCAGCGGAAAAAATCCTACGGGCGCCTCTACCTGAACATCGTCGAGGAGCTTCCCGAGTTCACCCCCGACGCGGGTACGACCGTCTACGGACGGGTCTCGACCTCCGAAGGCGGGGTCCCGGGCGTCGTGGTCTCGGACGGCGTGGAGGTGACCACCACCGACGAGAACGGCATCTATCAGATGCGCTCCGCCAAGAAATGGGGTTATGTCTTCATCTCGGTGCCGAGCGGATACGAGGCCCCCTCGCAGGGCATTCTCCCGCAGTTCCACCAGAGCCTGAAGAGCGATGCCCAGACGCTTGAGCGTGTTGACTTCTCGCTGGTGAAGATCAACGGGCAGGATACCTACAAGATCTTCATGTTCGGCGACATGCACCTGGCGAACCGTACGAGCGACATCCGCCAGTTCGGGGAGTTCACCTCCGACCTGAGCGACTACATGGCGGCCCACCGCGGCGAACTGATGTATGCCCTTACGCTCGGCGACATGACGTGGGACCTCTACTGGTATTCGAACAACTTCTATTTCCCGGAGTACCTCGACCTGATGAACTCCCAGGTCAAGGGGCTGCAGGTGTTCCATACGATGGGCAACCACGACAACGACATGTACACGAAATCGGACTATGCGGCCGCGGTGGAGTATGTCAACCACATCGCTCCGACCTATTACTCCTTCAATATCGGCAAGATTCACTTCGTGGTGCTCGACGACATCGACTGCAGCGGCTATGACGGCACCGATTCGCGGAATTACGCGAAGGGCATCACCTCGGAGCAACTGAACTGGCTGGCCAAGGACCTGCAGTACGTCGACAAGTCGACTCCGCTGGTCGTGGCCATGCACGCACAGCTCTTCTACCCTGCGTCGAACGGTTTCAAGATCGATCACGACGCCTCCGGCACCGAGTCGCTGTTCCGCCTGCTCGAGGGGTATGAGGTGCACTTCGTGACGGGACACACGCACATGATGTTCAACGTGACGCCGCAGGACGCCATCACGTCGGGACGCAACTTCCACGAGCACAATGCCGGATCGGTGTGCGGATCGTGGTGGTGGTCGGGCCACCTGACGCCGGGCGTGCACCTCGGGCAGGACGGATCCCCGGGCGGCTACTCCGTCTGGGACGTCTCGGGAACCAAGATCGAGCATCTCTACAAGGCCACGGGCTGGCCCGAGGAGTACCAGTTCCGCAGCTATGACCTCAACTGCGTATCGTTCTCGTCGGCCGACATCCCCCTGTGTCCGACGTCCGTGAAGGACAAGTTCGACAAATACATCGATGCCTATCCCGCCACGAGCAGCAACGAGGTGCTGATCAATATCTGGAACTGGAACAGCAACTGGACGCTGTCGGTGGTCGACGAGCGCGACAAGTCGCTCGACTATACGCCTGTCTGGGCCTACGACCCGCTTCATATCGCCGCAATGACCGTTCCGCGATTCAACAATGCGGGCATCTCGTCGACCCCGAACTTCATCACTTCGAACTTCACGCACTTCTTCAAGGTGAAGGCCGACGATGCGAACGTCGACCTGACGATTACGGTCAAGGACGAATTCGGCCATACGTGGAGCGAGAAGATGGTGCGCCCGAAGGCCTTTTCCGTGGATGCCTACACAAACGAATAAGCATATGTAACAGCCAAATTCAATTACTAACCAATAATCACAGTTTCTATGAGAGTATTTAGACCTTTGGTTTTATCGCTGCTTCTGGCTGTGGGGGGGGGAATGCTAACCCTCTCGGCGCAGAACCGGACGATATCCGGTAAAGTCCTCGACACCCAGCAACAGCCCCTTGTTGGTGTCGCCGTTCTGGTCGATGGTACGTCGAAAGGCGTCACGACCTCCGAGACCGGCGAATTCTCGCTCGAAGTCTCTTCCGGATCTGTAGCCCTGCATGTATCGTGTCTGGGTTATATCGACCAGAAGGTGAACGTTCCGGCCAGCCAGTCGATCGTCACCGTCTACATGCAGGAAGATGCCATCATGCTCGACGAGGCCGTCGTCATCGGTTACGGTACGCAGAAGCGTGTCAACCTGACGGGTGCCGTGGCGACCGTCGGCAGCAAGGATCTTGAAAACCGTGTATCGCACTCGCTGTCCAACATGCTGCAGGGTTCGGTGGCCGGTCTGAACGTGACCACCTCGTCGGGCGGTCCCGGCTCCACGGCCTCGATCAACATCCGCGGTGTGACGTCGATCAACGAGGCCGACCCGCTGGTGCTCATCGACGGTGCGGTGGGAGACCTGAACCGCGTGAACCCGAACGACGTGGAGTCGATTTCGGTAATCAAGGACGCCTCGGCTGCCGCCGTGTACGGAGCCCGCGCCGCCTTCGGTGTGATCCTCGTGACGACCCGTTCGGGTTCGGCCCAGGACGGCAAGGCGACGGTGCGCTACAGCGGCCGTTTCGGATGGGAGGAGCCCACGACATCGACCAACTACGAAAACCGCGGTTACTGGTCGGTCTACACGGTCAACAAGTTCTGGCAGGCCGACAGCGGTACGAACTATGTCGACTACACGGCCTATGACATGCAGCAACTGCTGGCCCGCGTGAACGACAAGACGGAGCATCCCGACCGTCCGTGGGTGGTCGAGGATACGCGCAACGGCCGCAAGCAGTGGGTGTACTACGGCAACTATGACTGGTGGGACACGCTCTTCCGCCAGCGCCGCCCCGTGCAGCAGCACGACATCTCGCTTAGCGGAGGTACGAAGGACATCACCTACATGGTATCGGGCGCCTACGACCGCCAGGAGGGTATGCAGCGTGCGATCCCCGACGTGTACAACAAGTACAACCTGCGTTCGAAGATCGACTTCCGGATCAACCGCTGGGCAACGCTGTCGAACAACTCATCGTTCTTCAGCTCGAAGTACACCTCGATCGGTGACGGCAGCGTGAAGAACACCATCGCCTACAGTGCCCGTCACGCCCTGGCCTGCTTCCCGATGCAGAATCCCGACGGATCGTGGCTCTACGGCACTCCGTACCTGAACTACAAGGTGGCCAACGGCCGTCATATCATGCTCAACGAGGGTACGCACCGCAACGTGGACCGTCGGAGCGACTTCTCGAACACCACGCGCCTGGTGATCACGCCGTTCAAGACGCTGAGCATCACGGGCGACTTCACCTACCGCCTCTATCAGGACCGCGACACGAGCCGCAGCTCGGCGATGTACTACCGCGAGTATCCCGACGGAGAGCTGCTCTCCTACGCTACGGGCGCCGGTCAGGATCAGCTCGACGAGTGGGTCAACACCTACAACTACTACTCGACGAACGTCTACGCCAACTACGACGAGACCTTCGGCGACCACCACGTTTCGGGAACGGCCGGTTTCAACTACGAGAAGTGGGCCAGCAAGAACATTTCGGCCTGGGGCCAGAACCTCTCGTCGATCAACCTCGATGACCTGAATCTCGTCAGCCAGAACTCGGACGGCGAGACGCTGACCGGCGTCGGCGGCGGGCAGAACGACTACGCCCTGGCCGGATTCTTCGGACGTATCAACTACGACTACAAGGGCAAGTACCTCGTGGAGGTCAGCGCCCGTTACGACGGAACCTCGCGCTTCCTGGGCGACGCCCGCTGGGGATGGTTCCCCTCGGCTTCGGTCGGATGGCGCATCTCGGAGGAGTCGTTCTTCGAGCCCGCCCGCAAGGTGGTCGACAACCTGAAGCTCCGAGCTTCGTTCGGTAGCCTGGGCAACCAGGTTGTCAAGGACGGCAGCACCCAGCTCTATTACACCTACCTGCGTCTGGTTTCGGTCAACGAGTTTGCCGGATACACCTTCGGTGAGGGCAGCACGATGGGCCGCTACTCGTCGCTGGGCGCTCCGGTAGCCTCCGACCTGACGTGGGAGACCGCCGAGCAGTGGGACCTGGGTCTCGACCTTTCGATGTTCAACAACCGGCTCAGCGTGACCGGCGACCTCTACATTCGTGACACGAAGAACATGCTTACCGACGGCAAGGCGCTGCCGGGAGTCTACGGAGCCGATCCTCCGAAGATGAACGCCGCCGACCTGCGGACGAAGGGTTACGAGTTGACCGTCAGCTGGCGCGACCAGTTCCAGCTGGCCGGCAAGCCCTTCAGCTACAACGTGGGCTTCAACCTGAGCGACTACAAGAGTGTCATCACCAAGTACGACAACCCGAAGAAGTCCCTGTCGATGTCCTACTACGAGGGCATGGAGATCGGTGAGATCTGGGGCTTCAAGACCGACGGGCTCTTCAAGACCACCGAAGAGGCCCAGGCCTACGCCAAGGAGGTCGATCTGAGCTACAGTTCAGGCCGTCTGACAGGCGGCTGGCAGGCCGGAGACCTGAAGTTCCTCGATTCGAATCACGACGGCATCTGGGGCATCGGCAGCAACACGGTCGAGGATCCGGGCGACCGTTCGATCCTCGGGAATTCGCTGCCTTCGTTCTCCTACGGTATCAATGCAGGCATCCAGTGGTACGGATTCGACGTATCGGTCTTCTTCCAGGGCACGGGCAACCACTACTGGTATCCTCACGGACAGGCCATGCCGTTCTGGGGCTGCTACTCCTACCCCTATCTGAGCTACCTGCCGATGAACTTCCTCGACAACGTATGGGCCGAGGACAACACCGACGCATACTTCCCGCGCGCCCGCGCCTACTCGGCATCGGGCGGTTACCTGAGCAAGGTCAACGACCGCTATCTGCAGAATATCCGCTACCTGCGTCTGAAGAACCTCACCGTCGGCTATACGATTCCGGTGACGCTGACCCAGAAGGTGGGCATCGACCAGATCCGCGTCTACTTCTCGGGTGAGAACCTCTGCTACTGGTCGCCTCTGAAGAAGAACTCGCTGTATGTCGATCCCGAGGCTGCCTTCAACCGCAGTTCCGACGTTGACAACAATGCCTTCTATCCGTGGGCCAAGACGTTCATGTTCGGTATAGATATTACTTTTTAACCCTCAAAGTTGCGATTACTCATGAAACGAATTATCATATTGGCCGTTGCCTTGACTGCGGGACTGTCGAGTTGCGATTTCCTCGATACGGAACCCCTGAGTCAGATCACGCAGACGGATTATTTCAAGACAGAGACCGACCTTCAGCTGTTCAGCAATCCCTTCTACAACAACCTGCTGGACAAAAACCCCTATGATGACCAGAGCGACCTGGTTGTTTGCCAGACTCTCTCCGACGAGATTCTGGGCGGCAACAAGCGCACCGTGCCCAACTCGGGCGGCGGCTGGACGTGGACCGACCTGCGGCGCATGAACACGCTGCTGGAGTACTCGAGCCAGTGCGATGACAAGGATGTCGTTACCAAGTACAATGCCCTCACGCGCTTTTTCCGCGCCTTCTTCTACTTCGAGAAGGTGAAGCGCTTCGGCGACGTGCCCTGGTACGACGTGCAGCTCGGTTCGGCCGACGAGGCCCTCTACAAACCGCGGGATTCGCGCGAGCTGGTCATGACCAAGATGATCGAGGATGTCGACTTCGCCATCGACAACCTTACGCGCGATGTGAGCACCTACCGCGTGAACCGCTGGGCGGCGCTGGCGCTGAAGGCGCAGTTCTGCCTCTACGAGGGCACCTACCGCAAGTACCACAACCTGACCATCGAGGGCGGCAACGATTACTCGTACTACCTGGATCTTGCCGCCAAGGCTGCCGGGGAGCTGATCAACGAGGGTCCGTACAAACTCTATTCGACGGACAATCCCGACAAGGACTACCTGACGCTCTTCGCACAGGAGGACGCCAGCCCCGACGAGTACATCCTGGCCATCAAGTTCGACTACGGTCTGGCCATTCACCACAACGCCACGGCCTTCACGCTGGTTCCGACCCAGGGTCGCCCGGGCTACACGCGCAAGATGGTGAACATGTACCTGATGAAGGACGGCAAGCGCTTCACCGACAAGGAGAACTGGCAGGAGATGTCGTTCCTCGAGGAGACGCAGGACCGTGACCCGCGTCTTGCGCAGTCGATCCGTACGCCGGGCTACACGCGCATCGGCAAGGAAGAGGTGCTTGCTCCCGACCTGGGATGCTCGGTAACGGGCTACCAGCCTATCAAGTTCGTGCAGAACCCCGACGATTCGGGCGGCAACGTCGACCGCAACGACCGATCGACCTGCGACATTCCGGTATACCGTCTGGCCGAGGTGATGCTCATCTACGCCGAGGCGAAGGCCGAGCTCGGGACGCTGACGCAGGCCGACCTCGATATCTCGATCAACAAGATCCGCGATCGTGCGGGCATGCCTGATCTCGACATGAATGTTGCGAATGCCTCGCCCGACTGGTACCTTTCGTCGAAGGAGTACGGCTTCACCAACGTGACGGGTGACAATGCGGGCGTGATCCTCGAGATCCGCCGCGAGCGGGCCATCGAGCTGATCCAGGAGGGTACGCGTTACGAGGACCTGGTGCGCTGGAAGGCCGGGACGTGCCTCGACCAGGAGCTGACGGGCATGTATTTCCCGGGTGCCGGCGAGTATGACCTGACGGGCGACGGCGAGCCTGACCTGATCCTCTACGAGGGCGATACGAAACCCGAAGACCAGGAGGGAGTAATGATCTACCAGATCGGCACCGACATCCTGCTTTCGGGCGGAACGCGCGGATACGTTTCCTACCACAAGAACATCGAACGGGCCGGATACGATGAGACCCGCGACTACCTCTACCCGATTCCCATCAACGAGCGTACGCTCAACGAGAACCTCACGCAGAATCCCGGCTGGAAAGACGGACTTTCATCCTAAGACGTACACAGTAAAAAAAAGAGACGATTATGAAACTGGTTAAACAGATAACGGCTGCGATCCTCGCTGCGGTGGCCTTGTGCGGCTTCTGGAGTTGTGACAAGGAGGACGGGGACGGGCTTTCGAAAGCGGTTCTGGCGAGTGCCACGACGCTGACCTTCGAAGCGCAGGACGCTTCGCAGAAGATAATCACCGTATATTCCGATGCGAACTGGGTGTCGGAGGTTCCCGAGTGGGTGACGATCTCGCCCACGCAGGGAAGCGCGGGCACGACCGAAGTGACGGTTTCGGTCACGGACAACATGCGTGGCGGCGCCGAGGACAATCCCCGCAAGGCGACCCTCGTTTTCAAGGGCAGCACGCTTGCCAGCCGTGCCGAGGTGGTCATCTCGCAGAACGGTGACAAGTACCGCGACGTGAAGGAGTACACTCCGGGGCAGGTGGCCGAACTGGCTGACGAGTCGGTCGTGTCGATTCCTTCCGCATTGGTCGTAGCGCTCGGCCCCGACGGCTTTATGGTCAGCGATGCCGCCAACTCGGGAAGCGTCTATATCATGAGCACGGAGACCGTGGCGATCGGCGACAAGGTTTCGATCCTCGGAACGAAGGGCAGCGATACGCAGTCGCTGGCCATTGTCGAGTGCGACAAGGTGGAGGTAGTTTCGACCGGGGGTACGGTAACCTATCCCGCAGCCGAGGACATCACCTCGCAGATCGACAGCTACAACCCGGGGTCGCGGAAGTATGTTTCGGTCAAGGGTATCCTTGTCGGCAGCAACATCACGGTCGAGGGTGCGCAGTATTCGGTGACGATCACCAATGCGTCGGCGCATTCGACCCTTTCGGCACTCAACGGACACTATGTGACGGCCGAGGGCTATTTCGGCGGTGTAGCGGCTCCCGTGGTACGCCTCACGCTGACCAAGATCAAGGACGACGGCGTGGCCAAGGTGATCTACTTCTCGGAGGACTTCGAACAGCTTGAGCCGTGGTCTCAGGCAACCAAGGCAGGACGTACGGTCGAAGAGGATAATCTCGAGGCGGAAGCTCCGGCGTTGTATTCTGCTACCGTGCCTATTGAAGGTGTCGCCGTTTCAGCATTCGACGCGATAGAGAGTCTCGGTTACAAATTTATTTACGACAAGGAAGACCATAAGCGTATTTACCTGCAGCAGAATTACATCAAGTTCGGTAAGACCGGAAACCATGCAGGTATTATTCTTCCGGCGATGGACAACATCCCCGCCGGTACGAAACTTAAGTTGTCGTTCGACTGGTGCCCGATGCGCCAGGGCTCGGGCAAGATCGACCCCGTGAACCTGATCGTCATCATCTCCGAGGGCGAGAACGAGGTTACAAGGTATGAGGTTCCCGAATGTGGTTGGGAGAATGGTCATGTACTGGAGTGGATTCGTGCCGAGGTGGAGATCATCGGCGTGGATATTACTCCCGAGACCAGAATTACCATTACGCAGACGCAGTGGGAGGTTTCGACGGCCAACCGCTGGTTCCTCGACAACATCCAGCTGGAGAAAGTCTTCTGATCCCCGCCTGCCGCTGCCCGATGACGGCGGCAGGGCGGGTGATCCCCTGACAGGTGCGCACGGAATCCTTTGCGGGTTCCGTGCGCTTTTTTTGCCGTTTCGGAGGGCGGAGGCCCTCTCCGAAGCGGTTTTTTTCGTATCTTGAGACGAAATCCGAAAAATCCCTCCCGATAATGAAACCCCGACTTCCCGAACTGAACGTTCCGCTCGACCGCCGCGTGGGCTGGGTCGACCTGCTGCGCGTGATCGCCTGCTTCCTGGTGGTCTTCTCGCACTGCTGCGACCCCTTCGTTGCGGCCTTCGACACCGACCGTGCGACCTTCCTGCAGGGTGTGGCCGCCGGCAGCCTCGTGCGGGCCTGCGTGCCGCTGTTCGTCATGATGACCGCGGTGCTGCTGCTTCCCGTGCGCATGGAGACCGGGGCCTTCTACCGCAAACGCCTCGGGCGCATCCTCCTGGCCCTGGTCTTCTGGTCGCTGCTGCTCCCGGTGCTCTACTACCTCTACATGCGCTATGTCGGGACTTCGAGCCCGTCGATCGACCCGGCGCTCTTCACCGGCGAGGCGACGCTGCGCAAACTGTGGACTTTCGTCTTCAACTTCACCTACGACACCACGCCCCTGTGGTACCTCTACATGCTCGCGGGGCTCTACTTCATCATGCCGGTCATCAGCCCGTGGCTCGAGCGTGCCTCGCGGCGCGAACTGCGTCTCGTCCTTGCGATATGGGCCTTCACGCTGCTGCTTCCCTACGTGCGGATCGTTGCCCCGCTGCTCGGCTACCCGGGCAACTACGGCAACATGGGCCTCTACGGCGAGTGCGACTGGAACATCTACGGCACCTTCTACTACGTCTCGGGATTCGCGGGCTACCTCGTGCTGGCCTTCTACCTGACGAAGTTCCCGCCCGCGTGGAGCTGGCGCAGGATGCTTGCGGTCTGCATCCCCTCGTTCGCGGCCGGATACCTCGTCACCTCGCTCGGCTTCGTCGAGATGCAGCGCCACTTCCCCGGGAACTACGCCTATCTGGAGATCATCTGGTACTTCGCCGGGATCAACGTCTTCCTGATGACCGCGCCGGTGTTCCTCATCGTGCAGAAGGCTGCGGCACGCCCGCGGCAGTGGCTGGCGCGGCTGGCCGGGGCGACCTTCGGCATCTACCTCTGCCACTTCATCTTCGTGCAGGGGGCCTACGACCTCGTGCAGTGCATTCCCGGCCTCCCCGCGCTGGTGCGCATTCCGCTCATGGCCCTTTGCGCCTTCGCGGTGAGCTATGCCGTCGTGTGGCTCCTGCAGCGCTGGCGCGTGACGCGGCGCTTCGTGCAGTAGCGCCTTCTTCCGGGCGAATGCAAAGCGAAGGGACGGATCACAGAATCCGTCCCTTCGCATGTTTTCGGCGTCCGTCGGCTAATGGACGACGATCTCGTCGAGGAAGAGCCAGCCGCCCTCGATGCCGTTGCTGCGGGCCACGCAGCGGATGTAGCGCGCCGAGGCTTTGCCGGCAAAGGCGTAGGTCTTGAAGAGCAGGTCGGGACATTCGGTCGGGATGTCGTTGTGCACGGTCGTCAGGGGCGTGAAGTGCTCCCCGTCGTCGGAGACGTAGAACTCCACGCGCTCGGGCACCCACACATACGGGCCGCGCGATTGCATGAAGGTGGTGCCGACGTAGTGGATTTCGGTCTTCTGCCCGAGGTCGACGGTCACCTCCATGTCGGAGTTGAGGAATCCCTGCCAGCGGCGGTCGGCATAGGTCCAGCTGCCCAGCAGGCCGTCGGTGAGCGTCGTCGCCCCGGCGGCGGGGTAGGAGCTGTGCCACGGGGTCGCGTAGCTCACCGGGCATCCCTCGGCAAGGTGGTGCACCGGCGTAAGGCTCTCGGGCCGGTCGCCGTACTCGGTGCGCAGGTCGAAGGGGTGGTATCCCTTGTCGCGGAGCCATTCCGATGCTTCGAGGGCCCTTTCGCGGAAATCGTCGTAATCCTTGCGCGCGGGCTGGCTCCAGGCCACCTCCGCGAGGGCCAGCAGCCGCGGCCACATCATGTATTCGTAGTGGTCGTCGGTGGGGATCCACTCGGCCCAGAGGTTGGCCTGCACGCCGAGCAGGCGCTGCTGCTCCTCGGGACTCATGCCCGGGGCAAGGGGCTCGAACGAGTAGACCTTCTTCAGGGGCGTGTATCCTCCGATCGAGGCGGGCTGCGTGAAGGGTGCGTCCTGCGTGTAGTCGAGGTAGCAGAACTCCCCGGGGGTGAAGATCGCCTGATGCCCGGCGCGGATCGCCTTCATGCCGCCCTCGGTGCCGTGCCACGACATCACCGTGGCGTCGGGTGCGAGCCCTCCGTCGAGGATCTCGTCCCAGCCCAGCAGGCGGCGTCCGTGGGCGTTCAGGAAGCGTTCGATGCGGTGGATCAGGTAGCTCTGCAGCTCGTCGACATCCCGGAGCCCTTCGGCCTGCATGCGTGCCCGGCACTTGGGACAGCTCTTCCATGCCGACTTCCCGGCCTCGTCGCCTCCCACGTGGATGTACTCCGAGGGGAAGAGCTCCATGACCTCCGTAAGCACCCCTTCGAGGAACTCGAAGGTCTGCTCGTTGCCCGGGCAGAGGTCGTAATCCTTGTAGGCCTCGCCCGAGCACCCCAGCTCGGGATAGGCGGCCGTCACCTCGTCGCTGTGGCCCGGCATCTCGATCTCGGGGATCACGACGATGTGCCGCTGCCGGGCGTATTCGACGATCTCGCGGATCTCCTGCTGCGTGTAGAACCCGCCGCGGGCCTCGGGGTCGTCGGCCTCGCAGTAGCGGCGGTCGGCCTTCCACCAGCTCTCCCAGTCCTCATAGGGGCGCCACGCCGCGAACTCCGTGAGGCGCGGGTAGCGGAGGATCTCGATCCTCCATCCGGCGCCGTCGGTCAGGTGCATGTGCAGGCGGTTGAGCTTGAAGCGCGCCATGGCGTCGATCTGCCGCTTGACGAACTCCACCGAACGGAAATGGCGGCTTACGTCGATCATGAATCCGCGGTAGGGGAAGCGCGGGGCGTCGTCGATCGTGCGGCAGGCGATCTGCGGGGCCGTTCCGTCGTCGGAGAGCTGCAGGAACGTCTGCACGGCGTAGAAGAGTCCGGCCGTCGTGCGGGCCTCGGCCGTAATGCGTTTCGGAGCGATGGTGAGCCGGTAGGCCTCCTCCGCGGGGAAGCGGCGGGCGTCGTCCACCAGCCGCGCCTCGAAGAGCGCATGTCCCTTTGCGGCGGGGCGCCATCCCTGCGTCTCGAGCCATGCGCCCAGCTCGGACATCGCACCCTCCGCGCCGCGCGGGGCGCGGAGCGTGTAGGTGATCGGGCCGTCGAGTCGGCAGACGCCCTGCCCCGGGGTTTCGGCCGCCGGAACGGGAATCGCCTCCCCGGCCCGTGCGGCGGAAAGGGTCAGCAGCGCCGCGGCCGCGAGCATCGTAGCGAAAAGAATCGGTCGTTTCATCGTGTTGCGGGTGTAAAGGGTCTGAAAATCAGTTTACGCAGATCTCGTCCACGAAGAGGAATCCTCGCTTGCCGCGGGCTCCGTGCCAGTCGGGAATCGGGTTCACCGTGCGGGCCTCGACGCGCAGGTAGCGGGCCGAGGTCTCGGGGAAGCGCACCGTGTAGCTCTTCAGCCCCTCGGGATCGGCGGCCGTCTCCATCGGGATTTCGATGCGCCCGACCTCGGTGAAGTGCTCGCCGTCGTCGGAGGTGCTTGCTGCGAGGTCGAGCGGCGGGAAGATGTCTTCGCCCTTCAGCACGAGCGTCCCGAGGCGCACCTCGCCGTACGTGGCGCCGTTCATGTCGATCGTCACGGACATCGGGTCGCCGTACCACCCGGCCCAGTCGCCGTTGGCGTAGCTGAACGAGCTCTCGATGCCGTCGACCAGGCTTTCGGGGGCCCCGAAGGTGTATTTGCCCATCGGAAGGGTGTTGAGCTCGATGGCGTGCCCGAGGGCCTTGCTCCGCGAGAAGGTGCGCTCGAGCAGGCGCGGCGCGACGCCTTCGCGCAGGGCGATGGCCTTGAGCGTACAGCTGTCGCGGATCTCGAGCGGGGCGGTGTAGCGCGGGCTTTCGGCCGTGGGATCCCCGCCGTCGAGGGTGTAGTGGATCGGGGCGTCGCCGACGGTCGAGAGCGTCACCTCGACGCACCCTTTCTCGGGAACGTTGCGCAGCGAACTCGTCACGCCGAAGAGCACCGTCGCATAGTTGTATCCCATGCGGCCGTAGAGGTCGACGATGTGGGGCATCGCCGCGGCGAAACGCGTCCATTCGCGGCGCCCGGGATCGCACCACTGCACCTCGCTCAGCGCCGCCATGCGCGGCAGGAGCATGTACTCCTGGTGCTCGGGAGTGGCGATGTATTCGGTCCAGAGGTTGGCCTGCACGCCGAGGATGTGGCTGCGCAGCTCCTGCGGCAGCGTGTCGGCGAGCGGCTCGTATGCGTAGACCCGCTCGACGGGCACGTATCCCCCGATGCCGAAGGGTTCGTTCTCGGTGTCGCGCGCCTGGTAGTAGTCGAAATAGAAGTGCGTCGTGGGGGTCATGATGGCGTCGTGCCCGAGTTTTGCGGCGGCGATTCCCCCGTCGCTGCCGCGCCACGACATCACCGTGGCGTCGGGCGCCAGCTCGCCCTCGAGGATCTCGTCCCAGCCGATGATGCGGCGTCCGTGGGCGTTGAGGAACTTCTCGATGCGCGCCGTGACGTAGCTCTGCAGGTAGTGCTCGGCCTGGTGGCGGTCGTCGTCCCGGAGCCCGAGTTCGCGGATCTTCGCCTGGCAGCGGGGGCACTTCTCCCAGCGCACCTTCGGGCATTCGTCTCCTCCGATGTGGATGTACTCCGAGGGGAAGAGCTCCATCACCTCCGTAAGCACTCCCTCGAGGAACTCGAAGGTCTTCTCCTGGCCCACGCACAGCACGTCGTCGGCCACGCCCCAGCGGCCCCACACCTCATAGGGGCCTCCGGTGCATCCCAGCTCGGGATAGCAGGCCAGGGCTGCGACCATGTGCCCCGGGAGGTCGATCTCCGGAATGACGGTGATGCCCCGCGCCGCGGCGTATGCCACCACGTCGCGGATCTCCTCCTGCGTGTAGTAGCCTCCGTAGGGGATGCCGTCGTACTGGTCCCAGTTCTTCCCGACGACCGTACCCTTGCGGATGCTGCCGTATTCGGTCAGCCGCGGGTAGCGGCGGATCTCGATGCGCCAGCCCTGGTCGTCGGTGAGGTGCCAGTGCAGGGTGTTGAGCTTGTGGAAGGCCATCACGTCGAGGATCTTCTTCACCTGCGCGGCGTCGAAGAAGTGTCGCGCGACGTCGAGCATCAGCCCGCGGTAGGCGAAGCGCGGGGCGTCGTCGATCTCCACGCAGGGGATGACCCACTCTGCGGCGCCCTCACCTCCGCATATGGCCGGGGGCAGCAGCTGCCGCAGGGTCTGGATGGCGTAGAGGAACCCGGGCAGCGCCGAGGCGCGGACGGTGACGCTGCGGCGCGAGACGTCGAGCAGGTAGCGTTCCGCGGCGAGGCTCTCGTCGACCACGAAGCGGAATCCCTCCGCGGCGGCGGGATCGGCGGCATAGCGGACGGGGTTCTCGCCCTGCGAGGCTTCGGCGAGGCGTGCGGCGAATGCCTCGAGGGCGGCGCGCGAGGCGTCGTCCATCCGTTCGTCGCCGACGAATGCGGCCCCCGCGGCGGTGAATGTTCCCGGACGGGGTGTCAGGTGGTTGGGGTAGGGAACCAGGTCGTACCTGTTTTTCCCGGCGCAGGAGGCCAGCAGCAGGCACGAGGCGATCAGGGTAAGGATTCTGTTCATGCGAGTCGGTTTGGTTTGGTGTCCGGCCCCGGGGCAGCCGTGCAACCCTTCGGGGCCCTTACTTACAAAGATACGAAATTCCCCGGGTTCCGCTGCCGCCGGGAGGCAAAAAGAGCGGCGGGGAGCGAAAAAATCCTCCCTGCGGGCCGGAATTCTGCCTTTTGGGACGATGTTTTGAAAGAAAATCGGGCAAGATATTTGCTGAAGCATAAAATTTTAACTTAAAAATCTTTCAAAAGAGAAGAGATGGCGGAATTATCCGCATTCAAATGTCATTATTTTAAATAAAAATTGTAAATTTGTTCCGAAAAGCGTCAAATAACAATCAGATAAATATGGTCGATTCCTTTCTGCGACAGGCCGAGGAGGGCAACAAGACGGCTCTGCTCAAGCGACAATTGATCGGATACTACATTACGGGAGGAGATTTCAGCATCACGGACCTGAGTCACGAGATGAATCTGTCGGTCCCGACCATCACCAAACTCGTTTCGGAGCTGATCGAGGACGGTTTCGTCCACGATTTCGGCAAGCAGGGCACGGCCGGGGGGCGGCGTCCCAATATCTACGGGCTGAATCCCTATGCGGGCTATTTCGTCGGCGTGGACATCAAGCAGGACGTCATTACGCTGGCGATGCTCAATTTCAAGGGGCAGGTCGTCGACACGCGCGATGCCGTTCCGTTCCTGATGGAGGACGTGTCGCAGTCGCTCGACAAGCTGTGCGACATCATCAACGACTTCATCTCCGGGAGCAAGATCGAGCGGGAGAAGATCCTTGCCGTGGGCGTGAACCTCTCGGGTCGCGTCAATTCCCGCACAGGATACAGCTACAGCTATTTCTTCGTCGAGGAGCAGCCGCTGGCGCTGCTGCTCGAGCAGCGCCTCGCATGCAAGGTCTACGTCGAGAACGACACGCGTGCGATGACCTACGGCGAATACATGTACGGCGTGGGGAACAACGAGAACACGATGATCTTCGTCAATGCGAGCTGGGGGCTGGGCGTCGGGCTGGTGATCGACCGCAAACTCTTCTACGGACGTTCGGGTTTCTCGGGCGAGTTCGGGCACTTCCCGCTGCTCGACAACGAGGTGATCTGCCGCTGCGGCAAGCGCGGCTGCCTCGAAACCGGGGCTTCGGGATCGGCCGTGCACCGGATCTTCATGGAGAAGCTCGCGCAGAAGAGGGTCTCGATGCTTTCGGACAAGTACAACCGCAAGGAGCCGATCTCGCTGGAGGATATCCTCGATGCCCTGAACCAGGAGGATGTGCTGGCCATCGAGGTGATCGAGAGCGTGGGGCATACGCTGGGCAAGGCGATGGCCGGGCTGATCAACCTCTTCAATCCCGACCTGATCGTGCTCGGAGGGACGCTGGCCGTGGCGAAGGACTACATCATGCTGCCGCTCAAGAGCGCCATCAACAAATACTCCCTGCAGCTGGTGAACAAGGACACGACGATCAAGCTCTCGAAGCTGGGCGAGCGTGCCGGGGCCGTCGGCGCCTGCATGCTGGGCCGCAGCAAACTCCTGGGGCTTATGTAAGGAAAGATATCGCAGGGGAGAACGGCTTTCTCCCGCCTCCTGGCTGCGTGTTTTTGGGGAACTGCAAGGGCCCGTCTTCGGACGGGCTCTTTTTGTGCACGATCCGTGAGTCCACTCCTTGCGGCCGCTGCGCCCTGTCCCTCGCGGACTTCGCCACAGCCCTCTCCTGTCTCTTCGTGCAGTCCCATCCGGAGACCGCTCCTCTCCTGTCTCTCCGCGCAGCTCCTTCCCCTCTGTTGCCTCGCTCCTTGCGGCTGTCGCCTCTCCGCGAAAATCCCGTTCCCGGCGGGCGGCGGGGCGTTGCGCCCGTCGTGGAACACCTCATTTTGCGCACCCGGGTCTCATTCGGGCAAAAAAATGTCTCGAACGGAATAAAAAATGCAATAATGTTGCCTCATTATAAATTTATTCATTATATTTGCATTATATGACAAGAAAATTTGCTTATAACATCCCTACAGTATAAACAGTTGTACCATATGAAGACCTCGAATCGCAGGAATTTTCTTAAGAATATGGCTCTTGCGGCGGCTTCTGCAGTGGTGGCTCCCGATTTGCTGAAGGCTGCTACGCGCGGTGAATATGCTGATTCAAAGTCCGTTGCGGGATCCTCGTCCGATGCCCTGATCGTTCCCAAAGAGGCGGGACTCCCCATTACCGGAACCTTTCTCGACGAAATCTCGCACGATATTCCCCATCAGAACTGGGGCCCGAAGGAGTGGGAGCAGGACTTCCGCCACATGAAGGCCATCGGCATCGATACGGTCATCGTCATCCGCTCGGGATACCGCAAGTTCATCACCTACCCCTCGCCTTACCTCCTCAAACAGGGGTGCTACATGCCTTCGATAGACCTGATTGACCTCTTCCTGCGCCTGGCCGACAAGTATGGCATGAAATTCTATTTCGGGCTCTACGATTCGGGCCGCTACTGGGATACGGGCGATATGACCTATGAAATTGAACATAACAAATATGTGATCGACGAGGTGTGGGAGATGTACGGACGTCACCACAGGAGTTTCGGCGGATGGTACATCAGCGGGGAGATCAGCCGCGCCACGAAGGGCGCCATCGGGGCGTTCCACGCCCTGGGCAAGCAGTGCAAGGAGGTCTCGGGAGGACTTCCGACCTTCATCTCCCCGTGGATCGACGGCAAGAAGGCCGTCATGGCCAGCGGGAGCAAGCTCTCCAAGGAGCAGGCCGTGTCGGTCGAGCAGCACGAACGCGAGTGGGACGAGATCTTCGCCGGGATCCACGACGTGGTCGACGCCTGCGCCTTCCAGGACGGGCATATCGACTACGACGAGCTGGACGCCTTCTTCACGGTCAACAAGCGCCTGGCCGACAAGTACGGCATGCAGTGCTGGACGAATGCCGAGTCGTTCGACCGCGACATGCCGATCAAGTTCCTTCCGATCAAGTTCGACAAGCTGCGCATGAAACTCGAGGCGGCCCGGCGCGCCGGGTACGACAAGGCCATCACCTTCGAGTTCCCGCACTTCATGAGCCCGCAGTCGGCCTATCTGCAGGCCGGGCACCTGTACGACCGTTACAAGGAGTATTTCAACATCAAATAAGCGCGCGGCATGGGCATGAAATCGCAGGCCAATACGGGCTACGTGGCGTTCCTGTCGCTCGTGGCCGCCATCGGAGGAATTCTTTTCGGATACGATACCGCCGTCATTTCGGGAACGATCACCGGCGTGGCGACGCAGTTTTCGCTCGACTCGATGCAGCAGGGCTGGTTCGTCGGCTGCGCACTGGTCGGGTCGATCGGCGGCGTGGCGGTCGCCGGGATGCTGAGCGACCGCTTCGGGCGCAAGCTCACGATGCTCCTTTCGGCCGTGCTCTTCACCGTTTCGGCCATCGGGTGCGCCGTGTGTGCGGATTTCACGCAGCTGGTCATCTACCGCATCGTCGGAGGCGTAGGCATCGGCGTGGTGTCGATCGTCTCGCCGATGTACATCTCGGAGGTGGCCATGGCCCGCTGGCGCGGGACGCTCGTGTCGCTCTACCAGCTGGCCATCACCATCGGGTTCCTGGCTGCTTACCTGGTGAACTTCCAGATCCTGAAGGCCGCCGAGACGGCACACTATGCCTCGCAGTGGATGCAGACGATCTGGGTCACGGAACTCTGGCGCGGGATGTTCGGCGCGGAGACGCTTCCGGCGCTGCTCTTCTTCCTGGTGATCTTCTTCATCCCCGAGAGCCCGCGGTGGCTGATCCTCCGCCGGCGTGAGGAGCGTGCGCGCTCCGTGCTGCAGCGCATCTACCGTTCGGAGGAGGAGGTCGAGCGCGAGACGTCCGAAGTCCGTGCCTCGGTGCGCGAGGCCTCGAAGGCCGACTGGCGCGCCCTGCTGGAGCCCGGCATCCGCCGGGCCGTGGCCATCGGGTCGTTCATCGCCATCCTCGGGCAGTTCATGGGCGTGAATGCCGTGCTCTACTACGGGCCCGCGATCTTCGAAGATGCCGGGCTTTCGAGCAGCGACTCGCTCTTCTCGCAGGTGCTCGTCGGCGCGGTGAACATGCTGACGACAGTCCTGGCCCTGGCGATCATCGACCGTGTGGGCCGCAAGCAGCTCGTATACTGGGGCGTCTCGGGCATGATCCTCTCGCTGCTCTGCATCGGGACCTATTTCATGTGGGGTGCGGCCTGGGGCCTCTCCCCGACCTTCCTGCTGGTCTTCTTCCTGTTCTATGTCTTCTGCTGCGCGGTGTCGATCAGCGCCGTGATCTTCGTGCTCCTTTCGGAGATGTATCCCACGCGCGTGCGTGGCCTGGCCATGTCCATCGCGGGGCTTGCACTCTGGGTCGGTACCTACCTGATCGGACAGCTCACGCCCTGGATGCTCGAGACGCTGACGCCCGCCGGAACCTTCTTCTTCTTTGCGGCGATGTGCGTGCCCTACATGCTGATCATGTGGCGGGCGGTTCCCGAGACGACGGGCCGTTCGCTCGAGGAGATCGAGAAGTACTGGACGAAATAAAACAATTCGCGACAACTAAAAATCAAGAGATATGGATTTTCAGGAATTGGCCGAAAAATACAGGTCGGAGCTGTTGGACAGCGTACTGCCCTTCTGGCTGACCCATTCGCAGGACAAGGAGTTCGGCGGTTATTTCAGTTGCCTGGGCCGGGACGGGAGCGTCTACGACACGGACAAGTTCATCTGGCTGCAGGGTCGCGAGGTGTGGCTCTTCTCGATGCTCTGCAACAAGTTGGAGCCTCGGCAGGAGTGGCTCGACTGCGCGCTGCAGGGCGGGGAGTTCCTCCGCCGCTGCGGGCACGACGGCGATTACAACTGGTACTTCTCGCTCACGCGCGAGGGGAAGCCGCTCATTGACCCCTACAACATCTTCTCCTACACTTTTGCGACGATGGCCTTCGCGCAGCTGGCCAAGGCCTCGGGGAACGAGGAGTATGCGCAGATTGCCAAGCGAACCTTCGACCGGATCCTCGAGAAACGCTCCAATCCGAAGGGGCGGTGGTGCAAGGCGCACCCGGGGACGCGCCCGATGAAGGATTTCGCCCTTCCGATGATCCTCTGCAACCTGACGCTCGAGATCGAGCACCTGATCGACCCGGCGCTGATCGACGAGACGATCCGCACGTGCCTGCACGAGGTGATGGATGTCTTCTACCAGAAGGATCTGGGGCTGATCGTCGAGAACGTCTCGGCCGAGGACGGTTCGCTGGTCGACTCGTTCGAGGGACGTTCGATCAATCCCGGGCACTCGCTCGAAGCGATGTGGTTCATCATGGATCTCGGTTGCCGCCTCGGGCGCCGCGACCTGATCGACCGCGCGGTAGAGATCTCACTGCGCACGATCGACTACGGCTGGGACAAGGAGTACGGCGGGATCTTCTATTTCATGGATCGCCTGGGCCGCCCGCCGCAGCAGCTGGAGTGGGATCAGAAACTGTGGTGGGTGCACCTCGAGGCGGCGATCACGATGATCAAGGCCTACCGCCTGACCGGGAACCGGGAGTGCCTGGCGTGGTTCGAGAAACTCGACGCCTACATGTGGTCGCACTTCAGGGATCCCGAGTATCCGGAATGGTTCGGCTACCTGAACCGCCGGGGCGAGGTGCTGCTGCCGCTCAAGGGCGGGAAGTGGAAGGGCTGCTTCCACGTACCGCGCGGGTTGTTCCAGATCTGGCAAATTCTCAAGGAGTGCAAATGAGCGCGTCGGGAAGAGGTATGGAGTACCGGATGAAAGTGAGACGGGTCGGCGGCTTTGCGGCGATGCTTGTCTCGGTGCTTTTCGCCGCCCTGCAGTCGGCGGGGTGCTGCGGAGAGCAGCGCGAGGTCGATGTGCTGGTCATCGGGGCATCGACTTCCGGAACGGCGGCAGCCGTTGCGGCGGCCCGTCAGGGCGTCTCGACCCTTGTGGTGGAGCCTACGCCCATGTTGGGCGGCATGCTTACGGCGCAGGGTGTGGGGGCGACCGACGGCAATGCCTATCTCCCTTCGGGGCTGTGGAACGAGTTCCGCGAGGCGATCCGCCGCCATTACGGCGGTGCGCAGGCCGTGGCTACGGGGTGGGTGAGTGCGACGCTTTTCGAGCCCCATGTGGCCGACAGCGTCTTCCGGGCCATGACGGCTGCCGAACCGATGCTTGAGGTGCTGTGCGGATACCGCCTCGAAAAAATCCTCCGGCGCGACGACCGCGTCCTGGGCGCGAAGTTCGTCGGCCCGGAGGGCCGCCGGCTGACCGTGGCTGCGCGCGTGACGGTCGACGCCACAGACCTCGGCGACGCCCTGCCGCTGAGCGGCACCTCCTACCGCGTGGGCATGGATGCCCGGGCCGATACGGGAGAGGCGCTGGCCCCCGAGCAGGCGAACGACATCGTGCAGGATCTCACCGTCGTGGCGATCCTCAAGGACTACGGGCCGGGTGCTGACCGCACGATCCCGCGTCCCGAAGGGTACGACCCCGCGGAGTTCGCCGGGGCGTGCCAGACCGCGACCGGACAGCCGATCACCGCGGAGTTCATGCTCAACTACGGGCGCATGCCCCGCGGCAAATTCATGATCAACTGGCCCGTCAACGGCAACGACTTCTATCTGAACGTCATCGAACTTCCCTTCGAGGAGCGTTTCAAGGCGGTGCAGCCCGCGCGCGAAAAGACGCTCCGCTTCGTCTACTACATCCAGCACGAGCTGGGATTCCGCCACCTGGGCATCGCCGACGACGAGTTCCTCACCGACGACGGCCTGGCCTACCTTCCCTACCACCGCGAGGGACGGCGCATGGACGGGGTCGTGCGGCTGACGCTCGACGACGTGGCGGATCGCTACAACCGTCCGAATCCCCTCTACCGTACGGGCATCTCGGTCGGCGACTATCCCGTCGACCACCACCACGACTGTTATCCCGGCATCGGGAAGATCCCCTTCCCGCCCGTTCCGTCGTTCAGCATCCCTGCGGGGGTGATGATCCCCGCGCAGACTGAAAACCTGATCGTGTCCGACAAGGCCATTTCGGTCTCGAACCTCGTCAACGGGTCGACGCGCCTGCAGCCTGTCGTACTGCTCACCGGGCAGGCTGCCGGGACGCTGGCGGCCCTGGCCGTCGAGCGGGGCTGCACGCCGCGCGAGGTGCCGGTGCGGGCCCTGCAGCGGGCTCTGCTGGCGCAGAAGGCCTACCTGCAGCCGCTCTACGACGTGACGCCCGAGGATCCCGACTTCGAGATGCTGCAGCGCATCGCCGCAACGGGCATCCTGCGCCTGACCGGGGAGCCCTACCACTGGGCCAACCGTTCGTGGTTCTATCCCGAGCGTACGCTTACGGTCGGGGAGTTCACCGAAGGGCTGCACGACTACGCTCCGCTGGTTGAGCCGGTCGACGATCCGGCGCTCCTGACGGCCGCCGCGGCCGCCGCATTGCTCCGCAAGGCCGGAGGTGAGGTTCCCGAGGCCCTCGCGGCGGATGCCGCAACGCCCCTGACCCGGCGCGAGGCGGCGCGCATGACCGACCGGGCGCTGCACCCCTTCGACCGGGATATCGACTTCGAAGGACGACTGATCGACTAATCCAAAACACCGAAACAGCAATATGAAAAAACTTCTTTTTCTCTGTGCGGCTCTGGCTTTCGGAGCCGAGGCGTGGGCGCAGAAGGCCGACACCCTGACCTTCCATAACGACTATTACCGCTCGAAGCGCGAGGTCGAGGAGATCGTTCCCGTCACGCGGCGCAACATCATCATGCTGGGCAACAGCCTCACCGAGCGGGGCTTCTGGTCGGAATACTTTCAGGATCAGCGGGTGCTGAACCGCGGTATCGGCGGCGATTGCATCTCGGGGATGATCAACCGCCTGCCGCCGATCGTCGAGGGGCAGCCGCGTGCGATCTTCGTCATGGGAGGGGTCAATGACCTGCTCTTCTCGAAGATCTCCTTCGAGAAACTCGTCAGCCAGTACGAGCGCCTGCTCGACTACATTGCCGCGCACTCCCCGCGCACGAAGGTCTACGTGCAGAGTCCGCTTCCGGTGAACGAGGCGATGAACGAGAAACTCCTCAAGGGGCAGAATCCCCGCCTGGCAGAATACGGCAAACAGCTGCGCGCAATGGCCGAGCGCCGGGGTCTGGTCTACATCGATATCTGGAGCGCGATGCAGCGCGACGGCTCCCTGCCTGCGGAGTACACGAGCGACGGCATCCACCTCACCGGGGCCGGTTACAAGGTCTGGATCGAGCAGATCGCTCCCTACATGAAGTGACGGTCGTGCTTGCCCGGGAACTATGGCTGTGATTCCTCGGGAACTTAAGCAGGCGCGGAAGGTCCTTTCAGACCTTCCGCGCCTGCTTTTGTCGTATGCGGTGGAGTCAGTCGGTTATCGGGATCTCCGAGAGTCCTTTCAGCTGGATAACGCAGCCTCCCGCCTTCGGGGCCCGGATCCGCAGCTGCTGCGCCCCGGAATCCGAGACCTCGACCCCTCCGTTGGCGTCCAGCAGCTCGAACCCCCCGAGGTCGTACCCCTCGGGGAGGGTCATCGTGCGCTCGCAGGCACTCTTGGCGTCGATGAACAGCGCCGTGCGCCCTCCGACGACCCCTTCGTAGCAGAGCAGCTCCGCATCGTCGGCCAGCGGCTCCACGAACCACGTGTAGACGCCTCTCCAATTGATCCTCACCCCTTCGCTAACCGCCTTGTTGGCGATGAGCCAGTGGTAGTTCTTGCCGTAGGAGTTGCCGATGAAGATGGTGTTCGCCGCGGGGATCCAGCTGTGGTCGCCCAGTCCCTCGTCGAGCAGGAAGGTCGACTGGAAGGCCTTGTCGTTCTTCTCGACGAAACGCCGGAAATCGGGGTATTCCTGCTTCGTGAAGCGCGAGTTGTCGAGCACGCTCCAGTCGGGGAAGGCACCTCCGGAGGTAAGCGTGTGGGTCTCCTCGTTGAACATCGACTGCATGCCGTAGTAGGCGACGACGGTCACCGGCACGTCATTCTCGAAGCGGTGCGATACGGCGACCTCGATGCTGTTGCGGCGGATCGTGTAGACGACCGTTTCGCGGCAGAGCGGCTCCTCGAGACGGGTCTCCCCGCCGGAGTCGGTCGGACGCGTGGGGTTGTAGATGACGTTCTGCACGTCGATCCGCACCTCGTCGGCATAGCGCGCAAGGCTCCCTCCGGCCGGCTGGCCGTCGACCTGTATGGAAAAGGATTCGTTGGCCGCCGTGCGGACCTTGTTCCCCTCCTTGTAGCTGTGGTTTGCGCCGCACCACCCGCCGTTCTCCACGGCGAAGGGGCCGATGTTGTCGCTGAAGGCGAGGTTGAGCGTCAGCTCCGGGGCGGCCTCGGGCGTCCGGGTGGGTGCGGTCTCGGGATTCGTGACGACCCCCACGCGGTAGAAGGTGTAGAGCTCGTTGAACAGGCATTTCTTGAACCAGTAGACGATGTCCTTCTCCGCGGAGAGTTTTGCCGAGATGTAGCAGTCTTCGCCCTGTACCTTGACGTAGAGTTCTCCGCTCTCGGGCCCCGAAGGCGTCGGGTCGGGAGGCGTCGGCTGCGCCTGGGTCTTGTCCTCGGCTTTGCACGAGGCGGTTGCGAACAGCAGTGCGGCAAGGATCAGGCCGCGGGCGATGAGGTGTTTCATGTCCATAAACGTTTTATCCGGCACCCCCCCCCTGTCGGGCAGGGAAGGCATGCCGGTGTTCGGGGTTCTGTGTCGCCAGCAGCCTATTTCGCCAGCTGCAGGAAGAGTTCCGGGCGGTCGGTGGTGATGTAGTCGATGCCCTGGCGGATCGTGCGGATCATTTCGAGGGGGTTGTCCACCGTCCAGACGTTCGAGATCATCTTCTCGCGTTTCATGTAGTCGAGCCACGAGGGGTTGCCCTGATAGACCCAGTAGTTGTAGTCGCCGCCTGCGGCGCCGAGGCGCTTGAGTTCCTCGGGGGCGATGTCGTTGCCCAGGTAGAGCACCTGGGTGCCCTTGGGCGCGAGGCGGATGAACTCAAGCATCGCGTGGCGCGAGAAGGTGATGTAGGTCGTGCGCTTCGCAAGCTTCCGCTCGTCGATCATCCGTACGACCTCCTCGGCGGCCCGGGTCTCCTGCTTGGGCGTCTCGTGGGGCTTGAGCTCCAGAACGAGCTCCACCTTCGTCGCGCGCGCCGCATCGAGGTATTGCGCCAGCGTGGGCAGCGGTTCGCCGTTTTCGAGCCTGAGCCCCGTCAGGACGGTCGAGGGGGTGTCGGGCACCTTGTATCCGTCATGCCACCCGTCGTGGTTGAGCACCGGAACGCCGTCGGCTGCGAGCCACACGTCGAACTCCACGCCCCAGACGCCCAGCTCGTCGGCCTTCAGCAGCGAGGCGATGGAGTTCTGGGCCGAACCCTCCGTGCGCCAGTAGCCGCGGTGTGCCACCACGCGCGTGGAAACCTTTCCGGGATAGCCCGTCTGCAGGTAGCGGCGCATCTGGATCAGGCGCGCCAGGCGATCCATCAGGGCCTTGTCCTGGGGGTTCTTCGACTCGTGGAGCGTCAGCACCCCGCGGTTGCCGCAGTAGTAGGCCAGGGCCGAGGTGTTGAAGACGTCGTTCTTCTCGAAATGGTCGATGTAGGCCTTCATGCGTCCGTGCGAGGTGTCCTCGCGGTCGAGCGTGGCCTTCTCGTCGAACTCGAACTCCATGGCCATGCCGTGTTCGCGGGCGAAGGCGCAGGCGTCGTCGAGGCGGCTGTCGGGAATCGCGTGGTTGAAGAAGTGGTTGGGCTGCTGGTAGGCGATGTCGAACCCGAGGCGCTGCCACTCCCCGGCGCCCTTAGCCTGCCAGTAGGGGATCCAGTAGAAAAGGTATCCCTGGCTGTGGATGTAGTCGCTGAGCGGGATGGTGAGGTCCTCGCAGTGGTTCGTGTCCTCGGCCACCCAGTAGAACCCGGCCAGTTCGAGGTGCTTGTAGTGTGCGGCGCGGAAACGCTCGATCAACTGGTCGATGTACCATCGCGTGGCGGCGATCTGATCCTTCTCGTCGGAGAAGTCCATCGTGCGGCCGTCGAGCTCGCCCCAATCCTTCTGCCCGCGGATCGCCTCGGGAAGCCCCAGTACGATGCGGTGGGTGAATCCCGGTTTGCCGAGGCGTGCGATCTCCTCACCGATGCACTGGTCGAGGGCCGAGAGGGACTTCCCCTGCTCGAAGATCCTGCCGAGCAGCCACTCCCATTCGCCGCGCCGGGCGTTGAGTTTCTCGTAGCCTACGGTGTAGTTGCGTCCCGAGCCGTTCTTGAACTCCAGGAAGAGGAATCCGTCGAAGAGCCAGTCGCGCTCGCCGTCGGCATATTCGTGGACGACGTAGGGGCGGAACTCCTCGACCGTCCAGTCGAGGCGGTGGCTGCCTCCCTGATAGATTAGGGCCATGTCGCGGATGTCGGTGGTGCGGTACTGCTGTGCCGAAGCCTCGGCGCAGAGCGCGGCTCCCGAGCACAGGAGCGTCGCATAAGCGATAAACTTGGGGATTTTCATCTTTTCGTAGGGTCGTTTGGGTGGTTTATTCGATGCGCAGCGGGTTGTTGATTACAAACTCGCAGAATTCGTGATAGAGCTCCCTGTCGAGGACGTTTTCCGAAACCGAGAGGTCGTAGAAGGCGTTCGTTCCCTGATAGTAGGCAAGGGGCCGGGTGCCGTAGATTCCGTTTTCGCGCGCCCCGGCCATGTATTCGCGGAAGCGCGTGCGGTACTTGTCGCTCTCGGGATCCGAGGCGAGGATCGTGGCCTCGAACTCGAACTCCATGCCGAGGTCATTGCCCTTGACCATCGTGAAGAAGCGCGACAGGGGCCGCGCGCCCTCCTCGTCCCAGTAGTAGTTGGGCTGCATGTAGGCGTAGTCGATGCCGAAGTCGCGCCAGCGGTTGTAGCCCGCGGCCTCGAAGTAGGGAATCCAGGCCATGCACTCGTTCAGCCCGTGGAGGTACTCCGTGATGGGCGGGATGATCTCCTCCCACTTCTTGATCTCGGGATTCCAGCCGTCGCCCGGAATGGGCAGCTCCTCGGAGAGGATGTAGAATCCCGCGAGCTCGATGTAGCGGTAGGCGGCCTGGTCGAACCGCTTGCGGACCTCGTTGATGTACCATTTGTAAACGGCGATGCGATCCTCGGCCTTCGCGAAGTCCATCTTGCGCCCGTTGAGCTCCCCCCAGTAATCCGTCGGGGTCGAGACGTCGATGCACTCCTGGTGGATGATCGGGTCGGGCAGCACCATGATGACCTTGCGCTTGCACGGCGGGGTTCCGAGTCGCTGCGCCGCCGCCTCGACGGCCTGCTCCAGGGCATTCACGCCGTTGTCGTCGTCGAACCAGTATTCGATGAGATGCTCCCACTGCTCGCGCTCGGCCGAGGTTCCCGAGGCCCCGACTGCCAGCGAGTAGTTGTCGATGACGAACTCGATGCAGAGGAAGGCGTCGAACATCCAGTGCTCCCGGCCCTGCAGGTCGACGTAGCTCACGAAGGGCGCGAAGCGCTCCTTCTCCCAGCGGAAAGGCGTGCGGTGGGCGCTGCCCCCGTAGCAGAGGGCCATGTCGGTGAACGAGAGGATGCCGTTGCGCCGCTGCTCCCAGTCGTAGATCAGCGATTCGGAGCTGTCGGTGGTGAACTGTACGTACTGCAGCGATCCGAAATCCCCCTTGTCGTTGCATGCCACGGCAAAAACCGTATAGAAAGTGCTCGGCGAGAGCCCGTCCAGGACGGCGGTCTGCCCGGTGCTGAGGGTGCCCTGCTCGGCAACTTCCCGGGCCGTGCGTGCGGCGGGATTGTCGGTGGCCTCGCACAGCAGCCGGACGCCGGAGGCGTTGACCCATCGCAGGTCGAGCGTCACCGACGTGGCCGTCGATGCGCGGATCGACATCTCCATGGCAGGGGTCAGCCCGGAGTCCGCGGACGATTTCTTTCCGCAGCCCGTGAGCGGCAGAACGAGGGTGAGCAGAAGTGCGGCGAGGTGCATTTTCATGGTGTCCGTTTTGGAATTATTGCTTCCCGGGCGCCTGCTGCGCACGGACGGGGTTGTCGAGGACGAACTGGCAGAACTCGTGGTAGAGATCCTGATCGAGGGGGTTCTCCGAAACCGAGAGGTCGTAGAGGGCGTTCGAACCCTGATAGTATGCCAGCGGATGGGCTCCGTAGATTCCGTGCCGCTTCGCGGCCTCCATGTATTCGCGGAAGCGCGCGCGGTAGACGTCGCTTTCGGGCTTGTCGGCGAGGATCGTGGCCTCGAATTCGAACTCGATGCTCGTGCCGTTGCGCGTGATCATCTCACAGGCGTTGTCCACGCCGATCTCGGGCCTCCAGTAGCAATTGAGCTGCATGTATACCTGGTCGAAACCGAACTTGCGCCACTCGGGAATGCCCCGGGCGTCGTGGTAGGGGATCCAGTTGAAGGTGTAGTTGAGCGAGTGGAGATAGTCGGCCAGCAGCGGAAGGAGGATGTCCGAACGCGTGAGGTAGTAGCTGTAGGCCGTATCCTTGGGCTGTGCGATCGTCTCGCGCAGCCAGTAGAATCCCGCCAGGTCGATGTGCTCGTAGTTGCCCTCGGCGAATTTCGCACGGATGCCGTCGATGTACCACTTGCAGGCCTCGAAGCGGTCCTCGTTGCGGTTGAAGTCGAGCTGGCGTCCGTCGATGTCGCCCCAGTAGCGGGTCGTGGTCGTCGTGTCGATGTAGTGGTGGTGGATGATCGGGTCGGGGATCATCATGATGACGCGCCGTTTGGTCGGGGCTTTCCCGAGGCGTGTCTCGGCCTCCTTCACGGCCTCCTCGAGGGCATCCACGCAGTTCCCTTCGGCGAAATAGTAGTCTATGAGCTCCTGCCACTGCTCCTTGCCGGCCGAGACGCCTTCGTCGCGCAGCACGCCGGTCATGAACGAGTATGCCTTCTTGTCGGGCCGTGCGACATCCTGCGACTCGAGGAAGTAGAATCCGTCGAAGAGCCAGTGCTCCTGCCCCTGGGGGTCGACGTAGCTGACATAGGGCGCGAAGCGCTCCTTGGTCCACAGGAACGGGTTGCGGTGGTGGCTGGCGCCGTAGCACAGGACGGCATCGGTAGTCGTGGCGAGTTCCTCGCGCTCCTCCCAGGCATAGCGTGCGGGCTGCGAGCAGGCCTGCAGGCCCACCAGGAGCCCGAGCGTCGCAAGGGCCGGAAGCATGTCTTTACGCAAAGAGTGGTTCATGGCAGTTCAAATTTACAAATTCGGTTGCTGTTTTGTGTTTGGTTTGTTGTTTTTTTTCTCTTCGGGCGTCTGTGCGGCACGGAGCGGATTGCCGAGGATGAACGCGCAGAGTTCGCGGAACAGCGCCCGGTCCTCTTCGTCGTCCGAGGCCCAGAGGTCATAGAATCCGTTGGTTCCGTGGTAATAGGCGAAGGGTTTCGACCCGTAGATGCCGCAGCGGCGCGCGGCGTCCATGTATTCGCGGAAGCGCGCGCGGAACGCCTCGCTTCCCGACCGTTCGCGGAGCAGCGTGGGCTCGAATTCCAGCTCCATGCCCACGCCATAGCAGGCGATCTCCCCGCAGATGTTCTCCCAGGCGTTCGCCGGCTTCCAGTAGTAGTTGGGCTGCAGGTAGACCTGGTCGAATCCGAAGAACCGCCAGTCGTCGTACCCGCGCGATCCGTAGTAGGGGATCCAGCTGAAGGAGTATCCCTGCGCGTGGAGGTAGTCGGCGATGCGGGGCAGGAGGATGTCCGAACGGGTCAGGTGGTAGCTGTAGGCCGTGTCGCGGGGTCGTGTGACGATCTCGCGCAGCCAGTAGAAGCCCTCCAGCTCGATGTGACGGTAGCCTCCGGCCTCGAAGCGCTCCCGTACCCTGTCGATGAACCATTTGCACGCCTCCAGACGGTCTTCTGTGCGGCTGAAGTCCATCTCCCGGCCGTTGATCTCTCCCCAGTAGCGGGTCGTGGAGGTCGTGTCGATGTAGTGGCGGTGAATGACCGGGTCGGGCAGCACCATGATGACTTTCCGCCGCGTCGGGGCCTTCCCGATGCGTTCGGCGGCCCGGGCGACGACCTCCTCCAGGGCGTTCACGCCGTTCCCTTCGGCGAACCAGTAGTCGATCAGCTCCTGCCACTGCTCCTTGCCGGCTGCGAAGCCCATGTCGCGCAGGTGGCCCGTCTCGTAGGTGTAGAGCCGGCCGTCGGGACGGTTCGTGTCCTGGAACTCCAGGAAGATGAATCCGTCGAAAAGCCACCGTTCGATGCCCGCGCTGTCGGTGCAGGTGACGTAGGGCGTGAGCCGCTCCTCGTCCCAGAGGTAGGGCGTGCGGTGGTGGCTTCCTCCGTAGCACAGCACGGCGTCGGTGGCGCCGTTGGCCGATTCCGTGGCCTCCGGGCGTGCACGTTCGGGCAGCCGGGCCGCCCCCGGCACGGGAAGAAGGATTCCTGTGGCAAGGAGCGACAGGCCTGCGGCAAGAAGTCTCTGTCGGATGTTCATGTCGTTCGGTCGGGTCATTCAAGAGATCCCGTTGTGAGACCATGCCGGATCACAACGGGATCTTTCGGATTAAACGTTCATGCGGCGGGATCAGAGTGCTTCGCCCCAGACGTCTCCCAGCTTGCCGCCTCCGCAGGGTGAGGGTGCAATTCCGTTGTCACGCGTCGCCTCGCACTTCAGGATGACGAACTTCAGGTAGCGGCCCATGGCGACCTGCTGGATCGGATAGTCGTACGTCAGGTCGGGATGATCCTTGACGTAGGGCGAGGTGTTCGCCTCGACGCAGTAGGTGTAGTCGCGCATGCCCGAGGCCACCTTCGTCCAGGCGGTGTTCGCTCCGTCGTACGCGTTGCTGATGTAGATCTCGTAGTCGCGGTACGAACCCTGGAAGTTGTAGGAGTCGGCGATCAGGAAGTTCGTGAAGATGTGCGGCTGCCCCATGTCGGCGACGAAGACCATCGGGAAGACGTTCTGATCGTTTCCGTTGATGAAGGGGATCCACTCGTTCGAAACCACGCCGTCGAAGAGGCGCGCCCCGATGTACATGGCGTTTCCGGGATTCGTCGGGCCGAATGCCCATCCGATCTCATACCCTTCGAGGAGCTCCCACGGGCCCTTGGTCTCGCGGGGGAAGAGCGGTACGAAGGCGGTTTTCTGCTCGATGGCGACGCCCTCGGTCACCGAGGTGATGCTCACCGGAACGACGTATCCTCCGGCCTTCAGCTCGTCGATGTGCTCCTTGACCTTCTGGGTGCTGATGCGGCAGGAAAAGGTCGTGACGAGCTCTCCCGCGGCGATCGTGGAGGTCGTGGCGACCAGCGATGCCATGCCGTCGGGCGCCGCTTTGTACGAGGTGCCGTTGGCTTCGTTGTAGGCGGCGATGAGGCTGTTGTCGATCGCGTAGTCGATCGTGACGTCCAGCGTCGAGATCGCGGAGTTGAGCGAGATCTGTCCGTCGAATACCAGGTCGCTTCCCGTCGAGGAGTTCGTGAGGGCGCCCATCGACACCGAGGAGCCTACCAGGGTGATGAATGTCTGTTTGCGGTCTTCGGCCAGGGGCAGGACGCTGCCCTCGACCGAGAGCTCGAGGGGTATGACGTAGGTCTGCTCCGCATCGAGTGCGGATACGGCGCCGACATCCCACTTCAGTGTGGCGAACTTGCGGAAATCGTCCTCCCCGAAGTGCAGCGTGGAGGTGATTTCATAGCAGCTCTCGGGCAGGTAGGCATACGAGGTGCCGTTGGCCTGGTTGTAGGCCGTCAGCACGGCCTCCGAAGTCTGCACATGAACCGTTGCGGCACTCTGGCCCTTACCGTTCTTCAAAACGGGAATGTCGCACGTTTGGTCGTATATCGAGACCTCCCTGATCTGCTGCAACACCTCGGCCGTGCCGACGAACGAGACGCTGTCGCTCACCATGAAGTTGTTCCGGTCGTCTTGGCAGCCCATGAAGGCGGCGGCCGACAGTGCGACGATCAACAGTTTTAACCTATTTATTTTCATAATCTCGGGCGTTTTGTTAGAATCCGTAATTCTGGGTAATGTTGGTCATCTCCGAGAGCAGCGAGGAGCTGATCGGGAAGAGGTAGTCGCGGTCGGTGAATGCGTTGTCGGCCAGCGGCAGCTCGTTGCTGACACGCTCGTACGAATCTTCGTAGTTGTCGGCCGTCAGGTGCAGCGTCCACTGCTTGCTGGGGTATTCGTCCTTGGCGATCATCCAGCGGCAGACGTCGTAATGGCGCTGGCACTCGAAGGCGAACTCCACCATGCGCTCCTTCTGGATGCACCAGCGGAGCAGCTCCTTGTTGCCCTTGATCTCGGGATAGGCCTCCTCGATGTTGTTCAGCCCCACGCGGTTGCGTACCTTGTTGAGGTACTCGAGCGCAGAGGCTTCGTCGCGCTGCGGCTTCTCGTTGCAGGCCTCGGCGTAGTTGAGGTAGATCTCCGCGAGGCGGAAGGTCGGGTAGACGTACTTGATGGCCTGCAGCTCGGCCAGGGTGTTCAGCGACTGGTCGGCCTTGTACATGCGGCGCCAGATGTAGCCTACGCGGATGCAGCCCGAGGTGGCGCTGTAGGGCGACGAGCACTCTTTGGCGTTGTTGTAGCACGTGAAGCGGGTGTTGGCATCTTTCTTCGGGAAGTAGAATCCGTTGGGCACTACCGACGAGTAGAAACGCGGATCGCGTCCCACGCAGCTGTTGTGCGCCTTGAAGGCCGGAGCCCAGTCGGCATCTACGGGCTGCTGGTAGCCTTCGGTGAATCCCGTGGCCTGGTATCCCGACTTTTCGTCGACGATGGGCTTCGAGAGGTCGTTCTGCCCCTGGTATCCCGTGACGGGGTAGCGGCCGCTCTCCCACATCGGATAGGAGTCCACGAGCTTCAGCGACGGGGCGATGCCTCCGAATCCGGCTGTGGCGGGCGAGATGTAGGTGTTGTACGAAACCTGCGGGTCGGAATTGGGGATAACGCCGTTGAAGGGCGCCAGGGCCTGGATGATACCCGTCGTGCCGGTGTAGTTGTATGCGTCGGAGGTGCGGCGCCACTAGCCCCAGATGGTCTCTTCGTTCCACGGCTCGAACATTACGGCCTGGTAGGAGGCGGCCCCGTCCTTGAATTTCTTGTCGCCGGTGGTGCTGGTCGACGTGCGCTTGCAGAGGCTGTACTGGGTCATCTGGATCACCTCCCAGGCGGCGTCGGCAGCCTCCTGCCACTTGTTCTCGTCGGGGGTTTGCGGGAAGAGGTAGTCGCCGCGCATGTTCTTCATCTGTCCCTTGTAGAGGTCGCAGCCGTTGTAGAGCGGCGAGGCGGCGTAGAGCAGCACGCGCGACTTGAGCGCCAGGGCGGCGCCGCGAGTGATGCGTCCCTGCCAGAGGTCCTCCGACTCGATGTCGCCGACGCGCAGCGGCAGGATGTCCTTGATGGCGTCGAGCTCGCTGACGATGAAGTCGATGTTCTCCTCCACGGTATGGCGGTCGATCGAGGCGCCCTGGATCGTCTCGTCGGAGATCCTGTCACCCCAGATGTATACCGGGCCGTACTGGCGGAAGAGGCAGAAGTAGTAGAAGGCGCGCAGGAACCGCGCCTCGGCCTTCATGTATTCGACCACCTGAGGCGTGTCGTCCTTGTCCTTGTCGATGTTGGCCAGGAAGATCGAGCACTGGTTGATGGCCTTGTAGCACTTCGACCAGAAGTTGAAGTACTGCTCCGGCGTGGAGCCGCTGTCGGGCGTTGCGGTTCCGTAGTTGCCCGTCATGTAGGGGATGTAGTATACCCACTGGTAGAACGAATACTGGGCTTCGTCGGCGCGAGCCACGACCCATCCTTCGCTGCCGACGATCTCCTCCTCGAGGGGCAGGTAGGAGTAGATGTGCTGCAGGTAGCGTTTTGCGGTCGTACGCTGGCTGAAGATTTCGTCCATGGTCGCCTGGTTGTCGAGCTCCACGTCGAAGTACGAGTCGCAGGAGATCAGCGAAAGGCAGCCGGCCAGCATGAGGGTTGCTAATATGCGTATCTGTTTCATAGTGTCCCGGTGTTTTTAGAATTTGATGTTCGCGCCGAGCGTGACGGTACGCACGGTCGGGTATTGGTTACCGTAGTTGGCGGTCAACTCCGGATCCCAGAGGTCGAATTCGCTGAATGTAAGGAGATTCGTTCCCTGCAGGTAGAAGCGGACGTTCGACAGGCCCACCTTCTTGACCCATTTCTTGGGCAGCGTGTAGCCGATTTCGGCGTTCTTCAGACGCAGGAAGCTCATGTCGCGCTGCCAGTAGGTCGAGGCCTGCTGGTTGTTGTCGACCTTGTTCATCGACAGACGCGGGTAGGGGGCATTGGGGTTCTGGTTGTCCAGCGTCCAGCGGTTGTCGGCCACGTCGGCGAAGATCTGTCCCAGACGGATGATGTTCGACGAGGCGCCGAAGAGGTTGAATCCGCTGATGATGCGCGTCGTGTGGGCCACCCCCGAGAAGAATACCGAGAGGTCGAGACCCTTCCAGCGCATGCTGGCGCCGAATCCGTAGTTGATCTCCGGGACGGCCGTGTAACCGATGGCCACGCGGTCGTAGGTGTTCACCACGCCGTCGCCGTTGACGTCGCGGTACTTGATGTCGCCCGGGCGGACGTCGCTGAACTCCTGCTTGGGCCAGTTGGCGATGTCCTCCTCGTCGACGAAGAGCCCTTCGGCGATCAGTCCGAACTGCTGGTCCTGGGCGAATCCCGCGAGGTTCTGGTACTTCCAGATCTGGTCGGGTTTGTCGTCGTAGAGTTTCTTGTTGCGGTTGTAGGTGAAGTTACCGCGGGCCGACACGTAGAGATCCTTGTTGATCTGCTTGTCGAATTCGAGCGACATGTCGAATCCCTGGTTGCGCATGCGTCCGAGGTTCACCCACTGGGCGACGAGCTCGCCGACCACCGAAGGCGTCGACTCGCGCTGGATGAAGATGCCCTCGCGCTTCTCGTAGAAGTAGTCGGCCTGGATCTTGATCATGTTGAAGAGTCCGAGCTCGATACCTACGTCGGCCTTGGTGGCCTCCTCCCACGACACGTTGGGGTTTCCGAAGTCCTTGGTCGAGATACCCGTTGAGGGGCGTCCCGTGGCTACGGTCGGGCCGCTCGTTCCGAAGGTGAAGCCTGCGGCGCTCGTGTTCAGCGTCGTGTTGTATGCGAAGCGGCGGTTACCGCCGATCTGGTCGTTACCGATCTTACCGTACGATCCGCGGATCTTCAGGATGTTGACCGTCTCGCGCAGCGGCTCCCAGAAGCGCTCGTTGCTGATCATCCATCCGGCGGCGTACGAGGGGAAGAATCCGAAGCGCTTGCCGGGTGCGAAGTTTTCCGAGCCGTTGTAACCGAAGTTGAACTCCGCGAAGTACTTGTCGCGGAAGGCGTAGGTGACACGTCCGGCGATACCGAGGTTGCGGTAGGGGAATGCGCCGATGTAGTCGTATCCCGGCACGGTGTTGGTCTTGCTGCGCAGCGTGTAGAGGAACAGGGCGCCCACGCGGTGATCCTGTCCGAAGAGGCGATCGTAGGTGAACGACGCCTCGAGGTTGATGGCCGTCCATCCGGAGTTCGACGACGAGAGCGACATGTAGTTCGAACCCTCGCCGTTGTTCCCGAAGATCAGGTCGCCGTTTTCGTCACGTCCCAGGGCGTAGTAGGCCGTGGGGCTGATCGAACGCCGTACGACGTTGGAGTTCTGGGCGTCCCATGCGAATTTCACGTTGGCCTGGAGTCCCTCGGTGATGATCTCCGAGAAGTCCTGGGTCAGCGAGAGCAGCGACTGCGCCACCATGTTGTTCGTACGCATGTAACCCGAGTTGTTGAGCATGTTGTAGGGGTTCACCGAGCTGCTCTCCTGCGGGATGGCGATCGTTCCGTCGGAGAAGACCGTCGGGGTGGCGATCGGCGTGGTGTACATCGTGTAGTTGTAGATGTCGCTGGCGGAGGCGTTGGGCTGGTTCTTCATGGTGTAGATCGTGGCCAGCGAGATTCCCAGCTCGGTCGAGCGCGTGATGTTGATGTCGACGTTCGAGCGGAAGGAGAACTTGTTGAAGTTCATCTGGGCGTTGTAGCGGCTGTTTTCGGCCACGTTGAAGATACCTCCCTCGGTGTAGTAGGAGGCCGAGGTGTAGTGGCGGACTTTTTCCGAGCCTCCCGTGACGTTCACGTGCACGTGCCCGGTCATGGCCATGTCCTTGTACATGGTCTTCACCCAGTCAACCGACGGATAGAGGTCGGGATCCTGGCCCGTGAGGTAGAGCTGGCGCTCGTAGTCGGTGAAGGGCGGGTTGGGATAGCCGGCGTCGCGGTAGAGCTCGGTGAAGAAGTCGAGCCACTGCTCGGTATTGGCCAGCTGGGGCAGCTTCACGGGCTGCGTCATGCCGAATTCGGCCTTGATCTCGACGTTGGTCTTGGGCATCTCGGAGCCTCGCTTGGTCGTGATCACTACGATACCGTTGGCACCCCGCACACCGTAGAGGGCCGTGGCGGTGGCGTCCTTGAGGACGGAGAGCGTGGCGATGTCGTCGGAGTCGATGAGGTCCATGCTGCGCTCGATGCCGTCGATGAGGATCAGCGGGGAGGTCGATCCGGTTCCGAAGGTGCTTACGCCGCGGATCCAGAAGTCGGCTCCGGCGCCCGGCTCACCGGTACGCTGCATGACGACCACGCCGGCGAGTTTTCCCGCGAGGTTCGACGAGAGCTGTCCGGTGGAGATGTTCAGGTCTTTGGCGTCGAGGGTGTTGATGGCGCCGACGATACTCTCTTTGCGCTGCTTACCGAAGGCGACTACCGTTACGGCCTCGAGTTCGGAGACCTTGCGGGCCAGTTCGACGACGATGTTGGTCTGCGCGCCGACCTGGATGGTCTGCGACTCGTATCCGAGGTAGGAGATCTCGATGGCGTCGCTTCCGGCGACGCTGATGGCGAAGTGTCCGTCGGTATCGGTGATGGCGCCTCGGGTGCTGCCCTTGACGATGACCGTTGCTCCGGGGATTCCCGCCTTGTTCTCATCCAGGACCTGTCCGGTGAGGGTGAATCTCCCCCCCCCTTGTTGGACGGTCAGGTCCGCCGGGGATGCGGAGTAGTCGGCTTCGCTGTTGGCGCTCAATTCCGTAAATGCCATAAGCCCCAGTATCAGGAAGAGCGACCGGAGCGTTATGTTGCAAAACAGTTTGTGTATAATCATCTTCATATCCATACGTTTGGTTTACATTGATGAGGATTTGTCCGGTTTTAACGTTGGCGTTAAAAGGATTCCGTCCGAGAGCACGCCGGTCGGAAGCGGAATGCCGTGGATATTCTCCGAGAAGTCATTCGTACGAGGTTACTGGGGATATCTTGTCATAGGCTCGGCGGTTTTTAGGTGCGTGGAATCAGCGGTTGGTTTATCGGTTATCTGTTTGTCTCTTAACCATTAAAATCGGGCCGTAGCCTGGCGGCCGGAGCTTCCAGGGTAAAAATATTTCCCAGTTCACCGACAAATATAGCAATAAAATTATAATCATGGATATTTTTGATAAATAATTTTATCATTGAGGAGCGAATGGATTGTTCCCCTGCCGCCCGGAAATCGGGAAGGGTTGCTTTTCGAGGGTCTCCGGATGCTGCGGCGGCGCGGTGCGGGAGATGTTCCCGTGCGTAGGGATCTGCGTTTCGGACGGCAAGCCTTGTGCGGGTCCGCACGGGAGAGATTGCCGACGGAAGAGAGGGTGAGTGATGTCCGGCGGCGGACGAAACGGGGCCGTTTCGGATCATTTGCCCGAGGATGCGGACCGGCCTTTCATTGTAAAATTATTTACTATGAAGGGGTTGTCGGAGTAAATTATTTTTCTTACTTTTGTTCGGATTCCCCGGCCTGCCCCAACGCCGATACTTTAATATATAATATGAAACCGGCGCGGCATCTGCGGGAAATGCGTTAAAACATGCAGATATGATAAGGAACTTGCTTGCGAAGGGGATGCTTGCCGGCATCCTGCTGTTCGGCGGATCCGGCGCCCAGGCCGGGACCGTTGTGACCGAATCGGACGGCGCCTGCCGCCTGTCGAACGGCCGGGTCGAGGCCGTATTCCGCTGCGAAGGGGCCTTCGATATCGAAAAACTCGTGCTCAACGGGCATTCGGTGCTCGATCCGGGGACGAACGCCACGCCCTGGATCCTCTGGTACAAGGGCCCGCAGGGGGAGAATCCCGAACTGAAGCCCGAGCATGCCGTCTACCAGGGGGCTGAAATCCGCCGTGACGAGGGCGCCGCGACGCTGGTCTTCACCTGGCAGCTGACGCTCGACTACTCGTCGAAGACCTATCCCGTGCGGATGTACGTGACGCTGTGCGACGACGAGGAGCTGCTGCGCTGGTCGCTCGAGGCCGACCTCCCCGAAGGGTGGATGGTCACCGACCTGCATTTCCCGCGCCTGGAGATCCGCCGTCCGGCCGACGGGCGGATCCTCACCACCGAGGGGTGGGGTGTCGAGAAACCGCTCGACATCACGACCTTCGAGGCCCGTTATCCCTCGCACGCCTCGGCCATGCAGTTCCTGATTGTCTACAATGCCGACGGCGCCTTCTATTACGGCACGGAGGACCGCCGCGGCTGCGGCAAGACCTATTCGGCGCGCTGTTCCCACGAGACGGTGCTCCTGAGCGACGCCATCCCCGCCTCGGCCGGGTGGATCGACGGCGGAACCTTCCGCCTGCCGTGGAGTTCGGTCGTGGGATTCGCCCCCGAAGGGTGGGCCGATGCCGTTGTCCGCTGGTACCGCCCCTTTACCTATACGACCGAGTGGGGCAGCAAGACACTCGCCGAGCGCAACATCCCGCAGTGGTGCTACGACGCCGACGCGTGGGTGCGCGCGAAGTTCGCCCAGGAGGATACCTACGATGCCGTGCGGCGCGCTGCGAAGTTCTTCGGCGAGGGGCTGGGCGTGCACTGGTACTTCTGGCACAATCACCCCTACGACACACACTATCCCGACTACCTGCCCGCAAAACCCGCCTTCGCTCCGATGGTGCGGGGGGCCCAGGAGCTCGGGGCCCGCGTCACGCCCTACATCAACGGGCGCCTGTGGGATCCCGCGGCCGACAGTTACCGCCGCGACCGGGGTTACGACGCTTCGTGCCGCAAGCCCGACGGATCGCTCTATACGGAGATCTACCCCACCTCGAAGGTGCTCAATACGGTGACCTGCCCTTCGACGGAGATCTGGCACCGGAAGATCATCGGTCTGGTCGACAGCCTGCAGCACGGGATCGGGGTCGACGGCATCTACATCGACCAGATCGCCGCGGCAGCTCCGGAGCCGTGCTGGAACCCCGACCACGGACATCCCGTGGGGGGCGGGGACTTCTGGTACGACGGATACCGGCGGCTGATCGGCAAGATCCGCGCGGAGCACCTGCTGCCGGGACGGATCCTTACGAGCGAGGAGAACTCCGAGTGTTACATCGACCTGTTCGACATGCTGCTGGTGGTCAACACGCCGCATGCCCCGCAGAGCTGCATCATCCGGCCGCTCTTCCCGATGGTCTACTCCGACCGCGCGGTGACCAGCGCCTTCACCTATACGCCGAGCGAGGCCGACAAGATGGGGCTCGGGGACTTCCGCTACGAGCTGACCAAGGCCCTGCTGTGGGGTTCGCAGATCGGGTGGGTCGATCCGCGGCCGCTGATGTCGGAAGAGGCTGCTGCCGAGGCGCGCTTCATGCGTGAGCTCATGCACTTCCGCCGCACGTTGCACGACGTGGTTTACGGGGGCCGTTTCCTGCGTGAGGTGACCCCTGCGGGCGACAATCCGCGGATCGATATCCCGGGCTTCGGCGAGGACGCCACAGTGCTGGCCTCGGAGTGGTGCAGGCCCGACGGGCGGCACGTCTACATCGTGGTCAACATGGGCGACAAGGATCGCCGCGTCACGCTGCCGGGGGTTGACAAACCCTTCGTGGTGAAGGGCGCCTCGTGCCGGCGCCTGGACCTCTGACGTCCTGCGGAGGGAAAAACGGCGCGGGAGTGCCGCATCGGAGATATTTGATTACCTTTGTCGGAAAATACCGACAATTATGGAAGAACTGACTCTGACCACCCCCGCGCTGCTGTTCTCGGCCGTCTCGCTCATCCTGCTGGCCTACACGAACCGTTTCCTCTCCTATGCGCAGCTCGTGCGTGCGCTCAAGGAGCAGTACCTGCAGCAGCCCTCGCACGTGACCCGTGCGCAGATCGACAACCTCCGCCGCCGGCTCCACCTCACGCGCACGATGCAGGCGTTGGGCGTGACGAGCCTTTTCCTCTGCGTGGTGACGATGTTCCTGATCTACGTGGGACTTACGACGCTCTCGGCCTATGTCTTCGGTGCGGCGCTCCTGCTGCTGATCGCCTCGCTCGGGGTCTCGATCCTCGAGATCCAGATCTCGGTCCGGGCGCTGGAGATCCACCTCCGCGACATGGAGCAGCGGTGAGAGGTGGGGCGTTCCGGTGCGGGGAGTCCTTCGCTCCCTCCCCCGAAAAACGAAGATGCCGCGACGTCGCGTCGCTGCATCTCCCATAAACCTACTTATGTAACCTAAAACCATCTCGTGAACGACCCTCTCGGGGTTCACGCCGCAAAGATACGGGGCCGCGGTGTCATGCCGGTAACGGCCCCGTTACATTTGTGTGGTATCGCCCGGATGCGGCATGGCGACCTCCTTTTCGTGCAGGAAGTAGATCTGCGACTTGAGCAGGTTGCGCGACTGCAGTACCATGGTCTTCGTCTCGTTGAGGATCGTCAGGTAGAGGACGCCCGCCCGGGTGCTCGTCCGGGGATCGTTGTGGATCCTCCGCAGCTGGTTCTTGATCGCCTCGACGATCGTGTCGAAGAGCCGGTCGCGCATCTCGAGCACCACGTCGAGTTCCGAGAAGTCCTCCGAGGCGAGCATCGTGTTGATTTTCACGAAGATCGCCTCCACCTGATCGTTCACACGCATCAGGTCGACGATCTGCTCCTTCGACAGCCCTTCGTGGTTGTTGTCGATGTGCTCGAACGAGGGGCGCGTGATGTGGATCAGCGCTTTGGTCACCTCCGAGAGGTAATCGGTCACCTGGACGTAGAAGTGCCCCGTGTCGATGTCGCACTGCTGCAGGCGCCGCAGGGTCGGGGTCAGTCCGTATTTCCGCTCGCGGGCCTCCTCGAAGAGCCGGTTCGAATCGCGCACCATCTCCTTGAGCACCTTGCGGTTCTCCTTGAATACGGCCACCAGCGTGCGGTTGTAGATGCGCGTCACCTCCTGCATCGTGCCGCAGACCTCGCCGATGCAGGTGTGCAGCACCTCCGCGGGCGTCTCGGCCTTCTCGAGCGGCGAGGGTGCCGTCTCTTCCTTCGTCTCGGGAACCTTGCGGTGGCTGCGTATGAGCAGCCAGGCGCACAGCGCCGTGAGAACTGCGACGGCGATCCATCCGCCCCAGAGCAGCAGGGCCGTGACGCCCAGGGCGATGAGGAATCCCCCGAGGGCCGTGATGAACCATCCCGAGATCACGGCCATGACGCCCGTGATGCGGTAAACGGCGCTCTCGCGGCCCCACGAGCGGTCGGCGAGCGACGACCCCATGGCGACCATGAAGACCACGTAGGTCGTCGAGAGCGGGAGCTTGTAGGAGGTGGCGATGGCGATCAGGATCGAGGCGGCCGTGAGGTTCACCACGGCGCGGATCATGTCGTAGGGCGCCGACGACCGTTCCTCGGCGGGCAGCGGCTCGAAGCGCCGGTCGATGGCCCGCTGCATGCGTGCGGGGATGACGCCCGTCCAGAAGTTGTTCAGCAGGAGCGTCGCGCGGACAAGGCTGCGCGAGACGAATGTCGAGCCGAAGCGCTCGTCCTCTTCGTGCTGGGAGGCCAGCGAGAGCTCCGTTTCGGTGACGTGCTGCGACTTCTTCGAGAAGAAGAGCGTGAGCACCATGATGACGCCCGAGATTCCCAGCAGCAGGAAGTTCGCGCGGGCGGGGCTGGCGAGTTCTCCCATCATCAGCGTCTCGCTCCCGGCCTCGCGGGCGATCTGCCAGGCGTCATATCCGGCCAGCGGCACGCCGATGAAGTTCACCAGGTCGTTCCCCGCGAAGGCGAGGGCCAGGGAGAAGGTTCCCGAGAGGATGGTGATGCGCATGATGTTGAAACGCATGCGCTGGAGGATCCACAGCAGGAGCGACGCCCCGGCCCAGAATGCGAGGAGCGTCAGCAGGACGTGCTCGCCGACATCTTCGGAGACGGACGTGGGGATGAGCCCGGAGCTTTTCAGCCCCTTGAAGAGCGCGAAGTAGAGGATGCCTGCGAGGGAGATGCCGCACCATACGGCGCCCCAGCGGCGGAATACCGGATGGTAGCGGAACGAAAAGATCAACCGCGAGATGTACATGAAGAGCACTCCTGAGGCGAAGGCCAGGGCCACGGAGAGCAGGATCGCCGCGATGATGACCATGGCCTTCCCCGTGTTGATGAACTCCGAGAGGTGGTGGATCGAGAGCCCGGCGTCGCCCGAGATGCGGAAGAGCGCGGCGGCCACGGCGGCTCCCAGCAGTCCGAAGACCATCGAGACGGTGGTCGAGGTGGGGAGCCCGAGGGTGTTGTAGAGGTCGATCAGCAGGACGTTCCCGAGCATCATGCCGAGGAACAGCATCATGATCTCGCGGAATCCGAAGGCTGCGGGGTAGAAGACGCCGCTGCGCGCGACCTCCATCATGCCGCTCGAGGTGAGCGTTCCGACGAGGATTCCGGCGGCGGCGACCCAGAGGATGACGCGCCGGGGAGCGACTTTCGATCCGAGGGCCGAATTGAGGAAGTTGACGGCGTCGTTGGCCACGCCGACGACGATGCCGATCACGGCCAGGACGGCCAGAATGATGACGATGACGGTGAAAAGAGCAGACATGGAATTGCTTCGTATCGGGTTTTCATCGGCAAAGATCCGAAACCGATATGACAATCCGGTGACAGCCCCGTTTCGTAGGTGTGAAATGCGTCCGGAGGCCCCTTCCGGAGGGACTTTCGGCGGTTCAGCTCCGCTTGCGGAGCGTGAAGACGAACTCCAGGCCTCCCATGGCGCGGTTCCGGGCCTCGATCGTGCCTCCGTGGATCATCACGGCGTTCTTGACGATCGCCAGTCCGAGTCCCGTTCCCCCGAGCTTGCGCGAGCGCCCCTTGTCCACGCGGTAGAACCGTTCGAAGAGGTGCGGCAGGTGCTCCTCCTCGACGCCGATGCCGTTGTCGGCGAAGAGCAGCGTGCACGACTCGGGCGAGTCGTCCACCAGGCCGATGTAAAGGTCGCGGCCCCCGGAATAGGCGACGGCGTTGTCCGTGAGGTTGCGGAAGATCGAACCCAGCAGCGACGGGTTCCCGACGAGTTCGATACGCCGGGGGATGTCGATGTGCACGCGCAGCCGCTGCGATTCGGGCCGCAGCTCCATGTCGGCCACGGCCTCCTGGATCAGGTCGTTGAGCACGACGGGCTCCTTGCGGATCAGCTGGCTCGCCTCGTCCATGCGGGTGATCGTCGCAACGTCGGACAGCAGCCTTCGGAGGCGCTCGATCTGCTCCATGCTCTTGGCGAGGAAGTCGGTGCGTTTCGACTCCTCGAGATCCGGACGCGCGAGCAGCGTCTCCAGATAACCCTGAATCACGGCCACGGGGGTCTTCAGCTCGTGGTTGATGTTGTTCGTCAGCTGCTTCTTGATGCGGATCTTCTCCTGCTCCTCGTGCAGGGCCAGGGCGTGTTCGCGGTCGCGGTCCGCGGTGGTCTTCTGCAGCCGGGCATAAAGGCGGATGATGTGGTTCGAGATCTCGCCCAGCTCGTCGTGCGGGAAGGGCGGGAGGTCGTCGATCCGCTCGCCGCGCTCGGCGCGCTCGGCGAATTCGTTCAGCCGGATGATGTTGTGTCCCAGGCGGCGGGTGGCGAAGAACCCCGCGATGCTCATCAGCAGCGTGATCCCGAGCATGAACCACAGGAATGCGCTGTCGGCCGAGAGCACGTCGCGCAGCGTGACGGTGTAGGGCACGGCCGTGCGGATGATGTGGCTGCGGCCCTTCATCGCGGAATAGAAGTAGTAGCGGTGCGTGCTTTCCGAATGGCGGCGAATGGTGTATCCCGTGCCGCGGTTCATCGCCTCGACGACCTCCTCGCGGTCGAGGTGGTTCGAGGAGGGCAGGGAGTCGAGCGAATTGTCGTAGACGACATTCCCGTCGAGGCCGATCAGCGTCACGCGCAGTTCCGGATAGCGGCTGCCGTGCCCGGCGATGAAGTCCGCGGGATCTGCGCCGTTGCGCAGGGCCTCGAGCAGCCGCTGGTTGAAGAGCTGCAGCTGTCCGTTGAGCGACTCGGCCTTGAAGAGCTTCTCCCGCCCGTACTGGAACAGGATGAAACAGCCCATCAGCGTCCAGGAGAAGGCGATGAGCAGCAAAAAGAGCCTCCGGTGGTAGGAGAGCCTAATCTTCGAACCCGTAGCCATACCCGAGCCGCGTGACGACATGTTCTCCGTAGGGTCCGATTTTCCGCCGCAGGCGGGTGATGTTGACGTCGACCGTGCGGTCGAGGACGATGACTTCGTCGCTCCAGATGCGGCGCAGGATCTCCTCGCGCGAGAAGATCACGCCGCGGTTCGAGAGCAGCAGCGCCAGGATCTCGAACTCCTTTTTCGTCAGCGGCATCTCCTTGCCGTCGAGCGTGCAGACCTTCCTGCGGAGGTCCATCTGAAGCCCTTCGAATCCGATCTTCCCGGATTCGGCGTCTCCGGCCGCCGTGCGGCGCAGGACGCTGCGCACGCGGGCCAGCACCTCGCGGATCGAGAAGGGCTTGGAGATGTAGTCGTCGGCCCCGAGGTTGAGCCCCGTTACGACGTCGTCCTCGGTATCCTTCGCCGTGCAGAAGATGATGGGAATCCGTGCCGTTTCGGGCTTCGCCTTGAGCAGGTGCGCCATGCGGAAACCGCTCATCTCGCCCATCATGACGTCGAGCAGGATCAGCGAATACTCCTCGAGGGGCATCCCGAGGGCCTGTTCGGCGCTGTAGGCCACATCGACGTCGTACCCGTCGACCTCGAGGTTGAACTGCAGGATTTCGCACAGCGACTCCTCGTCGTCGACTACCAGGATTTTGTGTTTTGCCATCGGATCCGGGATTTTGGTTCGGTGCAAAATTACGAATTTTGCCGACGCCGCACCTCCGCTCCGGGACATTTAACGCAAATGTAACAAACCCCGCCCGCCCGGACGCCGGATCGCGAACGACCCGGCCCGCGGCGGACGGGGATCCGGAGGGGGTGCGGCGGCTCCCTGCAGGGGTCAGCCCAGAACCTCCATCTGCTGGCGCACCGACTCCTCGTGGATGGCCTGGAGCACCGAGCGCATGAACTCGCGGTCCATGCCCATCTGCACGGCCTGCCGGGCGCGCTTGTCGAGCAGCTCCTCGTAGCGCTGGGCCTGCAGCACCGGCATGTTGTGCTCCTTCTTGTACTGCCCGATGTCGCGCGACACGCGCATGCGGCGGGCGAGCAGCTCGAGCAGCTGGTCGTCGAGCTTGTCGATCTTGTCGCGCAGTTCGTTGAGGCTTTCGGTGGTGATCGTCTCGTCGCGGATCACCAGGTTGCGGATGATGTAGGCCAGCACGTCGGGCGTCACCTGCTGGGCCTTGTCGCTCCAGGCGCAGTCGGGCGAGCAGTGCGACTCGACGATCAGGCCGTCGAAACCCAAATCCATGGCCTGCTGCGACAGCGGGGCGATCAGCTCGCGCTTGCCGCCGATGTGGCTCGGGTCGCAGAAGATCGGCAGCGACGGAAGCCGGCGGTGCAGCTCGATGGGTATTGCCCACATCGGGTGGTTGCGGTAGATGCTCTTGTCGATGGATGTGAAGCCGCGGTGAATGGCCGCCAGACGGCGGATCCCGGCGTTGTGGATGCGTTCGATGGCTCCGATCCAGAGCTCGAGGTCGGGGCTTACGGGGTTCTTCACCAGCACCGGGACATCCTGCCCGCGCAGGGCGTCGGCGATCTCCTGCATGGCGAAGGGGTTTGCGGCCGTGCGGGCCCCGATCCAGAGGACGTCGATGCCGCCCTTGAGTGCTGCGACGACATGGTCGCGCGTCGCCACCTCGGTGGCCGTGTACATGCCTGTTTCGCGCTTCACGCGCTGCATCCACGGAATGCCTGCGGTGCCGACACCTTCGAAACCTCCCGGTTTGGTGCGGGGTTTCCAGAGCCCCGCACGGTAGATGCGGATGCCTTCGGCGGCCAGGGCGCGGGCCGTATCGAGTACCTGTTCTTCGGTTTCGGCGCTGCAGGGGCCGGCAATGACCAGGGGACGTCGGGGATCAATCCCCGGGAGTGCGATAGGTTGAAGATCGTTCATGGTGTTGATGAGTTATTTTTGTTTGTATTCGTTTTTCCTTGTTTTGCCTGTTTGCGGGTTTTCAGAGGACGGGATTCGGGCATTCGGCATATTCGCCCAGGATCCGGAAGTCGCTGGTCAGCGGCCGGGCGGCGTCGATGGACTGCCTGTAGCGGAGCCGGTCGTCGAACGTCACGTCGACGTAGAACCGGTACTCCCATTCGCGGCCGATGATCGGCAGGGACTGGATCTTCGTGAGGTTGATTTCGTAGAACGAAAGGACGGTCAGGACCTTCGAGAGGCTTCCCTGCGAGTGGCGGAGGGTGAAGACCAGCGACGCCTTGTTGGCGTGCGCCGTGTCGGCAAACTCCCCGGCCCGGGAGTCGTCGGCCAGCAGCAGGAAGCGCGTGAAGTTGTGCTTGTTGGTTTCGATGCCGCGTTGGAGGATTTCGAGCCCGTACATCTCGGCAGCCTCGGCTCCGCAGATCGCCGCGGTGCCCGCCAGGCATTCTTCGGCAATCTCCCGGGCGCTGTCGGCGGTGTCGGCCCGCTCGACGATCTTCAGCCCGGGCCGCGTCTTGAGAAACTCCCCGCACTGCATCAGGGCGATGGGGTGCGAGTGCACTTCGCGGATCTCGTCGAGCGTCTGCCCGGGCAGCGCGGCGATGACGTGCGAGATGCGCAGCTTCTTCTCTCCCACGATGCGGGCGTGGCTCTGCTGGAGCAGTTCGTAGTTGGGCAGCAGGCTTCCGGCGATGGTGTTCTCGATGGCGGCGATGCCCAGCAGGCTGCGGTCCTCCGCCATGCGGTCGAAGAGTTCGTTGAAGCTCATGCAGGGAATGGTTTCGACCTCGCGGTCGGCGAAATATCGGCGTGCGGCGGTTTCGTGGTAGCATCCGGCGACGCCCTGGATGGCGATTCTTTCCATAGCGGTTAATTCGAAAAAAAATCCCGCTCGAGCCGAGCGGGATTTTCGTGTCATATACTATATTATTTTAATTTCATACAGTCAATTCCATGCGATCCCGCTCGTTCTTTTGCCGTAAAAGAAAAAGTAAAAAAAGAAGTATGCGAAACCGTAAGCTCTCATGCGAAAGGCATCTTGTCGTATTGCTTGGAGCAAAAGTAGCGAAATAATCGAAAAAAACAAACTTTTGGGATGTTTTTCTGCTTCGGGAGTGTGGATTGTCCTGCCCGGAGAGGGGGCACGCCCCTGCGCGGGCCGGATTTGGGGCGTGCCGCGCCGGTGCGGGGCCGCCGCATTTGGCGCCCGAAGCGCTTCGGATCGGAAGGCGCATGCCGGGACGATCACCCCGGTACCTGTCCGACGCCTGCCCCGTGTTTGCCCCGTGCCGACGGACGGGCAAAACCTGCAACCGGAAAGGGCTGCAGGGCGGCATCTTGTCCGTGCCTTTGTAGTGGAGAATACGATTCCCCTGTCCAGGGGACGGTTTTTTCATGTCCGGGCCGTATTCCCCGATTTTTCCGTCCGGTTCCTTTTTCGGAGACGATATTTCCGTTGGAGTACGAGGAAAGCCCGCGCGAAATGTGTAACTTTGGTAGACCGAAAGTCGGAAGGCCGCAATCGGGGGCGCCATGCAGGGAAGCCGCCGGCGGTGAAAAGACGGATTAACGGAGAGATCGGATCATGAAACGGGAACTTTTGCATTCGTGCCCCGAGTTGATCGATTACATCAACGAAGTGGGCTTCCTTCCCCTGCTGCGCATGGGGATTCCGGGCTGGTCGGCCGAGGAGGTGACCGACGCGGATTGCCAGTACACGCGCCTGCCCGACGGGGGTTGGGAGTGGCCGTTGTGGGAGTGGAAAGGAGCGATCCTGCAGGAGAGCGGCTGCGCCTACGGGAAGTTTTTCAACGGCAAGGCCGCCTTCATCAGCCGTACGTGGTGGCCCGACTTCTGCAACTACCGGCGAAGCGTCTCTCCCGAACCCGAAGAGGGAAGCATCGGACGGAGCATCCTCGAGGTGCTGAAAAGCGAAGGGAGCCTCATTACGCGCGACCTGCGTGCGGCGTGCGGATTCACGGGCCCGAAGATGCGGAGCCGCTTCGACGCCTATGTGACCCGTCTGGAGATGGGCGGCTACATCGTGACGGAGGATTTCGTCTATCCCCGCGACCGTCATGGCCGGGAGTATGGCTGGGGCTGGTCGCTGCTCACGACGCCCGAAGCGCTTTTCGGCCCGGAGTGCTGCCGTCCCGGCCGTTCACCGGAGGCGTCGCGCGAACGGCTTCTCGGCCAGCTGCGGAGGATCCTGCCCGGTGCGGCGGAACCGATGCTGGAGGCTTTGCTCAAATAGACGGTGAGGAAGGCGCGCGGAGCCGTATGGCCGATTCCGCATTCTGACAAAATAAAAATCCCTGTAAATTTGTGATTTACAGGGATTTGCAATTTTTGATTGCTTTTTGGTGGAGAATACGAGATTCGAACTCGTGACCTCTTGCATGCCATGCAAGCGCTCTAGCCAGCTGAGCTAATCCCCCTTTCGTGGGTGCAAATATATATGGAAAAAACGACTCCACCAAATCCAATGGAAAAAAACAGTGCCGGGAAGCCTGTTTTTTTACCCTCCCCGGCACTGTGATATCCTTCCTGCAAACCGGTTCCCCGGCCCGCAGGGCTTACTCCACTTCCCACGTGGCGCCCGAGCGCAGCAGGTCGTCCACGCAGCGGATCTTGCTCTGAGCCTTCACCTGCTCGACCTGGCGCTCCACGGCCCGGTCATAGACCGTGTCGTCCTCCACCGAGCGGATCACACCCACGGCAACCGGATAGTCCGGATACTTCATCGCCGCGAGCATCGCATGCAGCGTCGTGTCGCGTTCGTGGGCGTCGTGCGTCAGCACGTCGTCGAGCGTATAGCCGTCCTGTCCCACCGTCACGACCTTGAGTTTCATGTTCTCGAAGACCAGCCCTTTCTCCCGGTTGGCCCCGAAGAGCATCTTCTCGCCGTGGCGCAGCGTGATCGTCCGCTCGGCGCGCGTGGCCTTGTCGCCTGCGAAGTCGGCGTGGGTCTTGTCGTTGAAGATCACGCAGTTCTGCAGCGCCTCGACCACCGAAAGGCCCTTGTGGCAGGCGGCCTCCACGAGGCACTCCTTCGTGAGCCCGACCTCCATGTCGATCGTGCGCGCGAAGAAGGTTCCCTTCGCGCCGATGACCAGTTCGCCCGGGTTGAAGGGCTTCTCGACGGTTCCGTAGGGCGAGGTCTTCGTGATCTTCCCGAGTTTCGAGGTGGGCGAATACTGCCCCTTGGTGAGTCCGTAGATCTCGTTGTTGAACAGGATGACGTTCAGGTCGACGTTGCGCCGGATGGCGTGGATGAAGTGGTTGCCTCCGATGGCCAGCGAGTCACCGTCGCCTGTCGTGACCCATACCGAGAGGTTCGGGTTCGCCGTCTTGACGCCCGTGGCCACGGCTGTGGCGCGTCCGTGTACGGAGTGGAATCCGAAGGTCTTCATGTAGTAGATGAAGCGCGAGGAGCATCCGATTCCCGACACGAAGGTGAAGAGGTTGTGCGGCGTGTCGAGGCGGTCGGCAATCTCGGGCAGCGCCCGCTGTACGGCGTTCAGGATGGCGTGGTCGCCGCAGCCCGGGCACCAGCGCACCTCCTGGTCGCTCTTGAAATCCGCAGTGGTATATTTGTAGTCTGCCATGGTGTTACTTCAGTAAGGATTCGAATTTTTCTTTCAGCTCGACCACCGTGAAGGGCTGGCCTTCGCATTTGTTGTACTGTTCGTAGCGGAACTCCTGGAAGTGCTGGCGCAGGTAGTTTGCGAACTGCCCTTCGTTGAGTTCGCAGACCACGATGCGGCGGAACTTCGCGAAGATCTCCCGCACGCCCGCAGGCAGGGGGTTGATGTAGTTGAAATGGCAGAGCGAGACGCTGTGTCCTTCGCGGCGCATCTCGTCGACGGCATTCTGGAGGTGTCCGCGCGTGCCGCCCCATCCCACGACGAGCAGCTCGCCCTGAGGATCGCCCCAGACCGTCTGGGTGGGGATGTCCTCGACGACCTTCGCAACCTTTTCGGCGCGCGTGCGGACCATCTTCTGGTGGTTGGCAGGGTCGTGCGAGATGCTGCCCTTCACGGCATCCTTCTCCAGACCGCCCACGCGGTGCTCGAGCCCGACCTTGCCGGGGAATGCCCAGCCGCGTGCGAGTTTCTCGTTGCGCACGTAGGGCATGAAGCCTCCTTCGGGGGCCTTGTCGACGATCGGCGGGCAGATCGTCGGGTAATCCTTCATCGAGGGGATGCGCCACGGCTCGGATCCGTTGGCGATGAATCCGTCGGAGAGCAGCACCACGGGGGTCATGTGCTCCATCGCGAGGCGTCCGGCCTCGAAGGCGTAGTGGAAGCAGTCGCTCGGCGACGAGGCGGCCAGGACGATCACCGGGCATTCGCCGTTGCGCCCGTAGAGGGCCTGCGCGAGGTCGCTCTGCTCGGTCTTCGTTGGAAGACCCGTCGAGGGGCCTCCGCGCTGTACGTCGACCACGACGAGCGGCAGCTCGGTCATCACGGCCAGTCCGAGGGCCTCGCTCTTGAGCGAGAGGCCCGGCCCGGAGGTGGTCGTCACGGCGAAGTTGCCCGCATAGGCGGCGCCGATGGCCGTGCAGATGCCGGCGATCTCGTCCTCGGCCTGTACGGTCTTCACCCCGAGATCCTTGCGCTTGGCGAGCTCCTCGAGGATCACCGTGGCCGGGGTGATGGGGTACGAGCCGCAGAAGAGCGGCAGCCCGGCCTTCTCGGCCGCGGCGCAGAGTCCCCATGCCGTGGCGACGTTTCCGCTGATCGAGCGGTAGGTGCCCTTCTCGCGCGGCGCGGGGGCTACCGTATAGTTGTTTGCGAACTGGTGCGTGTTGGCGGCGTAGTTGTAGCCTGCGCGGATGGCCAGCTTGTTGGCCTCGGCGACGACGGGGTTCTTCTTGGCGAACTTGCTGTCGAGATAGCGGACGGCGTACTCCTCGGGGCGGTCGAAGAGCCAGAAGCAAATGCCCAGGGCGAACATGTTCTTGCACTTGACGACGGCCTTGTTGTCGAGCCCTGTCTCCTTGAGCGCCTCGCGGGTCATGGAGGTGATGTCGGGGATCACGACATTGTATTCATCGAGGTTGAGCTCCGCCAGCGGGTCGAGGGTCTTGAATCCGGCCTTGCGGAGGTGCTCCTCGGTGATCGAGTCACCGTCGAGGATGACCGTGGCCCCGGCCTTGAGCCATTTGCGGTTGGCCTTGAGCGCTGCGGGGTTCATCGCCACCAGCACGTCGCAGTAGTCGCCGGGGTTGAGTTCCCGGTGGTTGCCGAAGTGTACCTGAAAGCCCGAGACGCCCGCAACGGTTCCCTGCGGGGCGCGTATTTCGGCCGGGTAGTCCGGAAAGGTCGAGATGCCGTTTCCCAGCAGGGCCGAGGTGTCGGAAAAGAGCGTGCCCGTGAGCTGCATGCCGTCGCCGGAGTCGCCCGAGAAACGGATGACGACGTCCTGCAGCTCCTGCACTTTGGATTGTTCCATGATGATCGGATTAGGTGTTTGCGGTAAACAACGTTTCCGCAAATATAAAAAATAAATCGTCTGAATGGATGCTTGGCTGCGGATTTTTAAGCGGTTCCGACCGCAGCCGCGGGGCCTTGGCGGGGCTGTTTCGTTTCGATTTGTCGCCTGGGAATGCGGCGGGGTTCCGAACCGTTAGCGGAAGGTGCGGAATCCGGGGCAGTCAGGAAGCGGGACAGTTATTAAAAAAAATCGCAAACACCGCTCTCCGCTCCTCATTCTCCGCAGCCTGCAGCCCGCAGCGGCGCCTTTGCGAAGGCGGCCTTCAGCGCATGGAGTTCATGCGGATGCTCGCCTTCACGAGCGCGATGGCCCGGATCCGCGTCATCTCCACCTCCTTGTCGGCATGGTGGGGGTTCTGGCTCACCAGCTTGACATACCCCTCGCGCTCCGATTTCTGGATGTACTTGACGGTGACGTACTCCTCGCCCTCGATGTCGATCGAGAGCAGGTACATGTCGCCCCAGAAGATGTCGTTGAGGTCGTGCAGCTGCTTGTAGAGAACGATGTCGCCGCTCTTGAGCAGCGGGTACATCGAGTCCCCGACGATGTAGATCGCCCCGTCGCACTTCGGGAGGTTGGGGATGTGGATGTAGTTGATCGGCTTGCTCTGCGACTGGTCGGCGAAGAGCGGCACCAGTCCTGCGGTCCCTTCGATCGAGTAGAGCGGGACGCTCTGCAGGGGCAGCGAGTTGTCGGTGCGGTGGCGGTATGCCGTCAGGTCGGGTTCGGCGTTGAACATCTCGCCATGTCCGGTTTCGAGCCACTCGGGGTTGACATTCAATTCCTGAACGAGGATGTTCCGGTTCCTCGCCGAGAGTCCGGTCTTTCCCGTCTCGATCATCGAAAGCGCCGCTTTCCCTATCCCAAGATGCTGAGCCAGTTGCTCTTGCGTCATCTTCAGCTGCTTGCGTATCAGTTTTACTCGTTGGTTCATCGTTCTTCGATCGAAAAATTTTATAATAAAAAACTGGCCTTCGGGAGCACAATATTCAATTTATGAACTTATCTTTGTGCTGTAAAGTTAAGCAATTTATTTTTTCAGTGCAAATTTTTTCCTAAAATCCTCTTCCTCCATGATCTACCCGGTTCCATCGGATCTTTATGTCGAAACAGCGTCGCGCCTTGTCGAGGCCATCGGTGCGGAAAACTACTTCTCGGGGTCGCTCCTCTTCGCCTGTGGCGACGTCGAGTGCCGCCTCACCGCCTCGGTCATCGTTTACCGCCGTACGGAGCGCTTCCCCGAAGGGCCGTGCGAGGTGATCTTCGACCTGGTTCCCGTGTGGTGGGAGTTCCACACCTGCCGCGACGGGGCCGAGCTGCTCAACGATTTCTCGTTCTCCACCCTGCGGGCGTACCTCTGACCGCCCGCCCGGCTCCGGACACATTCCCTTCTGCGGGCCCGGCACGGCCCTCCGGAGTCCTTCTGCAAAAAACCTGCCCGCCGCGGTGCCGCGCACCGGGTTTTCACCCGACCCACGTACAAATGATCGACATTGCCGAATCCACCTCTGCGGAGCGTTTCTCCGCAGAGGTTTTCGTTCCTGCGGGGGGAGAGCCGCCCCTGCGTGTTCCCGACGACCTGCCGTCGCTCTCCGACCTGATTGCCGGACGCCTTCCCGACATCTCCTCCGAAACGGACGCCCCGCCGTCCGATGCTCCTTCCGCGGCCCCACTGGCTTCCAGCCTTTCCGCGGCCCCGCCGTCCGGCGTTCCTTCCGCGGCTCCGCCGTCCGGCATCCCTTCGCCGATCCCGGGCGCTCTTGCCTCTTCCGCCGCACCGACCGCTCCCGTCTCCTCTTCCCTTCATTCCGTCCCTGCTGTCCCTTCGTTCGAGCGTTTCGCCCTCGGGGTCTACCCCTTTCTGGAGCTCGAGGCCTTTCACCGCGCCTATTACCGAGTGCTGGAGGCCTTCGCGCGGGGCCGCATCCGGCGGCTGATCGTCACGATGCCCCCGCAGCACGGCAAGAGCGTCGGGGCCACGACCCTCCTCCCGGCCTATGTGCTCGGCCTCGATCCCGACCAGCGCGTGGCCATCGCCTCCTACTCCGGAGCCCTGGCCTCGAAGTTCAACCGCCGGGTGCAGCGGATCCTCGAGTCGGAGGAGTATGCCGCGTGGTTCCCCGAGACCACGATCAAGCGGGGCACGAAGCCCCCCTCGTACATCCGCACCTCCGACGAGGCGGAGATCATCGGCCACCGCGGGAGCCTGCTCTCGGTCGGCCGCGAAGGCTCGCTCACCGGAAATCGCGTCGACTGCTTCATCCTCGACGATCTCTACAAGGATGCCCTCGAGGCCAATTCGCCGCTCGTGCGTGCGAACTGCTGGGAGTGGTACACCTCGGTGGTGCGCACGCGCATGCACAACGCCTCGCGCGAGCTGGTGGTCTTCACGCGCTGGCACGAGGAGGATCTCATCGGCTCGCTCTCCGAACGCGAACCCGTGGAGGCGCTCGAGCGGTGGGAACAACTCGACACGGCACCTTCGGAGGGGTGGCTGCACCTGAATTTCGAGGCCCTGAAGAGCGGCCCTCCGACGGAGATCGACCCCCGGCGTCCGGGCGAGGCGCTCTGGGAGCGCCAGCAGGGCGTCGCGCTGCTCGAGGCCAAGCGGCGGCTCGACCCGCTGCAGTTCGAGGCGATGTACCAGGGGCATCCCTCCTCGCGCGAGGGGCTGCTCTACGGGCGCGGCTTCGCCGAATACGACCTCCTTCCGCGCGAGATCGTCCGCCTGGCCAACTACACCGATACGGCCGATACGGGCGACGACTACCTCTGTTCGCTCAGCTATGCGGTCGACGCCGACGGGGTGATCTACGTCACCGACGCCGTCTACACGCGCGAGCCGATGGAGGTCACCGAGGCGGCTGTCGCCGAGATGCTCCGCCGTTCGGGAACCCGCCAGGCGGCCGTCGAGAGCAACAACGGCGGGCGCGGATTCGCCCGGGCGGTGCAGGCGCGCGTTCCGGAAGTGCGCATCGAGTGGTTCCACCAGAGCGCCAACAAGGAGGCGCGCATCCTCTCGAACTCGGCCACGGCGCTGCATCTCGTGCGCTTCCCCCGGGGCTGGAATCGCTCGTGGCCCGAGCTGTATGCCCACCTGACCACCTACCGGAGGCAGTTCCGCGCGAACCGCTGGCACGATGCCGCCGACGTCGTCACGGGAATCGTCGAACGCGAGACCGCGGCACGCGTCCGCGGACGCCTGCGGGGCGTGCGGTTCCTGTAGCTGCCGGCGTTCTGCGCAAATCTTATCGAAAGAACCTTTTTATTTATATGTTGGACGGCCTCTCCGGGCCGGAGTCAGACTATCGGGGAGTGCTCGGCCAGGAAGTCGAAGAACGCCTGGCGGTAGTTGTCCGAGATGGGGATGTACTCCTTCTCGAAGACGATGCGGTTGCGCTCGATGGTGCGAATCTTCGACGGCTGGACGATGTAGGAGCGGTGCACGCGGATGAACCGGTCGGCCGGGAGCTGCTCCTCGAGCGACTTGAGGCTCATGAGCGACAACACCGGACGGGGCTCTCCCTTGACGTGGATCTTCACGTAGTCCTTCAGCCCCTCGATGTAGAGGATGCTGTCGAAGGCGATCTGCTGCAGGCGGTATTCGGTCTTTACGAAGAGGCTTTTCGCCGCAGAGGCCGAAGAAGCCGGGGCCGGCTTCTCCGGGGCCGCGGCGGCCACGGCGTTCGGGGCTGCTCCGGCGGCCCGGGCGTTGAGCTCGAACCATGCGAGGGCCTTCTCGGCGGCTGCCAGGAAATCGGTGTAGGCAATCGGCTTGAGCAGGTAGTCCACGGCATTGACCCGGAATCCCTCGACGGCATAGCGGCTGAATGCCGTGGTGAAGATGATGCGCGTCTCTGTCGGGAGCATGCGCGAGAGCTCCATGCCGTTGAGCCCGGGCATCTGGATGTCGCAGAAGAGCAGGTCGACGGGGTCTTCGCGCAGGGACTCGAACGCCGCCGTGCCGCTTCCGTAGGATCCCGCGAGTTCCAGGAACGGCGTCTTGCGGACGTACGATTCGAGCAGTTCGACGGCCAGGGGCTCGTCGTCTATGACCACACATCGCAGTTTCATGATTCGGAGAGGTTTATGCACAGCAGCGCCCGGAAGACGTCGTCGGCCGATCCGTATTCGAAGGTATACCGCCCGGGGTAGATCATTTCGAGCCTCCGTGAGAGGTTCTGCAGCCCGATTCCCGAACCGCTGCGATCCGACTCCGCCGTCTTGGGGAAGCAGCTGTTCTCGATGCGGCAGATGAGCTGGGAATCGATCTCGTGGAGGTCGATCACGATGTGCGAGGGCTTGTCGTTGCTCACCCCGTGCTTGAAGGCGTTCTCCACGAGCGAGATGAACAGCAGGGGCGCTATGGGGGTCTCGGAGGGTGTCTCGGGGAGCGAGACGTAGACGCGCACGTGGCGCGGCAGGCGGATTCGCATCAGCTCGATGTAGTCGTTCAGGAAGGCGATCTCTTCGGCGAGAGGCACCTCCTTGCGGCTGCTGTCGTAGAGCACGTACCGCAGCATCCGGCTCAGATCCAGGACGGCCTGCTGGGCGCGGGAGGTGTCGAGCTGGATGAGCGAATAGATGTTGTTGAGCGTGTTGAAGAGGAAATGGGGGTTGAGCTGGCTTTTGAGGTTCTGCAGCTCGGCCTCCGTGCGGCGGTGTTCGAGCTCCTGGCGGGCCGTTTCGGCGCGGTACCATCCCCCGGTCATGCGGATCGCGACGCTCACGCCCACGACAAGCAGGTAGAGAATGGCGTTTCCGCCGAAGAACCGCACGGTATCCTGCCAGGGCCGTACCATGGGGGGATGTGCATTGTTGGGGGGCAGGACGTAGCGGAAACAGAGGTGCACGCCGAGCATGACGACCCCGACGAGCAGGAGGTTGTAGAGGAGGTATCGGCTGATGTGCCGGGAGGAGAGCTCGCGTCCGATGAGCAGGAAATAGTTCGTGTAGAAGACGATCATGAAGGAGATCGGCACGAGCAGGAAATGGGCGTACTGCCTTCCGGTCATCAGCGGCCGGTCGGGGTTCGTGACGAAGAGCGGCATGCCGAGGATCACGGCCCAGACGGTCAGATGGATGATCCATCCCGCGTATTTCGATTGCGAAGCAGTCATATGGACAAATATACGAAAAACAACCAAATAATCATGGGGCTGCACCCCTCGGAACCTCCCGCACGGGCCGCTTTTTTTATTATTCATTTTCCCGCCCGCCGGGTAGAAGCGCGGAACCGGATCGGAAGCTCTCCCTGCTTTCCTTTCGCGCCCTAAAACCCGGCTCATAGCCGGGCCCATCTAAGAGATGGGTTTCCGGGCAATAGTCGGCCCTCTTGCTGCCGAAGCATTTCTCTGCTCCCGCACGCCGGGTAGATGCGGAGATTTGAGTCGGAAACCCTTCCTGCTTTCCTTTCGCCCCCTGAATCCCGGCATCTGGTCGAGGCGCGAAAGAGGTTCGGAAACCCTTCCTGCTCTCCTTTCGCCCCCTGAATCCCGGCTCTTAGCCGGGCGGGTTATTCGTAGCGGAGGGCTTCGATGGGATCGAGCATCGCGGCCTTCTGCGCCGGGTACCACCCGAAGAATACGCCCGTGAGGGTGCAGACGGCGAACGAGAGGAAGACGCTCCAGGGCTGGATGTAGATCGGGAACGCTGCGACGATGTTGACCACCACGGCGGCCCCCACGCCCAGCAGCACGCCGATCAGACCTCCCGTGACGCTGATGAGGATCGACTCGATGAGGAACTGCGCGAGGATGTCGATTCCCTTTGCGCCGATCGACATGCGGAGTCCGATTTCGCGCGTGCGCTCGGTCACCGAGACGTACATGATATTCATGATGCCGATGCCTCCCACGAGCAGCGAGATCCCCGCCACGGCCGCGAGCAGCACGGTCATCATGTCGGTCGTGGAGGTGAGCATCGAGGAGAGCTCCTGCTGCGAGCGGATCGAGAAGTCGTCGTCATCGCCCTCCTTGAGGCGGTGGTTTTCGCGCAGGATGGCGCCGATCTCCTCCACGGCCTGGTCGGTGTAGGACTCCGTGAGCGCCGAGCAGACGATCTCCTGCAGGTGTGTGATGGCCAGGATGCGCTTCTGCACGGTGGTGTAGGGGGCGATGATCAGGTCGTCCTGGTCCATTCCCATGCTGTTGTAACCCTTGCTTTCGAGGACCCCGACGATGCGGAAGGGGATGGTCCCGAAGCGTATCACCTTGCCTACGGGGTTCTCGCCGCCGGGGAAGAGCTCGTCGACGACCGTTTTCCCGATGAGGCAGACCTTCGCGGCGGTGCGGATATCCTGATCGGAGAAGGTGTCTCCGTCCTCGACCTTGTAGCGGCGGATCTCGAGGTAGTCGAGGTTCACGCCGTAGACGGTCGTCGGGGTGTTGTTCGCTCCGTAGACAGCCTGCCCGACGCTGTTCACCGCGGGGGAGACGTAGGTCACGAAGCGCGTTTTGTTCTGTATGTCCTCCAGATCCTTGAGCTTGAGCGACTCCATGTCGTCGGCGCTCAGCTGCACGCCGCCCCGGCGGTCGCCGCCCGGGTGGATCATGATCATGTTCGATCCCATCTCGCTGATTTCGGCCTGAATGCTGCGCTTCGAGCCCTGGCCGATGGCGAGCATCGTGATGACCGAGGCCACGCCGATGATGATTCCCAACATGGTCAGGAACCCTCGGAGCTTGTTGTTGCTCAGGGCCTTTACGGCTATTTTGAAAAGATTCGCAAAGTTCATGGTCTAATCCTCCTGTTTGGGTAAGCGGGCCAGCGCCTCGGCGGCGCTGCGGATATGCTCGTTGCATGTGTCGGCGGTGATGCGTCCGTCGCGCAGGGTGATGTTGCGGCTGCTGTACTGCGCGATCTCGGGGTTGTGCGTCACGAAGATGATCGTGCGGCCCGCGGCGTGGAGTTCTTGAAAGAGTACCAGGACTTCGAAACTCGTCCGGGTATCGAGGTTTCCGGTGGCCTCGTCGGCGAGGATCACCGCGGGGTTGTTGACCAGCGCCCGGGCGATTGCCACACGCTGCATCTGGCCTCCGGACATCTGGTTGCTGCGGTGCTGGAGGCGGTCTCCGAGCCCCACGGCCCGCAGGGCCTCGATGGCCCTGCGACGGCGCTCCGCAGCCGAACAGGCGGGGTTGTACATCAGCGGAAGCTCGACGTTCTCGACGGCCGTGGTCTTGGGCAGGAGGTTGTAGTTCTGGAAGACGAAGCCGATCTTTCGGTTGCGCAGCGTGGCGCGCTGGTTCTTGTCCATCGTGCGCACGGCGACGCCGTCGAGGAAGTACTCCCCGGAGGTCGGAGTGTCAAGGCATCCGAGGGTGTTGAGCAGCGTGGACTTTCCCGACCCGGAGGTTCCCATGATGGTCACGAACTCCCCCTCGCGGATCGTGAACGACACCCCGCGCAGGGCGTGGACCGTTTCGTCGCCCACGTGGAAGTCGCGGCGGATCGTCTCCAGCCGGATGATCTCCCTTTTCATGGCGCTATTTCTTCTTGTTGTTTGACTCGGGAGGCCCCGGCATGAAGGGGCTGCGCTCGGCGGCGGCAGGCGCCGCTGCGGCCGCAGCGGCCATGTCGACGGCCACCACGTCGCCGTCCGAAAGTCCCTCGAGGATCTCCGTGCGGTCGCCGCTCGTGGCCCCGGCGCTCACCTGCCGGGGCGAAAGGGTCTGCCCCTTCACGACCCATACCGTTCGTTTTGCCGCCCCGGCACTCTGCGCGGGCTCCGGCTCGGCGGTCATCTCCAGCTCTGCGAGCAGTTCGGCATCGGGCACGAAGCGCAGGGCGCGCGTCGGCACCGACAGGGCATTCTCCTTCTCGAGGGTGTAGATCGTGACGTTTGCCGTGAGCCCGGGCTTGAGCTTCAGGTCGGGGTTGTGGGCCGTGATGACGACCTCGTATGTCACGACGCTCGACTCGGTGGTCGCCTCGAGGCGCACCTGCTCGACCACGCCCTCGAACGTGTCGTCGGGATAGGCGTCGACGGTGAAGCTCACCCTCTGTCCGTCGCGCACCTGCCCGATGTCGGCCTCGTCGACGTCGGCCACGACCTGCATCTGCGTGAGGTCGTTGGCGATGGTGAAGAGCGTCGGGGTCTCGAATCCCGCGGCGACGGTCTGTCCCTCCTCCACGGCGCGGCTGATTACCACGCCGTCGATCGGCGAAGTGATGGTCGCATATCCGAGGTTGCGCTCGACCTTGACCATCGCGGCCTTTGCCTGCTCGTAGGCGTTGCGGGCCTTCTCGTAGAGGTAGAAGGCCTCGTCGTACTCGGCGTCGCTCACCAGCTCCTTTTCGTGGAGCGTGTGCGTGCGGGTGTAGTTTTTGAGCTGGTACTCGTACTCGGTCTTGCAGCTCGCCTCCTCGGCCTGCGCCGACTCGAGCTCGGCCTGCAGGGTTACCTTGTCCATCTCGGCGATCAGCTGCCCGGCCTTCACCACGTCGTTGTAGTCGACGTAGAGGCGGTCGATGATTCCCGAGACCTGGGTTCCGACCTCCACCTCCGTGACGGGCTCCACGGTGCCCGTCGCCGTGACCGAATTGCTGATCGTGATGCGGCTGGTCGGTGCCGTTTCGAGGGTGATACCTTCGTGTTTCGAAGGGTGCAGGAGCATCCATCCCCCCGCGGCTGCCACCACGATGCAGCCGGCAATCAGCCATTTCTTGCGTTTCGTTGTCATATCGTGTTTCGTAATTTTAATAGTTCGAAGTGACGTCGCGGCCCTGGTAGATGTTGAGCAGCTCGATGTTCATCAGGGCCATGTATTTCGCCTGGAGCACCTCCTGACGTGCCGAGGCGTATTCGTTCTGCGCGGTGAGCATCTCGACGATGTTCTTCATGCCCACGGCGAACTGTTCGCTGGTGAGCGTGAAACTCTCGAAGGCATAGCGCTCCTTTTCGTTCGCGGCGAGGTACTGCGACTGCGCCGATACGGCGTCGAGATAGGCCGTTTCGACCTTCCGGACCAGCGTCTTGCGCAGGTCCTGCCACGAGAGGCGGCTGTTGGCGACCTCCAGCCGCGCCTTGTTCACGGCCGTGCGGTTGCTGCGGTTCGAGAAGATCGGAATCGAGAGTGTGACCCCGACGTTTTCGTTGAAACGGTTCCAGATCTGCGTGCCGCTTTCGTAGCTGTTTCCCGACATGTATCCCGATCCGATGCCTGCCGAGAGCGACAGCGAGGGGAGGAATCCCGCCTTGGCCTGCCTGACGCCCAGCTCGGCGGCCTCGACGGCGAGTTCGCCGCGCCGGATCTCGGGCATCGCCTCGAGAGCTGCGGCGTAGATGTCGGTCTTGGGTGCGAGTGCCGCGAGAACCTCCTCCTCGGAGATCTCGGGAGAGGCGATGCGCATCTCGTCGGCGATGTCGAGCTCGAGCAGCTGCTTGAGCTGCAGTCGGCAGTCGTCGAGCGACGTGCGGGCCACGGTGACCTGGTAGCGGTCGCTGGCAAGTTGGCTTTCGAACTGTGCGAGGTCGGCGCGGCTGATCGACCCGGCCTCCTTCATCTCGGCGGCGCGGTCGCGCTGTGCGCGGGAGATCTCGGCCGTACTCTCGGCGATCGTCACGGCCTCGGCGGCGTAAAGCGTCTGAAGATAGGCCTGGACGATGGCCACGCGGATGTCGTTTGCGGACTCCTCGACCGTGAGGGCGTCGATGCTGTTCTGCACGTCCTGCTGCCTGACGGCCGTGCGGAGCCTGCCCCCGGCGTAGAGGGTCATGTCGGCATTCACGCCGTAGGTTGCCGTGTAGCTGTTGTTCTCGGAGGCGTTCCCCGAGGGGTAGTTCGTGAATCCCTGGGTCGTGGAGGCCGTGAGCGAAGGAAGTTGCGCGGCTTTGGCCTCCTTGGTGTCTTCGAGCCCCGCGAGGTACGTGTTGCGGTTTTGCTGCAGTTCGATGTTGTTTTCCAGTGCGTAGGAGAGACAGTCGTGCAGGGTCCAGACCTTCACGGTATCCTGAGCCGCGGCGATCTGCCATCCCAGCAGGGCGATGCATCCCATCAGCAGGTTTCGTTTCATCATGGCGATTCGATTTTTTCTGCCGCAAAGCTACCGGATCGCCCGCATACGCGCAATTAAAATGGACGAATAGAGGGTTTTCGTCGACCGGCGGGCGGATTTTGCCGACGGCTTTGAGTCCCTTCCCGGGACGTCCGGGAATCTTCGGATCCCAGCCCCGAGCCACGATTTTTTCACCACAACGGGCGGATGGAGCGGCTCTCCATGACGATACGGTACGCCCCCGTAAGCGCCGGCCGCCGTTTTGCGGTTCACGGCATCGCGCGCCGCGAAATCCTCATAATCGTACTGCCACGAATCGCCCGGCCGATTTTTTTTGTTATTCGGATAACAACATTGAAAAAAATAATTACCTTTGCCCCGTCAAGGTTCCTGTCCGGGGCTCCGGACTGGATGAAAAGGGAATCCGGTGAAAATCCGGAACAGTACTCGCTGCTGTAAGTCCCCTCCTTCGGGAGAAGTCGTTTATCACAATCTCTGCCACTGGTTCATACCGGGAAGGCGTGATTAACGGGACGAGTCAGAAGACCTGCCTTAACGAATGATTTGCGCCTGCGGGTTTCGGGTTGGAATCAGATGTTCGGTCGTCGTTGTTGCAACGCACTTCCCCCGATTCGATTTTTCCGTGTCTCCCGTACGTGCAATCACCACTGATTTGCACCCGCGGGTTTCGGGTTGGAATCAAAAGGTGAGGTCGTTGTTTGTCGCAATGACCCTTTCCCGACTTGATTTTTCTGCGTTTCCCGCCGTGCAGCCACCACATGTGATTCGAAGGATGACGGGAATACGGCAGATCGGGGATGTTCGCGGTGTGAGGGAAAGCAGCCTTGCTCCGATGCTGTTGTTTTTTCGTCTGTTCGCATGCTTGCCGCAGGATTGCGCCTCCGGCAGGCATTTCTTTTTGCCGGGGACACACCCAATAAAAAATAACAGACATGAAAAAACTATTTTCCTTTTTGGCAGTCGCCCTGCTGGGCTTTGCAACGTGGAGTTGTTCGTATGACGACAAGGATCTGTGGAGCGCCGTGAACGACCTCGGCGACCGGATGAAGGCCATGGAACAGGCCGTAAAAAACGCCAACACCAACATCGAAACGCTTCAGAAACTGACGGAGGCCCTGCAGCGGAATGTGACGATAAACTCCGTCGTCGAGAACGCCGACGGCTATACCATCCATTTCTCGGATGGCAGGAGCGCAACGATTGTCAACGGTGTAAACGGAACCAGCGCCCCGGCTCTTTCGGTCGTTAAGGGTGAGGACGGGCTTTTCTACTGGGCGCTCGACGGCGTGATCGTCGAAGTGGAAGGCCGTAAGATCAAGGCCGAGGGAGCCGACGGCATTACCCCGCAACTGCGCATCAACCCCGACTCGAAAGAGTGGGAGATGTCGGCCGACGGCGGGCAGAACTGGACTCCGATGGGGGTCAAGGCCGAAGGTTCGGACGGCGATTCGATGTTCTCCGACGTGCAGGACGGCGATGCGGAAGTGATCTTCACGCTGGCCGACGGCAAGACGACCATCGTCATTCCGAAAACCCCGGTGTCGGGATTCGCATTCGTCTATCCCGAGACACTGCCGCAGGGCGCGACCAACCTGGACAATTACTTTCTGTTCGCGTTCGGCGAAGAAAGGGCGCTTCCGTATATGGGCGAGGTAAAGGCAGTCGATCTGATGAACGTACCGCAGGGATGGTCGGCCAAGATCGACCCGAAAACCAGGAGCATCAAGGTGACTTCTCCCTCGTTCTCCGGGGCCTACTACACGGAGGGGGTTCTTTCGCTTGTCGCCGTTGACCCCCAAGGCCGGACGGTATTGGCTTCGGCCCGCATCTGCGCCGTGGACTTCTCCGATCCCGAAGCGACATTTGTGCTCAACGAGGGCAACATGACGTCAGAAAACGGTTCGATTATCTACATTACGGCAGACGGCCATGTGATCGATTATGCCTATTGGCGGATGAACGGTTCGGAGCTGGGCAACGTGGCGCAGGATCTCTTCATCTCGGGAAACAGGATGTATATCATTTCGCAGAACGGCGGCAATGACGGCCTGCTGGTCGAGGCGGACGCCCGAACGCTCAAAAACACGAAGAAGTTCGGCAAGGAGGAGTTGTCGCGGCTGTTTTGGCCGTCTCATGTTGCCGTTGTCGGGAACACGGCCTACATCCGGGACAATGCCGGCGTTTGGACTCTGGATCTCGATACGCGGGAGTTCACGGCGGTTGCCAACGCGAAAGGCACCCTGAAAAACCGTATGGCGGTAGTGGGCGGCAAGGTTTTCGTCCCGGGCAACAGGGCGATCCTCGTACTGGAAAACGGTGCGCTTGTGAAGAAGGTCGACATGGATGGCACCGTAACCGGCGTCATCAAGTCCGACGAGGAGGGTTACCTGTGGGTTTCGTGCTCGACCAGTCCGGCCCAGATCATCAAACTCTCGGCCGCGGACTACACGATGGACAAGCACACGCTGACCGACGGGGGTGTTACCCTCGGGTGGAGCGCCACCCCCGGCATTTCGGCAAAGGGAGACGAGATTTATTTCTGCAACAACACCTCGACGATCTACCGCCACAATTTCGCGTCGAATACCACGGAGGCGCTGGGTGATGTGAAGTCGAACATTGCGAACTGGGGGATCATCTACAATATGCCGGCCGTACATCCCGTAACCGGCGAATACTATTTCAACACGATTCTGGGATACGGTTGGAGTTTCCTCACCAATGATATTTCGGTGTACGACCTGAGCGCGGGGGCCCCGGCCATGGTCGCCGACTACCGGAACTACACCCGCTTCCCGGCCGGGTTCTTCTTCCCGGCTTCGTTCTGACCCGAATGCGGAACTGTTTGCCCGGAACGGATGTGCCGCCCTGTCGCGGCACATCCGCCCCGGGCGGACAAACCAACTGAAACCGAACATGAAACAATATCTATCGTGCATCCTCGGCGTCCTTGCCATCTTGTGGCTCGCCGGTTGCACCGAGAGCGGAAGAGAAACGCCGCTTCCCGAGCCTCCGGTGATCGCGCTCGACAGTCCGACGTCGATCTATACGGTCAAGGCCGGGCGCGAAATCGAGATCCGGCCGACATACAGGAATGCCGAGGAGGCGACCTTTGCCTGGAGATCCGGCAACGAAGTGCTCGGAACCGGGCCGACCCTGAAGTTTGCTTCGGAGCAGAGCGGACGCTACTATATTACCCTCACGGTAACCAACCGCGGCGGTTCGGATGAAGAGGAGCTGCGCATCGACGTGCTCGATCCGACACCTCCGACCATCTCGCTGCCGGGGGCCGACAAAGGGTTCACCGTGCTGCTCGGCTCGGAGCTGTCGCTCAACCCGCAGGTGGCCTCGGCGCTCGAAACCGCATTTCGCTGGACACTCGACGGCGAGGTCGTGAGCACCGAACAAAACTATGTTTTCTCGGCAACGGAGCGCGGCGACCATGTGCTGCGGCTGGAGACGCGCAACGAAGACGGCGAGGATGCCGTCGAATTCACCGTCCGGGTTCGCACGCCGCAGGAGAGCGACTTTGCCTGGACCGTCGAACAGAGCTCCTACAACGTATCCGTCGGCCGTACGATTCGGATCCGGGTGCTGGACGTGGCAAACGCATTCGACGCCACCTATACGTGGATCGTCGACGGAACGACCGTGCGGGAGAGCGACAAACCCGAATACGCCTATGCGGCCGAAAGCGAAGGGACGTATATCGTCAAGCTCGAAATGAAGAACGAATTCCTTACCGCCTCGCAGCGCTTCACGGTCAACGTCTGTCCCGCGGAGGGTACCTACTATCGGCCCCGTTCGGGCAGCAGCCGGATGTCCTGCAACAAGGTGTACGAGTTCCTGCCGGCCCCCGGACAGTTCATCAACGAATACTGCACGGCAACGACCATGGAGGAGGCCTGCGCCTATGCCGAAAGCTGCCTGGAGCAGAATGCCTATGTCTCGCTGGGCGGTTTCGGAGGCTACCTCGTCGTCGGATTCGACCACAGCATCGACAACTCGGGGGACTACAACCTCGCCATCACGGGCAACGCCTTCGACGGTTCGTCCGAGCCGGGCATCGTCTGGGTCATGCAGGACGAGAACGGCGACGGTCTGCCCAACGACACCTGGTACGAGCTCCGCGGATCGGAGTACGGGAAGGAGGAGACCCTGCAGGACTATGCCGTCACCTACCATCGTCCCTCCGCCCCGAAGATGGACGTCGCGTGGAGCGACAACCGCGGCGGCAGCGGCATTATCGAGTATCTCGGAGCGTTTCATCAGCAGGATTACTACTATCCGGCGTGGGTCGCCGCGGACAGCTACACGCTGCGGGGGCCATGTCTCAAATCGCGCAGCTACGATCAGTCCGGGAACGGAACCTACTGGGTCAATCCCGCCTTCGACTGGGGGTATGCCGACAATTTCAGCCCGGTCGACCGCCTGACCGACGACGGCAACTACAATGCGGCGCCGGCCGACAACCACTTCAAGATCTCCCATGCCGTAACGTTCGACGGAAAGGAGGCCAACTTGAAGTACATCGATTTCGTGAAGATTCAGGTTGCCGTCAACCAGCAGTGCGGCTGGATCGGCGAGGTTTCGACCGAGGTCTTTGGCGTCAAGGATTTCAACATGAGCAGATAATACGGTGGAAACGGGCAAAGGAGAGATTCGGAGATTGGTATTTGCCTTTGTGTCGTGCCTGGCCCCCTGCCTGGGGCCGGGTGCGGCCGCCGTTTTTGCCCAGGCGCCGGATTCCGCACGGCTCGACCGTATGCAGCACATCGACTCCGTGGTTGTCGTCGGCACGTTCCGGCCCGAGAAGGTCATTCCCGCGCAGGTGCTGGACGGAGAACGATTGCAACGACTCGGCGCACACTCCGTGGCGGATGCCATCCGCTACTTCTCCGGAGTTCAGATCAAGGACTACGGGGGGATCGGCGGATTGAAAACCATCAACGTCCGCGGCATGGGCACGCAGCACGTCGGGGTCTTCTACGACGGCATCCAGCTGGGCAACGCCCAGAACGGACAGATCGACCTGGGGAAATACTCGCTCGACAACATGGCAGCCGTAACGCTCTACAACGGTCAGAAAAGTTCCGGCGTGCAGTCGGCCAAGGATTACGCCTCGGCCAGCGCGGTCTACCTGCGGACGCGGATCCCCGAATTCCGGGACGGCAAACGCTGCAACCTCAAACTGACGCTCAAAGGCGGCTCCTTCGGCACGGTGAATCCCTCCGTACTCTACGAGCAGCGGCTCGGTGAGCGGCTCTCCAACTCCTTGAATGCGGAGTTCCTATATACGACGGGCCGATACAAGTTCTCCTACGTCAAGGCCGACGGATACGACACGACGGCCGTGCGGCAGAACGGCGACGTGCGGGCGCTGCGCATCGAGGAGGGGCTCTTCGGCCGGATCCCCGACGGGAGCTGGCGCGTCAAGGCCTACTTCTACAACTCCGAGCGCGGTTATCCCGGGGCTTTCGTCCGCGAGGAGCCCGGCAGGTTCCGCCACGAGGATCGGCAGTGGGATTCGAACTTTTTCCTGCAAGGGTCGTTTTTCAAGGCCTTCGGAGATCGTTACAAACTGTCTGTTCACGGCAAATATGCCTGCGACTACCTGCACTACCTCTCCGATCCGCGGCTCGACGTGACGACGATGTACGTCAACAACCACTACCTCCAACAGGAGGTCTATCTCTCGGCGGCCCATGAACTCACGCTGTTCAAATGGTGGGATGTCAATCTGGCGGCCGACCTGCAGTACAACACGCTCGATGCCGACCTGGTAAATTTCGTCCATCCCTCGCGCCTCACCTCGCTGACGGCTTTGGCAACCTCCTTCCGCTTCGGACGGGTGACCGTCCAGGGGAGTCTGCTCCATACGTTCGTGGAGGACTTCGCCCGGGAGCAGGGTGCGGAAGCCGGAGCCAAAAATGTGTTTACGCCGACCCTCGTGGCGCAGTACAGGCCCTTCCGCGAAACAGACATCGCTTTGCGGGCCTTCTACAAAAGGATCTTCCGCATGCCGACGCTCAACGACCTCTACTACACCTTCATCGGCAACAAATACCTCAAACCCGAATACACCACCCAGTACAACCTCGGGGCCGCCTACACGAAAGAGTGGCCCGAGGCCCGTTTCCGGAGGTTCGAAGCCAGTCTCGACGCCTACTACAACGAGGTCGAGGACAAGATCATCGCCATGCCGACGTCGAACCAGTTCCAGTGGACGATGGTCAATCTGGGGTATGTCGAGATCCGCGGTGCGGATGCCGTCGTGAGCTGTGCGATGCGTTTCGGGAAGCTCGGCGTCGACTGCCGCGCCACATACACCTGGCAGAAAGCCCAGGATTTCACCGACCGTACCAGCACCTACTACGGTGGGCAAATTCCATACATCCCGAGACACGGCGGATCGGCCGTCCTGGGGTTGAACTTCGGAGACTGGAGCCTCGACTATAGTTTTATCTATACCGGCGAGCGTTACGAATCCTCGGCCAACATACCCGAAAACCATGCTCTCGCATGGTATACAAGCGATCTCGCACTTTCGAAAAGCTTTCGCCTGCGGAGCTCGCAACTGCGGGCCACCGTCGAAGTGAACAACCTCCTGAACCAGCAGTACGAGGTCGTACAATGCTACCCGATGCCGGGCACGAATGTGAAACTCATCATCAGCTGGACTTTATGATACGCAAACAGCACTTCCGCATGTCGCTCCTGCTGCTCGCGGCGGTATCGCTGCTGGCCGCCTGCCGCAAGGAGGAGCCGATCATCCCCTCGACCTCGACCGACGTCACCGCCCCGGACGGCTCCGGGGGCGTGATCCGCGGTTTTTTCCTGCTCAACGAGGGCAACATGGGCAGCAACAAGGCCACGCTCGACTATTTCGACTACGCCACGGGCGTCTACACGAAAAACATCTATGCCGAGCGCAACCCGGGCGTGGTGAAGGAGTTGGGCGACGTGGGCAACGACCTGCAGATCTACGGCAGGAAACTCTATGCCGTAATCAACTGTTCGCACTTCGTCGAGGTGATGGACGCCCGAACCGCCCGCCACATTACACAGATCTCCATCCCCAACTGCCGCTACATCGTCTTCAAGGGGCGGTATGCCTATGTCAGCTCGTATGCCGGGCCGGTCCAGATCGACCCCAATGCCCGGCTGGGGTATGTGGCGAAGGTCGACACGCTCACCATGCAGGTCGTGGATACCTGTACGGTCGGCTACCAGCCCGAGGAGATGGTCATCGTCGGGAAGAAGCTCTATGTCGCCAATTCGGGCGGATACCGTGTTCCGAATTACGACCGCACGGTATCGGTCATCGACCTCGACACCTTCAAGGAGGTCAGGAAGATCGACGTGGCGATCAACCTCCACCGGCAGGAACTGGACCGTTACGGCCGGATCTGGGTCTCCTCGCGCGGCGACTATTACGACGTCCCGTCGCGGACGTACGTCATCGACAGCCGCACGGACGAGGTGACCGATACGTTCAACCTGCTGCCCAACAGCGAAATGACCGTCTGCGGCGATTCGCTCTACGTCTACAGCACGGAGTGGAGTTACCCCACGCAGAGCAATACGATCAGCTATGCCATCGTCAACGTGCGGACGAAAAAGGTTGTGACCCGGAACTTCATCACCGACGGCACGGAGCAACGGATCGCCGTCCCGTACGGCATTGCGGTGAATCCTGCGACGCGCGAGATCTTCGTGACCGACGCCGGGAACTATGTTACCCCGGGCAAGCTCTACTGCTTCAATCCCGACGGCACGAAAAAATGGGAGGTCGTGACCGGCGACATCCCGGCCCACATCGCCTTTACATACAACGGACTTGCGCCGCTCCAATAATTTGTGACCCCTCCGAAACCAGAACGAATCATGCACTGTAACCTTTTTTCCGGCTCCGCATTCATGAAAAGCATCTGTCCCATCCTGCTGTCGGCGGTTCTTGTTTCCGTCGCCGCCTGCAAACAGGGCGCAACGGGATTGGACGATTACGATCTGCAAATCTATCGGCCCCGATATGCTTCCGGCTTCGGGATCGTCGGGGCCGAGGGGCGGCAGAGCACGATTCTGAAGGTTTTCAATCCGTGGCAGGGCGCCGAGGACACCGAGACGATGCTCTTCATCTCCCGCAACGGAGAAAAAGCTCCGGCGGGTTTCACCGGCCAGATCGTGGAAGCAGGGGCGGGGCGCATCGTCTGTATGTCTTCGACCCATGTGGCGATGCTCGACGCGCTGGGGCAGGCAGACCGGATCGTCGGTGTTTCGGGCAAGGATTATATTGCCAACGAATATCTGACGGCCCATGCCGAAGCGGTGGCCGATATCGGATTCGACGGGAGTGTCGATTATGAGCGTCTGCTGGCGTTGAGCCCCGATCTCGTGTTGTTGTTCGGCATCAGCGGTGCCAGCGGGATGGAGCCGAAGCTGCTGGAGATGGGCATTCCGTTCTGTTATGTCGGCGAATATCTGGAAGAATCGCCTCTCGGCAAGGCCGAGTGGCTGGTCGCCGTGTCGGAAATCACCGACAGCCGCGAAAAGGGGGAATCTGTTTTCGCCCCGATCCCCCAAAGATACCGGGCGCTGAAAGAGAAAGTCGCGGAGGCGGCTGCGGGGAAACCGAAAGTGATGATCAACACCCCGTATGCCGGGTCGTGGTTTATGGCCTCGACCGAAAGCTACGTCGCCCGGCTGATCTCCGATGCCGGAGGAGACTACATTTACAGGAAGAACACCTCGAACCGTTCGCTTCCGATCGACCTCGAAGAGGCGTATGTGCTCACGGCGCAGGCCGACCTGTGGCTCAATGCGGGCAGCGCCGCATCGCTGGGGGAGTTGAAATCGCAGTATCCGAAATTCGCAAACACCCGATGCGTAAGAAACGGAGCCGTTTACAACAGCAACAAACGGCTGAACGCCGCCGGAGGCAACGATTACTGGGAATCGGGCGTTGTCCGGCCCGATGTCGTGCTGCACGACCTGATCGCGATCATGCATCCGGAGGTGCTGGACGAAAGCGATCGGGGACTATACTACTACCAGCGCCTCGAATAATCAACGGTCAATGCCGTCGAACGGCCTTCCGATTCCCGTTTTGTGGCGTGGTGTTTCACCGATTCGACGGGCTGCCCGTCACAGCTTTTTTGCCCGCGCACAGCGCCCGCGCCGCTGTCGTCGGCCCTTTCCCGTTTCCGGTGTAGGCATGCCCCCCGTTTCCCGTCTTTACAAATTGATTCGGTTCCCCTTGGCAAACAGGGAATCAAGGAGCGCACAAAGTTCCTCTATCACGCTGTTCCGGCCCAAATCCCCGCTCAGCGTATAGAATTTCCCCTGCGGGGTGCAATACTGCACCGTACTGGCGGCCTCGCAGGACTCCACACTACACAGAATGACGGCATCCACGTCGTCCTCGTGACGCAGCATGGCGTTGTAGACGGCCAGCAAATAGCGGGGAGAAGGAATCGACTGTATAAGCACCAGCGTTCCCGAGGCATCGAACTTGTCGGGCGAATTGATGATTTTCAGATTGTAGCGTTTCGCAACTTCCTCGGCTATGCCGACCGATACTCCGAATAAAACGATGTTCATACGATATTCATTTATAACAACACCCCAACAGCAAACCTTGCAAACAGCACAACGACAAGGCATCCGATATCCGACGTCGGCCCCGCAGCATTCCTGCGGTGCCGAACGGAGAGTTCAGTGAAAATCAAAAGCAATGCGTCCCGATATCGGATGCCCATTCCACGGGGTTTCCCGACGTCGAATCGATTTGGCAGGTCTTCTGACTGACTCCTGTTCCGAAGCCTTCCCGATCCTTGCGGATCAGTGGCTGAGATGTCCGGAACAAATACGGAGTTTCACAGCAGCGGGACTGTCCGGGACTTGCACCCGATTCCCTTTTCATTTCCGTATCCCGGCGGGATGCGGAAAACCAAATCTGAAACAAAGATAGCGGTTTATTTTAAAAAACAGCTCCATGCCGCAGTATTATTTGCTTCCCGGGCCGCCGAAACCGGATGCAAACGATTATCTTTGTCCTGTGGATTCGCCGCTCCGATATACCGCCGAGGACTTTACAGCGGCCTTGGCTGCCGACGATTACATCGCCCGCTTCCGCGATGCCGAACGTATCGGGGCGTATTGCCGTTCCTGTCCCAATTACGGCCGCAGTTGGGGCTGCCCGCCGTTCGGATTCAGCGTGGAGGAGTATCTCGCGGGATATGACTCCGTGCTGCTTGTCGCCACAAAGATCACCCCGCGGATCCGCAATCTTCCGATTGCCGAAGCCGCGGCGATGATCCGTCCCGAGCGCATCCGTCTCGAAAGCCGACTGCTCGGAATGGAGCGTCTTTACGGAGGCCGGTCGTTCGCCTATGTCGGGAGCTGCCTGTATTGTCCGGAGGGAGCCTGTACGCGCCCCGACGGAAAACCCTGCCGCCATCCCGAATGGGTTCGGCCGTCCCTCGAAGCGTGCGGATTCGATATCGGGCGCACGACCTCTGAGTTATTCGGACTCGAGCTGAAGTGGGGAGTCGGCGGGCGCATGCCCGAGTATCTGATCCTTGTATGCGGATTCTTTCACCATGCGGGGAATGTGATATGGAACGGATAAAATCAGTTTTCACCTGAGCGGAGGGCCCGGCTCCGCTTTCTGCACGACAGTCTCCCCGACGACGGGGCGGTGCACACTCCCTCCTGCCGGAGGGCCGATCTGCAAAGGCGTTGGGCTGCGTGTGGCGCATGCAAACCCGTGTCGGTGTTTCATCGGGGGGGGGCGGTTGCGGTGCGGACACGGAAAAAGAAAAACCGCGTCAAACTTTCGTCTGACGCGGTTTCTGGTGCCCAGGACAAGACTCGAACTTGCACGAACGCAATTGTTCACTACCCCCTCAAAGTAGCGTGTCTACCAATTTCACCACCTGGGCATCACACGCCCCGAATATCTTTCGGGCCTGCAAATATAGGCACTATTTTGCGATTTGCAAAATTTTTCGAATGAAAAACTCGGTTTTTTGCCCCCGGGGCCCGCGGCCTCCCTTCAGACAATCCTCCGGAAGGCCGCGCGCCGTCACTTGAGCTTCATCTCGCGGAGCAGGTGCCCCGCCCCGCCCACGCGGTCGATGACAAACAGCACGTAGCGGATGTCCACGGCGATGTTGCGGCAGATCGAAGGGTCGAACGCGATGTCGCTCATCGTCGAACGCCACGTGCGGTCGAAGTTGATGCCTATCAGTTCGCCGTCTGCGTTGAGCACCGGCGACCCGGAGTTCCCTCCCGTCGTATGGTTCGTGGCCAGGAAGCAGACCGGCACCGTGCGGCGTCCGTCGATCTCGGACGCCCAGCGTCCGTACTCCTTCGAGGCGTAGAGGTCGCGCAGCGACTGCGGGATGTCGTAGTCGTAGATCTCGGGGTTGTCCTTGGCGATGATCCCGTCGAGGGTCGTCTGCGGCTTGTGGTACTCGCCGTCGGCATATTCGTATCCGGCGATCGTGCCGTAGGCCACCCGCAGCGTGAGGTTCGCGTCGGGATAGAAGGGCCGCTCGGGCCACGTGTGCCGCAGCTCGTGCACATACTCCCGGTAGAGGTCGTTCAGGCGGCTGCTCGTCAGGTTGCGCAGGCGGTCGGTGCCCAGCAGCCACGTGATGTGGTCGAGCATGCGCTTCGTGCCGCTGCGCAGCGAGTCCGAAAGGGGCGTGTCGCCTCCGGCCCACACCTCCTCGAAGACCTCTTCGGCAAAGGCCTCGGGCGAGCCGCTGCGTGCCACGCCGTCGAGGAACGCCGGGACGCGGTACTCGGCCGGGCAGCGGCGGGCGTATTCGCCGAAGAGCCGGCGGAACAGCGCGCGTTCGATCTTCGCCCGGGCGGCGAAGACCTCCTCGGCACGCTCCTCGTCGGAGTATTTCGCGGGCAGGGCCCGGAGGGTCTCGAGGGTGATTTCCCGGGCAAAGTAGGGGGTCGTGATGCGCCGGTACTCCGCCTTCATGGCGTCGAGGAGCTCCCCGCCGCGGGGATTCTCCCTGCGGAAGAGCTCCTCCTGCTGCCGCTTCGTCTCCAGGGTTTTCATGCGCGTGAGCCCCAGGGCCTCGCCCTGCCACTTCTTCCACGCGTTGGCGATGGCGGCGTGCTTCGCGGCGTAGTGGATGCGCAGTGCGGGGTCGCTCTCCTGCGCCCGGGAGATGATTTCGAGGCGCCCGTCGCGGATGGCGATCTTCGCGGGGTCGGAGCGTTCGGCGATGTATTCCACGGCGTCCGAGAGGATGTACTCCTGGGTGTTGCCCGGGAATCCGTAGATCATCGTGAAGTCGCCCTCCTTCACGCCCTTTGTCGAGATCGTGAAGTGCTTCTTCGGACGGTAGGGGACGTTGTCGGGCGAATAGGGCGCGGGCTTGTTGTCCTTCGACGCATAGATGCGGAAGAGGGAGAAGTCGCCCGTGTGGCGGGGCCAGATCCAGTTGTCGGTGTCTCCCCCGAACTTGCCGATCGACGAGGGCGGCGCGGCGACCAGGCGCACGTCGTCGAACTGCTCGTAGACGAACAGGAACTGCTGGTCTCCGTAGTACATCTGCTCCACGGAGGCCTTGTATCCGGTGCCCTCGGCGCACGCCGCGGCGATGATCTCCTCGGGGGTCTCCCCTGCGGCGAGGCGGTCGGTGACCTCCTCCATGCGCACGAGGAAGCGGACGTTGAGGTCGCGGTTCGGGAGCTCCTCCTCGCGCGTGCGGGCCCAGAACCCGTCGGTGAGGTAGTCGTGCTCGACGGTCGAGTGGCGCTGGATGGCGTCGTATCCGCAGTGGTGGTTCGTCAGCAGGAGTCCTTCTGCCGAGACGAGCTCCCCGGTGCATCCGCCGTCGAAGAGCACCACGGCGTCCTTCATCGAGGCGCGGTTGATCGAATAGATGTCCTCGGCCGTGAGGCGGAAGCCTTTGGCGCGCATGTCGCCGATGCGTTCCGCGATGAGGCTCGGGAGCCACATGCCCTCGTCGGCTGCGGCGGGCAGCAGGCTCAGAAGGGCCAAAAGGGTCAGCAGGGTCAGTTTTTTCATCGTGAGAGGAATTTGTCGAGTTCGGTGTAGACTTTCTGTATGGGGAGTCCCATGACGTTGTAGAACGATCCTTCGATGCGCTCGATGGCGGCATATCCGATCCACTCCTGGATGCCGTACGACCCGGCCTTGTCGAAGGGCCGGAACGTATCGACGTAGTAGGCGATCTCTTCGTCGTTCAGTTCCCGGAACCACACGTCGGTGCGGGATCCGAAGGTGTGCTCGCGCTCCGCGGTGCGGAAGGTGACCCCCGAGACGACCGTGTGGCGGCATCCCGCGAGGTCGCGGAGCATCTGCAGCGCCTCGTCGCGCCCGTGGGGCTTGCCCAGCACGCGGCTGCCGAGCACCACCACCGTGTCGGCCGTCAGGAGAATCTCCTTCGGCCCGAGGGGCGCGGGGTAGGCGTGGCTCTTGAGCCGCGAGAGGTAGAGGGGCACCTCCTCGGCCGGGAGTTCGGCCGGGTAGCGCTCCTCGCATTCGTATTTCGGGGCCGGTTCGTAGGGAAGCCCGCATCCGGAGATCAGCTCCCGGCGGCGGGGCGACTGCGAGGCCAGCAGCAGCCGGTAGGGAAGGAGTTTTTCGTGCAGCAGCATCTTTTTTCTTTTCGGTAAGGGTCGTTTGCGGGCTGCGGCGCGCGGAGGGGGCTTTTTCGTGCCTCCCGCGCCGGGCCGCCGCCCGGTTAACGGATGTCGAAATTCAGCAGTTCGCGCCCCTGGAGCGCGGCGCGGAGCGTGTCGCCGGGCTTCACGGCCCCCACGCCCGCGGGGGTTCCGGTGAAGAGCAGGTCGCCCATGCGCAGGGTGACGTACTGCGAGACGGCGGCGATCAGACGGTCGACCCCGAAGAGCATCTCCGCCGTGTCGCCCGTCTGGCGGCGTTCGCCGTTGACCTCGAGCGTGAAGTGCAGGCGCTGGACGTCGCCGCCCAGTTCGGCCAGGGGCAGGAACTGCGGCGAGAGGGCCGCCGAGTGGTCGAAGGCCTTGCAGCGCTCCCAGGGCAGCCCTTCGGCGATGGCCTGCCGCTGGAGGTCGCGGGCCGTGAAGTCGATTCCGAGGCCCACCTCGTCGTAGTAGCGGTGCGCGAAGCGCTCCGAAATGGCCCGCCCCACGCGGTTGATGCGCACGACCAGCTCGCATTCGTAGTGGATCTCCTGCGAGAAGTGCGGGATGTAGAAGGGGTCGTTGTTGCGCAGCAGCGCCGTGTCGGGCTTCATGAACCATACGGGTTCCGCGCCGCTTGCGGCCAGCCCCGTGTCGCGGTGCAGCTCCTCGGCGTGCGCGCGGTAGTTGCGTCCGATGCAAATGATCTTCATGATTCGCGGTTTTTGAGCAGTTCGACCATGCGCTGCGCGAAGCGGTCGCTGGCTCCGGGGCCTCCGATGACGGTGCGCAGTTCGCGGAAGTCGGCGAGCATCCTTTCGCGGCGCTCCCCGCCCGGGAGAATGGCCCGCAGCTCGCGTTCGGCGCTCGAGATGTCGAGGTTCGACTGGAGCACCTCGGCCACGGCCTCGCGCTGCAGGTTGAGGTTCACGAGCGACACCCACGGACAGCGCACGACCAGCGGCATGCCGTAATACTCGAGGGGCGCCAGACGGTATACCACCACCTCGGGAATCCCGAGCAGGGCCGTTTCGAGCGTCGCGGTACCCGAGGCGACGACGGCCGCCTCGGCCGCCGCAAGGGTTTCGTAGGTCTGGTCCCGGACGCAGCGGATGCCGCTTTTTGCGAGGTATTTTTCGTAAAGCGCGGGCTCGAGCCACGGAACGCCCGCCACGACGAACTGCCGCTCGGGGAAGCGGCGCGCGAGTGCTGTCATCAGCGGGAGGTTCTTGGCGATCTCCGAGCGGCGGCTTCCGGCCAGCAGGGCGATGATCGGGCGGTCGTCGAGGCGGTTTGCGCGCCGGAACTCCCCGGGGGAGGGCAGCGCCGCGCGCCGCGCCTCGAGGACGTCGACCAGCGGGTTCCCCTCGAAGAGGGGGCGGATGCCGTGGCGGGGGAAGTAGTCGCATTCGAAGGGGAAGATCACGAAGAGACGGTCGACGCAGCGCCGGATCGTCTTCACGCGCCCCTCGCGCGAGGCCCAGACCTTCGGGGCGATGTAGTAGAAGGTGCGGATTCCGCGGCCGTGCGCCCAGCGCGCCATCTTGAGGTTGAAGCCCGGGTAGTCGATCAGGATCAGCACGTCGGGGGCATACGCCGCGACGTCGTCCTGGCATTCGCGCATCTGGCGGCGGATCGTGGAGAGGTTCTTCAGCACCTGCACCACGCCGAAGAACGATGTCTCGCGGTAGTGTTTGCGCAAATTCTCCCTGCCGCCCGCTTCGGCCATAAGGTCTCCGCCCCAGAAGCGGAACTGCGCCTCGGGATCGGCTTTCCTGAGCCCTTTGATGAGGTTGGCGCCGTGGAGGTCTCCCGAAGGCTCTCCGGCGATAAGGTAGTATTTCATAAACGCAGGCGTTTTTGCTACGTGGGGCCGGGAGGGCGTCCGGAGGCTCCGGCATCCGCCCCCCCCCTCTCTTCGGCCGTCTGTCGGCCGTTATTTTTCCAGCAGGTCGGGCCTCAGGCGCCGGGTGCGTTCCCACGCCTGCTCGTCCTGCCACTTCTCGATCTCGGCGAAGTTTCCCGAGAGCAGCACGTCGGGCACCCTCCACCCGCGGAACTCCGCGGGCCGCGTGTAGACGGGCGGGGCCAGCAGGTTGTCCTGGAACGAGTCGGTGAGCGCCGAGGCTTCGTCGCCGATGGCCCCGGGGACAAGCCTCACGACCGAGTCGGCGATGATGCATGCCGCGAGCTCGCCTCCGGTGAGCACGTAGTCGCCGATCGAGATTTCGCGCGTGACGAGGTGCTCGCGGATGCGGTGATCGATGCCCTTGTAGTGCCCGCAGAGGATGATGATGTTCCCGAGCGTCGAGAGACGGTTGGCCTCGTGCTGGTCGTAGCGCACGCCGTCGGGCGAGGTGTAGATGATCTCGTCGTATGTGCGCTCCGCCTGGAGCTTCTCGACCAGCTCGAAGACCGGCTCGCACTTCATGACCATCCCGGCCTCGCCGCCGAAGGGGTAGTCGTCGGTGGTCTTGCGGCGGTCGTGCGCATAATCGTGGAGGTTGTGGACGACGATTTTCACAAAACCCTTCTCCTGCGCCCGGCGGAGGATCGACTCGTTGAGCGGGGAGGTCATCAGTTCGGGAACCGAGGATATGATGTCAATGCGCATGTCTGAAAAGGATGTCTTTGGTCGATGATTCGGTGAGGGGCACCTCGCGCCCGCGGTCGAGGGTGAATCCCGCGTATCCGAGTTCGGTGAACAGGCGGATGATCCGGGGGCGGTTTTCGCCTCCGGTCTCGATGAGCACCGTGGGGCGGAAACGTTCGAGCAGCGGCCGCATCTCCTGCATGACCACCCACTCGTAGCCTTCGATGTCGCACTTGATGAAGTCCAGGCGGGGGAGTTCGGCGAAGAGCTCGCTGCCGCGGCGCATCTCGGCGCGGAATGCCACGTCGACCGCGGCCCCGGAGTCGTTGACGAAGTTCTGCCCGGTCCCGAAGTATCCCGTTTCGCGTGCCGAGTCGTTGCCCATGGAGATCTCCTTCCGCTCGGTGCCGAGGGCGTAGGGGAGGATCGAGACGTTGCCGCAGCCGCGGAGGTTCCGTTCGAGGACCCGGCGGATCGGGGCCACGGGCTCCACGGCCCAGACCCTGCCTTCGGGCCCTGCCAGCCGGGAGATCGTGCGGGCGTAGTACCCGAGGTTCGCGCCGATGTCGATGCACGCGTCGCCGGGGCGCACGATCCGCGGCAGGTGGTAGACGTACTCCGTGGCGGGGTCGTTGCGGCCGATCCCGAGTCTCTGCCAGAGGAAGAACAGGCGGCTCACGACGCGCAGGTAGGCCTCGAGCGGCAGCGTGCGGTAGAGGATTCGGTGGATCAGGGCTTTCATCAGCTGCGGTAGTTGACCTCCTCGTTCATCACCTCGACGATGAAGGGGTTGTAGAGCGATTCGTGCCCGAGGGTCGTCTCGGGGCCGTGCCCGGGGTAGACGCGCGTCTGGTCGTCGAGCGGGAGGATCACGTCGAGGATCGAGCGCATGATCCACGAATAGTCGCCTCCGGGCAGGTCGGTGCGGCCTATCGACTCGCGGAAGAGCGTGTCGCCCGTGAAGAGCGCCTTCGAGGCGGGGTCGTGGAGCGCCACATGCCCCGGGGTGTGGCCCGGGGTGCGGAGGATCTGCAGCGCGGAGTTCCCGAAGCGCACCTCCTGCATCGTCTCCAGGTCGAGATCCGGGGCGGGCAGCGTGCCGGTCTTCACTCCGAAGATCGAGCCGCTCGTCGCGGCGTTGTCGATCAGGAAGCGGTCTTTCGACGAGAGGGCGAAGGGTATGCCGTAGCGCTGCCTGAGGTGCTCGACGCCGAGCGTGTGGTCGAAGTGTCCGTGCGTGTTGACGGCCATGACGGGCTTGAGCCCGTGTTCGGCGATGAAGTTGTCCAGGGCGGCGTCCTCGCGGGGGTTGCAGTTCCCGGCGTCGATGACGATGCACTCCTTCGTGTCGTCCCAGACGACATAGGTGTTCTCCTGTATGGGGTTGAAGGTCAGGCAGGCGATTTTCATACGGTATGGCTTGAAGGCTGCTTTTGCGGCCGCTGTTTCGGCAAAGATAGCGTTTTTTGCCGGATTTTGCCTACCTTTACGGTCAAAACCGCAAACCTATGAAACGACTCTTGTTGCTGCTTGCCGTGCAGCTTCTCTTCTGCACGGGGCTTTCGGCGCAGGACGACGCCTGCCGCATCGTCCGCGACATCGCCTACCGCGACTCCGGGGGCGACGAATACATCGACTCCATGTGCCGTCTGGATCTCTGCTGCCCGACCGACCGGAAGGGCTTCCCGACCGTGATCTGGTTCCACGGAGGCGGACTGACGGCCGGACACCGCGAACTCCCCGAGGCGCTGTGCGGACAGGGATTCGCCGTGGTGGGCGTGGAGTACCGCCTCTCGCCGCGGGTGAAGATCGCGCAGTGCGTGGAGGATGCCGCGGCGGCGGCCGCCTGGGTCGTTGAAAACATCGCCTCCTACGGGGGCGACCCGCATCTGATCTTCGTGGCCGGACACTCCGCGGGCGGGTACCTGACCTCGATGATCGGCCTCGACAAGCGCTGGCTGGCCCCCTACGGCATCGACCCCGACGAGGCCTTCGCGGCGCTGATACCCTACAGCGGGCAGGTGGTGACCCACTTCGCCCGGCGGAGCGAACTGGGGCTTCCCGACACGCAGCCGCTGGTCGACGACATGGCGCCGCTGAACCACGTGCGCCCCGACTGCCCTCCGATCCTGATCCTCTCGGGCGACCGCGAGCTGGAGATGCTGGGCCGCTACGAGGAGAACGCCTACTTCTGGCGCATGATGCAGGTGGTGGGGCACCCCGACGTGCAGATCCGCGAGTTCGACGGATTTGACCACGGGAACATGCCCCAGGCGGGGCACTACGTCGCCGTGCGCTACATCCGCGAGCGGGTGAAGGCCCTCGGCGGGCGGTAGGCGGTGCCGTGCGTGCGATATTTTGCTACCTTTGCACTCCGAAATCCGAATCTATGGCAAGAAAGAAAGCGAACTACCCCCTGATCGAGGGGCTTGAAATCACGACGCTGGCGGCCGAGGGCAAGGCCATGGGTCGATGGAACGACGTGGTGGTCTTCGTGCCGATGGCCGTCCCGGGCGATGTCGTCGACGTGCAGATCCGCGTGAAACGCCGCCGCTTCATGGAGGGCTACGTCGTGCGCTACGTGCGGCGTTCGCCGCTGCGCGTGGAACCCTTCTGCGAACACTTCGGTGTCTGCGGGGGCTGCAAGTGGCAGAATCTCCCCTACGAAGAGCAGCTCGCGCTGAAGAGGGCGCAGGTCGGCGACCAGCTGGCCCGCATCGGGCGGCTCGAGCTTCCCGAAATCGCCCCCTGCCTCGGCTCCGCCGCGACGCAGTTCTACCGCAACAAGCTGGAGTTCACCTTCGCCGACCGCCGCTGGCTCACGCGCGAGGAGGTGGCGGGCGGCGCCGACCTGGAGGCTTCTCCGGCCGTGGGTTTCCACATCCCGGGGATGTTCGACAAGGTGCTCGACATCCGGAGGTGCTGGCTGCAGCCCGAGCCGTCGAATGCCATCCGCCTGGAGACGAAGCGCTTCTGCCTCGAGCACGGCTACACGTTCCACAACGCCCGCGCACACACGGGGCTCATGCGCAACATGATCGTGCGCACGGCCTCGACGGGCGAGGTGATGGCGATCGTGGTCTTCGGCGCCGACGACCGGCCGCGCCGCGAGGCGCTGCTCGACCACCTCGCGGAGCGTTTTCCGCAGATCACCTCGCTCTTCTACGTCGTCAACACGAAGCTCAACGACTCGACGGGCGACCTCGAGGCGGTGTGCTACCGCGGCAAGGACCACATCATCGAAGAGATGGAGGGGCTGCGCTTCAAGGTAGGGCCGAAGTCGTTCTACCAGACCAACTCCGCGCAGGCCTACGAACTCTACAAGGTGGCGCGGCGGTTTGCCGACCTGAAGCCTTCCGACACGCTCTACGACCTCTATACCGGCACGGGAACCATCGCCAACTTCTGCGCGGCGCACTGCGCCCGGGTGGTGGGCATCGAATACGTTCCCGAGGCGATCGCCGATGCGAAGGTCAACTCCGCGCTGAACGGCATCGGCAACACGTCCTTCTACGCCGGGGACATGAAGGAGGTGCTCGACGACGCGTTCGTTGCGGCGCACGGACGTCCGGATGTCATCATCCTCGACCCGCCGCGTGCGGGTGTCGACGAGCCGGTTCTCGACGTGATCCTGCGCGCCGCGCCGGAGCGGATCGTCTACGTGAGCTGCAACCCCGCCACGCAGGCCCGCGACCTGGCGTTGATGAGCTGCGCCTACCGGGTCGAGGCGGTGCAGCCGGTCGACATGTTCCCCCACACGCACCACGTCGAGAATGTCGTGAAGCTCGTGCGGCGGGAGCCTCTTCATCCGGGTGCCTGAGGACGCGATGCAGTATTTCCGCCTTTTCCCCGTTTATTGGTCAGAATCGTTTTTTCAAATCATAGGAGGAAGAATCATGAAACGACTGATTTTGCTGGCCGTGGCGGCGCTCGTGGCGTTCCCGGCCGCCGCACAGATGCAGGAGGCCTATCCGAGCTACATCCAGACCAACGGACGTGCCGAGATGGAGATCACGCCCGACGAATTCTATCTGCAGATCGTCATCAACGAGCGCGACTCGAAGGGGAAAATCTCCGTGGAGAGCCAGCAGCGCGACATGGTTGCGGCGCTGAAGAGACTGGGGATCGATGTCGACAAACAGCTCAAGGTGGCCAACCTTTCGAGCGAGTTCTTCAAGAAGAACACCTCGGTGGCTTCGGCCAAGTACCAGCTGCAGCTGGGCTCCTCGGCCGAGGTGGGGCAGGTGTGGCAGGCCCTGTCCGATTTGGGGATCTCGAACGTCTCGATCCTGAAGGTCTCGCACTCGGAGATCGGCCGCTACAAGGAGCAGGTGCGCATCGAGGCCGTCCGCAACGCGCGCCAGAACGCCGAGACGCTGGCCGAAGCCATCGGACAGAGGGTGGGCAAGTGCTTCTACATCTACGATTCGAACAGCGACGTTCTGCCGGTGATGTACGACAACGCCATGCTGATGCGCAGTGCCAAGGCCTACGGTACTGCCGAGACGGCTGTCGAGGAGGAGCCGCTGGAGTTCAAGACCATCCGCCTGGAGTACAACGTGCAGACGAAGTTCGTGCTCGAATAGCCGCCCGGAGAGGCGGCAGGCCGTTGCCGCGAACCGCAGGGAAAGACCCGCAAAGAGGGGCCTTTCGCTGCGGTTTTTTCGTGCCGTGCGGAGGCGGCGGGGATGTGAAAAAACGACCAAAAAGAGCCGAAATGCGAAAAAGGCCTTGGAAGAGCTGAAATTTTCCGTATATTTGTCATTCACCCCTGACTGGAGGAGGTTATTATGAAGAGGAGGTCATTATGAAAAAGAGTTTCCGGTTCGATTACGAATACTACGCCGCGCTTTCGGAGCTTCCGGCCGCCGACCGCGAGCTGGTCGCCCGGGCCGAACGTGCTACGGCGGCGTCATACGCCCCCTATTCGAAATTCCGCGTAGGGGCCGCGGCGCGCCTGCGCAGCGGGCTCATCCTGCACGGCAGCAACATCGAGAGCGAGGTCTTCCCCGCGGGACTCTGTGCCGAGCGGACGCTGCTCTTCCATGCCGCCGCGAACCATGCCGACGATCCGATCGAGACGCTGGCCATCGCTTCCGACCCTTCCGAACGCGAATGCTATCCCTGCGGGCAGTGCCGCCAGGCGCTGCTCGACGCCGAGCGCCGCCAGGGCTCCCCGATCCGTATCATCATGAGCGGCCACGGCACGGCCTCGGTCGTCGATTCGGCCGAACGCCTGCTGCCCTTCACCTTCATTCTCTGATCCGCCGATGTTCGCTCCCGAAGACATTCTCTACGAAGACAACCACCTGCTGGTGGTCAACAAGCACTGCGGCGACCTGGTGCAGCCCGACCCTTCGGGCGAGAGCGCCCTGGAGGACCAGATCAAGGCCTACATCAAGACGCGGGACTCCAAGCCCGGGGCGGTGTTCCTCGGCGTGGTGCACCGCATCGACCGCCCGGTGAGCGGCGCGGTGCTCTTCGCCAAGACCTCGAAGGCCCTCGTGCGGCTGAACGAGATGCTCCGCGAGGGGCGTATCCGGAAGTTTTACTGGGCGCTCACGGAGGCGCGGCCCGATCCGGAGTCCGGGGAGCTTCGCCACTACATCCTGCGCGACGGACGCACGAACCGCTCGCGGGCCCTCGACGCCCCGAAAGGCGACGCGAAGGAGGGGATCCTGCGCTACGAGACGATCGGCGCCGGGACACACTATACGCTCGTGGAGGTCGAGCTCCTCACGGGGCGCCACCACCAGATCCGCGCGCAGCTCTCGAAGATCGGCTGCCCGATCCGCGGCGACCTGAAGTACGGCGCGCGGCGTTCGCTGCCCGGGGGCGGGATTTCGCTCCATTCGCGGAGGGTGGAGTTCGACCACCCGGTGCGCCGCGAACCGGTCTCGGTGACGGCCCCCGTCCCTGCGGGCGATAACCTCTGGGCCTGCTTCGAGACCATCCGTTAACCGCTTTCCCGAACCGTTTCTTATCTGAAAATCCATGCGAATGCTTGTGCAGCGTGTGCGTCACGCATCGGTCACGATCGGCGGAGAGCTTCACTCCCGCATCGGCCGGGGCCTGCTCGTCTTCGTGGGCGTCGGGAACGACGATACCGACGAGGATATCGAATACCTCGTCGGAAAACTCCTCCGCCTGCGGATCTTCGACGACGCGGACGGGGTGATGAACCTCGACGTTGCGCAGACCGGAGGCGAGGTGCTGGTCGTGAGCCAGTTCACGCTGATGGCCTCCACCCGCAAGGGCAACCGCCCGAGCTACATCCGCGCGGCCGCCGAGGCCGTTTCGCGGCCGCTGTACGAACGCTTCGCGGCCCGCGTGTCCGAACTGCTGGGCCGCCCGGCCGCCACGGGCGAGTTCGGCGCCGACATGCAGGTTGAGCTGCTCAACGACGGCCCGGTGACGATCTGGATCGACTCCCGGTGCCGGGACTATTGAAAAACAAACATGATTCTGTGAATATGATACGATTTCTTGCCTCCCTTCTGGCCGTGTCGGCGACACTCTTCCTGCCCTCCTGCGACAAAAACGCCTCGGAGGAGGAGCGCTGGTTCGAAATGCCCGTTTCGCTGGTCGACGGCACGACCGTGACCCTGAACTGCCTGACCCACCTTGCCGATGCCGTGGTGACGGCTTCGACGAAGGGTTTCGCCTATGCCCCGATTACGGCCGACGGAATCGGCACCTTTGTCGAGGTGCGCTCCTCGGTCACGTTCCGCGACCATACCATCTCCTGCACGCTGGAGCAGCTGTTGCCCGAAACCGAATACCTTTACTACGTCTTCGTCGACACGGGCGCCAAGCGTTTCGAAGGCGACAGGACGACCTTCACCACCGGGGCGGGCGAGATGCCCGATCCGGAGCGGCCCGCCCTGACGGAGTATACCGAATGGGCCGAGCTGCCGGCCGTCGACCAGGCGTCGGAAGAGCTCTATTCCGTGGCACACTTCTGCCCGGGGCTGCCCGGGGGCCGCAACTATTCGGTCTGCTACGATGCCGGGCGCCGCAGCGGACTGTGGGTGGCCTTCCCGCTCCACGACTGCTACGAAGGCGACCAGGACCGTACCGACGCCTGGGCCTACGATCCCGAGATTCCGTACTCCGTGCAGCCCAATCTGGTCTCGGGCTCCTACCAGCCGCAGATCGGCTATTCGCGCGGCCACCTGCTCGCCTCGAGCGACCGCACGTTCAGCCGCACGGCCAACGAGCAGACCTTCTACGTGACCAACATGGCCCCGCAGTGGCAGAACAGCTTCAACGGCGGGGTATGGTCGTCGCTCGAGACCGACTGCTGGAAGAATGTCTGCGCCGATACGCTCTACGTCGTCTCGGGCGTATACTTCGCCGACCGTGCGACGACGGTCACCGACAAGGACGGGGCCGAGTGCGTCGTTCCGACGAACTTCTACCGCGTGCTGCTGCGCTCGAAGGACGGCGCGACGGGACGTCCCGTGTGGAAGCTTTCGTCCGACGAGCTGCAGTGCGTGGGCTTCTGGTTCGAGAACCGCGCCTACCCGAGCGGCAAGCCTTCGCAGCAGATGACCTCGGTCTCCGAGATCGAGCGGAAAACCGGCCTGGAGTTCTTCGTGAACGTCCCCCGGGCCCCGAAGGAGGAATACGATCCCTCGGCGTGGGATTTCCGGTAGGATGACCTATCCGTGGGGTGATACGCGGCGGTTCAACTCCTATGCGGGGTATTTCCGCCGGAAGTTCGGCTGCCGGGTGCAGAAACTCTCCGTCGACGCGGGCTTCACCTGCCCGAACCGCGACGGGAGGCTCTCGACGGGAGGCTGTACGTTCTGCAACAACGGGGCCTTCACGCCGTCGTACTGCACGCCGTCGAAGAGCATCCGGCAGCAGATCGACGAGGGGATCGAGTTCCACCGCAACCGCTACCGCACGGCGCAGCGCTACCTGGTCTATTTCCAGTCGTTCTCGAACACCTACGCGCCGCTCGAACGCCTGCGGGCGCTCTACGGCGAGGCCCTGTCGCATCCCGACGTGGCGGGAATCGTCATCGGCACGCGTCCCGACTGTGTCGACGGGCGGAAGCTCGACTTCCTGGCGGAGCTTGCCCGCGAGCGGTATGTGGCCGTGGAGTACGGCATCGAGTCGACCTTCGACGCCACGCTGCGGGCCGTGAACCGGGGGCATGACTTCGCCTGCGCCGAGCGTGCCGTGCGGATGACCGCCGAGCGGGGCCTGGCCGTCGGGGCGCACTTCATCCTCGGGCTCCCGGGCGAGACGGACGCGATGCTCCTCGCGCAGACCGCGCAAATCAACGCCCTGCCGCTCACGACGGTGAAGTTCCATCAGCTGCAGGTCTTCCGCGGCACGGCGATGGCCGCCGAATACGACGCCGACCCCACGCGATTCCGCTTCTGGAGCCTCGACGAATACCTCGATCTCTTCGTGGAGATCCTGCGGCGCCTGCGCCCGGATCTTGTGGTCGAGCGCTTCGCTTCGGAGGCACCGCCGCGCTACCACTACGGCCGGAACTGGGGGCTGATCCGCAACGAGCAGCTGCTGGCCCTTCTGGAAAAAAGATTGGCCCGGCGTGATGCATACCAAGGGGAATTTTTTGTACCTTTGTCGGGTCGCGTGCAGTGCACGCCTACGACACCTTAATACCTTCCCGTCCTATGAAACCCTTTACTCCGGATCTTGTCCTGAAACCCCTGAAGGAGTACTTCCTGATGCTTGTCGGCATGATGCTGTACTCGTTCGGCTGGATCGGCTGCATCCTGCCCGCCAAGGGCGTCGGCGGCGGCGCCGCCGGTTTGTCGCTCGTGCTCTGCACGGCGCTCGAGAACGTCGGGATCCATCTGCAGATCGGTACGATGGTCTTCATCCTCAATGCGATCCTGCTCTTCATCGCAGGGTTCATCGTGGGCTGGAACTTCGGCCTGAAGACGATCTTCTGCGTGGCGGCGATTTCCCTGGGCATGAACTTCTGGCAGAGCGTGCTCCCCGAGGGCAACTTCCTGGGCATCGACAACCTGCTGGCCGTGGTGCTGGGCGGTATCCTCGCGGGTGTCGGCATCGCGCTGTGCTTCTCGCAGGGCGGCTCGACGGGCGGCACCGACATCGTGGCGATGATCATCAACAAGTACCGCACGGTGAGCTACGGCAAGATCCTCATCTATTCGGACTTCATCATCATCGGCTCGTCGCTGCTCGTGGGCATGGGCATCAGCGCCGTGATCTACGGATACGTCATGACGGCCGTCGTGGGGTATACCGTCGACATGATCATGGCCGGGAACCAGCAGTCGAGCCAGGTCTTCATCGTCACGCACGACTATGCCCGCATGGCCGAGGCCATCGTGCAGAACGTCCACCGCGGGGTGACGCTCATCGACTCCCAGGGCTGGTATTCGAAGGAGAAGTCGAAGATCGTCATGGTGGTGTGCCGCAAGCGCGAGACCGCGATGATCCTCAAGTTCGTCAAGACCATCGATCCCGACGCCTTCATGACCGTGGGTTCGGTCATGGGCGTCTACGGCAAGGGATTCCAGTCGATCAGCAAGGACTGATCCCGCCCCCGAAGCTCTGAAAACCTTTTCCGGGAGCGTGCCGTGGCGTGCGGAGCGCTCCTTTCTTTCCATTCCGTTCGTCCGATGCTACTACCGTATGCCGATATCGTCCTTCCGCTGGCGCAGCCCGCCTATACGTTCGCTGTGCCCGAGGGTCTGGAGGTCTCGCCGGGGGATGCCGTGGCCGTACCCTTCGGGCCGCGGAAAATCTATACGGGGATCGTGTGGCGCGTGCACGCGGAGCCTCCTGCGGCGGGAAGGGTCAAGACGATCCTGCGCAGACTCTACGATGCTCCGCTGCTCCCCGCGCCGCAGATGAGGCTGTGGGAGTGGGTGGCCGATTACTACCTCTGCACGCTCGGCGAGGTAATGCGTGCGGCGCTTCCTTCGCTGATGAAACCCTCGGGCGATACGGAGGAGGCCTTTTCGGAGGAGGAGTTCCGGCCCCGCACGGAGTGCTACGTGTCGCTCCCGGCGGAGCTTCACGACGAAGACCGCTTCCACGAGGCGTGCGAACGCCTCGAACGGCGGGCCCCGAAACAGTACGAGGCGCTGCTCGAGGTGGCGACCGCAGGCGACGAGACGCGCATCTCGACGGGCGAGGTGGCGCGGCGCCTGCTGCGCGCCGATTACGGGACGCTGCAGGCCCTCTGCCGCAAGGGACTGCTCATCGCGCGGCAGCACGAACGCACGGTCGAACGCGGCGGAGCCCCTGTTTTCCGCCTCCCGGAGCTGACACCCCACCAGCAGCAGGCGCTCGCGGCCCTGCGCGGCTGCTTCGCGGAGGGGAAGGGCGCGGCCCTGTTGCACGGGATCACCGGCTCGGGGAAGACCGAGATCTATATCCACCTGATCGCCGAGACGCTGGCGCGCGGCGGCGACGTGCTGCTTCTGGTTCCGGAAATCGCCCTCACGGCCCAGCTGATCGAACGCATGGAGCGGATCTTCGGCAGTCGTGTGACCTCCTACCATTCGAAACTCTCCGGACTCCGCCGTTCGGAAACCTACCTGCGGTTGAACCGTTCCCCGGGGGGCGAGTTCGTCGTCGGGGCGCGTTCGGCGCTTTTCCTGCCGTTGCGGCACCTGGAGCTGCTTATCGTCGACGAGGAGCACGACACGAGCTACAAGCAGACGGATCCCGCTCCGCGCTACAACGCCCGCGACTGCGCCGTGGTGATGGCCCGCATCGCGGGGGGACGTGCGCTGCTGGGCAGCGCCACGCCGTCGCTCGAGTCGTGGCTCAACGCCCGGAGCGGAAAGTACGGATATGCCCTCCTCACGGAGCGCTACGGCGAGGCCCGGCCTCCGGTTGTCTGCCTTTCCGACACGCTGCGGGCGGCCCGCCGGGGCGAACGCCGTGCGCACTTCAACAAACTGCTGCTCGACAGGATCGACGAAACGCTCCGCCGGGGCGGCCAGGTGATGCTGTTCCAGAACCGCCGGGGCTTCTCGCCCTATGTCGAGTGCACGGAGTGCGGGTGGACGGCCCGCTGCCCGAACTGCAACGTGACGTTGACCTACCACAAGAACGGGCGGAAGCTTGTCTGCCACTACTGCGGCCATACGGAGGATATCCCTGCGAAGTGCCCGGCGTGCCGCGTGGCCGACGTGGTGCCGATGGGTTTCGGCACGGAGAAGGTCGAGGAGGAGATCGCGAAGCTCTTTCCCGAGGCGCGCGTGGCGCGACTGGATCGCGACACGGTGACCTCCGAGCGGGCGTTCAGCGCCATCGTCGCCGACTTCGCGGCGCGCCGCACCGACATCCTCGTCGGCACGCAGATGATTACCAAGGGCTTCGACTTCGAGGGGGTGTCGCTCGTGGGCATCCTCAATGCCGACAACCTTACGAACAGCCCCGATTTCCGGGCCTCGGAGCGTGCCTTCCAGCTGATGATGCAGGTGGCCGGGCGCGCCGGGCGCCGCGACGACGGGGGCGAGGTGGTGATCCAGACCTCCGATCCGGCGAATCCGCTGCTGCGGCAGGTCGTCGCAGGGGACTACGAGGCGATGGCGCGCACGCAGCTTGCCGAGCGGCAGGCGTTCTTCTATCCTCCCTATGCGCGGCTGATGTCGCTGACCCTCCGCCACCGCGATCCCGCACTGCTGCGCGAGGGGATCGCGTACCTTGCCGGACGGCTGCGCACGCATTTCGGACGCCGCGTGCTGGGGCCCATGACGCCTCCCGTCGACCGCATCCGCGGCGAATACCTCATGGGGCTGCTGCTGAAGATCGAGAGCGGGGCCTCGTCGTCCCGGGCGCGCGGGGTGCTCCGCGCCGAGCTGAAGTTTTTTTCTGCAAATCCGGCCTTCCGGGCCATTTCCGTCTGCGTCGATGTCGATCCTCAGTGACCTTTTCGGCGATATCGCCGCGCTGTTCTTCCCGCGCCGCTGCGCCGTGTGCGGCGAACCGTTGTCGCCGGGCGAGCGCATGCTCTGCACGCTGTGCCGCACGACGGCGCCCCTGACGGGCTACTGGCGCGAGGCCGACAACCCCGTTGCGCGCAAATGCTGGGGCGTTGTGCCCGTGGAACATGCCTCGGGATTCCTCTTTTTCGTCCACTCCAGCGGCTGGCGGCTGCTGATCCACGGTTTCAAGTATCGCGGGGCGTGGCGCACGGCCCGGGCCATGGGCGAATGGTACGGACGATGCCTTTCCGAAAGCGGCCTTTACGACGATATCGACGTCGTGGTACCGTTGCCGCTGCACCCCTTCAAACGGTGCCGCAGGGGCTACAACCAGTCGGAATACATCGCCGAGGGGATTGCGGCGCAGCTGGGCGTCGCGCTCGAGCGGCGGTGTGTCTACCGGCGGCGCAATACCGCGAGCCAGGCGCTGAAGCCGCGGCGCGAACGTGCGCGGAATGTCGAAGGGGCTTTTGCCGTGCGGCATGCGGAGCGGTTGGCGGGGCGCCACATCCTGCTTGTCGACGACGTGATGACTACGGGTTCGACGCTGCTGTCGTGCGCCGGGGAGATCCTGCGCGCGGTGCCCGACTGCCGGATCAGCCTCGCGGCGCTGGCCGTTTCGCAGCGCGAACTGGGGCTGGATCGGTAAAAAACGGATCCGACGCGTTCCGGAGGAGCTGTCCCGAAGTCCGGAATACCTCTGCGGAAAAGCCCTGCGCCCGACAGCCCGGTTATCAACATGCCGATGTGGCCTTTTGTCGAAAAATCATCCGCCCCGCCGTTTTGATATCTCGCCCCGAATCGCTATTTTTGACCTCTGAAAGTTTCCGTTTTCCCCATGGCGAAGAATTTTAACCCCTCCTCCCGCAACCGGGAGGCTTTCGATACGATGACCGACACCGTCGGGAACGTCCCACCCCAGGCCGTGGAGCTCGAGGAGGCGGTCCTCGGCGCGCTGATGCTCGAGAAGGACAGCATCATCGCCGTGCAGGAGTTCGTCACTCCCGAGGCGTTCTACACCGAGGAGCACCGCCTGATCTACAAGGCCATCGAGGAGTTGTCGATGGAGCTGAAGCCTGTCGACCTGTTCACGGTGACCGAGCGGCTCAAGGCCCGGAAGGAGCTCAAGAAGGTGGGCGGTGCCACGTACCTCGCGCAGCTGACCCAGAAGGTCGGCTCGGCGGCCAACGTGGAGTTCCACGCCAAGATCATCGCGCAGAAATACGTGCAGCGCGAACTGATCCGCTCGGCCACCGAAATCCAGCGGCGGTCGTACGACGAGTCGACCGACGTCACGGAGCTCATCGGCTTTGCCGAGGGGGAGATCTTCAAGGTCGCCGAGGGGCATGTCAAACGCTCGGTGCAGACCTCGAAGGATCTTCTTTCGCGGGCCCTGCAGCAGATCGAGGAGGCTTCGAAGAACACCAGCTCCTACAGCGGCGTGCAGTCGGGATTCAACGCCATCGACCGGGTGACGCTCGGCTGGCAGCTCTCGGATCTGATTATCGTCGCGGCGCGTCCCTCGATGGGTAAGACGGCCTTCGTGCTGTCGATGGCCCGGAACATGGCCGTGGAGTACGAGCAGGGCGTGGCGTTTTTCTCGCTCGAGATGTCGGCCGTGCAGCTGATGATGCGACTGATCATCGCCGAAACGGGCCTCTCGGGCAACGACGTGAAATCGGGGCGTCTGACCCCGGAGCAGTGGCGGCACCTCGAGTCGGCGACCAAGCCGCTGGGCGCCGCTCCGCTCTACATCGACGACACCCCGGCGCTGTCGGTCTTCGAGTTCCGCTCGAAGGCCCGGCGACTGAAGATCCACAACGACATCAAGGTCATCATCATCGACTACCTGCAGCTGATGACCGGCACCCAGGACTCGAAGGGCAACCGCGAGCAGGAGGTGGCCTTCATCTCGCGGACGCTGAAGGCGATCGCCAAGGAGCTGAACGTCCCGGTGATCGCGCTTTCGCAGCTGAGCCGTGCGACGGAGATGCGCGGGGGTTCGAAACGCCCGCAGCTGTCGGATCTCCGCGAGTCGGGGGCCATCGAGCAGGACGCCGACATCGTGGCCTTCATCCACCGCCCCGAATACTACGGCATCAACCAGGACGAGAACGGCATGCCCACGGCGGGCCTTGCCGAGATCATCATCGCCAAGCACCGCAACGGCGCGGTGTGCGACGTGAAGCTGCGTTTTTTGAACGAGCAGGCGCGCTTCGTCGACATGGAGGATTCGATGCTGCCGCCCTCCCAGGCCTCCGAGAGCCGCGAGGCCTACGACGACTACGCCAGCGGCTCGAACGGCCCGCTCTCCGGGGCGGCGAATGCCCCTGTGGCCGGAGGCCTCGGGTCGTCCATGGGCGGGGAGTTCGACGTGAACCGTTCGGCGAACCTCGACGAGGATCCGCCGTTCTGATATGGATACCGAAATCCCGCGAATCATGTTTGTCCGAACCTATGCAGGCGCGCTTGTCGGAATCGACGCCGTGACGGTGACCGTCGAGGTCAACATCACGGGCGGCGGCCTGGGGCTGTTCCTTGTGGGGCTTCCCGACAACGCCGTCAAGGAGAGCGAGCAGCGCATCCGCGCGGCCTTCGAGAACTCCGGCGAACGGATGTCGGGCAAGAAGGTCGTCGTGAGCCTCGCTCCTGCGGATCTGCGCAAGGAGGGCGCGGGCTTCGACCTTCCGATCGCCGTGGGAATCCTCGCGGCAATGGGGCGTGTCGACGCCGAATCGGTCGGCGGGACGCTCTTCGTGGGCGAGCTGTCGTTGGACGGTTCCCTGAAGCCCGTGCGGGGCGTGCTGCCTCTGGCGCTCCGGGCCCGGGCCGAGGGGCTGCGGCTGGTGCTCCCCGCGGCGAATGCTGCGGAGGCTGCCGTGGTCGAGGGGCTGGAGGTGATCGGTGTCGGGACGCTGCGCGAACTTCTGTCGCTGCTCCACGGCGAGATTACGATCGCCCCGGCGGTGGCTCCGGCCTCCGAACCTTTCGAGGTCTCCGCGGGACGCTATGCCGAGGACTTCGCCGACGTGAAGGGACAGGCGCACGTGAAGCGTGCGCTGGAGATCGCCGCGGCGGGCGGGCACAACGTCATCATGGTCGGCGCTCCGGGCTCGGGCAAGACGATGCTCGCACGGCGTCTTCCGACGATTCTCCCGCCGCTGACGCGCGAGGAGGCGCTCGAAACCACGAAGATCCACTCCGTGGCGGGAAAGACGGGCCTTCAGGGCGGTCTGATGACCCACCGCCCGTTCCGGGCTCCGCACCACCTCACCTCGCAGGTGGCGCTCATCGGCGGCGGGCAGTCGCCCCATCCGGGCGAGGTGTCGCTGGCCCACAACGGCGTGCTCTTCCTCGACGAGCTGCCCGAATTCGGGCGCAATGTCCTGGAGGTGCTGCGCCAGCCCCTCGAGGAGAAGCGTGTCGTGGTCTCCCGGGCGCGTTACAGCGTCGAGTACCCGGCGAATTTCACCCTCGTGGCGGCGATGAACCCCTGCCCGTGCGGATACTACAACCACCCGACGCGGGAGTGCACCTGCTCTCCGGGCTCGGTGCACCGCTACATGAACCGCATCTCGGGGCCGCTGCTGGACCGCATCGACCTGCATATCGAGGTGACGCCCGTGCTGCCGCAGGAGCTGTCGGCGGCGGCAGCCGGGGAGCCGAGCGCTGTGATCCGCGAGCGGGTGATGCGTGCGCGGGAGATCCAGGCGGAGCGGTTCCGCGAGGCGGAGGGCATCCACACCAACGCCATGATGAACAGCGCCCTGCTGAGGGAGTGTTGTCGGCTCGACGCGGCTTCGGCGGCCCTGCTGGAGCGGGCCATGGAGCGGCTGTCGCTCTCGGCGCGGGCCTACGACCGCATCCTGAAGGTCGCGCGCACGATCGCCGACCTTGCGGGACGCGACGCGATCACCTCGGCCGACATCGCCGAGGCGATCAACTACCGTTCGCTCGACCGCGGGACGTGGGGCCGTTAATGTCCGGGGCAGTCCGGGGTAGGAGCGGGTAGAAATGGGCAAGAATGGACAGGAATAGACAGGAATGGACAGAAGCGTGCCGGGGCGGGGACTCTGTGAAGTCCCGGAGCAGTCGATTCCTGAAGTCCCGGGACGGAGCGGCCGATTTGTAAAAGGAAGAAGTTGAAGAGAAAAACGATATGAAAAAGATCATTCTTTCGGGCGGCGGTACGGGAGGCCATATCTACCCGGCCGTGGCGGTCGCCGAGGCGTTGAAACGCCGCTTCGACGACGACGTGGAGCTGTTGTTTGTCGGCGCCGAGGGCAAGATGGAGATGGAGAAGGTTCCGGCCCTCGGATACCGGATCGTCGGACTTCCGATCGCCGGGCTGCAGCGGCGCATGGACTGGCACAACCTGCTGGTTCCGCTGAAGGTCGTCAAGAGCCTGAGGCAGGCACGGTGCGTGATCCGCGACTTCGGGGCCGATGCCGTGGTGGGCTTCGGAGGCTATGCGAGCGCCCCGGTGCTGTGGGCCGCACAGCGCATGGGCGTGCCGACGGTGATCCAGGAGCAGAACTCCTACGCCGGGGTGACGAACAAGATCCTCGCGCGCCGCGCCAGCCGCATCTGCACGGCCTACGAGGGGATGGAGCGCTTCTTCCCGGCGGACCGCATCGTCCTGACGGGCAACCCCCTGCGGGGCCGCTTCTCGAAGGAGGGCGCCGACCGCGCCGCGGCGCTGAAATACTACTCCCTGACGGCCGACCGCCCGGTGGTGCTGGTGGTCGGGGGGTCGCTCGGCACGCGTTCGCTGAACGAGATGATGAAAGCGTGGATCCTCGAAAAGGGCGACGCTTCGCCGGTGCAGGTGATCTGGCAGACGGGCAAATACTACGAACGCGAGATGAAGGCGTTCCTGGCGGCCCACCCCGCCGCGGGGATCTGGCAGGGGGCCTTCATCGACCGCATGGACTACGCCTACGCCGCGGCCGACGTGGTCGTGTCGCGCAGCGGCGCCGGTACGGTCTCGGAGCTGTGCCTGGTGGCAAAACCCGTGGTCTTCGTACCGTCGCCGAACGTCGCCGAAGACCATCAGACCAAGAACGCCCGGGCCCTCGAGGCGAAGGGCGCCGCGGTGGTCGTCCCCGACGCCGAGTGCCGCACGACGGCCATGCGCCGGGCGTGCGAGCTGCTGGAGGATCCCGCACGACGGGAGCGGATGAGCCGGAGCCTCGAGGCGCTGGCGCGGCCCCATGCGGCGGAGGATATTGTGAATGAGATTGCAAAGGTGATGAAATGATGGAGAAGAAGAACATCTATTTTCTCGGGATCGGGGGCATCGGCATGAGCGCCCTGGCCCGCTATTTCCTGCACGAGGGCTGCGCCGTGGCGGGCTACGACCGCACGCGCACGCCCCTGACCGACGAACTTGAGGCCGAAGGGGCGTCGATCCACTACGAGGACGACGTGCGGCTGATTCCGGAGGCGTTCCTCGACCCTGCGCGCACGATCGTGGTCTACACGCCTGCCGTGCCGCAGGAGCACAGCGAGTTTTGCTACCTGCGCGAGCACGGCTTTACGATCGAGAAGCGCTCGCAGATGCTCGGGCACCTTTCGGAGGGCAAGTACGTGATGGCCGTGGCGGGCACGCACGGCAAGACCACGACCTCGACGCTGGTCGCGTGGCTCAACCGCGCGCTGACCGGCGGGGGCTCGGCCTTCCTCGGGGGCATTTCGAAGAACTTCGGGGGCAACCTCGTGCTGGGCGGCGGACGCCGCCTGGCGGTCGAGGCCGACGAGTTCGACCGTTCGTTCCTGCGCCTCTACCCCGACGTGGCGGTGGTGACCTCGGCGGATCCCGACCACCTCGACATCTACGGCACGCACGAGGCCGTGAAGGAGGCCTTCGCGCAGTTCATCCGCCAGATCCGCCCCGACGGCTACCTGATCCTCAAACAGGGGGTCGAGCTCACGGTCGACAACCCCGAGATCACGCTCTACCGCTACGCCTACGACACGCCGTGCGACTTCTATGCCCGGAACATCGAGCGGCTGCTCGAGGGCGGGCACTACCGCTACGACATCGTCACCCCTTCGGGGGTTTATGAGGGGTGCACGCTCGGCATCCCGGGGTGGGTCAACATCGAAAACTCCGTCGCTGCGGTGGCCTCGGTGTGGTGCGCCGCGCAGGTGACGGGCGTGGCGGTCGACGCCGTGCTGCTGCGCGAGGCCCTGGCCTCCTTCTCGGGGGTCAAGCGCCGCTTCGAGTTCTACGTCAACACCCCGAAGCAGGTCTACATGGACGACTACGCCCACCATCCGCGCGAGCTCTCCGCGACACTCACCTCCGTGCGGGCGATGTTCCCCGGACGGCGGATCACGGCGCTCTTTCAGCCGCACCTCTACACGCGTACGCGCGATCTGCATGAGGAGTTCGCCGAGGCGCTGTCGCATGCCGACGAAGTGGTGCTGCTGCCGATCTACCCGGCGCGCGAGGAGCCGATCGAGGGTGTCACCTCGGAGCTCATCGCCCGTCAGGTGACCGTTCCGTGCCGCATCGTGGCGCGCGAGGAGCTCGTGGAGACGGTCGCCGCGATGCCTACCGACGTGGTCATCAGCTTCGGAGCGGGCAACATCGACGCCTGCTGCGAGGCGCTGGCCGAGGCCCTGCGACGGAAATCCTGACCCCAATATTTTCGAACGCCTGAAACAAATTCCCGACCGCTGCCATGAACTCCCGCACCGTCCGATACGTCGTTCTGACCCTGCTGTGGGTCTCCGTCGCCGCCTACATGCTCTATGCGGGTGCCACGGCACGTCGTGAGCGGAAGGCGCGGAAGGTTGCGCGCCTTGCCATCGAGGTCGTCGACAGCACCGCGCACGGGCATCTGGTCTCGGCGGCGAAGGTTCGCCGGTGGATCGCCGCCGAAGGGATCAAGACCGTCGGAACCCCCGTCTCGGAGGTCGACCTCACGGGCATCGAGCAGCTCATCGCCCGCAACGGATTCGTCGACCGTGTGGCGGCCTACCTCTCCTACGAGGGGACGCTGCATGTGAAGATCAGCCAGCGGGAGCCGCTCCTGCGGCTGCTCACCGACGGCATGAACGCCTATGTGACCTCCGAAGGGTATGTCTTTGCGGCGCCGCAGGCTTCGTCGCTGTACGTTCCGGTGGTGACGGGATCCTACCGGCCGCCGTTTGCCGACAAATACACGGGCGACGTGCGCCGCTACGTCGACGAGCGCCTGCGGGAGATCGACGAACGGATTGCGGACCTCGAGCGGGAGAAGTACCCGCTCTACACCGCCGAACTGGAGAACGACCGCAACACCTCGGCCCTGCGGCGCATGCGCATCAAGCGGCAGTGGTGGCGTCTGGAGAGCTCCGAGGCGTTCGACCGGCGCGTGGAGGAGCTGCGGGAGAAGAAGGCTTCGCTGCGGCGTGCGTACCGCTACAAGGGGCAGGAGATCCGGCGTCAGATCGAGCACCTCGGGGAGGAGCAGGAGGCCGAGCGGCGGAAGCAAAAAAAATTGGAGAAAAGCTACGAAGATTTCATGAAACTCCTTACCTTTGTGGAAACTGTCGAAGACGACGATTTCTGGAGGTCGGAGGTGGTGCAGATTGCCGCGTATACGACCTCCAGCGGAGCATTGGAGGTGGAGCTTGTGCCGCGCAGCGGGCGTTTTACGATCCGTTTCGGGCGCCTGGAGCGCGTGGAGGAGAAGTTCGACAAGCTGCTGCGTTTTTACCGTCGCGGACTTTCGGTGCTCGGGTGGGATACCTACCGCTCGATCGACGTGCGCTATGCCGGTCAGGTCGTCTGCCGCCGGTGATGCCGCGGCGATGCTCCGCGGGAGGCCGTCCGGCGGGAAATTTGTAAAAACAACAGGGTTCGCGAAACATAAAGAATTGTACTGTGGAAAGAAAAAACTATACCGTTGCCATTGATCTGGGCTGTTCGTCGGTCGTGGTGGCCGTCGGCGAAAAGACGCCGGAGGGCGAGCTTTCGGTGGTGAGCCTCGTGAGCAAACCTTCGGAAGGCGTCAAGGCCGGGCAGATCGAGAACATCGAACTCGTGAGCCGCTCCATCCGTGCGGCGGTTTCGGAGACCGAGGAGCAGCTCGGGATCCGCATCACGGAGGCCTATGCCGGGATCTCGGGCGACTTCGTGCGGTGCGCCCGCCATACGGATCACGTCTTCGTCTACGACCCCCAGAACGGGGTCAGCCAGCACGATGTCGACGCGCTGTTCGACAGGATGCGCAACGTGCAGGCTCCCGACGACGAGTCCATCATGGAGCGGGTTCCCCAGAACTATATGGTCGACGACAACCAGGAGGTCCGCAACCCCGTGGGTTCGTTCGGCAAGAAACTCTCCTCGACATTCAACTTCATCCTCTGCCTGCGCACGCCGATGCAGCGCCTCGATATGGCGCTCAAACGCCTGGGCATCAAACTGCTGGGCGTGACGCCCAACGCCCTGGCCACTCCCGAGGCGCTGCTCTCGCCCGATGAGAAGGAGGAGGGCGTCGCCGTGGTCGACGTGGGCGGGGGCGTGACCGACGTGACGGTCTACTACCGCAACGTGGTGCGCTATATCGCCTCGATCCCCATGGGCGCCTCGGCCATCAACCGCGACATCCGCACGATGAGCGTTCCCGAGAAGCACGTCGAGAGCCTCAAACAGAAATACGGCTCGGCGGTCGCCGAACTGGCCCCCGAGGACAAGCTGATCCGCGTCAGCGGCCGCACGGCCCGCGATGCGAAGGACATCCTGCTGCGCAACCTGGCCACGGTGATCGAGGCCCGGGCGATGGATATCGTGGAGTTCGTCCTGCAGGAGATCAAGGATTCGGGCTATGCCGGGAAGCTCTCCTACGGCATTGTCCTGACGGGCGGCTCGGCCAAGCTGAAGGATCTCGACGAGCTTTTCCGCCGGATGTCGGGCCTCGACGTCCGCGTGGCGGTTCCGGAGATCGGCATCGCCGAGGAGTCGCTCCCGAAGGTGGCCGATCCGGCCTGTTCGACTGTCGTGGGACTTCTTCTGAAGGGTTCTGCGAAGGGCGGCTGCGTGGTCGTGGAGCGTCCGGCGCAACCCGCTCCGGCCCCCGAACCTGCGGTTTATCCCCCGTATCCTCCGACGCAGCCCGTGGGCGGAGTGCACCAGCCGGCAGGCGCAGGCCTCAGGCCTCAGACCCCGGCTCCGCAGCCGGAACCCCCGAAGGAGGAGCATTCTGCCGGGGAGGAGGACGAGGAGAGCCTCTACAAGCCGAAACCCAAGCGCGACTGGGGCTCGATCTTCCAGCGCACGTTCGACAAGATCAACAAGAGTTTCTCGGCGGGCGACGACGAGGAGATCTGATGCGGAAACGCTCCGGCGGGCGCAGGGGCGTGCCCGCCGGTGCGGAGATGCCTGGCGGGGTGCGGCCGGCAGTTGCCGGGCAAGACCGCGGGCGAAAGCGATTTTGAAACTGTAAACAAGCGAAAAAAAGAGACAAAGAGATATGACGGACGAATTGATGTCGGAAATCAAGGCTCCCCGTACCAGCAACTCGATCATCATGGTGGTCGGCGTCGGCGGTGCGGGCGGCAATGCGGTGAATCACATGTGGAACCTCGGGATCCGGGGTGTGACGTTCATGGTCTGCAACACCGACCAGCAGGCGCTCGACAAGAGTCCCGTGGAGCAGAAGATCCGCCTCGGGGCCGAGGGCCTCGGTGCGGGCAACGACCCCGAGAACGGACGGCGTGCGGCCGTCGAGAGCCTTCCGGAGATCCGCCAGGTGCTCGAGGAGGCGGGGACGAAGATGATCTTCATCACGGCAGGTATGGGCGGCGGCACGGGAACCGGGGCCTCGCCCGTAATTGCGAAACTTGCCCGCGAAATGGGACTTCTGACTGTGGCGATCGTCACCTCGCCGCTGGCCGTCGAGGGCAAGATCCGCTACGAACAGGCGCACCGCGGCATCGAGGAGCTACGTCAGAACGTCGATTCGCTGCTTATCATCAACAACGAGAACATCCTCGAGATCTACGGGCGGCTGTCGCTGAAGCAGGCCTTCGGCAAGGCCGACGACATCCTGGCCTCGGCCGCGAAGGGTATCGCCGAGATCATCACCGTCGAAAGCGACCTTGTGAATGTCGACTTCGCGGATGTCTCGAAGGTGATGCGCGACAGCGGGCGGGCGCACATGGCCGTGGCCACGGCCGAGGGCGACAACCGCGCCGAAGCCGTTGCCGAGGCGTCGCTGCGTTCGCCGCTGCTGGATCACAACCTCATTTCCGGGGCGAAGAACATCCTGCTCAACATTTCGGTGTCGAATGCCGACGCCCTGATGTACGAGGAGGTCGTGCGCATCCTCGAATACATCCAGTCGCATGCCAGCGTGCAGGACGAGCGCGGCGTGATCCACAATGCCAACATCATCTGGGGAACGAGCGAGAAGCCTCAGCTGGGCAATGCCATCGAGCTGGTGGTCGTGGCTACGGGATTCGAGAGCAGCGAGGCGGCCGGCACGATGATCCCGATCGTTCCGAGCGAGCCGGTGGTCAAGGAGCCCGTTGCGGCCACTCCGGTGCTGGAACCCATCAAGCCCGTTCAGCCGAAGCCGGCGTCGCGCCAGCCCGAGCAGGTGATGCTGGGCGCCAAGTCGACGCGTTACAACAACATCGAGAGCCTGCTGGCCAAACCCGCCTATCAGTCGCGCAATTCGAAATTCGTTGTGCAGATCCCCGGGGGCCGCAAGGAGGTTCTCAAGGCCGAATCGTCCGAAGCCCCCTCGAAGGCGGCGTCGAACGGCGGTTCGCTATTCGATTAACTAATCAGCCTGCGGTTTGGAAGAGATACATCCCTGGATCACCTTCAACGGATTTTCCGCCCACGTCATCGTCCTGTGTGTGGTGACGTTTCTCCTGTTGTGCATTTCGGCGCTCGTCTCGGGGGCCGAAACGTCGTTTTTCTCCCTCTCGCACAACGACATCCGCCGTCTCAAGGACCGGCGGAGCATGAGCGCCGAGGCGATGCTCAAGCTGTTGTCGGACGTAGACCTGCTGCTGGCGACGATCCTCGTGGTCAACAACCTGGTGAACATCTGCATCGTCATCCTCACGGCCAACATCATCGACTCGCTGTTTACGTTCCAGCGCTTCGTCTTCCTGTTCAAGACCGTGCTGGTGACCTTCCTGCTGCTGCTCTTCGGGGAGATCCTTCCCAAGGTGCTGGCGCAGACCATGCCGCTGCGTTTCGCCTCCATGGTGGCACGCCCTCTGCTCGTGCTGCGGTGGGTCTTCTATCCGCTGTCGTACGTGCTGGTGCGCACGAGCAGCCGCATCAGCGAGAAGGCCGCGCACCGGAGCGAGATTTCGCTCGACGAGCTGGCCGATGCCGTCGACATGACGCAGAGCAGCAGTCCCGAGGAGCACGTGATGCTCTCGGGAATCGTCAATTTCGTCAATACCGAGGTGCAGGAGATCATGAAGCCGCGGGTCGACATGACGGCCCTCGACATGACCGACGACTACGATACGGTGAAGCGGACGATCATCGAATCGGGTTTCTCGCGCATTCCGGTCTACGAGGAGGATGCCGACCACATCCGCGGCACGCTCTACGTGAAGGATCTGCTTCCCTACATCAACAACGACTGTGACTTTGCATGGCAGCAGCTGATCCGCAAGCCCTACTTCGTCCCCGAGCACAAGAAGATCAACGATCTGCTGGGCGATTTCCAGACGAACAAGGTGCACATGGCGATCGTCGTCGACGAATACGGCTCGACGCTGGGGCTTGTGTCGCTCGAAGACATCATCGAGGAGATCGTGGGAGAGATCTCCGACGAGAGCGATACCGACGAACACCTCTATACGCGCCTCGACGCCCGGAGTTTTCTTTTCGAAGGCAAGACGCACCTGGGGGATTTCGAGCGCATCGTGGAGATCGACGAAGGGACTTTCGGGGATCTCCGCGGCGAGGCGGAGACCCTTGCGGGTCTGATGCTGGAACTCAAGCGCGACTTCCCGCACAAGGGCGACAGCTTCACGGCCCACGGATTTCGCTTCACGGTGCAGGAGATGGACGGTCACCGCATCGACAAAATCCGCGTCGACATACTGTAATCCCGCGCCATGATCCGGGATCTGTTGATATCACGCCCTCTTTCCGACGATGAGACCGCTCCGTGGACGACCGCCGACGAACGGCTGCGCGCCGCAGGCTTCGGCACCCCGGCGCGTCGTGCGGAGTTCCTGACGTGGCGGACGCTCGTGCGCCGCCGCCTCGGGGCCGATATCCCGATCGACTACGATGCCGCGGGAGCCCCGCTGCTGCCCGGAAGTGCGTGGCACCTCTCCGTATCCCATTGTCCAGGACGTGTGGTTGTCTGCCTTTGCGACGTCCGCTGCGCCGTGGATGCCGAACCTTCTGAGCGGGATTTTGGCCGTGTCGTGAGCCGCGTCTCGACCCCCGCGGAACGGGCCCTGTCGGACGATCCCCGCTGGCCGGGGGTGCTGTGGTGCGCGAAGGAGTGCCTTTATAAATATGCGCGCCGCCGCGGTGCGGATTTCATTCGCGACCTGCGGGTGACGGACGCCGACCTTGCGCGGGGCGCGGTCGAGGGCGCGGCCGCCGGGGAGCGCGTCACGCTGACCATCCGCTTCGACGACGGCTGTACGATCGTCTCGATCCCGTAACCCCGCCACGTGCAGCGCGGGGTCTCTCTTCGGGAAACAGCCCCGACCTTTCTTTCGAAAAAACGAGCCCGGCCTCCATGCGGAGACCGGGCTTTTTCCTTTGTCCGAAGGCGGTCAGGGCCTTCTGAATTCCTATTTGAGACCGATCTTCCGGAGGATCTCCTTCGGTACGGCGTTCCTGTTGACCAGCACGGTCATGGTCTTGTAGGCCACGAACGGACGCGAGAAATACCAGTATCCGTCGTATGGACCCGTTACGTCCCAGGAGTTCTTCACCTTGTAGTAGCGGTTGCCTTTCTGGTCGACGGCCGTTCCGACGATCTGCATGCCGTGGTCGTCGGTCGTCTCGTAGTTGTCGTATCCCTGCTGGCGGAGCTCCTGGGTGATGGTGCGCTCCTTGCCGGGTTTGTCGAAGGTATAGAGAGCAGCCTCCTTCTCCCGCGCGGTGAGCTTGCCCCACTTCTCGGCTTCGGTGCCCTCCATCCCTTCGAGGTCGGCCTCCGGGATGATGGCGATGCCCTTCGTGCGGCTGAAACCCTTCTCGCTGACGTCCGAACCCCAGGCGATGGTGTATCCGCGCTCGAGCGAGGTGTCGATGATCTGCATCATCTCGTCGAGCGTCACGTTCCATACCTTGTCCCAGTTCCAGTTGTCGGGCACCTCCATCGAGAACTGCGTGTAGAAGGGATGGTGCGTGAAGGAGGTGAACTCGATGTAGTCGTCCATGTCGACGGGCAGCGATGCGGCGAACGACTGCGGCGTGTACTCCTTGCCCTCATAGGTGAAGGTCTCGGGCCGCGGGCCGAAATAGGCGTCGAGGATGCCGTTGAGCCCGGCCTGCCAGGCGGTCGTGAGCTTGCCCCCGCTGCGCTTCTCGGCAGCCCGGATCACGGCGTCGGCATAAGCCTTGATTACGGCGTCGATCTCGTCGAAGTCGGGTTTGTCGGTTCCGTAGTTCAGGCCCGGATAGACCTCCTCGGGCACGATGCCGTAGGCCTGGATTCCGTAGGTGACGTCGTGGGCCTGGCCACCGACGGCCAGATTCAGCGATCCGTGCAGGCGGACGTACTTCACGGCCTTCTCGAAGTAGATGTTGCGCACGATCCACATCTCCGAGAGGTCCAGTTCGGGGCCTCCGGCGCGGAGGATCTCGCTCTCGATGAACGAGAGCGTCGAGTAGCACCAGCAGGTGCCGCTGCGGCTCTGATCCTTTACCGAGGTGGCGGGCAGGATGTTGACGTCGGTGAACTGGTACCCTTCGGCCTCGGGGGTTTCGGGGCTCTGGGCGGCGGCTCCTGCGGCCGTGCCGAGCAGGAACAGGGCGAGAAAGAGTTTTTTCATTTTCGTGGTGTTGGTAGTTTATTTTTTTGAATTGGCGACGATTTTCAGACACTCCTCGAGCGTCAGTTCCTCGGGTTTCGCACCCTTGGGCAGGCGGTAGTTCTTTCCCTTGTAGGCGATGTATGCGCCGTATCGGCCGTTCTTGACCAGCATGTCGGGGTCCTCCGCAAAGCTCCGCAGGGGGGTGTTGGCCGCCGTGTTGGCCGCCTGGCGCTCGTGTACCAGCTCTATGGCGCGCTCGCGCGTGATCGTGTAGGGGTCGTCGCCCTTTGCCAGCGAGGCGAAGAGCTTTCCGTAGCGCACGTAGGGTCCGAACTTGCCCAGTCCGACGACCAGCTCCTCGCCGTCCAGCTCGCCGACCTTGCGCGGCAGGGCAAAGAGTTCGAGCGCCTCCTCGAGGGTGATCGACTCGATCAGCTGTCCCTTGCGCAGCGAGGCGAAGCGGCTCTTCTCACCCTCTCCGCCCTCGATCTCGACCATCGGGCCGTAGCGTCCGATGCGGGCCTTGACGACATGCCCCGTTTTGGGATCCGTGCCCAGGATGCGGGCTTCGCGGCGGGTGTCGTTCTGCGTGGATATGGCGTTGTCGACCATCCGGTGGAACGGCCCGTAGAAGTCGCCGATCATCCGTGTCCAGGTGATGTCGCCCTCGGCGATGCGGTCGAACTCCTTCTCGACGTTGGCCGTGAAGTTGTAGTCGATGATCGGCCCGAACTGCTTCTCGAGGTAGTCGTTCACGACCATGCCGATATCTGTGGGCGAGAGCCTGTTTTTCTCTTTTCCGAAGTTCTCCGTCAGGCTCTTCCGGGTGATCTTCCCTCCCGAGAGCGTCATTTGGAGGTATCCGCGCTTCTGCCCCTCGAGGTTCTGCTTGACGATGTACCCGCGGTTGATGATCGTGGTGATGGTCGGGGCATAGGTCGAGGGGCGCCCGATGCCGAGCTCTTCGAGGCGCTTGACGAGCGATGCCTCGTTGTAGCGGGCCGGGGCCTGCGTGAAGCGCTCCGTGGCGGTGATCTGCACGGCCTGCAGGAGGTCGCCGGCCGTCAGGCCCGGCAGCAGCCCGCCGGCGCTTTCGCTGTTCGGCTCGTCGTCGGTCGACTCGGCGTACAGGCGCAGGAATCCGTCGAAGCGGATCTCCTCGCCCTGGGCGACGAACTGGTACTCCGACCCCGAGATGTCGATCGTCACGGTCGTGCGGTCCAGCTCGGCGCAGACCATCTGCGAGGCGACGGTGCGTTTCCAGATCAGTTCGTAGAGGCGTTTTTCGGCGGGGGTTCCTTCGATCTGCTGCCGGTCGATGTACGACGGACGGATGGCCTCGTGTGCCTCCTGCGCCCCCTTGGTCTTGGTCTTGTAGTTGAACCAGCGCGAATACTTCTCTCCGAAGAGTTTCGTAACCTCCTCCTTGCACTGGGCCAGGGCCTGCTGCGAGAGGTTCACCGAGTCGGTACGCATGTAGGTGATCAGACCCTGCTCGTAGAGGTGCTGCGCCACGGACATCGTCTGCGAGACCGACATGCCGAGTTTGCGCCCGGCCTCCTGCTGGAGCGTCGAGGTGGTGAACGGCGGAGCGGGGTAGCGCTGCGCGGGCTTCTTCTCCACGCGGGCCACGGTGAAGGTCGCGCCGATGCAGCTGCCAAGGAAAGCCTCGGCCTCGGCGGCGGTTTCGAAGCGCGTGGGGATCTCGGCCTTGAAGAGGGTCTTCTCCTCGGCGCCGGTGGTGTGGAACTGCGCGACGACGCGGAAATAGGGACTCGGGCGGAAGGCGATGATCTCGCGCTCGCGCTCGACGATCAGCCGCACGGCGACCGACTGCACGCGTCCTGCCGAGAGCGACGGACGCACCTTTTTCCACAGCACGGGCGAGAGCTCGAAACCTACGAGCCGGTCGAGGATGCGCCGTGCCTGCTGGGCGTTTACCAGGTCCATGTTGACGGTCCGGGGGTGCTCGATGGCCTCGAGGATGGCGCGCTTGGTGATCTCGTGGAAGACGATGCGCCTGGTGCGGTCGACGGGGAGCCCGAGAACCTCGGCGAGGTGCCATGCGATGGCCTCTCCTTCGCGGTCTTCATCGGATGCCAGCCAGACGGTCTTCTCCTTGGCCAGGCGGCTCAGTTCGTCGACGATCTTCTTCTTGTTGCCGGGGATTTCGTACACGGGCTTGAATCCGTCGTCGATATTGATGCCGAGATCCTTCTTCGAAAGGTCGCGGATGTGTCCGAAACTCGATTTGACGATATAGTCCTTTCCGAGAAATTTCTCGATGGTCTTGGCTTTGGCCGGGGACTCTACGATGACTAGATTTTCCTGCATGGGAACGGAGTCTTTTCAAAAGCGAAAACCTAAGTTGCTCACTTAGGTTCCGCGGGGGAGAATACTATTCGTGTCTTATTTTATCAGGTTGTACACCATGTCGAACCGGATCGGGGCGTCGGTGTCCGTTGCGGCCCCGGGGTCGGGCGCCATTCCCTGCAGCACGCCGAAGGGTGTCGAGAAGATGCTGTAGGCTTCGGGCCCGATGTATATTTTGCTGAGCGGGATATTGTCCCAGTCGATTGCGCGGTTCTCCTGTTCGGCGGCGGCCTTCTCCTGGAGGTAGCTGTTCCACATCTGCTGCACGTGTCCCGTGATGTCCATGACATAGCAGGCGCGGCTGCGGTTGACATATCCCCCGTATGCGATCGTGGCGCTGTATGTCGACTCGTAGGAGTAGGCGTAGTCGGCGATCGGCGTGAGGGTCTTGTAATTGGTGTAGAGCCCCAGGCGGTTCGGGAAGGTGCTCATCTGGTAGAGCAGCCGGTTCCCGTTGGCGAACGGGTCGATGGACTGCCAGTCGTACTGGCTGTCGGGCAGGTAGACCGACATGCGCACCTGGCTGAAGGCGATGGTGGTGAAGTTCTTGTCGTCGGCCTCGTTCGTGGCGCGAATCTCCTCCTCCAGGGCCTCGAAGAACTCCTCGCGGAAGGACATCTCCGAGACGATTCCGTTGTAGCCCTCGACGTACAGCGTGGAGGTGGTCTCCCGCTCGGGGTTCGTCTCCCGGGCCTGCTCGGGGTCGATCCGTGTCGCCGAAGCCAGGGAATAGTCGTGCTTGAAAGTGTTGACCGAGAGGTTTCCGTAATTGACACCCGAGGTGTTGAAGTAGAAGACCATGCCGATGGTATCCTTGATCAGCCGCGGGTCTTCCGGCACGCGGTTGCGGCAGAAGACCGAGAGTCCCGACATTTCGAGCTCTGTGGCGTAGATCGTCCCCTTGCCGGGTTCGCTGACTTCGGCTCCCGGTTTGGGGCAGATGTAGAGCCCGCGGAACTCCTCGACCCACTGCTCGAGGCTGTCGAGGCTGTAGATCGAATAGTCCTTGTAGTACTTCTCGCCCTCTTCCTGAAGCATCAGGCGCTGGATGTAGCGTTTTCCTGCCTCGGTCGGGGTCATCGTCACGGCCGTGGTGGTGGAGGGCTCGCGCTCGCCTCCGAGCGTGAAGGTGAAGAGCGGCTGGTCGGGATCGTATACCGGAGCGGACGAGTGGCCGACCGGATCGGGATCCAGGGGGTCGAAATTCAGGTAGAAGGTCGAATCACCGGAGGGTTTCTTGGTGATGTAGTCGTTGCTCAGGATCTCGTAGACGGCGAACTCCTGCACGGTCACCGTATCGGTTCCGAACTTGCTGACCGAAAGGAGGATCTGCGCGGAGTCGAAGATCGGCTTGAATCCGAAATACCCCGAATCGACGGTATAGTAGCTTACCATCTGTGTGAGGAATCCCGCCTGGCGGCGTCCGATGGTGTCGTTGAGCTGCGATCCGAAGTACCCGTAGGAGAGGTTCGAACCGACGATGGAGTCGGTCTGGAAGAGGCGTGTTTCGACGTATTTCCGGGGGTTGAGGTCTCCGATTGCGGGGAGCTGGAGGACCCCGGCCTTCATCTGCTGGTTGTCGGGGATGAGGTTTCCGCCCAGGGTGTCGTCGACCTGCTTGCATCCTCCGAGAGTCAGGGTGAGGAGCATGGCCAGCGCCGCCGGGAAGAGGAATCGGGAGCGGTTATTGCTGAATCGCTTCATAGAATCGGTTGTAATTATCGAAAAACTCCGCGCTGTCGGGTGTCCGGTACTCCAGCATCGGTTTGCCGCTTGTGCGGGCGATTTCCAGCACGCGGGGGTCGATGTTAGCGGAGCCTGCGATGACGCCGTCGGCATACTCCATAACGAAACGGAAGAGGTTTTCGTATGACGGCGTGTCGAGAATGGCGAGATTTTTATCCTTGACGCCCTCACCGGCGATTTTCTGCCCGAATGTCGGGTCGAGGGTTCCGGGGAATGCGTCGTCGTAGAGCGACACGACGATCTTGACGTCTCGGAAGACGGGGTCGTCGGCGAACACGCGCCTGAGATAGACCGGGACGACCGAGGAGAGCCATCCGTGGCAGTGCACGACCGACGGGGTCCATCGGAGTTTGCGGACCGTTTCGAGCACGCCGCGTGCGAAGAAGATGGCCCGTTCGTCGTTGTCGGGGAATTCGGCTCCCAGGTCGTCGGCCAGGACGGCCTTCCGCGAGAAGTAGTCGTCGTTGTCGATGAAGTAAACCTGTACGCGTGCCGAGGGGATGGATGCGACCTTTATGATGAGCTGGTGGTCGTTGTCGTCGATGATCAGGTTCATCCCCGACAAGCGGATTACTTCGTGCAGCTGATGCCGTCGTTCGTTGATGCATCCGTAGCGGGGCATGAACGTACGGATCTCATTGCCCCTCTCCTGCATGGCCTGTGTCAGCGCGCGGCACAGCAGGGCGCTCTCCGAGTCGGGGAGGTAGGGGGTGATTTCCTGGCATACGTACAGAATTTTGCTTGCCATGGTCGTGTGGTTTGCTTCCTGCAAAGGTACTAAAAATTTTTTAAAGAATCAGCATGGCGTCGCCGTAAGTGCCGAACCGGTATCCCTCCTGCTTGGCGACGCGGTATGCGTTCATGACGTTTTCGTAGCCTCCGAAGGCGGCCACCATCATCAGCTGCGTCGAGTAGGGCAGGTGGAAGTTCGTGACCATGGCGTCGGCCACGGTGAAGTCGTAGGGGGCGAATATGAACTTGTTGGTCCACCCCTCCATGGGTTTGATCATGCCGTTCGTCGACACGGCGGTTTCGAGCGTGCGCATGACGGTCGTGCCGATCGCCACGACCTTGTGACCCTCGCCCTTGGCGGTGTTGACGGCCCGGGCGGCCTCCTCCGTGACGAAGAACTGCTCGGAGTCCATCTTGTGCTTCGAGAGATCCTCGACGTCCACCGTGCGGAAGTTCCCCAGCCCCACGTGCAGGGTGATGAATGCGCAGTCTACCCCCTTGATCTCCATGCGCTTCATCAGGTGCTTTGAGAAGTGCATGCCGGCGGTCGGGGCAGCCACGGCGCCCTCGTGGGCTGCGAAGATTGTCTGGTAGCGCTCGGCGTCCTCGGGTTCGACCTTTTCGCGCACCCATTTCGGCAGGGGCGTTTCGCCGAGCGAGAAGAGGGCCTCCTTGAACTCTTCGTAGGAACCGTCGAAAAGGAAGCGCAGGGTACGTCCGCGGGATGTGGTGTTGTCGATGACCTCGGCCACGAGCAGGTCGTCGTCTCCGAAATAGAGCTTGTTTCCGATGCGGATCTTGCGTGCGGGATCCACGAGCACGTCCCAGAGTCGGAGGTCGCGGTTCAGTTCGCGCAGGAGGAAGATTTCGATCTCCGCGCCGGTTTTCTCCTTGTTTCCGTAGAGGCGTGCGGGGAATACCTTCGTGTCGTTGAGCACGAAGAGGTCTTTCTCCTCGAAGTAGTCGAGGATCTCCTTGAAAATGCGGTGTTCGATGGCTCCGGTCTTGCGGTTTACGACCATCAGTCGCGCCTCGTCGCGGTTTTCGGCCGGGTATTTGGCCAGCATTTCGGGCGAGAAGTCGTACCCGTACTGCGATAACTTCATGGGTGAAACTGTTTTTGCGTTTCGAAAATAGACAAACTATTTCCTATACGTAAAAAAGTTTATTTTGTTTCAGAATTTTGCAATTTTTCCAGAAAATCCTCCAAATCCCAGGCGTTTTCGACCGTGAAACCGCCGCTGCGCGTACGCCGCAGGGAGGTGAGGTGGGCGCCGCTGCCGAGTGCGAGCCCGATTTCGTGGGCCAGCGAACGGATGTAGGTACCCTTGCTGCACCGCACGCGGATGCGGATGCGCGGGAGGTCGTACTCCAGGAGCTCCATCTCGTAGATGTGGATCAGCGCCTGCCGCACGGCAACCTCTTCGCCCGCGCGTGCGAACTCGTAGGCGCGCGTTCCTTCGATCTTCTTGGCCGAGAAGACCGGGGGCGTCTGGAGCCGCTCGCCGGAGAGTTCCCCGAGGACGCGCTCCACGCCTTCGCGCGTGATGTGCTCCCAGGGGTACGTGCGGTCGATTTCGTGCTCGAGGTCGTAGCTCGGGGTCGTGGCCCCGAGCATCACGTCGGCCACATACTCCTTCTCCTCGGCCTGCAGGGCGTCGACCATCTTTGTCGCGCGCCCGATGCATACGAGCAGCACGCCCGTGGCCAGCGGATCGAGCGTTCCCGCATGCCCGACCTTGATCTTCCGGAACCCGATGCGGCGGAGCGCAAACTTGATCTTGCGCACCACATCGGTCGAGGTCCACCGCAGGGGCTTGTCCAGTACGGCGATGTAGCCCTCCTCGAAATTGATGCCGCGCAGCTCCCGCGCGTCGTCTTGAGGTGTCATCGGCAGCGGGGGATCAGCAGAGGGTCGTGATGATCGAGACCGCGCCGGCCAGGGCGCAGTAGACGGCGAACCAGATGAGCTTGCCGCGCTTGACGATCTCGATCATGAACTTGCAGGCCAGGCATCCGGTGATGAACGAGGCGAGGAATCCCGCGGCCAGCGGCCCTGCGGCGACGCCTGCGGTGAGTTCGCCGCTCACGGCTTCGAGGAGCGTCTCGCCGAGGATCGGGGCCAGCACCATCAGGAAGGAGAACTGCGCCACGGCGGCCTTCTTGTTTCCGAGCAGGAGTCCCGTGGCGATGGTCGAGCCCGAACGCGAGAGTCCCGGCATGGCGGCGCAGGCCTGCGCGATGCCGATGATCAGGGCGTCGCGGTAGGAAATCGTCTCCTTGGGGCGGGGCTTTGCGTAGTAGGCGAATGCCAGCAGGGCGGCCGTGAGCAGGAGCATGGCTCCGACGATGAGCAGGATCCACGGGGAGGCGAGCATGGCGTTAAGCTGATCCTTGAAGAGGAATCCGACGATGCCGATGGGCACCATCGAGAGGATGAGCTTCAGGACGTATGCCTGCTCCTCGTTGAAACGGCGCGAGAAGAGCCCGCGGACGAGGCGCACGACCTCGCTCCACAGCACCACGATGGTGCTCAGGACGGTTGCGGCGTGCAGTGCGACGTCGAAGGTGAGGTTCTCTTCGAGCTGTACGCCGAGCAGCTCCTTGGCGATCTGCAGGTGCCCGCTGCTCGAGACGGGGAGAAATTCCGTAATTCCCTGCACGATTCCGAGCAGGATGGCTTGCAATGTATCCATGGGTCAGGGTGTTTTTTTCAGAAGCGTTTGAGGATGGCGTAGATTTCGAAAGCGAAGCCGCCGATCACCAGAATCGGGGCCAGGGTGATCCTGCGCCACGAGAACATGGCGTAGTTGAATTCTTCGGGGGAGTCGCTGCCCCCTCCGGTCATAAGGACGAATCCCAGCACGATGACGGCGAATCCGACGGCCAGCAGGATGTAGTTGCGGCGCGTCAGCGGCATGCGCGGATTTTCGGACGGCGTTTCGGGAGTCGTTTTCGGTGTCTGTTTCATATGCTCAATAAAGATAGATCTTGTTCGATTTCATGTTGACGAATTTGTTCAGCACGAGCAGCGTGAAGAACCCCGAGATGAGGACTCCGCCGAGGATCATCGACCCGATGATGACGGCGATTTTCTGAATTTCGGCCAGGGAGGTAAGCTCCGGGACGGCCTCGTTGAGCCCGAACACGGCCAGTCCGAAGAGCACCGAGGCGGCGATTCCGGAGAGGATTCCCTGGGTGATGCTGCTCCCGAGGAAGGGGCGCATGATGAACCACCGGGTGGCCCCTACGAGCTTCATCGTGTTGATGAGGTATCGTTTCGAGAAGATCGCCAGGCGGATGGTGTTGCTCAGCAGGATGAGCGACACGAGGAGCAGGGCCCCGCCGAAGAGCAGGAGCACGAGGCGGATTTTTCCCACGGTGGTGTGGAGCCGCTCGACGATCATGGCGGGATACGACACGTTGTCGACGCCGTCGATGCGTCCGACGGCCGCGATGAACGAGTCGAGGAGCTCCTTGTCGGCCGAAGCCGAGGTGAGTGTCAGCTCGAAGGAGTCGAGCAGGGGGTTCTCCTCGAGGATCTCCTCGAACGAGCTGCCGAACATCTTGCGGAACTCCTGGTCCTGGAGTTTCTCCTCCTTGGGCACGAACGAGATCGTCGAGACGATCTGCTCGGCCTCCAGTTGCTGTTCGACGGCCTGACGCTCCTCGGGGGTCAGCTCCTTGCGGAGCTCCACGCTCACGCTGATGCTCTCCTGCAGCGTATCGGCGATCTTCATCGCCGCAGTCATCAGATACCCCACCGATCCGAGCAGGAAGAGCACCAGCGTGATGCTCACCGTCGATACGATGTAGGAGTTGCGGACTTTCCGCTTGAGTCGTTTGTCGTCTTTCATATTCCGGGCGCGCATTTCGTGGCGCGCGTATTGGTTCAGGGTCGGTTTGTCAGGCGTTCGGGCGTTCGGGCGCTGCATCCGGTTTCGTGGGGCGCTTGAAGCGGCGCACGCCCCAGACGCCCAGCGCGGCGAGCGCCGCCAGGAGAATGATTCCCGAACAGATGCCCGTCACGGATTCGACCGCCGTCCATTGCGGGGCGCGGAACCGCCATTCGACGACATGCTCCCCGGCCGGGAGCCGCATGGCCCGCAGCACGTAGTCGGCCCGGAAGTAGGGGGCCTCCGCGCCGTCGATGAAGGCCTTCCAGCCCTTGTCATAATAAATTTCCGAGAAGACCGCGATGGCCTCTTCGGGTGTAGAATATTCGTATCGGAGGTAGTTGGGGCGGTACTCCGCAAGGTCGATGCGGGCCGAGTCATAGATGCCGGAGGGCATCGGACGCTGCATGGACTCTTCCGTCTGCGAGGTATTCACGACGGCCGTTGTGCGGAGGTTCACCTCCCCCAGGAGATCGATCTCCTCCTGCGCCGAACGGGCGGGGGCGAGCGAGTCGACGAACCACGCCGCGCCGAAGGCCGTCGTGCGGCGCTGTGCCTGGGGCTGCCCGTCGGCACCCGGGACGATCACGTAACGGGTGTTGAGCATGTCGAGCACCTGCTGGTTGTTGTATGCGAGGTAGCGGTCGATCAGATCCTGATAGCGTGCGAGTTTCGCCCCGTGGTATCCGCCCACCGAACGGTGGAAATAGGAGGTCGTGGCGTCGTTGTAGGGGCTGACCGTGAGGTTCAGCACGCGGTATCCGGGGTCTGTGTCCTGCAGGATGGCCTTGTCGGCGGCCGAGGGCGTGACCTGCTGGCGGCGCGGGGAGACGAAACTCTCGTGCGAGAGGAAGCGCAGGTCGACGGGCACGAGATCTGCGAGGACGATGGCGGCCAGCAGCCCGACGAGGAGTCCCTTCCGGATCTTTCCCAGGGCGAAAAGCCCTACGGCGCCCGCGGCCAGGAGGATCATTGCCAGCGAACGCCACGCGTCGGCGCGCATCATCGCGGCGCGGTCGGCGGCCATCGCGTCGGCCGTTGCCTCGCCCCACTCGATGTCCATGCCGCGGTCGATGTACTCCTGCATCCCGTTGGCCTCGAAGATATGCCGGAAGGTGTCGGTCATCGAGGCGGCGCTCTCGGCGCGTCCGAAATCGAAGAGGGCGCCTCCCGCAACGATGAAGAGCAGGCAGATGCCTCCCGTGATGCCTGCGGCCCATGCCAGGGCGCGTCGCAGTTGTTGGCCGGACGCCTTCCCGTTCCACAGCCGCATGAGGGCATAGGCCCCGAGCAGCGGTGCGGCCCACTGCACGACGACGAGCGTCATCGACACGGTGCGGAACTTGTTGTATCCCGGGAGGTATTTGAAGGCCAGCTCGGTGAAGGAGATGAAGTTCTGTCCCCAGGCGAGCAGCAGCATCAGCACGCTTACGGCGAGGATCCACCACTTGTCGCGCCCGGGGGCGAGGAACAGCCCCAGCACGGCGAGGAAGATGACGGCGGCTCCGAGGTAGGTAGGCCCGGCCGTATAGGGCTGCGTGCCCCAGTAGGCGGGCAGCTGCTGCGCCGCGCCGCGCAGTCCGTAGTCGTTGAGCACGGCGGCCGTGGCGCCGTCGGCGGGAAATGTCGTCGCCGAGTCGCGCCCCATGAAGTCGGGGATCAGCAGGTTGAAGCTCTCGGCCTTTCCGTAGCTCCAGGCCGTGGCGTATCCGAGGTCGAGGCCTCCGGCAGAGGATTCGCTGCCGGGGGATGTCGCGGCGAGTTCCGAGCCTCCGCGGATGGTCTCCCCGGAGTGCTGGGCCGTGTACCACAGGGGCGAGAAGTTCGATCCCACGGCCAGGATCCCTGCCGCCGCGAGCAGGGCCGTGCGCCGTGCGAAGTCCCGCAGGCGCTTTGCGCGCAGGGCCACAATCCCCTCGCTGATCCACAGCGCGGCCATCGCCACGAGGAAGTAGTAGGTGATCTGCGGGTGGTTGGCTCCGATTTCGAGCGAGGCCGCGAGACCCGTGAGGGCTGCGCCGTGCCAGGGATTCCCGCGCAGGGTCATCCACGCGCCGCCCATCATCAGCGGGGCGTAGACCAGGGCCCACATCTTGGTGATGTGCCCGGCTCCGATGATCAGCAGGAAGTAGGTCGAGAATCCGTAGGCGAGCGCCGCGACGATTCCGATCCAGGGGTTTATCCCGAAGATGAGCAGCATGACCCACATCGCCGTCATGGCGAAGAAGAGGAATGCCGCGGGGGTGTCGAGGATCTTCACGACCTGCCCGACGGTTCGTTTCACGGCCTGTGCGGGGTATGCGACGTTGATCAGATAGGCCGGCATTCCGCCGAACATTCCGCCGGTCCACTGGGGGTCTTCGCTCCGCTCGGCCCGCATCTGCGTGATGTCCCGGGCCATTCCCTCGTACTGGATGACGTCGTGCTGCGGGAGCACTTCGCCGCGGAACTGCGGCGCGAAATAGGCGGCGCACACCACGAAGAAAAGAACGAGGGCAACCCCTGCGGAGAGCAGCTTCGAGGCTGCGGGATTCGAGAAATTCATCTTGCCGTATCTTAATCAACGGCCAAAGGTACGAAAAAACAACGACAGTCCGTGCCTTGAAAGCGAAAAATGACTATCTTTGCGGATATGATTACACTCGAAGACATCCGCAAACCCGTCACTGCGGAGCTGGCGGCCTTCGACGAGTTTGTCGAGCGCCAGTTCACCGCCGAGGGGGAGTTGTTATCCGATATGCTGCGTTACGCCCTTTCGTCGCGCGGAAAGGGCATCCGTCCCACGCTGGTAATGCTTTCCGCGGCGATGAACGCCCCGGTCAAGGGCGCCTCGCTCGGGCGCCGGGCGTCGCTTGCGGCGATGCTTGTCGAGATGATCCACGTGGCGTCGCTGATCCACGACGACGTGATCGACGAGGCCGACACGCGGCGGGGCAAGCCTTCGGTCAATGCCCGCTGGCAGTCGCACAAGGCGGTGATCCTGGGCGACTACATCCTTGCGCGCAACATGAACATCGGGCTTCAGAGCGGCCAGTTCGATCTGGTGACGCACGTCTGCGGCTCGATGGCCGCGCTCTGCGAAGGGGAGATCCTGCAGGACGACTGCGCGGCGAACCGGCTGATGAGCCGCACGACCTACCTCGACATCATCTACAAGAAGACCGCGAGCCTGCTGGGTGTGAGCGCCTCGGCCGGAGCCCTTGCCGTGGGGACCACGCGCGACAAGGTGTCGACCATGCGGCGGTTCGGCGAAGCCCTGGGCATGGCCTTCCAGATCCAGGACGACATCCTCGACTATACGCCGCGCAACCATGCGGGCAAACCGGCGTGCAACGACCTCTGCGAGGGGAAGATCACCCTCCCGCTGCTCACGGTGCTCGAAAAGGCCCCGGAACCGCGGCGCGCGGAGCTGCTCGACCTCCTGGGCCGGTGCCACGAGGACGCCGCGTCGGTGGAGCGCCTGCGGGCGGCGGTCGAGACGGAAGGGGGCCTTCAGACTGCGGCCGAGGTGATGCACGGCTACATTACGCGGGCCGTGGAGATGCTCTCCGACTACGAGGATTCCGAATACCGCTCGGCGCTGGTGAACCTGTGCGCCTACGTCGCCGAACGCGACCGGTGACGCTGCCGCGCCACGAACCCGAACCCCGAACCCCGAAACTGAGCCCTAAATCCCGCACCCTGAACTTGAAACCTGAAACCTGAAACCAACCCGAACCCGACTTGAGCCTTGAGCTCTGAACCCCGAACCCCGAACCTGAACTTGAACCTGAATTTCTGAACCCGAACCTCCGACCTCGAAAAGACTCCGATACGGAGACATAGATACATACCGCACACCATCCAACCCGAAACATATTAACCTAATTTTAATATTTTCATGGAAAAAAAGCAAAATTTCATTCTTCCGATCATTGTGATGATCTTCCTCTTCGGAATGATCTCGTTCGTGACGAACCTCGCTTCGCCGATGGGAGACATCCTGAAGTACCAGTTCAACGTGCCGAACTGGATGGGTACGCTGGGCGTCTTCGCCAACTTCATCGCCTATGCGATCATGGGCTATCCGTCGGGCAACATGCTGCAGCGCTACGGATACAAGAAGACCGCGATGGTCGCCGTGGCCGTGGGCTTCATCGGCGTGGGCATCCAGACCCTTTCGGGCACGATGCAGAGCTTCGGGGTCTACCTGCTCGGCGCCTTCATCGCCGGCTTCTCGATGTGCCTGCTCAACACGGTTGTCAACCCGATGCTGAACAAGCTCGGCGGCGGCGGCAACAAGGGCAACCAGCTGATCCAGACCGGCGGGTCGTTCAACTCGCTGTGCGGTACGGCGGTGATTATCCTCACGGGCCTGCTGATTCCCGAGGGCATCAAGAATGCGCAGATCAGCAACGTCTTCCCGCTGATGTACGCCGCGCTGGCGATCTTCGCCTTCGCCTTCATCGTAATCGCCCTGACGAAGATTCCGGAGAACAAGCCCGAGGCCGCCAAGAAGGCCGCTGCCGGCACCGACAAGTACGGACCGCTGTCGTTCCGTCACTTCGTGCTGGGCTCGATCGCCATCTTCATCTATGTGGGAGTCGAGGTAGGTGTTCCCAACGTGCTGCAGAAGTGGCTGCAGAACCCCGACCTGAACGTGCTGGGCAGCGGCGTGAACGCCGAGGCCGTTGCGGGTTCGGTGGCTGCGACCTACTGGTTCCTGATGCTTATCGGCCGTCTGCTGGGCGCGCTGATCGGCAGCAAGGTGTCGGCCCGGGCCATGCTTTCGGTCGTTGCGTCGCTGGGTCTGCTGCTGACGCTGGGTGCGATGTTCGCTCCCGAGGTGGCTGTCAACCTCCCGGTATTCAACGGTTCGGCAGGCTTCGGCCTGGTGAACGTGCCGGTCAACGCCGCGCTGCTGGTGCTCATCGGACTCTGCACCTCGGTGATGTGGGGCGGCATCTTCAACCTTGCCGTTGAGGGACTTGGCAAGTATACGGAGAAGGCTTCGGGTATCTTCATGGCCCTGGTTTGCGGCGGCGGTATCCTTCCGCTTCTCCAGAACGCCATCGTGGACTACACGAACAGCGGCATGGGCTACCTGACGAGCTACTGGGTGATCGCCATCGGCCTGGTCTACCTGCTCTACTACGCGCTCGCAGGCTCGAAGAACGTCAACAAGGACATTCCGGTCGAATAGGGATCCGGATCCGCCCCGGCATCCGCAGGGACGCCGGACGGCAAGACGGCACGGGAGGAACCGCACGGTTCCTCCCGTGTTCCGTTTCGGGGCGGGGCAGGAGGGCGTTTCGGGCGTGTGCGGCGAAGGGGAAAAGGAAAACAGGATCCCGTTTGGGATCCTGTTTTCCTGCGAAGCGGAGCGGGACTACTTCTTGTCCGCGCTGGTCATGCGCTTCTCCTTGATGCGGGCCTTCTTGCCGGTCAGATCGCGCAGGTAGTAGATGCGTGCGCGACGTACGACACCGATCTTGTTGACCTCGATCTTGTCGATGTGGGGCGAGTAGAGGGGGAAGATACGCTCGACGCCCACGCCGTTCGAAACCTTGCGGATCGTGAACATCTTGGTCTTTCCCTGACCCTTGATCTGGATCACTACGCCGCGGAAGCTCTGGATACGCTCCTTGTTTCCCTCGATGATCCGGTACGATACGGTGATCGTGTCTCCGGCCTTGAACGACGGCACGTCGGCGTCCGTCTTCGGCCACATCTGCTCGTTGACGAGCTTGATGATTGCATCCTTGTTCATTGTTGCAACAAATTTGAATGTTTCGCATTCGACATTCCCGCTGTGCCGCCGCTACCATACGGGCGCCCTGGTCCGTAATCCCGCCGACGGGAGGCTCGACGGTCCGCTTTCCGGCACGACGTCCGGACGCGCTCCACACCTGCCCCCCCCTCGGCCTTTGCGTTGACACCCAATGAAAGAGGTCGATATACGCCCTTGGGGAGGGCAAAGGTAGGAAGAAAATTCGTAAGAACAACTCCCAGGGGGTAAAAAAATGCGATTTATGGCGTATATTTGCAAAATCTCCGGCCGACAGGGGCCTCTGCGGGGCCCGTACGGAACGGCCGGGGCGACAATCCAAACGCCAAAGCAATGAACGAACGACTGATACTTGTCACCAACGACGACGGATACAACGCCCGGGGGCTGGCGGCGGCCATCGAGGTCGCGCGCACGTTCGGCCATGTCTACGTCGTGGCTCCGGAGACCGCGCAGAGCGGCATGAGCCAGGCCATCACGATGCACAACCCCCTCTACCTGCGGCGCGTGCGGCAGGATCCCGACGTGGAGGTTTACGCCTTCTCGGGCACGCCCGTCGACTGCCTGAAGATGGCCTTCGACTACCTGCTGCGCGAGCGGCATGTGGATCTGGTGATCTCGGGCATCAACCACGGCTCCAACTCCGCGGTCAACGTCCTCTATTCGGGGACGATGGGCGCGGCGCTCGAGGGGAGCTTCTACGGATGCCCCGCCGTCGGGCTGTCGCTCGACGACCACAGCGCCGACGCCGACTTCGACGCCGCGGTACTCTACGGGCGGAAGATCATCGGCGAGGTGCTCTCGGCGCAGCCGGAGCTTCCGCTGTGCCTGAACGTCAACGTTCCGGCGGGGCGCCCCGAGACGATCCGCGGGGTGCGGCTGTGCCGCCAGAACCGGGGTTTCTGGCGCGAGGAGTTCTACCGGCGCGAGGATCCCCGGGGCCGGGAGTACTTCTGGCTCACGGGATCGTTCATCGACGGGGAGCCGGAGGCGACCGACACCGACGAGTGGGCGCTGCGCAACCACTACGTCTCGGTGGTTCCCGTGCAGGCCGACCTGACCGACTACCGGCAGATGAAAAATCTCGAGAAGGTGCTGGGTTAACGGTTTTTTGTCTTATCTTTGTAGAGGCTGTAAGCCCTAACACCCTTCTGCGCCTATGCTGATCAAGTGCCTGCTCATCCTGTCGATTCTGATCCAGTCCGTGGCCACGGTCTATGCCCTGCGGCTGGTGCGCACCACCAAGTACAATTCGGTCTGGATCCTCTTCATCGTGGGCTTCTCGCTGCTGTCGGTCGAGCGCCTCGTGCAGCTGCTGATCGCTACCGGGCAGTACGTTCCGCGCTGGTGGTTCGCCTACCTGGGGATCGTCATTTCGGTCTGCCTGTCGATCGGCGTGATGTACGCCCACAAGCTCTTCAAATACATCGACCGGCTCAACCGCCAGCGGACGCTGCTCAACAAGCGGATCCTGACGGCCGTGCTGCGCACCGAGGAGAAGGCGCGCTCGCGCTTCTCGAAGGAGCTGCACGACGGACTCGGGCCGCTGCTGTCGTCGGCGAAGATGTCGCTCACGGCGCTTTCGCGCGACGGGCAGAGCGCCGAGCAGCGGGAGATCATCGACAATACGACCTACGTCATCGACGAGGCGATCCGCTCGCTGCGGGAGATCTCGAACAACCTCTCGCCGCACGTGCTCAACGACTTCGGGCTGGCACGCGGGGTGCAGCACTTCATCGACCGCAGCGCGGCGATGCACGATGTGAAGATCCGCTTCACGACGAACCTCCGCACGGAGCGCTACGACTCGGACATCGAGGTGATCCTCTACCGGGTGATCTGCGAGCTGATCAACAACTCGCTCAAGCATGCCGCCTGCAAGACGATCAACCTCTCGCTGTCGCAGAACGGCCCGGAACTCACGCTCGATTATTCGGACGACGGGCGGGGCTTCAACCCGCGGGCGATGATGGACTGCGGAATGGGCCTTTCGAACATCTCCTCGCGCATCAACTCCCTGGGCGGGACGTTCGACATCCAGTCGTCCAAGGGCAAGGGCATGCGCGCCGCCATCCGCATCAATACGGCCCAGGAGCCCGCTTCGCAGACCCGCAAACGCCGCCGCCGCTAATCAGGAACCAAGCCATGACCGATTCCGCACCCTACAGGATCATCCTTGTCGACGACCATTCGCTCTTCCGCAACGGGCTGAAGGGGCTTCTGGAGCATTGTGCCGGATGCCGCGTGGTGGGGGAGGCCGGGAGCGGCGAGGAGTTCCTTGCGATGCTCGACGGCCTGAAGGAGGAGGTCGACGTCGTCTTCATGGACTTCGCCATGCCGGGCCTCGACGGGGCGCAGACCACCGAGAGGGCGCTGGCGCGCTGTCCCGACCTGCGGATCATCACGCTGTCGATGTTCGGCGAGGAGGGGTATTATTCGCGCATGGTGCAGGCCGGGGCTCGGGGTTTCCTGCTGAAGGATTCGGACATCGACGACGTGATCGAGGCGATCCGCACGGTGGTGGCCGGGGGGAGCTACTTCTCCGCGGAGCTGCTGTCGAGCCTTACCGGGCGCATGCGGACGCGCAGCGACTCTCCGGACGAGGCGCTGTCGTCGCGCGAGCGGGAGATTCTTGTCGCCGTGTGCCGGGGTCTTTCGAACCAGGAGATCGCCGACGAACTGTTCATTTCGAAGCGCACGGTCGACAAGCACCGGGCCAACATCCTCGAGAAGACGGGCTGCAAGAATACCGCCTCGCTGGTGGTCTACGCCATCCGCAACGGGATCGTGGAGATCTGACCGTCCATAGTTTTTGCTTTCGGCTCCTGCCCTTCCCCTCTCTCTTGCGATCTTCCCCTCTCTCTTGCGATCTTCCCCCGACCTCCTTCCAACCCCGACCTCCTTCCAGCCCCGACAGTCTTCCAACCCCGACAGCCTCCCAGCTTCGGCTGCTTTCCTGCCCTGACCGCTTCCCGGCCCCGACCGCTTCCCGGCTCCGACCGCCTTCCGGCCCCGACAGCTTCCCGGCCCTTGGTTCGGCCTTCCCTTTCCTTTCCTTTTTTCGACCTTCCCCTACCGTACGGCTTCCGGCCTTTCCCTGCGGCCCGTCGCGCCATTCCGCTTTTGCACCATTCCTTTTCCGCTCCCGGCTCGGCGCTTCCATTCCATGCTTCCATGTATATACATTCTGTTTTCGGTGTTTTTCGGCAGCAGGGTGAATCCCTGCATGATACATAACCTGAGAATGTTTGCGGGCCGCTTTTCGGATTTTTGCGCGAATATGTATCATCATACGAAAAAAATTGTATCTTTGCTATGAAATTAACCCTTACATACTGCCGATATGATACTGCGACTCGATCCGAACTCTCCGAAACCGTTGCACCAGCAGGCCGAAGACCTCCTGCGTGTGATGATTCAACAGGAGGAATACCGCAAGGGCAAGCTTCTTCCCAATGAAGTCGAGCTTTCCAAAGCACTGAACATTTCCCGCAATACCTTGCGACAGGCCATCAACAAACTCGTCTTCGAGGGATTGCTGATCCGGAAAAAAGGGTACGGGACGACGGTTGCGCCCCAGAATGTCATGAGCAACGCCCGCAACTGGATGAGCTTCTCGCAGGAGATGCACGCACAGGGCATGGAGGTCCAGAACTTCGAGCTGCACATCAGCCGCAAGCTGGCGCCTTCCGACGCCGTGGAGTTCCTCGGGGCCCGGGAGGGTTCGAAACTGCTCTGCCTGGAGCGCCTGCGCGGACGTCCCGGGCTGCCGTTCGTCTACTTCATCTCCTATTTCAACCCGTCGATTCCGATGACCGGCGAGGAGGACATGTCGGTGCCGCTGTACGAAAACCTGCGCACGAACTACGGCATCGTGGTCAAAACCTCGCGCGAGATGATCTACGCCCGCACGGCCAGCCAGGATCTTGCCGAGAAACTCGACATCTCGGAGGGCGATCCGCTGCTGATCCGCAAGCGTTTCGTGTTGGATGTCAACGACATGCCTGTCGAGTACAACATCGGCTACTACCGGGCCGACAGCTTCACCTACTCGATCGAATTCACCAACGACTAACCCAAACTCTTTTCATATTCCGAACAAACAATGAACAAATCCCTTTCCAAACTGCTGCCCGTGCTCTTCGGCTTTTTCGTCATGGGCTTCTGCGACGTCGTCGGCATCTCGACGAGCTACGTGAAGAACGATTTCGGACTGAGTGAAACGGTTGCCGGGTTCATTCCTTCGATGGTCTTCGTATGGTTCCTGCTGCTCTCGATCCCCGCGGCCATCGTGATGAACCGCATCGGGCGCAAGCGCATGGTGCAGGTCAGCAACGTCATTACGATCGTCGGCATGCTCATTCCCTTTGTCGACTACAACCTGGTGACCTGCATGGTGGCCTTCGTGCTGCTCGGCATCGGCAACACGATCCTGCAGGTGTCGCTGAACCCGCTGCTCACGAACGTGGTCAAGGGGGAGGCGCTGACCAGCTCGCTCACCGTCGGCCAGGTGGTGAAGGCCGTGTCGTCGTTCTGCGGCCCCTTCATCGCATCGTTCGCGGCCGGGGTCCTCGGCAACTGGCAATACCTCTTCCCGATCTTCGCGGCCATCACGCTGCTGTCGGCCCTGTGGCTGATGTCGGTGCGTATCCCCGAGGAGGCTCCCGAGAAGAACAGCTCCTCGATGGGCGCGGCCTTCTCGCTGCTCGGCGACAGGACGATCCTGCTGCTCTTCCTCGGGATCTTCTTCGTCGTGGGCGTCGACGTGGGTACGAACACCGTAGCCCCGAAGCTGCTCATCGAGCGCTGCGGATTCGGCGTCGAGCAGGCGGGATACGGCTCGAGCGTCTACTTCGTCTGCCGTACGGTCGGGGCGTTGATCGGCTCGATCCTGCTGGTTCGGATCAGCGACGTGGCCTATTTCCGCGTCAACATGCTCGCCGCGCTGGCGTCGGCCGTGGCACTCTTCTTCGCGCAGGGCACCGTGGCGATTCTCGTGCTGGTGGGCCTTATCGGCTTCTTCTGCTCGAGCATCTTCTCGGTGATCTACTCCTCGGCGCTGAAGAAGCGCCCCGAGAAGGCCAACGAGATCTCGGGACTGATGATTATGGGCGTCTTCGGAGGTGCGGTGATCCCGCCGCTGATGGGTGTCATGGCCGACACGCTGCAGAGCCAGGTGGGCTCGCTGCTGGTCATTGCCGCCAGCATGCTCTACCTGGTGGGCTGCTCGCTGTGGCTCGGGCGTGCACGCCGGTAGCCGCTGCCCAAACACGGAAAAACTCCGGAACGGATCATCCCGCTCCGGAGTTTTCGTATTCCTTCCGGCCGTTTTCCTTTTTTCTTCTTTTCTCTCTTCTTCTTTCCCGCTCTCCCCGCTCTTCCCACTTTCCCCACCTCCCTTTCTTCCGCTCTCCCCTCTCTCCCCCCCCCTCCACCCCTTGCTATCGGCGGGGAGAAGAGGCTCTCTGCATCTTACATCAGCGGGGAGAAGATGCGCATGAACGACTCCCCGAGCCGCTGCCGTCGCGGACGGTTGAACCACTCCCCGGGCCTGACCGCATGGCAGTGCGCGGCATCCGCGGCGAAGATCTCCGACATGCGGGCGTTGAACTCCCCGTCGTATACGAAGGCGTTGATCTCGAAATTGTGCTCGAAGCTGCGGAAATCCATGTTTGCCGATCCGATGACGGTCAGCCGGTCGTCGACGATCATCAACTTGGAGTGGAGGAATCCGGGCTTGTAGAAGAGGATCTTCACCCCGGCCTTCATCATGTCATCGAGGTAGGAGTGCGACGCCAGGTCGACGGCCCGGGCGTCGGAACGCGCCGGGAGCATCAGGCGCACGTCGATCCCGGCCAGCGCGGCGACCTGCAGGGCGGAGTTGAGGACGTCGGAGGGCAGGTAGTAGGGGGTCTGGATCCATATGCGCTGCCGGGCGTTCGACACGGCATAGCTGTCGGCCTGGAGCAGGACCCTCCACTTCCCGAAGGGGCCGCTGGGCACGATCTGCAGGATGTTGTCCGTGAAGCGTCGGGCCGTGGGGAAGTAGTCGAACCCCGCGATCTGCTGCCGGGTGGTTGCCGACCAGTCGCTCAGGAAGGAGATCTGCAGCCCCGCGGCGCCGCTTCCCTCGATGCGGAAGTGTGTGTCGCGCCACAGTCCCCACTTCGTGCCGCGGACGTAGCGGTCGGCGATGTTCATCCCGCCGATGAACCCCACGCGTCCGTCGATGACGGCGATTTTGCGGTGGTTGCGGTAGTTGATCTTGCTGGTGAAGAGCGGGAACTTTACGTGCAGGAAGGCGTAGACCTCGATGCCTTCGCGGCGCATCTGCTCGAAGAACGACTTCTTCACGCCGCTGCATCCCACGTCGTCGTAGAGGATGCGCACCTCGACGCCTTCGCGGGCCTTGGCGACCAGGGCGTCGCGCAGGCGGCAGCCGGTTTCGTCGTCGCAGAAGATGTAGTATTGGAGGTGGATGTGGTGGCGTGCCCCGGCGATTTCGGCCAGCAGTGCCTCGAGTTTCGAACGTCCGTCGGTGTAGGGGGTGATGCGGCTTCCGTAGAGCGGCACGGCGTGCAGGGTGTTTCCGAGCAGGGCCGAGAGGGCCTTGTGCTCGTCGGGTATGCTGATCCGCTGCGCGGCGACGTTCTCCTCGAGCTGCAGGGTGATGCGCTTGCGCATGCGCCGCGAGATGATGCGCCGTTTGGAGAGGTTCTGCCCGAAGAGGAAGTAGAACACCAGTCCGACGACCGGCGCGAGCAGGAGCACGATGATCCACGGCAGCGTCTTGAGCGGATTCCGGTTTTCGGTGATGATGACCAGAATGACGCCGAGAATCGTGACCGAGTAGAGCGCGACGAAGAGGTATGTCAGCACCTGCTGCATGATTGGGTCTCTTTGGGGTTGCCGCCCCGCGCCCGCTGTATCCGGCCGGGCTTCCGGGAGGGTTATTGTTCGGGTTGCGCAGGCGTGTCTGCGGGGAACGTCACCGTGTAGAGCAGGTGCTCGAGTCCGCGCACGTAGTTCCGTTTGCGGGGTTTGTTGAGGTCCGGGGCGTAGACGTAGCAGTCGAGGGTGAATACCCGGTTGGTGTCGGTGTCCACGGTCGAGAAGCTGACGAACGGCCCGCCCATGAAATCGCCGTGCACGTCCCAGAAACCGCGCAGTTCGCACCACAGGCGCCCTTCGAGCCGGAAGATGCGGTATCCGGGCTCGAAGGCGTCGGAGGTGATCATGTAGGAACCGTCCGACGGTCCGGGGATGCGTGCGGCGAACTTGTTGCGTGCGGCGACCAGGGCCTCGGGTTCAAGCGACTGCGGCCCCTCGTAGGGGTATGAGTATGCGAAGAAGCCCTGGCTGGCCGTGGGGTATTCGAACCGCGCCCAGATGAAGTCGGGCTGATTGGCGGCCAGCATGTATCCTTTTGGTACCTTCATGTCGACCCCGAAGTTCTTGCGCATGGCAGCCTCGATGCCCGGGTTGTTGTAGAGCGTGTTGGCCCGGACCGAGCGGTCGCGTTCGGCCTGTTCGAAGACGTGGACGATGCTTTCGCGGTTTTCGGAGATATAGGCTGTCATGGCGCTGTCGGTCGGGGCCTGGAGCGTCACGATGATCTGGGGTTCGGAGGTCACGTTGTACTGCACGGCGGCCTCGGCCTTTTCGACGGAGGGGTCTACGAAGACCTTGAGGACGTTGCGGTGGTCGGCGATCATTCCGGTGAACCCTCGTTCGAGTACCCGGAAGACGTCGAACAGCGGTTCGACCTGGTTCAGGTACGGCACCGGTGCTGTGAGCACCGCGCGCAGCGAATCTCCGACCTTTCCGGTCCACTCCTCCTGGTTGCACACGACGATCATCTCGTAGGGTTTTCCCTGGGAACTTTTGAGCTTCGAAAGCGAGTGGAAGGCGTCGCACCCGACCATTGCGAGTGCGGCGAGCGCGGCGAGGGTGATATTGGACAGGATCTTTTTCATCTGGCAAGGAAAGCGTGTTATCTCAACAAATATACGGAATTTTTTCCATATGGCGTGGATTTTGACTATTTTTGTCCGCGTATGCGACTGAAACCGCCGAAAATAGTCCGCCGCCTGATGCCGGATCTGATCTGGGAGATCGACGATCCCGACGGGGTTTTCCTGACCTTCGACGACGGCCCGACGCCGGGTGTCACGGAGTGGATTCTCTCGACGCTGGACAAGTATGATGCCAAGGCAACCTTCTTCGTGCTGGGCAAGAACGTCGAGATGTACCCCGACCTCTACCAGCGCATCGTGGACGCCGGGCACAAGATCGGGAACCACACCTATTCGCACCAGAAGGGGTGGGGGATGAGCCTCGAGCGCTATACGGAGGATGTGGACTTCGCCAACGACCTGCTCCATACGGAGCTGTTCCGCCCGCCCTACGCGCGGATCACGCCGGCGCAGGCGCGCTTTCTGGGCCAGCGCTACAAGCTGGTGATGTGGGACATCATCTCGCGCGACTACAACCGGCAGCTCTCGCCGCGCACGTGTCTGAAGAACGTCACGAAGTACCTCGCACCGGGGGCCATCGTGGTGTTCCACGACAGCGAGAAGGCCTTCCGGAACATGCGCTACGCCCTTCCGCGGACGTTGGAGAAGATCCGCCAGATGGGCCTTCGCTGCAAGGCGATCGAGCTGTAGGGCGGAGCGGGCGGTACGGATGCCTCCCGGGGGAATCCGGTTCATTCCGGGGGCGTTAGGAATTTCGGGAACTTTTTGCTATCTTTGCGCCCGCGAGGAAAACTCAAATTACAAAATATCATACAAAAATCCCATGGCAACAACCGCAGATATCAAGATCGGAATGTGCATCGAGCTGGACGGCAAGACCTTCCAGATCGTGGACTTCCAGCATGTGAAGCCGGGCAAGGGCCCCGCTTTCGTGCGCACGAAACTGAAGAACCTCGAGAACGGCCGCGTGCTGGACAACACCTTTTCGGCCGGAGTGAAGATCGAGCCGGTGCGTGTGGAGCGCCGTCCGTACCAGTTCACCTACGAGGATGACCTGGGCATGCACTTCATGCACACGGAGACCTTCGAGGAGATCAACATCGACAAGAACCTGATCAACAACTACGACCTGATGGCCGACGGGCAGATCGTGGAGGTGATGTTCCACACGGAGAAGGAGACGGTTCTTTCGGCGGAGCTTCCCCCGATCGTGGACATGGAGGTGACCTATACGGAGCCGGGCGTGAAGGGCGATACGGCGTCGACGAACTCTCTGAAGCCTGCGACGGTGAATACGGGAGCGACGATCCGCGTGCCGCTGTTCATCAACACGGGCGACAAGATCCGCGTCGACACGCGCACGCGCGAGTACTACGAGCGCATCAAGTAAGCCCTGTCCGTTTTACCGAAAAACGCCCCCGGCAGGTCTCTGCCGGGGGCGTTTTTGCTGTATCGGGGTGCCGTGCCGACCGGGGCGCTATTGCATTCCCGGCGTTTCGAACTCCCGCATGACCTCCTCCATCTTGCGGCGGATCTCCACGGTGCAGAGGTTGCCGATGCTCCCCTCGTGGGTGTGGTGCACCTCGCGCGTGGGACGGTACTCGCCCCGCTGCACGGCCATGCCGACCTGGCGGTAGGCCTCGCGGAACGGCACGCCCTGCAGGACGAGGCGGTTGACGTCCTCGACGGTGAAGAGGTAGTCGTACTTCCGGTCCTCGAGGATGTGCTCGTTCACGCGCACGTGTGCGAGCATGAAGTCGCACATGCCGAGCGTGCGGCGGATCTCCGTGAGTGCCGGGAAGAGGATGTCCTTCATCAGCTGCAGGTCGCGGTGGTATCCCACCGGGAGGTTCGTCGTGAGCAGGGCGATCTCGTTCGGTACTGCCTGCAGGCGGTTGCACCTCCCGCGCATGATCTCGAATACGTCGGGATTCTTCTTGTGGGGCATGATGCTCGACCCGGTCGTGAGCTCGTCGGGCAGGGAGATGAAACCGAAATTCTGGCTCATGAACAGGCAGGCGTCCATCGCCAGGCGTCCGATCGTCGCGGCGACGGCGGCGATGGCCGCGGCGGCGGCGCGTTCGCTCTTCCCGCGGCTCATCTGCGCGGCCACGACGTTGTAGTGCAGCGTCTCGAAGCCCAGCAGGCGGGTGGTCATCGTGCGGTCGAGGGGGAACGACGACCCGTACCCTGCGGCGGAACCCAGGGGGTTCTGGTTGGCGATGTGCCAGGCCGCGGCGACGAGGCGCATGTCGTCGACCAGCGTCTCGGCGTAGGCCCCGAACCACAGTCCGAACGACGAGGGCATGGCGATCTGCAGATGGGTGTACCCGGGCATCAATACGTCGCGGTAGCGTTCGCTGAGCTCCTGCAGGCGGTCGAAGAGTGCCTTCGTGTCGTCGGCGACCTTGCGCAGCTCGTCGCGCAGGAAGAGCTTGAGGTCGACGAGTACCTGGTCGTTGCGCGAACGCCCCGAGTGGATCTTCTTGCCCACGTCGCCCAGCCGGCGGGTGAGCATCAGCTCGACCTGCGAATGGACGTCCTCGGTGTCGGGCTCGATCTCGAAACGCCCGGCCTCGATCTCCGCGGCGATCTCCCTGAGCCCCGCGGTGAGCGTTCGGAGCTCCTCGGCGGTCAGCAGGCCGATCTTCTCGAGCATGGCGATGTGCGCCAGCGATCCTTCGACGTCGTAGCGTGCGAGTTGCAGGTCGAGTTCGCGGTCCTGACCTACGGTGTACTCCTCGATCATCTTGTCGGGTTCGAAACCCTTGTCCCAAAGTTTGGTGCTGCTCATGCGTACAGATTTGCTAATTGTTCGATGTATTGCTCATAGAGCGTGATGGCGCTGTCGATCTCCGACCGTAGGACGTATTCGTCGGCCGCGTGGGAGCGCGCCGACTCCCCGGGGCCCATCTTCAGCGACGGGAAGGGCATCAGCGTGCGGTCGGAGGTCGTGGGCGAGACGAACGTGCTTCGGCCGATAGCCGCGGCGGCGCGCACGAGCGGATGGTCGTCGCCCACGGCGGCGGCGCGGATGCGCGTCGAACGGGGTACGGCCTCGGAGCGCAGCGCCGCGCGGAGGATCCCGACGGTCTCTTCGTTCGTGTAGGCGTCGGTCGTGCGCACGTCGACGACAAAGCGGCACACGTCGGGCACGACGTTGTGCTGCGTGCCGGCCTCGATCTGCGTCACGGCAATGCCTATGGGCCCGAGCAGCGGCGATTCGCGCTCGAAGCGGAACGCGCGCAGGCGGGCGATGTCGTCCAGGGCGATGTAGAGGGCGTTGATCCCCTCGCCGCGTGCGGCGTGTCCGCTCTTTCCGCGGGCCGTGCAGTCCAGCACGACGAGCCCGCGCTCGCCCGTGGCGGCCTGCATTCCCGTGGGCTCGCCCACGAGGGCCATGTCGATCCTCCCCAGTGCGGGGAGCAGGGCCCGCATGCCGTGCTCGCCCATGCACTCCTCCTCGGCCGAGAGGGCCAGAATGAGGTTGAAGGGCAACTTCCGGCGGCGGAACGTGAGGAAGGTCTCCGCGAGTGCGACGACCGAAGCTCCGGCGTCGTTGCTCCCGAGGCCGTAGAGACGGTCGCCTTCGACGGCCGGGGCAAACGGGTCGCGGGTGTACGATGCGGCGGGCCGCACGGTGTCGTGGTGGGAGTTCAGCAGCAGCGTCGGACGCCGGGGGTCGAACCCTTCGGCCCGTGCCCAGACGTTGTTGTGCAGCCGCTCGGGGGCGGCGCCGTGCTCGGCGAGAAAGGCATGGAGCAGGTCGCCCGTGCGCGCTTCGTCGCGCGACAGGGAGGGCGTTGCAATCAGCGCCTGCAACAGTTCGACGGCCTCGGCGGTTTTCGTATTCATCGCTTCGTTGGATTTGTGTGTGGATTCGGAAGCCGGTTTTTTTCTCTTCCTCTCTTCTCTCTTCTCTCTCCCCCCCCCTTCCTCGGCGCTGCTACCGGATGACGGTCCCGATGCCGTTTTCGAGGTGCGCGGAGCTGCGGATCGTGACGCTCCGCACCCCCTGTCCGACGGCCTTCAGGGCGTTTTCGATCTTGGGGATCATTCCCTTGCTGACCGTTCCGTCGGCCTTGAGCGGCGGGTAGCTCGCGGCCGTGATCTCGGGGATGACCGACGCCTCGTCGTCCGGGTCGCGCAGCACCCCGGCCTTCTCGAAACAGAAGACCAGGTCGGTCGGCGCCACGGCGGCGGCTCCGAGTGCCACGGCCGAAGCGACGCTGTCGGCGTTGCAGTTGAGCAGCGTGCCGCGGCCGTCGTGCATGATGGCCGAGAAGACGGGGACGAGCCCGGCCTCGAGCAGGCGGCGCAGCAGCTCCGAATCGACGCGCTCGATGTCGCCGACGAATCCGTAATCGATCGGCTGCGGGGCGCGGCGGCGGGCCGTGACGGCATTCCCGTCGGCTCCCGACAGCCCGATGGCGTTGCACCCTGCGGCCTGCAATCCTGCGACGATCTGCTTGTTGACAAGCCCGGCATAGACCATCGTCACCACGTCGAGCGTCCCCTTGTCGGTGATGCGGCGTCCGTCGACCATCTGAACCTTCAGCTCGAGCCGCTCGGCCATGCGCGTGGCGAGCTTGCCTCCCCCGTGTACGAGGATCTTCGGGCCTTCGATCGCTGCGAACTCCCCGAGGAAGGCCTTCAGGGCCGCGGGATCGTCGATGACGTTCCCGCCGATCTTCACTACGGTGATGCCGTTCATCGCTCGAGCCCCTCCAGCAGGCGCTTGAGCACGACCTGGGCCGCGATTTCGCGGTTCGCGGCCTCGGGGATCACCAGCGAGCGCGGCGACTCGATCACGTCGTCCGTGACGATCATGTTGCGCCGCACGGGCAGGCAATGCATGAAGTATGCGTTGTTCGTGAGGGCCATCTTCTCCGTGTCGACGGTCCATGCGCGGTCGCGGGAGAGTACCTTCCCGTAGTTGGGGTCCCGGTATGCGGCCCAGTTCTTGGCGTAGACGAAGTCGGCGCCTTCGAGGGCCTTTCGCTGGTCGTACTCCACACGGGCCCCTCCGACGAACTGCGGGTCGAGCTCATACCCTTCGGGCTGGGCGATGACGAAGTCATACCCCGCGGCGTTCATCCACTCGGCGAAGGAGTTGGGCACGGCCTGCGGCAGGGCGTTGGGATGGGGCGCCCAGGTCATCACGACCTTCGGACGCTCCGTACGCTTGTACTCCTCGATGGTGATCAGGTCGGCGAAGCTCTGCAGGGGGTGTCGTGTGGCGGCCTCCATCGAGAAGACCGGACGCCCGGAGTAGCGGATGAACTGCTCGAGGACGCGCTCCTCGTAATCCTCGGCCTTGTCGCGGAAGCGGGCGAACGAGCGCACGCCGATCACGTCGCAGTACGACCCCATGACGGGAATCGCCTCGAGCAGGTGCTCGGCCTTGTCGCCGTCCATCACCACGCCGCGCTCGGTTTCGAGCTTCCAGGCGCCCTGGTTGACGTCGAGAACCATGACGTTCATGCCGAGGTTCATGGCGGCCTTCTGTGTCGAGAGCCGCGTGCGGAGGCTCGAGTTGAAGAAGAGCATCAGCAGCGTGCGGTTGCGTCCGAGTCCGGTGAACTGGAAGCGGTCGCGCTTGATCTCCATGGCTTCGGCGACGGCCGATTTCAGGTCGCCGATATCCTGTACGCAGGTGAATTTGTCCATAACGAATCGAAGTTTTTTGAGGCGGGCCCGAGGGGGTTTCCGCACCGTCGGCCCGGGCAGCTCCCGAGCCTTCGGCGGATGCCGACCCGCACGAGTTTATTTTTCGCGCAGCACGGCGCGGAACGCCTCAAGGAAGCGCCCTGCCAGCTCGCGGGTCAGACACAGGGCCGGCAGGAGCCGTACGGTCGAGGCCCCGGCGCCGCCCGTGAAGACGTGTTTTTCGAAAAGGAGCTTTTTGCGCAGCTCCGACCCCGAGCCGTCGATCTCGATGCCGATCATCAGGCCGCGCCCGCGCACCTGCTTCAGGCCGTCGAAATGCTTCAGCTCCTCGAGCAGGTAGCTGCCCACCGCGGCGGCGTTGTCGACCAGACGGTCCCGCTCGATGACCTTCAGCACGGCGATTGCCGCGGCGCATGCGAGGTGGTTGCCTCCGAAGGTAGTCCCGAGCATCCCGGGCCGCGCCTCGAAGTGGGGTGCGATCAGCACGCCGCCGATCGGAAATCCGTTGGCCATGCCCTTCGCCGTGGTGATCAGGTCGGGACGGATCCCGGCCTGCTGGTGTGCGAAGAAGTGCCCCGTGCGGCCGTATCCCGACTGAATCTCGTCGAGGATCAGTTGCGTGCCGCTTTCGGTCGCGGCCTCACGCAGCCCGCGCAGGAATTCGTCCGTGGGGCAGTGGATGCCTGCGACGCCCTGAATTCCCTCGACGATGACGGCCGCATACTCCCGCGTGGCGAGCTTCTCGCGCGCCGCCGCGAGGTCGTTCAGCGGCGTGAACTCCACGTGGGGCGTGCGGTTGAAGGGCGAGCTGATGGCCGGATTGTCGGTCACGGCCACGGCACCCGACGTCCGCCCGTGGAAAGCCTTCTCGATGGCCAGGATCTTGCTGCGCCCGGTGTGGAACGACGCCAGCTTCAGGGCGTTTTCGTTGGCCTCGGCCCCGGAGTTGCAGAGGAAGAGGCGGTAGTCGCCGTATCCCGACACGCGGCCCAACCGCTCGGCGAGTTCGACCTGCAGGGAGTTGCGCACCGAATTGGAGTAGAATCCGAGCTTTCCGACCTGCTCCGAAACGGCCCGCACATAGTCGGGCTGAGCATGGCCGATCGAGATCACGGCGTGCCCGCCGTAAAGGTCGAGATACTCGGTGCCGTCCTCGTCGTAGACGAAACACCCCTTTCCGCGGACGGGTTCGATCGGATAGAGTGAATATACGTTGAAGAGTTCCATGATAAAAGTTCGTTTTGTGGCCTCCGGACGGGCTTCCGGGCAGACGTCCGCCGTGCTGCGGCGGGCACGATCCCTCCCGAAACGCCCTGCAGCCTTGCGGCGGCCGGGTTAGAATGCGCTGGCCTTGAGGCGCAGCCCTTCGCGCTCGTCGCGCTCGAACATGAGGTTCATGTTCTGCACGGCCTGCCCCGAGGCACCCTTCAGGAGGTTGTCGATCACCGAGACGATGTGCAGCTTCGGGCCGTATTTTGCGGCGTGTACCAGCGCCTTGTTGGTATTGACCACCTGCTTGAGGTCGACGGCACGCTCCGCGGCGTGGGTGAATGCGGCCTGTGCATAGTAGTCGGCATAGAGTTTTCGCGCGGCCTCGTCGTCGAGCGGGCAGGTCGTGTAGACGCTTGCCAGGATGCCGCGCGTGAAGTCCCCGCGCATGGGCACGAAGTTGACCTCGCGGTCGAACCCGGGCTGGAGCGTGCGCAGGTTGCGGCCGATCTCGAGCAGGTGCTGGTGCGTGAAGGCCTTGTAGACCGAGAGGTTCGCGGCCCTCCAGCTGAAATGGGTCGTTGCCGAGGGCTTGACCCCGGCGCCGGTCGATCCCGTGACGGCCGTCACGTGCACCTCGTCCTGCAGCAGCCCCGCGGCGGCCAGCGGCAGCAGGGCCAGCTGGATCGCCGTGGCGAAGCACCCGGGGTTGGCGACGCGACGCGCCGTGCGGATGCGCTCGCGGTTCATCTCCGGGAGCCCGTAGACGAAGCCCTCCGACTCGTCGCGGAAATCCTGCGCCAGGTCGATGATCCGCAGCCCCTCGGGAAGCGTCTGCTCCGCCAGCCACGTGCGGCTCTGCCCGTGCGCCGAGCAGAGGAAGACCACGTCGGCGGCCGCGAGGTCGTACTCCGCGCAGAAGCGCATCGACGTCTCGCCCTCCAGCCCCGCGTGTACCTCCGTGAGGAGGTTCCCGGCGTTCGAGGTACTGTGTACGAAGGCGATCTCCACCTGCGGGTGGTTCACCAGCAGACGGATCAGCTCCCCGGCCGTGTATCCGGCCCCTCCGATGATGCCCGCGCGGATCATTGCTCCTTCTTTCCGTTACGTTTCTGGACGTTGTAGTAGATCTTGATCTGGTTGCCGAGGATCTTCGTGAAACCCTTCACGTCATCGGCCGTCCAGGCCTTGTTGACCTCTCCGTACTCTCCGAAGTCGGTCTTCATGAGGTCGTACGTCGACTCCACGCCCACGAGCGTGTAGTTGCGCGGGCGGAGGATCAGCTCCACGGTTCCCGTGACGTTGCGCTGCGAGGAGAGGAGCATGGCCTCGATGTCGCGCATCACGGGCTCGAGGTACTGCGCCTCGTGGAGGAACATTCCGTACCACGTGGCGACCTGATCCTTCCAGTATATCTGCCATTTGGTCAGTGTGTGCTTTTCGAGCATCTTGTGCGCGGCGATGATGAGCATCGGCGCGGCGGCCTCGAATCCCACGCGGCCCTTGATGCCGATAATCGTGTCTCCGATGTGCATGTCGCGGCCGATTCCGAATTTCGAACCGATGGCCTCCACGGCGCGGATGGCCTCGACCTTGTCGGCGTAGGGCTTTCCGTTCACTGCCGTGAGCTCGCCCTGCTCGAAGGAGAGTTTCAGGCGCTCCTCGCCCTCGGCCGTGATCTGGCTCGGATAGGCCTCCTCGGGGAGCGTCTGCTCCGAGCGGAGGGTCTCCTTGCCGCCGATGGAGGTTCCCCAGAGTCCCTTGTTGATCGAGTACTCCATCTTCTTGTAGTCGGCCGTGATGCCGTGCTTGCGCAGGTAGTCGATCTCGTACTCGCGCGTGAGGGTCATGTCGCGCGTCGGGGTGATGATCTCGATCCCCGGGGCGAGGATCTGGAACGTGAGGTCGAAACGCACCTGGTCGTTTCCGGCGCCGGTCGAGCCGTGGGCCACGGCGTCGGCGCCGATCTTCTTGGCGTATTCGATGATGGCGATGGCCTGGAAGATGCGCTCGGAGCTTACCGAGATGGGGTATGTGCCGTTGCGGAGGATGTTTCCGAAGACCATGTAGCGGATGCTCTTCTCGTAATACTCCTGCTCGATGTCGAGTGTGGCGTGGGCCACGGCCCCGAGCTCCATGGCGCGCTTCTCGATGCGCTCGAGTTCGGGTTTCGAGAAGCCTCCCGTGTTGGCGATGGCCGTGTAGACGTCGTAGCCCTTCTCCTCGGAGAGGTATTTTGCGCAAAACGAGGTGTCCAGCCCGCCGCTGAACGCCAGAACGACTTTTTTCTTGGTTTCCATGATCGTGTATTTTGTTTTTTCTTGTTTTACTTCTTGTTTTACTTCAGGTGGAAGAGCTTCTTGATCTTGTTCCTGAGGAACATGACGTAGGGAGCGACCTTCGACTGTTTCTTCGGCGGCTCCTTCGCGGGGTCGTAGAGCATGCCCGTGCAGAGGCACATGCGGCGGTGGTTGCGCTGGAGGATGTCGTAGTTGCAACACCCTTCGCACCCTTTCCAGAACTCCTCGTCCTCGGTCAGCTCGGAGAAGGTCACCGGGACGTACCCCATGCGGGAATTCAGCTTCATGACCGGAAGCGACGTAGTGATACTGAATAACTTCGCATACGGGAATCGTCGTCGGGCCAGCTCGAAGGTTCGTCGTTTGATTTGCTCGGCGAGTCCCATGTGGCGGTACTCGGGGTCGACGATCAGTCCGGAGGTAGCGACGAAATCGCCGTGCCCCCAGCACTCGATGTAGCTGAATCCGACCAGCCTTTCACCGTCCAGCGCCACGACGGCCTTGCCACCGGTCATTTTTGCGGCGATGTACTCGGGGGATCGCTTGGCGATACCCGTTCCCCGCTGCAAGGCGGACTCGTAGATCAGCTGGCAGATACGCGGAGCGTAGTGCGCATGCGACGAGTCGGCAAATACGACGCTGATTGAGTTGTTATTCATTTATCGAAAGGTGGGTGAAAAATGTGGGTGAAAAAATATGTGAATGGTTTCGATTGCGGTTCGGTTGCGGTTCAGTTGATGCGGTAGGCCCGCTGCACGCCCTTGATGCGGAGGATCTGGTGGATCAGCGTATCGACGACCCCCGTGCCGGGAACCTCGACGGAGACCGTTCCGGCGATGCACCCGTTCCCTGCGGCGGCGAAGTTGATCGAGCGGATGTTGAGCTTCAGGTCGCGGATGATTACCTCGGTGATGTGGTTCGCCATGCCGGTGGTGTCTGCCGCGACGATGCGTATCGAGACGCGGAAGGCCCCTTCGGCGGACTGCCTCCAGCGGGCCTCGATGACCCGATAAGGGTAGTTCTCGCGCATGCGCCGGGCGTTGGGGCAGTCCGTGCGGTGGATCGTGATGCCCGAGTTGATGGTGATGAACCCGAAGACCTCGTCTCCCTTGATGGGGTTGCAGCACTTGGCCAGCTTGTACTGAATCTTCGAGATGTCGTCGTCGATCACCAGGGCGTCCTGCGAGGCGGAGGGCTGCTGGGCCGCGGCGCTGTGCTGCGCGGCCTTCTGGCGCTCGATCTCCGCGGCGGCTGCGCGGCGCTCCTCGGCGGCTTCGCCCGAGAGGTGTCGGGCGAGCAGCTCCTTGATTGTCCCGAAGTCGAGCTTCTGCGTGGCGATCAGTCCGTAGACTTCGCTGCCGAGGCGCAGCTTGAAGTGGCGCGCGAGGTAGGCCACGGCCTCGTCGATCGAGAGGGCCATCTTCCAGTTCTTGAGCTTGCGCTCGAGCTCCTCGCGTCCCATGCGGGTATGCTTCGCCTGCTCCTCGCGCAGGAACGACTTGATCTTGTTCCGGGCCTTCGAGGTGACCACGAACGAGAGCCAGTCCGACTTCGGGGTCTGGTTCTTCTGGGTCTGGATCTCCACGATGTCGCCGTTGTGCAGCGGCTCGCGGATCGCCGCGGCGCGGTTGTTGACCTTTCCGCCTACGCAGGTCGATCCGAGCGACGTATGGATGTCGAACGCGAAGTCGAGCAGCGTGGCCCCTTCGGGCAGCTTGCGCAGGTCGCCGTTCGGTGTGAAGACGAAGATCTCGCCCGAGGCGGGCTTGGCGTCGAAACGCTGCGCCAGCGAGTGGGTCGTGTCCTCCATCAGCTCGCGCAGGCGGCTCAGCCACTGCTCGCTGGTCTGCGCGCCCTGCCCGACGCCCTTGTACCGCCAGTGTGCGGCGATACCGCGCTCGGCCACGGCGTCCATGCGCTCGGTGCGGATCTGCACCTCGACCCAGCGGCCTTCGGCCGAGACGGTGGTGTGCAGCGACTCGTATCCGTTCGACTTGGGGATCGAGATCCAGTCGCGCATGCGGTTGGGGTTGGGCGTATAGAAGTCCGTGACCACCGAATAGGCGGTCCAGCAGAGGGGTTTCTCCTGCTCGGGGGTGCAGTCGATGATGATGCGTATGGCGAAGATGTCGTACACGCCTTCGAAGGGCACGTGCTGCTTGTGCATCTTGTTCCATATCGAGAAGATCGACTTCGTGCGGCTCTTGATGTGGTAACGGATGCCGAGGCGGTTGAGGCGCTGCTCGATGGGCACGAGGAAGCGGGCGATGAAGGCGCGGCGCTCCTCGGCGCTCTCCTCGAGTTTGGTGACGATGTGTTCGTAATCCTTCGGCTCGAGGTACTTCAGGGCGATGTCCTCCAGTTCGCTCTTGATCGCATAGAGCCCCAGCTTGTGGGCGATCTGCGCGTAGAGGTTCATCGACTCCCAGCTCTTCTTGCGCCACTTCTCGCGGGGGAACATCTCCAGCGAGCGCATCACCTCGAGGCGGTCTGCGAGCTTGATGAGGATCACGCGCGGGTCTTCGGAGTAGCTGACGATCAGGTCGCGGAAGTTGTCGGCCTGCTCCTTTGCGACCTTGAGCTTGAGTTCGGAGATGTTCGAGAGTCCCATGGTGATGCCGACGACCTGTTCTCCGAAGCGGTTGCGGATGTCGGCGGTCAGGGCGAGGAACTCCTCGGCGGGGAGCTGCTTGTGGGCGATCCGCACGACGTCGTGGAGGATCGACGAGAGGGTGGAGTTGCGCCCGAGCCCCACTTCGGAGATTACGATCTCGGCCACGGCGACTCCGTGCCCGATCAGGGGCGAACCGTCGTAGCGCGTGAGCGATCCGAGTTTCGCTTCAGCATACTCCAGCGCCTCGTCGACCAGACGTTGCGTCTGCTCCGAGAAGTTCGTACGCACAAGCGAACGGAGATTTTCGTAGCGCGAAAAGTCCATTTTACCTAACCAATAACCGTTGAGGGCAAAGATATGAAAAAAAATTATAAATTTGTACGGTGAAATCGAATACGTTGCCAGATGAAGCAGAAAAAGAGTCCCTATGTGCCGACGCTGGGTGAGGAGATCGCCAATGCGGTGTCGCACGGCGTGATGTCGTTCGCCGCGTTGCTGGCGCTTCCGTTCGCCGCGGTGTGGGCCTACGTGCACGACCCCGACGGGGTGCTGGCGGCCGTTTCGGTCTCGGTTTTCGTGATATCGATCTTTTTGATGTTCCTGGCCTCGACGCTCTACCACTCGATGAATCCGGTCTCGCGGCACAAGGAGGTGTTCCATATCCTGGACCACATATTCATCTACGTGGCCATCGCCGGGAGCTATACGCCCATTGCGCTGTCGGTGATCGGGGGCTGGCAGGGGATCTTCATCACCGTGCTGCAGTGGGCGATGGTGCTCTTCGGGATCTTCTACAAGTCCCTGTCGCGGCGCTCGATCCCGGCCGTCAGCCTGACGATCTACCTGGTGATGGGGTGGACGATCGTCTTCTTCCTTCCGCTGTTCATCCGCCACGCCTCGGTGCCGCTGCTGTGGCTGATCGCCGCCGGAGGGGTGCTCTACACGCTGGGGGCGTGGTGCTACGCCCGCAAGGGTTTCCGCTACCACCACATGGTCTGGCACCTGCTGATCAACCTCGCGGTGGTCTGCCACTTCATCGGCATCGTCTTCTACCTCTACTGATCCCCCGGCGGGGCCCGTTTCCCGCATGCGCATCTTGTCCGGCCCGTGTCGAAAATCCGCATTTCTGGGTATTGCGGCGTCGGGAGAAATGCGCGACCTTTGCCATGACGGATGGCGATGCACCCGTCCGGCGCAAATTTCGGACGATTATGGGACAAAACTCTTTTCTTGACAGACTTTTGCGGCATACCCGCTTCCCCGAAGGCTTCTGGGGCCGCTTCATGCTGCGCGGAATGAACTGCGGGCACGCCCCGCTCCACCGCTGGGGCCTGTCGTTCCTGCCCTGGCAGGCGTCGTGGCGGACGCTCGACATCGGGTGCGGGGGCGGTGCCGTGCTGCGACGCATCCTCGAGCTGTGTCCCGATGGCGTCGCCTGCGGGGTCGACCCGTCGCCCGAGAGCGTGGCGTTTGCGCGACGCCGCAACCGCCGGGAACTGGGCGTCCGCTGCTTCGTCGAACAGGGATCGGCCGACAGCCTTCCCTGTGCCTCGGAGGCTTTCGATGCAGCAGTTGCTTTTGAAACGGTATATTTCTGGAAAAACCTTCCGCGCGCTTTCTCGGAGGTGGCAAGGGTGTTGCGTCCGGGGGGCTGTTTTCTGATTGTCTGCGAGGCGGGAGATCCGGAGGATCCCCGGTGGGTGAAATGGACCCGGCGGATCGGCGATATGACCGTGTATTCGGCCGCAACCCTGACGCAGCACCTTTCCGATGCCGGATTCGGCAATATCTCCGTGCACCGCCATCCGCGGGGCTGTCTCTGCATCGTAGCCCGCCGCACCCGGTAATCCCGCCTTTTTTGACTTCCCCCGGCCCCACTCCGGCTTCTTTTCCGGCTCCGGGGCTCGGTCAGTGCTTGTATACCACGTAGATATGGTCTTCGGGAAGCGCGTAGCGGCGGCGCTCCTCTTCGGTGAACGAGGCGGCGTAGTCGATGTCCGCGGCTTCGAATCCCGCCCCGCGCAGCCGCTCCACGTAGTCCTGCCCGTAGATGCGCCGGTGGTCGTACTGCCCGAAGATCCGCGTGCGCTCCGCCGGGTCGGTGATCGAGTCGTCCTCGTAGGTCGCCTCGTAGTCGCGGTCCACGGGCGAAAGGAGGATGCCCCAGCCCCCGGGCTTCAGGATCCGGTGCAGTTCTCCGAGGGCCCTGCGGTCGTCGGCCACATGCTCGAGAATGTGGTTGCAGAGCACGACGTCGACCGAGTCGTCGGCGAGCGGGATCTGCTGGATGTCGAAATGCAGGTCGGCGAGCGGGCTTTCGAGGTCGGCCGTCACGTACTGCCCGGGATGCGCGGCGAAGTGGGGCTTCAGGTGGCGCATGATGCACACCTCGGGGGCGATGTGCAGTGTGCGCGGGAAGGCTGTCAGGAGGTCGGTCTCGCGCGTGAGATAGAGCCACAGCAGGCGGTGGCGCTCCAGCGAGAGACACTTCGGACAGAGGGCGTTCGGCCGCGACTGCACGTATCCGTAGGGGAGGAACTTGCGGTACTTCGCCCCGCATACCGGACACTCCGCGCCGCGCCCGCGGTAGAAGATCCCCGCGAGGGGTACGGCCCATCCTGCCAGGCGCTGCAGCACCGGGCGCGGGATGTGGTTCAGGGCCCAGCGAATCAGCCGTTTCATGCTCCGAGGATCTTGTTCACCTCCTCCTCCGTGCGGCGCAGCCGCTCCTTGCAGGAGGCGATCAGTTCCGTGGCGCGTCGAACCTCTGCGGCGAGGCTGTCCACGTCCATCTCTTCGTTGCGGAAACGCCCGATGATGCGCTCGATTTCGGCGATCGCCTCGGCGTATGCGGGTTCCTCTTTTTTCTTTGCCATATCTGTTGCTGATTACTTTGCTTCTGCGGAGAACTCCCCGTCGGCCACTTCGACCGTCAGGGACTGTCCCTTCGTTACCTGCCGCACCGATGCCACGGCGCGCCCTTCGGCGCGCACCACGGCAAACCCCATGCGGAGGATCTGTTGCGGCGAGCGGCTTGCGACCAGCTCCCCGAGGGAGCCGATCCGCTGGCGCTGCTCGCGGAAAAAGGCCGCCACGGCGCTGCGGAACACCTCCTCGCGCCCGGCGATCTCCACGCCGCGCTGACGGAGCATCCCGAGGCTCAGGTGCCGGATGCTGCCCGCAAACTCCTCGAGGCGCAGCTGCTCGGTACGGGCCAGGCGCAGCACCCCGTCGTGGAGCTGCAGGGCCGCGGCGTCCAGCCACCCCTCGAGCGTCTCCATGCGCTCGACGAGCCATCCTGCCACGGCCGTCGGGGTCTTGAGCGCCGTGTGCGCCACCATGTCGGCGACGCTCGTGTCCTTGTCGTGTCCGATTCCCGTGACCACGGGCAGGGGGAACTGTGCGACGTGGGCGCAGAGGCGGTAGGCGTTGAAACAGTTCAGGTCGCTGCGCGAGCCTCCGCCGCGGATGATGACCACGGCGTCGAACTCCTCCTGCCGCGCGGCGATGGCGCACAGCGCCCCGACGATGGACTCCTCGGCCGCGGCTCCCTGCATGTAGGCCTCGAACAGCGTGAGCGCGAAGCGGTAGGGGCTGCGCGCGAGCTCCTTGAGAAAGTCCTGATACCCGGCGGCCCCGGCGCTCGAGACGACGGCCACACGTTGCACGACGGCGGGCATCGGCACCTGGCGGTTCATCTCCCAGACGCCCTCCTGCTGCAGCTGCGCGATGGTCTGCTGCCGCTGGCGCTCCATGTCGCCGAGCGTGTAGGCGGGGTCGATGTCAGTGATCTGCAGCGAGAATCCGTAAATTTCGTGATACGATACCAGCACCTTGGCCAGGATCCGGATCCCGGCGTCGAGCCGCTGGCCCGTCTCGGCCTCGAAATAGCCTGCAATGCGGGGATAGTGCGAACGCCAGATCACGGCCCGGGCCTGCGCCGTGGGGACTCCGTTGTCGCCGCCCTTCTCTACGAGCTCGAGGTAGCAGTGTCCCGAGCGGTTGAGCTTGATCTCGGCGATCTCGGCGCTGACCCACACCGGGAGCGCGAAGGCGCCCTCGAGCACCTCCTTCACGCGGAGCTGCAGCTCCCGCAGGGTGATATGCCGTTCGTCGGGTGTCATCCGAGGAGGATTCCGAGGGTGAAGAGGGCTCCGAAGAGCAGGATGTTGCGGGCCGTTTCGCCGAGGCAGACGTTCAGCGCGTCGCCGTGGTCGATGCGCACCATCTTGCGCCACGTGGCGATGTGCGCCGAATGGTACAGGAGCGGCAGCAGCGCGGCCCACACGCGTCCGGCGGCCAGCAGCGTGAGACACAGTGCGACGGCGGCGACTCCGAGCGCGAGGTATCCCCAGCGGCCGACGTCGGCGCCGAAGCAGACGACCACCGTGCGCTTGTGGCAGCGGGCGTCCTCTTCGCGGTCTCGGAAGTTGTTGACCATCAGCATGGTGTCGATCACAAGTCCGCAGGCCAGCGCGGCGACGGTCGTCTCCCATCCCCACGTGCCGGTCAGCACGTAGTAGGTCAGACCTACGGGCACGAGCCCGAAGAAGAGCACGACGGCCACGTCGCCCAGCCCGTGGTAGGCCAGGGGCCACGGCCCGGCGGTGTAGAAGTAGGCGAAGACGAGGCACGCGACGCCCGCGGCGACGAGTTCCCAGCCGCCCCAGACGAGGGTGTTGTGGCGCATGGCCCAGAGAAGGATGCCGATTCCCGCGGCTCCGGCCGCCACGGTGAAGGCGGCGATCCCGGCCTTCATGGCCCGGAGGGTGATATACCCTTTGGCGAAGGCGCGGTCGGGTCCCAGCCGGTCGGGCTGGTCGGCGCCTTTCATATAGTCCCAGAGGTCGTTGACCAGGTTGGCCGTACACTGCATCAGCACGGCGAAGAGCAGGCACAGCACGGTGGGCAACCAGTGGAAGATCCCGTCGGTCCATGCCAGGGCCGCGGCGACGAGGATCAGGATGACCGAATTGCCGAGACTGTAGGGTCTCACGGCCAGGATCCAGGCGGAGAGCGAGTTTGCTTTCATACGCTTCGGGTTATGTTGGTTTGTTGGTTACCGGTATATGAGCTCGACCCGGCGGGGCATCGGACGCCCTTCGGGGAGCTGGATGCGCAGGACGCCCTGGCTGGCGACGGCCTTGCCGTTCTTCTGCGCGGGACGCCACGCCGGGGCCTCTTCGAGGGCCTTCAGCACGCGGCGTTTGAGCCGGTTGTCGGTCGCTTCGAGCGTCTCGCCCGCAACGGCCCGGCCGTCGGGTGCGACGGTGTAGCGCACGACGACGCGTGCCACGGGCTCGTCGTCGTCCCACCGCACGCGGCGGGCGATGTAGCGGTCGAAGGTCGTGGTGTCGGAGAAAAGGGCCGGGGTGTCGTAGCGCAGCGTGATGAGCATCACGCCGTTTGCAGCCTTCTCGCCGTAGCGGGCAATGGTTTCCTCGTCGGCCGGGAGGGTCTCGACGTGTTCGATCTCTTCGGGGGGGAATGGAGTCGATGTTGCTTCGTTCGATGCCGTTGACCAGGTAGAGCGGCTTTTGGGCCGAGGTCAGAAGCGTCGTAGTCAGAAACAGTATGGTAAGCAGCACATGCGGTCGTTTCATATTCCAATCTCTCGTATCTTTCTTTCCCAAACGGACGATGTGTCGCGATATTGCCTTGCGGCTACAATTCGCTCTCCTTCAGGCGTTCGGCGTTCTCGGCCACGATCAGGTGGTCGATGCAGTCCTGGATGTCGCCGTCCATGAAGGCCGCGAGGTTGTAGATCGTGTAGTTGATGCGGTGGTCGGTGATGCGCCCCTGGGGGTAGTTGTAGGTGCGGATCTTTGCCGAGCGGTCGCCCGTCGAGACCATCGTCTTGCGCTTCGAGGCGATTTCGTCGAGGTACTTCGAGTATTCGAGGTTGAAGACGCGCGTGCGCAGCTCCTCGAAGGCCTTGTCGAAGTTCTTCAGCTGCGACTTCTGATCCTGGCACTGCACGACGATTCCCGTGGGGATGTGCGTGAGGCGGATGGCCGAATAGGTGGTGTTGACCGACTGCCCTCCGGGGCCCGAGGCGCAGAAGATGTCCTTGCGGATGTCATTCATCGAGATCTCGACGTCGAACTCCTCGGCTTCGGGCAGCACGGCCACCGAAGCTGCGGAGGTGTGCACGCGCCCCTGGGTCTCGGTCTGCGGCACGCGCTGCACGCGGTGCACGCCCGACTCGTACTTGAGCGTTCCGTA
>DWYP01000048.1 GCA_019118605.1 Candidatus Alistipes faecavium | reverse complement strand
CATTGGAAAAAACGCTCGACGAACCGACAAAATACCGCTAATTATTGGTACTTTTGCGGTGTCATGCAACAGAAAGACATGGAACCCATCATCGAACCCGTCGACCGGGAGCTGCTGCTTGCGGAACTCACCCCTGCCCGCAAGGTCCGCGATACCCACAAGGCCGGCAACGAAATCTATATCTTCCCGGCTTTGGAGTGCCCGTCGCTGATGCGCGAAATCGGACGCCTGCGCGAAGTGGCTTTCCGCGGCGCCGGAGGCGGTACGGGCCACGAGGTCGACATCGATGAAGAGGACCTCGCGCCCGACGGATACTACCAGCTGATCGTCTGGGACCCCGCCGCCCGGGAGATCATCGGAGGCTACCGCTTCATCATCTGCACCACGCCCTATCCGCGCCACCTCTCCACGGAGCACTACTTCCGTTTCAGCGAGCGGTTCCGCAAAAAATACCTGCCCCGGACCATCGAACTCGGGCGTTCGTTCATCCAGCCCGCCTACCAGGCCCGCGGCAACTCGAAGAGCATCTATGCCCTGGACAATCTCTGGGACGGGCTTGGGGCGCTGATCGTACTGAATCCCAAGGCGAAATACCTCTTCGGCAAGGTCACCATGTACACCACCTACAAGGCCGTGGCGCGCAATGCGCTGATCTGGTTCCTGCGCCGCTACTTCCCCGACCGCGAAGGGCTCGTCGAGGGCATCCACCCGATCGACCTCGACCTCAACGACCCCTACTACGAGCAGCTGTTCTGCGGCTCGACCTATATGGAAAACTACCGGATCCTGATCCAGAAAGTCCGCGAGTTCAACGAGAACGTTCCGCCGCTGATCAATGCCTACATGAACCTTTCGCCGACGATGCGCGTCTTCGACACGGTGTCGAACCCCGATTTCGGAGGCGTGGAGGAGACGGGCATCCTGGTCACCATCCGCGACATCTATCCCGAGAAGCGGCAGCGCTATACCCGCTGGGCGGGATGGCGCGCCAACCTCAAGCACCGCCGCGAGGAGTTCAGCCAGCGTCTTTTCGAGCACCTCGGCATCGCCAGGAAGCGGCAGCGCCCCTGAGCACCGCAGGCTCCCCCGCCGCCGGAGGGGCCCAGTCCACGGAGACACCCAACGGTACGGAAATGCCCAGCCCACGGAGGCGCCCAACGGCATGGAGGAGCCCAACGGCATGGAGGAGCCCAACGGCACGGAGGAGCCCAACGGCACGGAGATGCCCAGCCCACGGAGACACCTGACGGCACGGAAGCGCCCCCGGAATTACCCCAACGGCGCGGAGTTGCCCGGCGGCCCGGAGTTGCCCGGCCCCGGGACACGGCGAGACAAGACAATACAAGATACAAAGCGATCCGCCCCGTCCGATGGACGGGGCGGAAGCCTTTTTGAATACGGTTTCCAACCGCTTTACCGATTCAAATTCAATCAATCCGGGATCCGGAGGGCGCTCACCGCAACATCGGGCTTACCGCCTCGGGAGTCAGGACATCCTCCTCGGAAGGTGCCGGAGTGTTCTCCCCGTCGTCCGGCACGGCGGGTTCCGGCGTCGGATCGGGATCTTCGGGAACCGGTGTCCGCTCGGGCATCGGCAAAACGGGGGTCTCCTTCCGGGTGGAATCCTGTTTCTCGGGTTCCTGGGCATACGACATGCCTCCGAGCATCAGCATCAGGGCTGCCATCCACACAACATTTTTTTTCATAGCACTGATTCGTTTAAGTGATTGACTGTGATTCCGACCCGTCCATACGGATCGGGTTCTGACACGGAAAGGATCAAATGCCGCACCGAGAAGTGCAGAAAACGGCAAAATACTGCAAAACAGGGACATAAAAAATCCCGCCCTCGCAAGGAGGTGCGGAAACTGTGGAAAGGGAAGGCGCCGGGCGGAGAAAAACTCCACACCCGCGCCGGGCGGGGAGGGGTCACTCGATCCCGTAGAGGTGGATCTTGTTGTAGAGCGTCTTGCGGTCGATTCCGAGCAGCTTGGCGGCCTGTGACTTGTTGCCTCCGGTCGCGGCCAGCGCCCGGCGGATCTGCTCCTCCTCGCCGACCGGGTCGCGCAGGGCAAAGGCCGCCGTGCCTTCGGACGTTCCGCGCTCGGTCACCTCGCCCGGAAGATCCCGCAGGGTGATGTACTCGCCCCCGGCCAGCAGCGTCGCCGACATCACGGTGTTTTTCAGCTGCCGCAGGTTCCCGGGCCAGTCGTAGGAGGCAAGGGCCGCAAGGGCCTCGGGATCGAATCCCACGATATGCTTGTCGAGCTCGCGGTTGGCCTGGTCGAGGAAAAAGTCCGCGTAGAGCGGAATGTCCCCGCGCATCTGCCGCAGCTCGGGCATGCGCAGCGTGAAGGAGTTGATCCGGTGGTAGAGGTCGGCACGGAAGGTTCCGCGGGCGATGGCCGCCTCGAGATCCTCGTTCGTCGCCGTCACGAGGCGGATGTCGACGGGAATTTCGCGGTTGCTGCCCACGGGGCGGATGCGCCGCTCCTGCAGGGCGCGCAGGAGCTGAACCTGCGTTTCATAGGTGAGGTTGCCCACCTCATCGAGGAAGAGCGTTCCTCCGTCGGCAGCCTTGAAGGCCCCGACCTTGTCGGAAAGGGCTCCGGTAAACGAGCCCTTGACGTGTCCGAAGAACTCCGAGGCCGCCAGATCGCGCGGAATGGCTCCGCAGTCGACGGCAACGAAGGGATTCCCGGCGCGTTTGCTCCCCTGGTGGATCAGCCGTGCGACATGCTCCTTGCCGGTGCCGCTGGCCCCGTGGATCAGCACCGACATGTTGGTCGGCGCGACAAGCCGGATATGCTCGTAGAGTTTGCGGGCCGGGTCGCTCCGGCCTTCGATATAATCGGGCTGCGAATCGGCGGCGCAGGATGCCGGGGAGGGATTTTGACGGCCTCTTGCGGTTCTTCCGGGCTCCTTCGGCCCTCTCTGCCGGGACTCCGGAGCCCCGGCGTCGGGCATCTCCGCACCCAGGGCCTCGCGAATCTTCTTCATTAGCTCGTCGGGACGCACGGGCTTGGCCACGTAATCCCGGGCGCCGAGTTTCATGCACAGCACGGCGTTCTGGATCTCGGCGTAGCTCGTCATCACGATTACCGGCGTCGCAATCTCCTGCCCGGACATCCATTGCAGCAGGGCGACCCCGTCCTGATCGGGCAGGCGCATGTCGCTCAGCACGAGCGAGAAGGCGCCCTGTCCGAGGGCCGTGCGCGCTGCGGCGACCGACGAGGCGGTCTCGACCTCGAAACCGTGTTTCGAGAGCCACGTGCGAAGCATCAGCGCAAAAGTTATGTCGTCGTCGACGACCAGAATCCGGTTCTTCATGTTGCAAAGATAGTGTTTGCCGCGCGGACGTCCAAATCTATTCCGTTTGTCGGGTCGGCTCCTCACACGGAGGTTCCTTCCCCTGCACGGACTCCGCGGAGAAGTCGGCGGAGGAGTCCGCGGGTGTTTCAGAGAGGGTCTCCGCGGCGGACTCCGTGGCGCGGCGTGCCTCCTCCACGATTGCGCGGATCGCCCCGGCGGCCGCGCGGCCCGCCGCGAGAAGCTCCTCGGAGAGCTCTCCGTCGGAGGTCTCCATACGCCGCAATGTTCCGGCCGGCGGCTCGGCGCCGAGCATCGTAAAAATCGGGAGCATCTTGTGCGCCAGGGCCTTCGCCTTCGCAGTGTCCCGGGCGTCGAGGGCCGATTCGAACGCTGCGCAGTCGGCCTCCGCCTGCCCGGCAAAGGAGACCAGGATGCTCCGTGCCGCCTGTGCATCGCTCCCGGCAAAGGCTGTCAGGGGCGAGAAGTCCGTACCCCGGCCGGGGGTTTGTTGCGGCGTCACGCTCTTCACGGCCCCGGCAACCTCCTCCGCGGCCTGCTCCGCAACGCCGGAGACCGGAGCCTCCATGCCGCAGACACGGCAGACCGCCGCGACGAGTTCGCTGCCTGTAAAGGGTTTGTGCAGGTATCCGTCGAAGCCCCCGTCCGCCGTATCCCCGGCAATCGTTTCCCGGGCCGAGACGGCGATCACGCGGATTCCCGGAGCGGCCCGGCGCACCGCCTCCCGCACCGAAAAGCCGTCCGCCCCGGGCATCTGAATATCGGTCAGCACGACATCGAAACGTCCCTCGCCCACGAGTTTTGCGGCGTATTCGGGATACTGGCACGCCTCGGGCGCCATGCCGGCCCGGCGGCACATCGCCGCGGTCATTTCGAGCTGCAGGGGGTCGTCGTCGACGAGCAGCACCCGCACTCCCGGGCATCGGGGCTGTGCAGGAGCCGGGGATTCGTCCGCGGCGGCGCCCCGATCCGGCGCCTCCGCAACGGGCACGGAGACGATGAAACGGCTCCCTTCGCCGAGGCGGCTCTCGAGCGAAATCTTCCCGTCGAGGAGTTTCACCAGGCGGTCGACGATCGAGAGGCCGAGTCCGAATCCGTCGACGCCGCGGGCGGAGGAGAGGCGCACGAAGGCTCCGAAGATCCGCTCCTTCTCCTCGCGGCCGATGCCGCGGCCCGTATCGCGCACCGAAAAGACGAGCAGCCCGTCCGCACGGTCGACGCGGATTGTCACGCTTCCGCGGTCGGTGAACTTCAGGGCGTTGGAAATCAGGTTGTCGGCGATCTGCCGGATATGGAAAGCGTCGCCCGAGACATTGCGCGCCGCGGCCTGTGCGGCCACCATCCGCAGCTCGAGTCCTTTGGCCGCGGCCTGTGCGGCAAATCCCGCGCGGATGGTTTCGAACAGCTGCACGGGATTGAATTCCACGCGGTTGACCTCGGTCTTGTTGATATCGAGCCGGTAGAAGTCCAGCAGGCTGTTGACCAGGGCCAGCAGATGCTCCGACGACTCCTTCATGTTGTGCAGGTAGAGCTCCTGCCGCCGGTCGGTGGTCAGGCGTTCGAGCAGGTCGATGTATCCCATCACCGAGCCCAGCGGGGCCTTGATGTCGTGCGTGACGGCCATCATCAGCTTCTCGCGCGACACGAGCAGCGCCTCCTTGTCGCGGTTGGCCTGCTCCAGGGCCCGGCGGTAGCGGTTGCTGCGGTTGACATCGCGCAGGAGGATTCCCACGAAGAGCAGCATCAGCGCCACCGATCCGGCCGTCACGCCGCCGAGGATGTGCGAAGCCCTGCGGCGCAGCGCCTCGTTGCGCTGCACCCGGGCCATGAAGAACGCCGTATCCTCGGCTTCGAAATCCAGAATCAGCTGGTAGATCTTCGCGTTGATCATGTCGTTGTTGTAGCGCAGGCGCAGCCCCTCCTGCCACGCCTGGTCGTAGATGCCCAGGCGCTTGCTCGTCACGCTGTCCTGCAGGGCCCGCAGCACCAGCGTGATCGTATCCTTGACCGCCTGGGCCGGAACACTCCCCTGCGCCCGGCGTGCCGATTCCGCCCGCGTGGAGTCGCTGTCCGGGGCCTCCGCAAAGAGCCCGCCCGCTTTGCGCAGCAGGGATCGCAGCCAGGGATCCGACCCCGCCGTATCGGGGTAGATGATGCGCCGGAAGGGGGTCGTATCGGCCACGATGCTCGCCTGCGGGCCGATCAGATCGCGGATGTTCTGGTCGAGCAGCCCGGCCGTGGAGCCCGAGCGGATCGTGCGGCGCAGGCTCACCGTGCGCCGCTCCTTGTCGGCAATCAGCCGCGTGATGCTGTCCAGGCGCAGCGTCTGCAGCGAATCCCCCGCCTCGGAGAGGCTGCGCAGCGAGTCGATGCAGCCCCGCACGGTACGCAGCTCCCGCCGGTACCGCTCCTCGTAGGACTGGTATCCGGCAAGCATGAGCTGGCCGTAGCTTTCGGCCTGGTAGAGGTGGTAGAGGGTGATGTTCACGGCGTTGCGCTTGCTCTGCAGCTGCGTGTAGCTGATATCCGGAGAGGAAAAGCGCACCACGACCCGGTAGATGTATCCTACCGAGAGGATGCAGACGGCAATCAGCAGCAGATAGCCGGCCACGATCTTGGTTCTGACGAATTTCGACTCCTTCATATGGCCAAAGATACGAAAAAAACGGGCCGGTGCGTCTTTCTATTGCATGGAAGTCCGCGGGACGCCTCCAAAGGCATGCGCCGGGAATCCGGGGCGTATTTATCGAAAAACGATAAATATTTTTTGAATTTCGGATTTTCTTCCTATATTTGCCTGCGAAATATTTCGAAAACCCCATTTCTCCGACACCATGGACATTCTCACCGTCGAACACGTCACCAAGCGCTACGCCGCGCATACGGCCCTCGACGACGTGTCGCTCGCCATCCCCGAAGGGTCGGTCTACGGACTCCTCGGGCCCAACGGCGCAGGCAAAACCACCCTGATCCGCATCATCAACCGCATCACGGCCCCCGATACGGGACGCGTGCTCTTCGGAGGGCGCGAAATCGCCCCCGACGACATCTACCGCATCGGCTACCTGCCCGAGGAGCGCGGCCTCTACAAGAAGATGAAGGTCGGCGAGCAGGCGCTCTTCTTCGCACGCCTCAAGGGGCTCCCGCGCCGCGAGGCAATACGGCGGCTGAAGGAGTGGTTCGAGAAGTTCGGCATCCAGGGGTGGTGGGACAAGAAGGTCGAGGAGCTCTCGAAGGGCATGGCCCAGAAGGTGCAGTTCATCGTCACGGTGCTCCACCGTCCGCAGCTGCTGATCTTCGACGAACCCTTCTCGGGATTCGACCCCATCAACGCCAACCTCCTCAAGGAGGAGATCCTCTCGCTGCGCGACCAGGGGGCCACGGTGATCTTCTCGACGCACAACATGTCGTCCGTGGAGGAGATCTGCGACCACATCACGCTGATCGACAAATCGCACAACATCCTCTCGGGGCGCGTCGACGACATCCGCCACCGCCACGGGGCGAACATCTTCGAGGTGGCCTACCGCGGCGACGAGGAGGCCCTGCGGCGCGCCATAGCGGGACGCTGCGAGATCCTCGAAGGGGCCGCCGGGGAGTCCGTCTACCGGACCCTGAAGCTCCACGTTGCGGGCGACGACGCCGTACGCGCGGTGATCGCCGCGGTGAACGAGGCGGTCGAGCTGCGCTCGTTCCGCGAGATCATCCCCTCGATGAACGACATCTTCATCCGCGCGGTGAACGGCAAACTCTGACACGAACGCAAAAAAACCGAAAGACATGTCCACATCCAACATATCCCTCATCATCCAGCGCGAATTCAACGAACGCGTACGCAAAAAGTCCTTCATCATCAGCACGATCCTCATGCCCGTGATGGTGATCGCCCTGATGGTCGCCCCGGCGCTCATCATGGAGTTCTCGAAAGGCGAGCAGAAGAGGATCGCCGTCATCGACCCCAGCGGCCTGGTGGCCCCGCAGCTCGCCAGCGACGAGGAGCTGCGCTTCGAAACCACCGACCTCACGCCCGACGAGGCGCGACGGCAGCTCACCGACCGCTTCGGCGTGCTGGTCATCGGCGCCGACATCCTCCGCAACCCCAACGACGTGCGCCTCTACGCCAATTCGTCGTCCTCGATGACCATCGAGAGCAACATCACCTCCCAGATCGAAAAGATCCTCGAGACCGAGAAGCTCAAGGCCTACGACATCGAGAACCTCGACCGGATCCTCGACGAGGTGAAGACCTCGGTCTCGATGCAGACCTTCCGCAACGACAAGTCGCAGGAGGAGGATTCGCAGGCCCAGTCGTCGACCGTGGCGACCGTGGCGGGCTACATCCTCGGCTTCGTGCTCTACATGTTCCTGCTGATCTACGGCTCGATGGTCATGCAGTCGGTGATCGAGGAGAAGAACAACCGCGTGCTGGAGGTGATGGTCTCCTCGGTGCGGCCCTTCGACCTGATGCTCGGGAAGATCCTCGGCGTGGCCTCCGTCGCCGTGGTGCAGGTGCTCATCTGGGGCGTGCTGATCGTCGCCGCGGGAGCCTTCGTGCTGCCCCACCTGATGCCCGCCGAGGCGATGGCCGGGGTACAGGCCCTGCAGCAGGGCGCGCCCGACGCTGCAGCCATGGGAGGCATGGATCCCGAGGCGATGCAGGCCCTGGCCGCCGTGACCGATCTGGGATACATCCTCAGGATCTTCGTCTGCCTGCTGCTGTTCGTCTTCGGAGGCTACCTCCTCTACTCGGCGATGTTCGCCGCCGTGGGCTCGGCCGTCGACAACGTCCAGGACGCCTCGCAGCTGCAGATGCCCATCACCCTGCCGATCATCCTCGCCCTGCTGATGATGCTCGCCGTCATCAAGGATCCCAACTCGCAGATGGCATTCTGGTTCTCGGTCATCCCCTTCACGTCGCCCGTGGTGATGATGGCCCGCATCCCCTACGACATCCCGCTGTGGGAGATCCTCCTCTCGCTCGTGGTGCTCTACGCCTCGTTCGCGGCCATGGTGTGGTTCGCGGCGAAGATCTACCGCGTGGGCATCTTCATGTACGGCAAGAAGCCGACCCTGAAGGAGTTGCTCAAATGGGTGAGGTACAAATCCTGACCCCCGTTCCGAAACCGCGGGCCGCAACGTTGCGGCCCGTTTTTTTCGCCGGGGAGGTGATTTTCTGTTATCGGAATAACAGTTTTCTTGAAATTATTTGCTAAATTTGTCGCGGATTCGGTTTCGATACGAACGTATTCAACAAAATATCTAAAAATCAACAGCTATGATCTCGATCGACAACTACGATTTCAAAGGCAAACGCGCGATCATCCGCGTGGATTTCAACGTGCCCCTCAACGAGAAGGGCGAAGTAACCGACGACACGCGCATCCGCGCCGCCATGCCCACCGTCAAGAAGGTCCTCGCCGAGGGAGGTTCGGTGATCCTCATGTCGCACATGGGACGTCCGAAGAAGAACCCCGATCCCAAATATTCGCTCGAGCAGATCATCCCGGCCATCGAGAAGAACCTCGGCACGAAGGTCCTCTTCGCCGGTGACTGCATGGGCGAGAAGGCCGCCGAAATGGCAAAGGCCCTCAAGCCGGGCGAAGTCCTGCTGCTCGAGAACCTGCGTTTCTACGCCGAGGAGGAGGGCAAGCCCCGCGGCCTGGCGGAGGACGCCACCAAGGAGGAGAAGGATGCCGCCAAGAAGGCCCTGAAGGAGGGCCCGCAGAAGGAGTTCGTCCAGAAACTCGCGTCGTACGCCGACTGCTACATCAACGACGCCTTCGGTACGGCACACCGCAAGCACGCCTCGACGTACCTGATCGCCAAGCACTTCCCCAACGACAAGATGTTCGGATACCTCATGGAGAAGGAGGTGAAGGCCATTTCGTCGCTCATGGAGGCCCCGCAGCACCCCTTCTGCGCCATCATCGGCGGTTCGAAGGTCTCGACCAAGATCGGCGTCATCAAGGCCCTGATCGAGAAGGTCGATTCGATCGTCATCGGCGGAGGCATGACCTACACCTTTGCGGCCGCACAGGGCGGAAAGGTCGGCAACTCGATCTGCGAGCCCGACATGTTCCCCGTGGCGCTGGAGATCCTCGAGCTGGCAAAGAAAAAGGGCGTAGAGCTCGTGATGTCGCCCGACGCGCTGATCGCCGACGCCTTCTCGGCCGACGCCAACACCTCGACGGCCCCGGCCAACGAGATTCCCGACGGATGGGAGGGTGTCGATATCGCCGATGAGGGCAAAAAGCGCTTCCGCGAGCACATCCTCGGCTGCAAGACGATCCTGTGGAACGGCCCCGTGGGCGTCTTCGAGATCGACAAGTTCGCCACCGGTTCGAAGGAGGTGGCCCTGGCCATCGCCGAGGCCACGAAGAAGGGCGCCTACTCGCTCATCGGAGGCGGCGACTCGGTAGCCTGCATCAACAAGTTCGGGCTGGCCGACCAGGTATCGTACATCTCGACCGGCGGCGGCGCACTGCTCGAGTACATCGAGTTCGGCACGCTGCCCGGCGTGGACGCCATCCGCGAATAGGCAGTACGCAAATCCGAAAAACGGAGCGCTCCGGAGACCCCGCGAGGCTCCGTTTTTCTTGAACACTCCCCGAATACACACATTCATGAAACGAATCATTCTTTTTGCAGCAACCGTTGCCTGTATGACCGCCTGCCAGAACAACCCGACAAAGGTCCCGGCTATCGACCTTGCGAACTTCGACCTCGAGGTGGCCCCGAACGCCGATTTCTACCAGTACGCCACGGGAGGCTGGCAGAAGAACAACCCGCTGAAGCCGGAATTCGCGCGCTACGGGTCCTTCGACGTCCTGCGCGAGAACAACGAAAAGCGCATCAACGCCCTCTTCCAGGAGATGTCGCGGCTCGAAACGACGCCCGGGAGCGTCGAGCAGAAGATCGCCGACCTCTACAAGATGGGGCTCGACTCCGCGCGCCTGAACGCCGAAGGGGCCGCGCCGCTGGCCTCCGACCTGGCCCTTATCGACGGGCTGACCGACCGCGCGCAGCTCCCCGGGCTGCTCGCCTCGATCCACATGGCCCTCGCGAACCCCTTCTTCGGGATCGGCGTGATGGCCGACCTGATGGACAGCCGCGTCAATACGCTTTACGTGGCCCAGTCGGGCATCTCGATGGGCGACCGCGACTACTACGTCGACCCGTCGAACGCCGCGATCAAGGAGGCCTACAAGGCCTATCTCGTACGGATCTTCACCCTCGCGGGATACGATGAGGCGGCAGCCGCACAGGCCGCGGTCGACGCCCTGGAGGTGGAGGATTCGCTGGCCGAGGTCTTCTTCTCGAACGTCGAGCAGCGCGACCTCCCCGCACAGTACAACCCCATGACGCGCGAGGAGTTCGCCCGCAGGTACGACGCCCTCGATTGGGACGCCTATTTCGAAAGCATGGGGCTCGCACAGGCCGACCGGATGATCGTGCAGCAGGTGCGCGTGATGGATCGCGTGAACGAGCTGCTGAAGACGCTGCCGCTCGAGAAGATCCGCCACTACCTCGCCGCACAGGTCATCAACGAAGGCGCCGCGACGCTGAGCGACGATTTCCAGACCGCGTCGTTCGAGTTCTACGGACGCACGATGTCGGGACAGCAGGAGCAGAAGCCCCGCTGGAAGCGCGCCATGTCGGTTCCCAACTCGCTGCTGGGCGAGGCCGTGGGCGAGATGTACGTGGCCAAGTACTTCCCCGAGAAGGAGAAGCAGCGCATGATGGAGCTGGTGAAGAACCTGCAGACGTCGCTCTCGCAGCACATCGACTCCCTGGAGTGGATGTCCGACGCCACGAAGACCAAAGCGCAGGAGAAGCTTGCGTCGTTCACCGTGAAGATCGGCTATCCCGACAAGTGGAAGGATTACTCGGCGCTTGAGATCGACCCCGCGAAGAGCTATTACGAGAACCTGCGCGAGGCCGGGATCTGGGCCACGAAGGACAACCTCTCGAAGTACGGGAAACCGGTCGACCGGGCCGAATGGGGCATGACGCCGCAGACCGTAAACGCCTACTACAACCCCACGACCAACGAGATCTGCTTCCCGGCGGCGATTCTGCAGCCGCCGTTCTACAACCCCGATGCCGACGACGCGGTGAACTACGGGGCCATCGGCGTGGTGATCGGCCACGAGATGACTCACGGATTCGATGACCAGGGGCGCCAGTTCGACAAGGAGGGAAACATGAACAACTGGTGGAGCGAGGAGGATGCCGCGGCTTTCAAGGCCAAGACCGACATCCTGGTGCGGCAATTCGACGCCATCGAGGTGCTTCCGGCCAGGGGCGACCAGCCGGCGCTGCACGCCAACGGGTCTCTCTCGCTGGGTGAGAACATCGCCGACCAGGGAGGCCTGCGGGTGGCTTACACGGCCTACCGCAACTCGCTCGAAGGGAAGGAGGCCCCGGCGCCGATCGACGGATTTACCGACGCACAGCGCTTCTACCTGGCCTATGCCACGCTCTGGGCCCAGAACATCCGCGACGAGGAGATCGCACGCCTGACGAAGCTCGACGTGCACTCGCTGGGCAAATGGCGCGTAAACGCCACACTGCGCAACCTGCAGGAGTTCTACGATGCCTTCGGCATCACGGACGGAGCGATGTTCCTGCCCGAGGCCGAGCGGGTGATCATATGGTAGGGCACGGCCTTACGTTCAAACACCGAAGCAGCGGAATCCCTACGGGTTCCGCTGCTTCCATTTTATGGCCTGCGCCGCAGGGCGTTACTCCTTGCGGTAGCGCTCCATCCACTCGGTCGGAAGGATGCCGTACTGCGTCTTGAAGCACTTGGCGAAATAGGAGGTCGAGGTGAAGCCCACCATGTAGCAGATCTCCGTCACACGGAGGTTGTTCGGCGCCGCAAGGAGTTCGGCGGCCACCTTCAGGCGGATCGTACGCAGCAGTTCGTTGGGCGTGGTGCCCGCCAGGGCCTTGATCCGCGAGAAGAGCAGCGTGCGGCTCACGTTCACCGCATCGGCGATATCCTCGACGGTCATGCCAGCGTTCGAGATATTGTCGGTGATGTAGCGGTTCACCTGCTCCATGAAGCGCGAGCCGTCGGGCAGCGACTGCTCCTCGAAGGGCATGTAGGGCATTTTCGAATACTTCAGCCGCAGCTGTCGGCGCAGCTCGATGAGTGCGCGGATCTGCTCTCCCAGGCAGTTTGCCGACTCGGGTTTCTCGAAGAAGACATCGGCCCCGGCCCGGATGCCGCGAACCTTCTCGGCGTCCGACCCGCCCACCCCCAGCAGGATGACCGGAAGGTGGTTCAGCCGGTTGTCGGCGCGGATCTCCTCGCAGAGCCCGATGCCGTCGGGCTCCCCGTCGAGCCGCACATCGGCGACGACGGCCGAGAAGCTGTGCGTACGCAGGGCATCGAGCGCCTCGCGCGCCCGGGTCACGCATCGGATCGAATAATCACCCGAGAGGTGACGCAGCAGGAAATCGGTGCTATCCCGGTCATCCACAGCAAGAAGCACAGCCGGAAGGGGGGGGGTTGTGACGGCTTCCGATGCGGCACTGGAGGCTGCGGCGGCGTTCTTTGGTTCGGGAGACGCCTCCGCGGCAGGGGCCGCATCCAGCGGGTAGCGGAGCGTAAAGAGGGTCCCCTGCCCCGGCTGGTCGTGCGTGGAGATCTGCGCCCCGACCCTGTATGCCAGCTCCTGCGACACGATGTGTCCGATACCGTGGAATTCGGACTCTCCCTTGGGAGCGAACTCATGGCCGTCGGCCAGGACCGAAATTCCGAGCCAGGAGAGGCCGTCCTCCGTCTCGGGGGCGGTGAGTGATACCGACACGCGGCTTTCGGCAACCTGAAGGGCATCGCGCAGGACCGATTCGACGATCTTCGAGAAGCTCTCCGCCGACAACCGTCCCTCGACGGGCGTCTCGGGCAACGACACCTCGACACCGATACCCGACCGCGGCTGCTCTCCGTTGATCGAGTCGACAAGCCCGCGGAGAATCTCCCGCAGGTCGACAGGCTCCGCAACCCTGCGGGACTCTGCGGCACGCGCATCCTCGGTTTCGGAGTATTTCAGGTTCGAGATCTGCCGGACGATCTGCAGCAGCCGGTCGCAGTTCTTGCGGACGATGCCCAGGTCTTCGCGGATCGTCTCGGGATTCTCGACCTGCTGGGCGATCGCCTCGATGGGTGCGGAGATCATGGTCACGGGTGTCTGGATGCCCCGGGCCACCTCGTTGAAGAACTCGACCTTGGCCTCTAGCAGATCGAGCTTGTTCTTGCGCGCAATGGAGGCGATCTGTTCGCGGTGCGCGCGGACAATCTTCCGGCGCAGGAGGTAGCCCCCGAATCCGATGGCCGAGAGCCCCAGGAGGACGTAAAGGCCCACCATTCCCTTCCCGAGCCACCACGGAGGCAGGATCTCGACAAGCACCGCGGCCTCCTCGCCGAACTGCTCGCCGTTGTTCGAGGCGCTGACGACAAAGCGGTAGGTGCCCGAGGGAAGGTTCGTGTAGGAGACATGCTGCACGCCCGACATCTCCTCGGGGTCGGTAACAAGCCACTCCCGGTCGAAATTCTCCAGCCGGTAGCGGTAGACGGTCCGCAGCGGCGACGAGAAGTTCAGGGCGATGAAATCGAGGCTGAACGACCCCTTGCGGCTGCGGAAACGCACGCTGCGCTGGCAGTCGATCGTCGACGAGAGGAGCTCACCGTCGAGCGGCACCCGCTGATTGAAGAGCTTGAAGTCGGGGAAGACGACGGTCAGGCGCGCGGAGTTCTCGCGGCGCGTGAAGTCGTAGGGATAGAAGCGGTTGATACCGGTGTTGCAGCCGATGTAGATGTGGCCCGTGGAGGACTTGATGCCGGAGTTGGCGTTGAAGATGTTCGCCAGCAGCCCGTCCTCGGAGGTGTATTTGTAGATTTTCTTCTGCGAATCGCTGCAGCTGAACTTCAGCAGTCCCCGATTGGTGGAGAGCCACAGCTCGCTGCCGTCCTGGATGATCTGGAACACCGCGCAGTTGCCGTAGGCCGTGTCGTCGAAGACCCGCACCAGCCGGTCCTCGGCAATGTCGTAGCGGCAGAGTCCGTGGCCGTGGGTTCCGATCCAGAGGCGGTCGTTCTCCACGGCAAGGCTGCTCACGAAATCCGACAACCCCAGTTCGGGCTTCTCCGAGAAGAAGGAGAAGGCATCTTCAGAGGCCGAATAGCGGATCAGTCCGCGGCTCTGCGACGCAAACCACACGTTGCCCTGCGGATCCTCGCAGACATCCACCACGTCGCTGTTGTGGCCGAGGGCCAGCATGGATTCGATCCGCTGCGTGTCGTCCTCGTAGCGGCAGATGCCCTCCTTGGTCCCGATCCAGAGCGTACCGCGAGAGTCGCGCATCACGGAGTAGACATTCAGCTTGTCGTTCCCGACGTCGGCCCGCGTGAAGTGCTTCACGGCGCGGCTCTCCCGGTCCATCCGGTAGAGGCCGTTTCCGAAGGTCCCGACCCACAGCCACGGCCCGTCGACGGCCACGGCATGGATGTTCAGCGACGGGTTCTCCGGATCGACGCAGACCGGCACATAGGTCTCCTCGCGGGGGTCATAGAGGCTCAGCCCGCCGTCGTCGCTCCCGATCCAGATGTTGCCCTGAGGATCCTCGCAGAACTTGCTGATGACGCGGCCGCAGCCGGGCCCCGGCTCGATCGTCTCGAAGAGCGACCCCAGGGGCGAGATGTAGTTGATGCCACCGAACCAGGTCCCGATCCAGATGCCGCCCTCGCGGTCCTTGAGCATCGAGTGGATGAACTTGTCGTTCAGACGTCCGTTGCGGTTGCTCGTCCCGGCGTCGAGCTGCACGAAGCTCCGGTCCTTGGCATCGAAGGCCACCAGACCGCTCTCCGTGCCCATCATCAGTTCGCCCGGGACATACTCGATCAGTTCGCGCACGCGCCCGTACGATGTCCCGGGGGCCGGGTAGTTGCCCGTGAAGGTCTGCCTCGAGAATTCGAACTTGTAGAGCTCGCCCTCGCCGCCGCCGATCCAGAGATCCCCGAACGAATCCTGGCACAGCGCGCAGATACGCCCGATGGGCTTGTGCGTCAGCGTATCCTCGACCCGGTAGGTGGTGAACTTGTTGGTCTCGGGGTTGTAGCGGCTCAGCATGGGACCCCCGCCCGAGGCGACCCACAGCTGGTTCCCGGCGGTAAGCAGGATCTTCACAATGACGTTCGACGGAAAGGCCTCGGGGCACGTCTCGCTGTCGTAGCACTCGACGTTCCCGGTACGCAGGTTGTAGCGGAACAGCCCGTCGCCGATGGTCCCGATCCAGATGTTGCCCACGCGGTCCGAAGCGAGCGTATAGGCCTGGAGGTTGCGCAGCACGACCCCGTCGCGCTCGATGGGAACCGGGACGAAGGATTCGTCCTTCGGGTCGTAGATATAGACGCCGTCGGAGGTTCCGACCCAGATCCGGTCGCTGTTCATGAAGTTCTCCCCGCAGAGACTGTAGATGCAGTTGGTGCCCAGGCAGTCGGGGATCCGGTAGTCGGAACGGTAGTTGGTGAAATCACAGGAGTTGAAGCGGTCGAGGCCGTCGGAGGTGCCGACCCAGACGTAGCCCTTGTCGTCCTGATAGAAGCAGTGGATCGTATTCGAGGAGAGTCCGTCGTTGTCGGTATAGTAGCGGAATTTGTACTCCATACCCACCCCGACGCGGCATGCAAGACACAAACCGCAGAACCAGATCGCCCTCAAGAATCCGAGTTTCATAACATCTCATTTTCAGCCCCGGCAGCAAAAAGAAGCGGCGGCAACGGGCCTCGCTTCCCGGAGACAAGCTACCAAAGGTAAATTTTTCCGTTCAAAAATGCAAATTTTGGACCCCGCCCCGGCGCCCGCACGACCGGGCGGAGCTGCACGGCGCGGCCCGGCGGGAGAACGCCCGGAGGGGCGAAAAACGGACTCGGAGACAAAAAGGGCCCGGCGGGAAAACGGCCGGAGTGTCGGAAAACGATGCGCCGCACGGGAAATTCCCGTGCGGCGCATGTCGCAAAGGCCTGCGGGGCCCGCATCAGCGAATCTCGCCGATGTCGTCGAGCGGCCACGTATCGGTGCGGAAGGGCACCAGCGGCTGTCCCATGGTCGTCACCACGTTGGCCTCGGGGCAATAATTCTTGAAGGCGTAGCGCACGGCAACCGGCTCGGGAACCTCGTCGGAAGAGACCTCGATCTTGTTCTCCCACCACACGAGGCTCGCCTTTGCGGGGTGGAACACCCGGTCCTCCCCGGCAATCTCGAAGCCCTGGGGGCGCAACGCCCCGTTCGGCGCATAGCCCACAAAGCTGTCCGGATCGCTCCAGGTATTGCGCTCCGAGAGGTTGTTGAAGCTCAGCACAAGCTTGTTGCCCTTACGCTCCATCGACTTGTAGGTGGGAGCGGGGGCCGGCAGCCCCTCGATGCCGTAATCGTTGGCCAGCGCGAGGAACGCCAGGCGCATGCCCACCTCGCGTTTCCGTTTGGGATGGATGCAGACCGGGTTGCCCAGGTCGGTCGTCGCGGCGATGCCCGAACGGGGGATCTGGGACATGGCGCGGTACTGCGCCTCGATCACCAGCGGCAGCGACCGCAGGTTGTCGCCCTCATAGCGGTAAGGAGCCAGCTGCGTGAAGTAGAACGGCATGGTGTCGTCGCCCCACGTCTCGCGCCACAGCTTGACGAGCGAGACCTGCAGCGCGCAGTAGTCGTACCAGTTCTTGCGGTTCGACTCGCCCTGGTACCAGATGAAGCCCTTGGCCGTGTAGCGGCACACGGGGAGGATCATGCCGTTGTAGAGGCGCTGGGGAATGCTGTTGTCGTAGATGCCCGATTTCGCCACCTCGTAGTCGATGCCGGGCGTGGCGTCGATCGACTCTTCGGTCATCCAGGTCTCGATCGTCGAGCCGCCCCAGTTCGGGGTGATCAGGCCGATGGGGATGCCGAGAATCCGGTTGAGCGTCTGCCCGAAGAAGTAGCCCACGGCGCTGAAGGCGCTGACCGCCGCCGGCGTCGAGCACTCCCAGGCGGACTCGCAATCCTCGCGGGGCGTCTCCGAGGAGACCTTCGGGACGGTGAACATCCGGATCTCGGGGTACTCGCACGCCCCGGTGATCGCCTCGACGCTCCCCTCCACGGGCTGATACATGAAGCCGCAGACGGGCATCTCCATGTTCGACTGCCCGGAGCATATCCACACCTCGCCCAGCAGGACATTCTCGAGGACGAGCTCCTTGCCGTCGCTCACGCGGATCGTGTAGGGACCGCCGGCCTCGCCCGTGGCGATCTTCAGCGACCATTTGCCCGCAGCGTCGGAACGGGTCTCGTAGCTGCGGTCGTTCCACGAGGTGGTGACGCGCACCTTGCTGCGCGGCGACGCCTCGCCCCAGAAATTCACTTCGGTGTTGCGCTGCAGCACCATGTTGCTCCCCAGCACCGCCGGGAGGCGGATTTCGGCCGAAAGCCGCGCGGCAGCCATCAGCGCCACGACGGCCAGAAACAGACGTTTCATGACTCTTGCGTATGGTTTCAGGGTTCGTAAACAACCTCTTTCTCAACGTTCACATGGTCGCAGTCATCGGTGATGATGCAACGCGTCTCCCCGCGCGTATAGGGATAGTCGCGGGTGAACTCGACCTTGTTGTCGGCCGTGAAGGAGAATCCGTCCACACAATAGACGTTGATGATGCGCGGGTCGAAGACTCGGAAGGTGTTGCCCTCGACACGGACGTTGCGGTGGTAGCGGCTGTCGCCTCGCTCGGGAATGCCGCTGCCGCCGGCAATGCAGGCCGAGCCCCAGGTGCGGCAGCCGTAGTTGCCGTTCTCGAAAACGTTGTTGCGGATCAGCACGTCGCGCACGCCCGACTGCTCGTACCAGTAGTTCGCATCGCCCTCGAAGAGGATCGCCGCCCCGGCGATGTGGAAGTAGTTGTCCTCGATGACCGTCCGGCCCCGGGAGCCCAGCAGCACGCCCCGGGCGCGGTTCCCGCGCATGCGGCACCCCTTGATCAGCACGTCGGGGTACTCGTCGTCGGCTGCCACCACATGGGGCGGCTTGACCTCCGCGGGCAGGGGTTCGGTGAAGGTCACCTCGGTGTAGATCTTGTTCAGACGCTTCACGGCGCGCACCGTACGCCGGGCATAGGTCTCGATATTCCGGTTGTCGACGAGCTCCAGCGTCATGCCCGGAACGATGAAGTCCACGCCGTACTGTCCCGAATTGCGCCAGCGCAGCAGCAGCCGGTCCGGGGACATCACGCTGTCGACGACCATGTAGAGTCCGTGGATGTTCGTCGCGTCGTCCTTCTGGTTCTCGAACACGCAGTCGAGCATGCGGATGTAGCCCCCGCAGTTGACATAGTGCGTGGCATCGGCCGTGATGCTGATCATGCGGTCCTTGCCCGGGGCCGGGACTACCGACACGTGGTTGAGCTCGATGTCGCGGCTGCGCTGGGCGATGACGCCCATGCCGCCGCAGTGGTAGATGTTGACGTCGCGGAGCGTCACGCCCGAGCAGTCGGAGAGGGTGAAGGCCGGGTTGTAGCGCGCGGCGGCCCCGAAGACCATCACGTTGCCGATCGTGGCGGTGAGGTCATCGCGCAGGATGCGCACGTTGCCGTTGGGCTGCAGCTCGGCGGGGATCGTCGACCCCGAAAGCCAGTAGTCGTGGGCCTGGAAGGCCGGTTCGCGCTTCTCGGCGTCGAACTCCAGCAGGTTGGAGAAGGGATAGACCGTCCCCTGCTCGTCGTAGAACTGCAGGCAGCCGTTGACGATCCGGTAGCGGTACTCCTCGGGGAAGCGGATCTCGAGCCACCCCTTGCCCTTGGCGACCACAACACCCTCGGAGTTGAACGTGCGGGTGAAGTCGATCGACAGGTCGCGGATCGTCACGTTGCGGCACCCCTCGAGGTTGAACGGCGAGATGAAGCCCGTGAAGAGCAGTTCGGTGCCGTTGCCCTCGATCGTGAGGTCGTGAAGGCCGCAGAGGTCGAAGGCGATGCGCTTGAGGCTCTCGTTGTTGTTGCTGATGAACTGGTACTTCTCGACCGCCAGGTCGGGACGCATGTGCAGCGTGCCGCCCGGAAGTACGAGCGACGTGGCACCCACCTCGGCGCAGCGCTCCAGCGCCGCACGCAGCGCCGGCACGGCATCGGTCTCCGCGGCGCCGGGAGTGAGGAAATCCTGCAGGTAGACGGTTTTGTCGGTTTCGCTCGGCGCGCAGGCCATCATCGTACAGGCAGCGACGAGGGCCCCGACCATTTTCCGGAATCTTTTCATTGGAAGTTTGGGTTCAAAGGGTTTTCAGGGAGAGTGATGTTCATAAAAAAGGGCGGTTCGGGGGCCCGGAGGCTTCCCGGGAAGCCTCGCGGGAAAGATTCCCGGATGTTGCGCGGGAACCTCCCCGGAAACTCGGAAACTCAGAAAACTCAGGAAAGCCGTACGGAAAGGCTCTTCCCGGAGGCAATGACACGCTCGACGCGGTGCCCGTCGTAGTCGACCGTCACCGAAAGGCGTCCGTCGTCGAGGCGCTCGACCTCGATATCGAACGTCGTGCCGAAGGCCTGCACGCGGCGCAGCGACATTTCGGGCCATGCGGCGGGCAGCCGGGGCGTGAGGTCGAACGACCGGAATCCCGTGGGCCGGATGCCGAACAGCCCTTCGGTCACGATCCGGCAGTAGAGGCCGCTCTCGGCCGAGAGGTGACGCTGCGAGCCCTCGGGCCACGCCTCGATCGGGTAGGGCACGTGGTCGCCCAGCAGCCGCCGCGCCGAATAGTGCTGCAGCCACTGCAGCGCCTCCTCGGTGTATCCGGCCTGGAACACGCCACGCAGGGCATAGAGCGTCGCACGGTCCCAGAAGGTCGTGCTGCCCTGTTCGGTCAGCAGGCCGTCCTCGGTACGCAGTTCGGGCCCGAGGAGCGCGGCGACGGTTCCCTCGGCACGGTCGTAAAGCCCCACGATCAGGGGCATGCAGATCCACGAGCGGAGCTTCGTATTGCCGTCGTAGTAGCGGTAGGTCTCGTAGCCGCACATTTCAGCGCCGAAATAGCGCCCGATCGCACGGGCCAGGGCGTCGGCCTCCCGCGCATAGCGGCGCGTCTGCGAGGCGGCGATACCCAGGTCGCGCCCCAGGAAGACGGCCGAGCGCAGGGCGTCGTAGTAGAGCGTCGAGGTACAGAGGTTGGCCTCCCCGGAGGGGAAGCGTCCCTCGAGTTCGTCGGAATCGGAGGCCACGACACCCTCCGGCGTCACCTTCCGACGGCAGTATTCGAGGCACCATTCGATCAGGGGCCACAGTTCCTGCGCCACCTCCCTGTCACCGAGCGCCAGGGCGTAGCGGGCCGCCCCGTAGGCCACCATCGCCGCATCGCCGCGGTCTCCGGCAGCGCTCCAGAAGTCGAGCCCTTCGGCGATCACCGAGCTGGGAATGGGCCGGTATTCGTCGTTCATGAAGCGTGCAAAATGGCGGTAGGCGTTGGTCGCCGACTCGTTGCCGATGTCGTATCCGAGGAACGGGAAGAAGGGGTTGACGTATTCGGCCTGGTCGTTGCACCAGATCGCCGCATAGTAGGACTCCCCGCCGGGGGCGTGCATGTACCCCCCGCGGGTTTTGAAGATGCTCTCCGAGGCCCGCAGCTTGGCGTAGCGGAACTCCGTGTCGAGAACCGGGTCGGGGGTCTCGAGGATCAGGTTCGCATCGATGGCCTCGTGCACGAAGTCCATGCGCGCGGCGTACTCCTGCGCGACGTCGGGACGCAGCGGCTCCTCTCCGGCCCGGAAGGCCTGGAACACCGCGTCGAAGGCCAGCGATTCGCCCTCCCGGAGCTGGAACGTCCCGTCACCCAAGAGGTCGCACCGGATGACGTACGTCCCGTCGACGCCCTTCGCGGGATCGGTCGTCACCACCTGCGAAAGCTCGGGAATCGAGATGCTGAGCGGCGATGTGCCGATGTTGCGCAGCGTGTAGCGCTCGCACATCAGCGGAAGGGTCCGCGAGGGGAAGATCCGCCGCGTCATCTCGATGCAGGGCGTCGGACGGCGGTCGCGCGCCGCACCGATGTTCATCACCCCGATGGCCCAGCGGCTGCGGACCGTCAGCGCCCCGTCGATCGTGAGCGAGTCGACGCATTCGTTCTGCAGCACAAGGCCGTTGACGCCCAGCAGCGACGGAATGTCCGTAGCCATGCGGTACATCAGGCTTGCGTGCGTGTTGTTGGGCACCGTGCGCAGCATGGGGAACACCAGCGAACGCTCCCCGCGGAACGAGCCGTCGTCGTCGACGCTCCAGCGGAGGACGAAGGCCATCTGCTCGCCGCTCATTTCGATGTGGTCGTTGTGGGGAAGCGACGCGGCGTCGGGCGTCCAGACAATGCGATGTTCACCGGGGGCAATCGCCCAGCGCTGGGCGGTGGCCGTGCCGCAGGCAAGCAACAGAACGGCCGGCAAAAGGAGTTGTTTGATCATGGGTCGGGTTTAAAGGTTTAGGAGACCAAATTAGCAATAATTTCCGAAACGCGGGTTTGGGTTGGCAGAAAAGGCTCCTGGCGCGGATCTCCGTACGCAGCATCCGCACGCAGAGGGAGGGCCCGGCGGGTGGCGCTGCGGCCACCCGTCGTACCGGAAACTCAGGCGTCGGCAAACGCCTGTTCAATCAATTTCAGCTCCTCCGGGGTGTAGGTTTCTTCCAGGACATCGGCTCCTGCGGCCTCGGAAACCCGGGACAGGAAAAACAGGAACTTGTCGTAGGGCGTACGCAGTTCGGGCATGGCGGCGCGGTCCATGGTGTTCAGCTCACGGAACACGCGCTTGAAAAGATCCCATCCGTAACGCTCTTTGATACGCAGGAACGTATAGTGCAGGGCATCGCCGTTCAGCTTCGGAATCCCGGCACCGATCGTCTCGTCGTAGAAGATCTTGTAGTAGTTGATCACGTCGGCGCCGCGGTAGCAGATGTCGCGCTGCGACATGGTCCCGTCGCACACCTCCAGGGCATACGACATGCGGAAGTTGGCGAAGATCTCGTCGTTCCAGTTCCACGCCGAGTTGCCGATGTTGAACACGTGTCCCACCTCGTGCATGATGCCGAAGCCCCAGTCGTCGAACTCCACGGTACGCTCCAGGAGCTTCGACACGGCGACATGGCTGTTCCACAGGATCGGATTGCCGGCCAGCGCCCAGTAGCCGGGCTCGATGCCCGGGGTGTTGAGGATCATGATCCGCTCCCCGTCGAAGGGCACGCCGCCCACCAGGTCGTAGTAGGCATCGTACACCCGGTCGAGGTTCGACAGCCACTTCCGGATGTCCGCATCGGCAATGGTCACCTTGTCCCGGTCGAGGCGCAGGGTGAGGTACTTGCTCTCGGCGGAATAGATCAACTCCTCGGGGGCCGGCTCCACGCGTACGTCATCGAACCACACGGCGCCGGAAGCCTTCCCGCCGTTGTAGGTTCCCCAGGGGAATCCCAGGCCGCAGCAGATCACGGCCTCCCCGGCAGCATCGGGAACAAAGTCCACGTAGACATCGGACCACGCCTCGGTGCCGTAGGCAAACTCCGAAGCGTTCCACGGCTGCCCGAGGCCGTCGCGGGGTTCGAGATAAAGTACCGCTCCGCGCCCATCCTCGACACCTTCACGCTTCATCCGGGCGCTGAAGCGGTACAGACGATTCCGATCGAGCCCCGTCAGTTTATGCTTGACCGCCTGGGCGGTCTTCTCCGTGCAGGAAATCTTCACACATCCCGAGTTGTCGAAACCGCCCTCGGCAAGGTATTCGACACTCCCGGGCACCTCCTTGTCAAACTGCCAGTCGCGGGCAAACGCCTCGGAGGAGTTGAAATCCGACGTGAAGAGCGTATCCTTCCGGTTGAACGCCCCCAGGCCGACTCCGCAGACCACGACGACAGCGGCAATCGCTATGATTATTTTTTTCATGATACGACAGATTTATATGGTTGAACCGTCGGTGATTCTCCCCGGTCACTGCAGCTGCTTGCGGATCGACGCCAGCTCCTCGGAGGTGAAAAACTCCGTCTGCACGTCGACATCGCGCCCCTGCAGTTCGCTCGCATACTTCGACAGCAGCGACAGCAGGTGTTCGAACTTCTCGTATTTGCTCGTGCCGCTGCCGCCCTGGGTCGTCAGCTCCCGGAAGGCCATCTTGAAGGGCTCCCAGCCGATGCGCGAGGGGTCGGTCAGACGCCCCAGCATGTAGTGGATACCATTGTCATTGATCTGGGCAATGACCGTATTGTTGTAATCCTTCTTGTACATGTCGAGGATCTCACGCCCGGTATAGACCCGGTTGTCCATCCACACCTTGCCGTCGTTCTGCTCCAGGCCGTACTGCATGCGGAAGTTGGCGAACATCTCGTCGTTCCAGTTCCAGCTCGAATTCCCGATGTTGAAGACGTGGCCCAGCTCGTGCATCAGTCCGAAGCACCACGTCCCGTGTTCGTAAAGCTCGTCCATCGTATCGGTCACGGCCGAATAGTTCGAGCTCCACAGGATGGGATAGCCGGCCAGCGCCCAGTAACCGCTCTCGATGCCCCGCGTGGTCAGGATCGCCAGCTTGCGCCCTTGGTGCGGCGTCTGGCCTACCAGATCCTCATAGGACTCATACATGCGGTCGAGGTTCTCCACCCACTCCGTCAGCAGCGCGGGAGACACCGAGACCTGCGACGGCTCGAGGAACAGGCGGATGTGCTCACCCTCCTGCATGTAGAGCTCGTCGGTGACCTTGACCACCGAGATGTTGTCGAAATAGGCCGTACCGGTCGAATAGCCGCCGTTGGTCGTGCCTCCGAGACGGAAGCCCAGCGAGCAGACAATCTCCGCCGTACCGTCGTCCTGAGACATGAAATCGGCATAGACCGAGGTCCAGCTCCGGAGTTCGGTGCCGTAGAGGAACTTCGAAGCGTTCCAATACTGCTTGGTCGACATGTCGAAGACCACTGCCCCGCGGCCCTGATCCGTCGGGATGTCGGAGTATTTCACCCGGGCGTAGATGCGGTACATCTGGTCGGGCTCCAGGCCGGTAAGTTTCTGCTTGATGCCTACGCCGCACTTCCCGTTCTCGGGGAACTGCTGGATCTTGATGCAGCGGCTGCCGTCGACCCCGGCGCCCTCGACCACCTCGACGGTCACCTTGCCGCCGTTGTAGAAGTCGACGCGCGTCCACCCCTCGAGGCCCTCCTCGAACGAGGCGTTGATCACCTTGACGGCATTGGGATTCTCCACCGGAGGCTCGGGATTCCCGCCGCCTCCGCCGTTGTCGCCATTGTCGTCATTGCCGCAGGCACACAGCAGCACCGCGCCGAAACAGAGCATCGCTCTGACAAGGATACTTTTCTTTCTCTTCATATGCTGTCACATATTGTTCGTTCGATACCGGGACTCTTTCCCGGCATACGCCTGCCGGGGCCCGTCGGGCGGGCAGAAAAGCACCCGACGGGCCCGGCAAACGAGTTTTTCACTTCCGATCAGAATTCATCGGGCGTCAGCGGACTCTGCAGATAGCAATGGATCGTCTGCTTGTTGTCCTTCGCCTTGTCATCGTCGTTCCAGTAATACTGGAAGTCGAAATAGACGGTACCCGTCTCCATGTCGAAGTAGCTGTTGTTGTTCATGGTCTGCGAAACCTGCTGCGACTCGGTATAGCCGGAGGTCACCTTCGAGAAGACATGCACCACGCGCTTCTTCGCATCCCCGTTGTAGAGCTCCTCCCCGACGTACCAGTGGTAACCGGTCGACCAGCTGTAATAGCAGTTCTTGTAGGGGTAGGCCTGTCCGTTGACCTTCGTATCGCTGACCAGCGTCGTGGCCCTCATGTAGTTGTTCTTCGTCCAACCCGAGGTACCCGTCACGTAGTTGTCATTGGTACGGTTGCTCCAGGTGCCGTAGAACGTCCGCTTGAGGCGCACGTAGACCACATCATCGGTCTGCATGATGTATCCCTGCGGCAATTTGCTCTTATCGAGGGCAAACGGCAGGACATATTCGTCTCCGGTGTCGAAGCCGATGTCGGTCATGTCGACGCTCACCGTCGCCGTGGCCTTCATCCGACCGGCCTCCATCGTGGTATTCTCCACGCTGATCCGCGAGGCGTCGAACGTCTTGTACTCCTTGCCCTTTTCCTGGTTGTAGGTTGCGATCAGCGACGGATCGTAGATGAATTCAACGGGGAAGTCCGCATCGAGCGCACCGTTGAGGCCCAGGTCGAGTTCGATCGTGTGGGTGAGCGTCGTGGCCGCTTCATAGCGGTCGGTATTCTCAAGCGTGACCTGAATCTCCTGAACGGAAACCTTCACATAGTAGATGGCATCCTGCACCACGGTGTACTCGTTGCTCAGCACCTTGAGCGGCAGCAGGTAGACAAAGTCCGGATCCAGCGTCGAGGCGTCGACCGTAATGTTGAACAGGAAGGAGAGCGCCTCGCTGTCGAAGGTTCCCTGGTCGATGGAGTAGGCCGAAGCGGGCAGCAGCTCGTAATCGGTCTGCTGTGCGGCATTGTACTCGTCGACCATCTCCTGCGTCGCGGCAAACGTGAGTCCGGAGATGTCCAGCGTCGTGAAATTCGACGTGCCGGTCAGTTCCAGCTTCCGGGACACGGGAACACCCGAAATGAAGGTCAGAGCCTGCGGTGCCATCGGAGCCTCGACAGTGACCTTAGGGGTGTCGAACGTAATCCGAACAATGGTATTGAGATACTGCTCGCTGGAGTTCACCGTCGTACGGGGAATGCAAACGATCGGAATCGCATAGTTCTGAGCGGCTTCGATCGACCCGGCCGTACGGATCAGCTCCTCGGGCTTGAACTGCACGGTGAAGCTTGCCGTCTTGCTCTTCTCCGGGAAGACGATCTCCGAGACCCCGATCGTGTATCCGGAGGTGGGCATCATGGTATAGGAAGCCCCGTTGAGTTCATTGTACTCGTCAAGAATACCCTGGTCAAGCACGATGTCGAATTCGGCCGCACGGCTCAGCCCCTCGGTACGGGTCAGCGTCACGGCATAGGCGTCGTTCTGGTAGATGGAGATCGTCTGGACATTCGTAAGACCCGAGTTCTCCAGCGTGACGTCCGGATAGATGACAATCGGATCGTATTCCACGTCGCAGCTGCCAACGGCAAGCGGCAACGCCATCATCATCAATATTTTATACAGTCGTTTCATGCTATATTCTCAAATTTGTGGATTATACTACATTCGTCATGGGTGCAGGCCGGACGCATCAATAGAACGGCGCCTGGACCAGCTGCGTGTTGAGCATCACCTCCGACGACTTGATCGGCAGGAAGTAGTGCTGGATGTCGAACCGCTTGTTGGCCACCTTCGTCAGGGTGAAGAAGGCCGGGTCGGTGGCGCTTTCGCCGCGCGACATGTCCAGTCCGTATTCGTCGTGGTTGAACGCCCCTTCGGGTCCGTGGGCGATGAACCAGCGCTTCACGTCGAAGTAGCGGTTGCACTCCCAGGCCAGCTCGACCTTGCGCTCGTGGCGGATCATCTCACGCATCTCGTCCTGCGTGTACTTGCCCTTGTAGGGCGGGAGGCCGGCGCGCGTGCGGATCTGGTTGAGGTAGTAGAGAACCTCATCCTGCTCCGCCTCACCATAGTATTCGTTCATCGCCTCGGCGTAGTTCAGGTACACCTCGCCCAGACGGATTACCGGGAAGGGAACATAAAGCTGCCACGTATCCTTGCTGTTCTGCTTGCTGCTGCAATAGTCCAGCGGGATGTTCTTGCGTACGGAGAATCCCGACGTGTTCTTGTCGCCCGGGGTGTTGCCGTTGCCGCTCAGTCCCGTGTACCAGAAGTCCACGATACCGTAGCCGTCCTCGTCCTGGTAGCTGTCCGTCTCGTTGGGATAGGCGTACGACAGACGCTGGTTGGGGAAGTGGATCGACGCGTAGAAACGAGGCTCGCGGTCCACGAACATCCAGAACGTATTGGCGATGGTGCCGTTTCCGGCCTCGGTGGAGAACTGCTTGTTGGCGAACCACTCCTCGAGCGGGCGGCTCACGCTGCCGTCGGCCATGAAGAAGTCGTTGACCATGCCGATAGCCAGCGAATAGCGGCCGTTCCAGCCATACCAGCGTGCGGGAAGGGCGCAGCGCGCATACCACTGTACCGTGTTGGGATAGCCCCAGATCATCTCCTTGTTCTTGTCGGACCCCCACGTCGTGGTGATCTCGCGGAAGTTGTCGACGATCTCGTCGAACGTAGCGCCTTCGGGTGCGCGGTGCAACTCATACTCCGGCATGTCGATGACCACCTTGGCGGCGTCGGCAGCCTTCTTCCACAGCTCCTTGTCGTAGGTCTGCGGCATGAGCACCGTACCGTCCTTGTTCGTCCAGCTCTTGTAGACGGTGTTGCCGTTGAACAGCGGGCTGGCAACCATCAGCGCCATACGCGACTGGATGGCACGTGCGGCTCCCACGGTCGGGAGGCCCAGTTCGAGCGACTCGTTGCGCTCGGTGGGCATGCCGTTCTCACAGGCCTCGTCAATCTCGTTGTTGATCCATGCCACACACTCCTCCAGCGTATTGCGGGCCTGAGTCATGCTGATCTCCGATGCCGAACGGCTGTGCTCGACAATGGGAATAGGTCCGTAGAGACGCAGCAGCTGGAAGTGGTAGAAGGCTCGCATGAACCGTGCTTCGGCCTTCATCGAGCGGCGTTCCACCTCGCCCAGATCGAGACAGCGATCGACATTCTCGAGGAAAAGGTTGCAGTGGCGGATAGCCTGATAGTAGCGCACGAAGAAGTAGAGGTTGTAGCCGGTGTAGCCGTAATAGTTGTCGGGGCTCATCTTGCCCTCGGAGATGTTACGAACGGTAGACTCCAGGATATAGGCCGACTCGTCGGTGCACCAGAAATAGGGAATCTGGCCGCTGTAGTGCATCTCGGTAACCATGAAATCATTGCTGTAGATGCGGTTGTACCACTTGCGGGTTTCGATGTCCGAGGAGAAGATCTTGTCCATCGAGTTGAGCTGTTCGGGGTCCTGGTCCAGGTAATCGGCACATCCGGGCAACAGCAGCAACGACGTAAGCAGGAAATAAATGATATTTTTCATAGTGTATCTTGGTCTTGGTTAGAAGGTTAAATTCACACCTACGTAGACCTGACGCTGCATGGGATAGGCGTCGGCGCCGGTCTCGGGATCCCAGTAATCGGAGATAAACTTGCTGAACGTCACGAGATTGACACCCATGGCGTAGACACGCAGGGAGCTGCAGTGCAGTTTGTTGGCCCAGGCATCGGGAAGCGTATAGCCGATTTCGACGTTCTTCAGACGCAGGTAGTCGCTGTCGCGCTGCCACCAGGTCGACGTCTTGTAGTTGTTCGAGTCGGTGCCGTAGGTCAGGCGAGGCGAGAAGGCGTGCGGGTTGGGGTTGTCGACCGTCCAGCGATCCTGGAACATCGTCATCACGTTACCCATGAACTTCGGACCGCGCTCGGCCTGGAACGGGTAGAAGTACCAGCCGCCGCTGAGGTACGACGAACGGTTGGCGCCGCCCTGGAAGAGGAACGAGAAGTCCAGACCCTTGTAGTTGAGCGAGGCGCCGAATCCGTAGACGATCTCCGGCATCGAGGGGTTGCCGATCCACGTCCTGTCGGCCTCGGTGATCTTGCCGTCGTCGTTCAGGTCCTCGTAGCGGATGTCACCGGCGCGCAGCTGCTCCTTGTCCAGACCGAACTGCGTGTAGTAGTCGGGCATGTTGTCCAGCTCCTCCTGCGAGAAGAGGTGCATGGCCTTGTAACCCAGCGTCAGGCCGTAGCGCACGCCGCGCTGGTCCTGCCACGGATAGGCGTAATACTTGCCGTCGTCGAGCACCTTGTTGCGTGCATAGGTGAAGTTACCGCGAACGGAGATGTAGAGATCCTTGTTGATCTGCTTGACATACTCTCCGGTGATCTCAAATCCCTTGTTCTCCATCACACCCATGTTGGCGTAGAGGGTCTGTCCCGAGGGGATACCGGCGATTTCGGAGGTCTGCGGCGAGAGGAAGATGTTCTCACGCTTCTCGTAGAAGATATCGGCATTCAGACGCAGGGCGTTGAAGAATCCCGTCTCGATACCGAGGTTGTACTTCGTCGAAACCTCCCACGTCACGTCCGCGTTGGCCATACGGCCCTCGCCGATACCGGCATAGCTCTGGTTGAGATTCAGACCCAGGTTGCCGACACCGCTCGCAGAGTCGTTGATCGTTGCCATGTAGATAAAGCGCGTGTAGGGGATCTGGTCGTTACCCACCTGGCCGACCGAACCGCGGATCTTGAGCCACGTCAGCACGTCGTTGTTGCGCAGGAAGGCCTCCTCGGATGCCACCCAGCCCACGGCCACGGCCGGGAAGATACCCATGCGCTTACCCTTGGCGAAGTTCTCGGAGCCGTTGAAACCGATGTTCGCCTCAAGCAGGTAGCGCTTGTCGTATGCATAGGTCACGCGGCCTGCCAGACCGATCGTTCGGCGAGGCAGCGCATTGATGTAGGAGAGTCCGTTGCTCTGCGTACGATAATCCTTGGCAAAGCCCATCACCAGACCGCCGACCTCATGCTTCTCGGCGAAGGTGCGGTTATAGGTTATTGATGCCTCAACGTACTGCGTGCGCGTGCCGTTGCTCGACTGCGAATAGCCCAGGTAGTCCTGCTTCTGGTCCGCCTGCCACTCGGTGCGGATCAGGTTGCCGCTCTCGTCGCGGCCCGTGGCCTCGAAGAAGTTGATGCCGCGCTGACGCACCTCGCTGGTGAAGTTCTCGGCGTCGTAGGCGTAGGTGATCTTTGCCGACAGACCCGGCGTCACGAACGAGAAATCCTGGTTGATCGACAGGTTGGCGCGAAGCGTGTTGCCGGTGTTCTTGCTCCAACCCATCTGGGTCAGCATGTTGTAGGGGTTGTTCAGACCGTCGCGGCCCGAGAGCTCCCCATCCTTGAACCGCACGGGGAAGGCGTTCGGCGCGGCGTTGATGATATCGCGGTAGATGGCCGACGATCCGTTGACCGGCTCGGTGTTCTCGGTGACGTTGCCCTGCAGGCCGAGGTTCACGACCGTCGTCTTGGTGATGTCCATGTCGACGTTCGTACGGAAGTTGTAACGCTTGTAGTTGACGTTCTCGCCGAACTTGCCGATCTCGTCGCTCACCCACGAATACTCCCCGGGATGAACGGCGTACTGGCCCTCCTGGTTGTAGAACGACAGCGCCGTGAAGTAGCGGGCAAACTTACCGCCGCCCGAGATGTTGGCGCTGACCTTCTCCGAGAGGGATACCTTGTTCATCAGCAGCTTCTGCCAGTCGACGTCGGGATAGAGCTCCGGATCGGACTGCGTGCGCATGGCCTCGATCTCCTCGGCACGGTATTTCATGGCCTGCGAAGCGCCGTCGGTGGCGTCGATCGCCTCGTTGAACATCAGCGAACGCGTCGCGGCGTCGACGAACGACAGCCGCTTGCTGGCGAACGAGAAGCCCTGTTCGTAACGCATGTCGATGCGCGCCGGGCCGTCGAAACCGCGCCGGGTGTTGACCAGGATGACGCCGTTGGCGCCGCGCACACCGTAGACGGCCGTTGCCGAGGCATCCTTCAGGACGCTGAACGACTCGATCTCCAGCGGGTCGACGTCATTGAGCGGACGCTCGACACCGTCGACCAGAATCAGCGGGTCGGGGTCACCGGTGAAGGTGGCGATACCGCGGATCCAGAACTGCGCATCGTCCTTGCCGGGCTCTCCGGAGCTCTGCAGGGCGACGATACCGGCCAGGTTACCGGCAAGCATCTGACTTAGCGAACGCACCGGGACCTGCAGGTCGGTGGGTTTGATCGTTGAGATAGCCCCGACGACGGACTCCTTCTTCTGGGTTCCGTAGCCCACGGCCACGACCTCGACGCTCTCCACGCCGATGGCCTCGGGATTCAGCGTGATGGTCACCGAAGGTTCGCCCTTCGAGGGCACCTGCTGGGTCTCGTAACCCACGTACGACACGACCAGAATGGCGTTATGGCCGGCGTTCTTGAACGTGAACTGGCCGTCGACATTGGTCGCCGTCGCAATCGTGGTACCTTTGATCATGACCGTAGCACCGATTACGGGTGCTCCTTTTTCGTCAAGCACGACTCCCGAGAGGTCGGAACTCTGTGCCCATAGCAATGACACGGAAACTGCTGCCGCCACCGTCAAGAGGATCTTCTTGAGAAAACGGTTGGTAGAAAAACTCATACACGACGAAGTTTTAAGTTAGTAAAATAGGTTGATGGGTTGGTCCGACGAGGGGGATTTCCGGCGTCCCGGGGCCCGATCGTCGTTAAACGAATTTACGACCTGCGGTCCGGATAATCGTCCACAGAGCAACACGAGGTCCATTCGCGCACGATTTTTGCGCTTTTTGTACGATTTTAGCGTCCGAACGCAGCAGTACGGAGCAGGAGGAGGGAGGAAGAAGGAAGGGGCGGGAAGGGGCGGGAAGGGAGGAGCGCCGCCGGGATGGCCGCACGGCGCAGGGCAGGTCGGCAGAGGGTTGATCGCCAGAGGGAAGGTTGGCAGGATTGGCGGCAGGGCTGACGCCCGGACAAAAAGAAAAGGATACCGGATGATCCAGTATCCTTGCGGAAGGCGATACCACACAGCGGTACCCGGCCCGGGGAATCGGCCATCAATAGAAGGTCCCCTTGGGGGCAAAGATCGCATATCCGAAATTGAATGTCAGGTACATGTTTTTCCAATCCCTCAGGTCGTATTTCGTCAGCGCGAGGCTCACGGGGCCGATCGGCGTATGATAGACCAGCGACGCCTCGGCGACGTAGTGCCACGAACGGTCGGTCACCCCGAAGGGGTTGTAGTCGCGCGTCGGACGCCACATGGCATAGAAACTCGTGCGGAAAAAGAAGTTCGGCGTCAGGTCGAAAGTCGGCATCAGGCCCCCGGCCGCGAAGCGCGGAGCGCGGAAATCGGGCATGTAGATCATGCGCATGTGCGATACCGGGGCATATTCGGGCATGGCCATCAGCGTGGCGTTCCGGGTGTGGAACGACGGCTGGTTCGTAAAGACGGCGTCGATATTGAATCCGAACGAGAACCAGTCGATCCACGGCAGGTCGAAATACTTGTTCCACGTAAAACGGCCGCCGAACCACTCGCGCGTCTCGGAGGAGATGAACGTCGTGACGTCGTAGGGGTTGTACTTGTCGCGCCCGACGACGTAGATGGCCGAGAGCTGCAGGTCGGAGCCGCGGCGCGGATAGAGGAACTTGTCGAGGGTGTTGCGGGCGATCGCGGCGCGCAGTCCGAAGAACGAGAAGCGCGACAGGTCGGTGTCGTCGGCAAACAGGTCGTCCGAATCGTAGCGGTAGTTCACGTGTCCCCCGTTCGCCCGGAGCACGAAGACGCTGCGGTGGGTGACCGGCATACCGAATCCGAAAGTCAGGAAGCTCTCGCTGCTCTTCACCTGCTCGGCGTTGCGCACCTTCGAGACGTTTCCGAAATAGCCGTGGCGGAAATTCGCCAGCGAGAAGTTGTAGGCGTAGTCGATGAACAGGGGCTTCCACATGTAGAAGTCCGTACGGCCCCCGAACGTTCCCCAGGTGTAGATGGGGCCCAGGTAGAGATCGGCCGCCAGACGCTGCGAGACGCGCCGGATCCAGTTGTGGCTCACGCCGACATAGGCCTGGTTGAAGGCCGTCGAGGAGACGTTCCCGCCGATCGTGAGCTTGAACGTCGGCCGGGTGTTGAAATGCGCCTGGAACGTATAGCGACGGGTCAGGGAGTCGTAGCGCACCCGGGGGAAATCCATCGTGAAGTCCCCCACGGAGAGCAGCCGGTAGAGGTTCGTCTGCAGCTGGGAGAAATCCATCACGCGCTGCCGTCCCGAAAGGCGGGGGTCGACCTGCAGCAGGTCGCGGACATAGGCTTTCTGTGCGGGTTTGAGTCCCTGGAGGTCGTAGTTGTCGAAGATCAGCGCCGGGCAGCGTTTCCGGAAGGCCGCGCGCCGGTCGGCGAACCACGTCGAATCGCGGCGTGCGGATTCGGGAACGCGTTCGAGCAGCTGCGGCATCGCGGCGATGGCATCCTCGTACCCGGCGTCCATGATCGCCTCGGCCTGGTCGAAATCGAGCATGTTGACCCCCACGGCCCGGCGGATCGTCACGCTCCGGCCCTCGGGAAGCGTGTAGTCGGTGTCGTGCATGGCCAGCAGGAAGGCCTGGTCGAGCAGGCTGCTCTGCTCGCTGGGCGGGGTGTTCCCCGCCGTGCAGATCGACCCGACGATCAGATCGGGATCGAAGGCCTGCTCGAGGGGCTTCCAGGGGAAGTTGTCGTAAATGCCCCCGTCGTAAAGGAGCATCGAGTCGATCTTCATGGGTTTGAACACCAGAGGAATGGACATCGACGAACGCACGGCCTCGCTCAGATCCCCGCAGCGCATCACCAGCGGGCCGCGATGGTTCAGGTCGCTGGCCACACAGAGAAACGGCACCATCAGACGGTTGAAATCGCCCTCCGCCGCGGTCGACGCCGCCGCAAAGAGATTCGTCAACGCCATGTCGATCTGCGTCGAGGAGATGAGGTTCGTGGGCATGACAAGCCGCGCCCCTTCGGGCCCCTCCACGTCGACGCGCAGGTTCACGAAGGCCGGGTTGCTGGCCATCTGCCGGTAGTAGGGCATGTAGACATTGGGGTCAATGCGCCCGGAGACCCAGTCGCGCACGACGCCCGAGGAGACGATCGCCCGCATTTCGGCCGGAGAGTATCCGGCGGCATACATCGCGGCGATGATCGAGCCCATCGACGTGCCGGCCACGCAGTCGATCGGGATGCCGTATGCCTCGAGCGCCTCGAGCACCCCGATATGGTAGAGGCCCTTGGCTCCGCCTCCGCTCATGACGACTCCGACCCGCTGCCCCGAAACGGGGAGCGCAAGGAGGAGCATCAGGACAAATGAGGCGAATTTACGCAACATATCTCAATTTTTTTGTAACTTTGCACGTTAGTACCCCGAGCGGGCAGGCCTTCAAAAGTAGACAAAAAAGAAACACGATCAAAATATGACCGACAAAATCAACGAACTCCTCCGACGAGTCGAGGAGTTCAAGCCCAAGGCAGCGGCGGAAATCGAGGAGTTCCGCATCAAGATTCTCGGCAAGAAGGGCGAGCTGAACGCCCTTATGGAGGAGTTCAAGACGGTGGCCCCGGAGCTCAAGCGCGAGTTGGGCCAGCAGATCAACCGTCTCAAGAACGAGGCTTCGGCACGCATCAACGCCCTGCGCGAGGAGTGGCAGAACGCCGCGGCGGACACGGCGTCCTCCGACGACGATCTGACGCGCCCCGGCACGTCCGAACACCTCGGCTCGCGCCACCCGATCTCGCTGGTGCGAAACCAGATCGTCGAGGTCTTTTCGCGCCTGGGTTATACCGTGGCCGAAGGCCCGGAGATCGAGGACGACTGGCACGTCTTCTCGGCGCTGAACTTCCCGCCCGAACACCCGGCGCGCGACATGCAGGACACCTTCTTCATCGAGAAGGATCCCGACATCCTCCTGCGCACGCACACCTCGTCGATCCAGGTCCGCACGATGGAGCGCCAGAAGCCGCCCATCCGCGTGATCTGCCCCGGAAGGGTTTTCCGCAACGAGGCCATCTCCTACCGTGCCCACTGCATTTTCCACCAGATCGAAGGGCTCTACATCGACGAGGGCGTCTCGTTCGCCGACATGAAGCAGTCGCTGCTCTACTTCGCCAAGGAGATCTTCGGCGAGCAGACCGCGATCCGCATGCGCCCCTCCTACTTCCCCTTCACGGAACCGTCGGCCGAGGTCGACGTCTCGTGCAACCTCTGCGGCGGCAAGGGGTGTCCGGTCTGCAAGGGTACGGGCTGGCTCGAGATCATGGGCTGCGGAATGGTCGACCCGAACGTCCTGAAGGCAAACGACATCGATCCCGAGAAATACTCCGGGTTCGCCTTCGGCATGGGGATTGAGCGCATCGCCATGCTCAAGTACGGGGTGAAGGATCTGCGGCTCTACTTCGAAAACGACGTCCGCTTCCTGCACCAGTTCGACGAAGCCCTCTAACCAAGATATCCGTCCATGAAACACCTGACAGCGACCGCCATTCTGTGCCTGCTCTTTTCCACGGCCTTCGTCTCCGGGAAAGGGCCCTCCGCGGCACCGGATGCCGAATGGCCCGACTCGCTGCGCAGCGTGTGGCTCTATACCGAAGGGATCAAGCAGCACGCCATTTTCGGCGACACGGCCCGGGCGAGGGAGCTCTTCCGCGAATCCATACGCCGGGATTCGGACTACGCCCCGGCCTACTACGAGCTCGTGGCGAACGGGCTCTGCGCCTCGCCCGAAGAGGCGGTCGAGCTGGCCGGCAGGGCCTGTCGACTGGATACGACCAACAAGTGGTACCGGCAGATCTACGGACAGACGCTCATCTACGCGCAGCGTTACAACGAGGCCCTGGAGGTCTACCGCCGCCTGATGAAGGAGTACCCGAACGATCCCGACAACTACCGCCTCGTCGCGGCGCTCTACGAGCAGAAGCGCAGCCCCTTCATGGCGCTGATCACCCTCGACTCCGCGGAGATCCGCTTCGGAAGGATCCCGCCGCTGAGCGACATGAAACGCCACCTGCTGGTCACCACGAACCAGACCGACAAGGCGATCGAGGAGGCGCGCGCGATGGTCGCCGAGGCCCCTTATGAGGCCGAGCGGCACGTAGTCCTGGCCGACTTGTACGCCATTGCGAAAAAGGACTCGCTGGCAAGGGCCGAATACGGCGAAGCCCTGCGCATCGACTCCACGAACGTCCGGACGCTGATGTCGATGGCCGATTTCTACACCGACCGGCGCGACTACCGGGCCCTGCTGACCCTCATGCGGCCGCTGTTCCGCTCCGACGAGCTCCCGCTGGAGACCAAAATCCGCCGCTTCGAGCAGTTCACCTCCGACGTGCGGTTCTACCGCGAATACTACTTCCAGATCAACGACCTCGCCTCGACGCTGGCAATTCTCTACCCCGACGACCCGCGCGTCGTGAAGCTCTACGCCGACCACCTGATCGCTTCGGGGGAGTTGGAGCAGGCCCTGGCCCTCTACAAGACGCATCTTGCCGACCGTCCGCCCGTCATGGAGTACTACCGCACGGTCATCGACATCGAAAGCTACCTCCAACACCCCGACTCGGTGGATCGGTACGTCAATCTCGCCCTGGAACTCTTCCCGGGGAAAATCGACTTCCACATCGCCAAGGGCCACGTGATGAGTTACTCGAAGCAGTACGACCGTGCGATCGAGGCCTACAAGGAGTCGCTGCGACATGCCGACACCGACTCGCTGCGCGGGGTGATCTGGGGCATGATCGGCGATGCCTGGCACCAGCAGGCGCTGCTCGGGAACTCCTCGGGGAAGGAAGCTTCCGAGAGCGGGGAGACCGACAGGCGCTTCGACACCCCGGCGGCCCAAAAGGCCATGAAACAGTGCTACAAGGCCTATGAGAAGAGCCTCAGCCTGTGGGAGGACAACGTCGTGGTGCTCAACAACTACGCCTATTTCCTCTCGCTCGAGGGGCGTGAGCTCGAACGCGCGCTCGCAATGGCGAGCCTCGTGGTGACGCTCACCGACAACAACCCCACCTACCTCGATACCCAAGCCTGGGTACTCTTCAAGCTCGGGCGCATCGAGGAGGCCAGGAAGATCATGCAGAAAGCCGTGGCGCTCGACGGACAGCAGAGCCCCGAACTGATGCTCCACTACGGCGACATTCTCCACGAGCTCGGCGAGCAGTTCATGGCCGAGATCTACTGGCGCCTCGCCCTCGAAAAGGGGTACGACGCCCGGCAGATCGAGCGGCGCCTCGCCCAGCCCGCAAAACCCAAACCCCAAGCACCCTGACGGCATGAAAGCGTTCCGCATCCTATTTCTGACCATCCCGCTGTTGCTCGGCGTGCTCGCGGCCCCGGCCCAGACCGACAAGCGCATCGAGGAGAAGAAGCGCGTCATCGCCAACCTCGAGAAGAGCATTGCCGACCAGGAGGCGCAGATCGCCAAGCTCAAGAAGGGGCGTGCGGCGAACGAGGAGCGCGTGCGGCTGCTGGCCCGCCAGATCGAACAGCGGAGCGCGCTCATCGACGAGACCGAGAAGCAGGCGCGGCTCCTGCAGCAGGAGATCGACCGCACGGACAGCGTGGCCGGGAGCCTCTCGGCGACCCTTGAACGCTACCGCGCGCAATATACGGAGATGGTGCGCGAAGCCTACCGCAACTACCGCCACAACAACTACCTGGCTTATCTCTTCTCGGCACGGAGTTTCGCCGAGGTGGCACGCAGGATCACCGTCCTGCGCGAGGTCGCGGCGCTGCGCGAACAGAAGCTGCGCGACATTGCGGCCCTGGGTGAGCAGGTACGCACCGAACGGCAGACGCTCGACACCCGGAAGCATTCGCTCGACTCGGTAAGCCGTCGACTCACCTCGCAGCGCGAGAAGTTCGAGCGCGATTCGCGGAATGCCAAGGCGAGCATCCGCACGATGACGCAGCAGGAGAAGAAGGCCCTGCAGCGCAAACTCTCGCAGGAGCAGCAGCTCGATGCAGCGATCAACGAGCTGCGCAAGCTCACGAAGGGCAACAAGGAGGGCGCGTCGTTCACGGCGAAGACCTCGGGACTGCGGCTTCCGGTGACGGGCGGACGGGTGAAACGCTACAAAGGGAACATGGCCGAAATCACGGGGCAGAAGGGCGCTTCGGTAATTTCGATCTACGACGGCAAGGTCGTCGAGACGAAGCAGAACCGCATTACGGGAAAATACGACGTTTTCGTGGCCCACGGCGAATACATCACCTCCTATGCCAACCTGGGGTCGATCTGCGTCGAAAAGGGCCAGAAAGTGGCCAGAAACGAGACTTTGGGAGCCATCGGCTCGGCGGTGGACATCGCGACGATGGAGACCGAATACAAACTCGTCTTCGGCATCTATCCGCCCGACCCGAACCAGAAGATGCGCGCCGAGGAGTGCTTCAAGCGTTAGGACGCGCAACCGGGAAAGGGTCTCCGCACGCGGCGCACGCCAACCCGGGAAATTTCTGCACGCCCGCCCGATGCGAGCGACTTGTTGGAACAGGGAGAAGATACGACGATCAAACAAACAAGCATAATCGAAAAAAAGGCCTGAATCATGGCTGTCAGATACTATACCGACGACTGCCGCTACCGCCTGCCGCAGAAACGCCTGACGGCGCAGTGGCTGCGCGGGGTGGCCGAAAGCGAGGGCTACACGCTGGGCGATGTGAGCTATATCTTCTGCTCGGCGCAGCGCCTGCTGGAGATGAACCGCCAGTACCTCGGGCACGACTATTTCACCGATGTCATCACCTTCGACTACAGCGACCGCAAGGGGGCGCGTGTCGTCTCGGGCGACATCTTCATCGACGTGGAGACCGTGGCCGACAACGCCCGGCAATACGGGGCCACGACGCTCGGCGAGATGCGCCGCGTGGTGGTCCACGGGGTGCTGCACCTCTGCGGACAGCGCGACAAGACGCCGCGCACCAACGCCCAGATGCACCGCAAGGAGGACAAGTACCTGAAATTCTGGGAGAAAGCACAATGACACTCGACTACGACATACTCGTCATCGGCGGGGGACATGCGGGATGCGAGGCGGCCGCAGCAGCGGCACGCCTCGGCTCGCGCACGCTGCTGCTGACGATGGACATGACCAAGATGGCCTCGATGTCGTGCAACCCGGCAGTCGGAGGAGTAGCCAAAGGTCAGATAGTCAGAGAGATAGACGCTATCGGCGGAGAGATGGGACGTATCACCGACCGCACGGCCGTGCAGTTCCGCATGCTCAACAAGTCGAAGGGCGCCGCGATGTGGAGCCCCCGCGCACAGTGCGACAAGACCCGCTTCTCGGAGGAGTGGCGCCGTACGCTCGAGAACACCCCGAACCTCTCCATCTGGCAGGATGCCGCCACCGAGCTGCTCTTCGACAACTCAACGGGGGCAGCATCGGTCTGCGGCGTCCGCACCCGCATGGGCGTGACCTTCCGCTGCCGGGCCGTGATCCTGACGGCCGGGACTTTCCTCGACGGCATGATGCACTGCGGCGAAGCCCACGCCGAAGGGGGCCGGGCCGGGGACGCCGCCTCGCACGGGATCACCGAATGCCTCCGACGCATGGGGTTCGAAACCGGCCGCATGAAGACCGGAACCCCCGCGCGGCTCGATGCGCGGACGATCCGTTTCGACCTCCTGGAGCCTCAGTACGGGGATGAAAACCCCGGAAAATTCTCCTTTTCGCCCGACACGGAGCCTGTCCGCGAGCAGATGCCGTGCTACCTGGTCTACACCTCGGCCGAAGTGCATGAGATCCTGCGCAAGGGATTCGACCGCTCGCCGCTCTTCAACGGCACGATCCGCGGCATCGGGCCGCGCTACTGCCCCTCGATCGAGGACAAGCTGCGCACCTTCGCCGATAAGGATCAGCACCAGCTCTTCCTCGAACCCGAAGGTCGCACAACGAACGAATACTACCTGAACGGCTTCTCTTCGTCGCTGCCATGGGAGATCCAGTGGGAGGCATTGCACAAAATCCGCGGATTCGAGAATCTGCAGATCTACCGCCCGGGATACGCCATCGAATACGACTATTTTCCGCCTACGCAGCTGCACCATTCGCTCGAAACGAAGCTCGTTTCGGGGCTCTACTTCGCGGGGCAGGTCAACGGCACGACCGGCTACGAGGAGGCGGCGGCGCAAGGGCTCATGGCGGGCATCAACGCCAGCAGGGCTCTGAAAGGGGAGGAGGCGATCGTTCTGAAACGCGACGAAGCCTACATCGGGGTGCTGATCGACGACCTGGTGACGAAGGGTGTCGACGAACCCTACAGGATGTTCACCTCGCGGGCCGAGTACCGGATCCTGCTGCGGCAGGACAACGCCGACCTGCGGCTCACTCCTCTGGGGCATGGAATCGGGCTGATTTCGGAAGAGAGATACGCCCGTTTCGAGCAAAAAAAATCGCTCGTAGAATCGCTTGTAGCCTTTGCGCGCGCACAGAGTGTCAGAATATCGGAAATCAACGACTATCTGAAAACGGTTGGAACCGACCCGTTGACGCAGGGAAAAAAGATGTACGACATCCTGATGCGGAACCAGGTGACCTTCGAGACGCTCCGCAAGGCGCTTCCGAAGCTGGAGCGGTTCATCGAGGAGCGGGGGATCGACGCCGAAGCGATCGAGGAGGCGGAGATTCAGATCAAGTACAAAGGGTACATAGAACGCGAAAAATTCATCGCCGAGAAGCTCCACAGGCTCGAAAACATCTCAATTCCGGCCGATTTTGACTTTTTCTCGATGAATTCGCTGACCATCGAGGCGAGGCAGAAGCTCTCGCGGATCCGTCCTTCGACGATCGGGCAGGCGTCGCGGATACCCGGCGTCTCACCGGCCGACGTGAACGTCCTGCTGGTAAAGTTCGGAAGGTAGTCATCCCGCGAGCCGCGTACGCCGATTTTCTCACACAAAAAAAACGGTGCAGATTGTTCCACGTGGAACAATACAAACAACCGGACAACGAAAACCAAAGATCACCGATAAACCAGCGAACGAAAATATGTTCCACGTGGAACAAAAAAAGAGAGGCGACCCTACACCGGGCCGCCTCATTTTGCTTTCAATAAACGTGTCGCTTACAGGACAATCGTACACCATCCGTAGGGATCCTCGGCGCGTCCGTACTGAATATCCTGCAGTTTCGTGTAGAGTGCCATGCAATACTTGCCGACCTCCGTGCCGTAATCATACGAAGCACCGGTCTGCATGTCGTAGATGTATCCGACAGGGGAGATGACGGCGGCCGTTCCACAAGCCCCGCACTCCTCGAAAGTCGAAAGTTCTTCGACGGGAATATGACGCTCCTCAACCTCAAGGCCCATGTCGCGGGCGAGCTGGCGGAGGCTCTTGTTGGTAATTGACGGCAGCACGGAAGGCGACTTCGGCGTAATGTATTTGCCCTCCTTGATGCCGAAGAAGTTGGCAGCACCGCACTCCTCGATGTATTTGTGCTCGGCAGCGTCGAGGTACATGATGTTCGAATAACCGAGTTCGTGGCCCTTTTCGCCCGAAAGGAGGCTCGCGGCATAGTTTCCGCCGACCTTTACGTCACCTGTTCCACGTGGAGCAGCACGGTCCTGTTCACGGTCGATGGCGACCCGGATGGGCTTGATACCCTCCTTGAAATAGGCGCCGACAGGCGAGCAGTAGACAATCAGCAGCGCATCCTTCGAAGGCTTCACACCCAGACCGACCGTCGTGCCGAACATCACCGGACGCAGGTACAGCGACGCACCCGTACCGTAGGGGGGAATGAAACGTTCGTTGCGCTTCACCACCTCGATGCAGGCGTCAACGATCATCTGCTCCGTAGGAACAGGCAGACAGAGACGCTGCGCCGAAGACTGCATGCGCCGGGCATTGTCGGCAACACGGAACAGACGCACTTTGCCGTCAACACCCCGGAAAGCCTTCAGCCCCTCGAAAATCTCGATGCCGTAATGGAGGCACGAAGCCGACATGTGCATGTGGATGTATTCGTCATCGGTGACGACCATCTCGCTCCACTTGCCGTCTACAAACGAAAAACGTACGTTGAAATCGGTTTTACGATAATCGAAGCCCAGATCGCTCCAATCCGCAGGATTCGTTTCCATTATATTGTGTTTTTTGATTGTTTTGAATTTGTGTTATCCGACGATCGCCCCGTTGTTGGTCTTTTCGTCGGGCTGCAGCAGCCGCAATTTTCCCGAGGCATCCTCGGCCATCAGGATCATGCCGTTCGAGGTGATGCCCTTCAACTCGCGGGGCGCGAGGTTTACCAGCACGAGCACCTGCTTGCCCACGAGCTCTTCCGGAGTGAAATGCTCGGCGATGCCCGAAACGATCGTCCGGCGGTCAATGCCCGTGTCGACGGTCAGCTTCAGGAGCTTCTTCGTCTTGGCGACCTTCTCGGCCTCAAGGATCGTCGAAACACGGATATCCATCTTCTGGAAATCGTCGAACTGAATCGTATCTTTCTGACTCTCAATATTTTGCGCTGCTTCTACCGCGGCATTGGCCTGTTTCGTGGCAGCAAGTTTGTCCAACTGGCGCTGGATGACGTCGTCTTCGATCTTCTCGAACAGCAGTTCGGGCTGCCCGATCGTATGGCCGGCGGGAATGAGATCCGTCGCTCCGAGGCGCTCCCATCCGAACTTCCCGACAGCGAGCATCTTCAGCATCTTTGCCGCGGAGAAGGGCATGAAGGGTTCGATGGCGATCGCCGTATTGGCCGTGATCTGCAGGGCCACGTAAAGGATCGTCTCCACGCGTTTCGGGTCGCTCTTGACGACCTTCCAAGGCTCCGTGTCGGCCAGGTACTTGTTGCCGATGCGGGCGATGTTCATGGCCTCCTTCAGGGCTTCGCGGAAGCGGTAGTTCTCGATGTTGGATTCGAGCGACGATTTGACGGCCGCCACCTCGGCAATCGTCTCACGGTCGTAGTCGTTCAGTTCGCCGCAGGCGGGCACCCTGCCGCCGAAGTACTTCTGCGTGAGCACCAGCGCACGGTTCACGAAGTTGCCCAGCACGGCGACCAGTTCGTTGTTGTTGCGCGCCTGGAAGTCCTTCCAGGTAAAGTCGTTGTCCTTCGTCTCGGGGGCATTGGCGCAGAGCACGTAGCGAAGCACGTCCTCCTTGCCGGGGAACTCCTCGAGGTATTCGTGGAGCCACACGGCCCAGTTGCGCGACGTGGAGATCTTGTCCCCCTCGAGGTTCAGGAACTCGTTCGCCGGGACGTTTTCGGGAAGGATATACCCTCCGTGCGCCTTGAGCATCGAGGGGAAGACGATGCAGTGGAAGACGATGTTGTCCTTGCCGATGAAGTGCACCATCTTCGTATCCTCCGACTTCCAGTACTTCTCCCAGTCGGGCGTGAGATCCTTCGTGGCGGAGATGTAGCCGATCGGGGCGTCGAACCACACGTAAAGCACCTTGCCCTCGGCCCCCTCGACCGGAACAGGAATGCCCCAGTCCAGATCGCGGCTCACGGCACGCGGCTGGAGACCGCCGTCCAACCAGCTCTTGCACTGCCCGTAGACGTTCGATTTCCACTCCTTGTGGCCTTCGAGGATCCATTCACGAAGAAACCCTTCGTACTGATCCAGAGGAAGATACCAGTGCTTCGTCTCGCGCTTCACGGGCACGGAGCCCGAAACGGCGCTGTGGGGCTCGATCAGCTCGTCGGGCGAGAGCGTCGACCCGCACTTCTCGCACTGATCGCCGTAAGCGCGGTCGTTGCCGCACTTGGGGCACGTTCCGACGATATAGCGGTCGGCGAGAAACGTCTGCGCCTCCTCATCGTAGTACTGCATGGAGGTCTTCTCGATGAACTTGCCCTCGTCATAGAGCTTGCGGAAGAAGTCCGAAGCGGTCTTGGCATGGGTTGCGGAAGAGGTCCGCGAATAGATGTCGAACGACATGCCGAGGCCTTCGAACGACTTCTTGATCATCTCGTGGTAGCGGTCGACGATCTGCTGGGGCGAAACGCCCTCCTTGCGCGCCTTGATGGTGATGGGCACGCCGTGTTCATCGGATCCGCAGACGGAGATCACATCGCAGCCCTTGAGCCGCAGGTAGCGGGTATAGATATCCGAAGGTATGTAAACCCCCGCCAGGTGTCCGATGTGCACGGGGCCGTTGGCGTAGGGGAGAGCCGAAGTGACGAGATAGCGTTTGAATTCTTTTGCCATAGACAGGGAAATGCTAATTTTCGTCAAAAGTACGAATTTTTAAGGGATTCCAGCACGAAAAAACCGACATATTTTAAACATCACGTGCGAAGGGGAGAGAAAAAAGAGGCGCTCCCGCACGGGAAGCGCCTCGCATCGAAGACCGGAAGGGGATGTCCTACTCGAACTGCAGCTCGTCGAGCAGCCACCCGGCCCCGGCGAACTTGTCGACGACAAAGAGCACGTAGCGGATATCCACGGCGATCGTACGCTGCAACTCGGGCTCGAAGGCGATATCGCCCGACATGGCCTCCCAGTTGCCGTCGAAAGCCAGACCGATCAGCGCCCCGCGGTCGTTCAGCACCGGAGACCCGGAGTTTCCGCCCGTGATATCGCAGTCGGCAAGGAAGCACGTCGGAAGCTCGCCCTTCGCATTGGCATAGCGACCGAAATCCTTCGCGGCGTAGAGCTCCTTGAGTTTCTCCGGAACATAGAACTCCTGCGGATTCTCGGGATCCTCCTTCTCCATCACGCCCTTGAGCGTCGTGTAGTAGTTGTATTCGATTCCGTCGGCGGGCGAATAGGGCAGCACGCGTCCGTAGGTGAGGCGGATCGTGAAGTTCGCGTCCGAAGCCCACGCCTTGTCGGGGTTCTGCAGCATCAGCCCGGCAATGTACTTGCGGTGCCCCTCGTCATAGACCTTCCGGGGTTCCTTGAGCGCTTCGCTGAGCTTCATATACTGCTCCATGACCGAATTGGACAGGACAATGGCGGGATCTGCGGCGACCTTTTCGGGATCGTAGTTATCGAGCAGCGCGAGGGCCTTCTCCGGGGCCGCAAAAGCCGAATTGTCGTAGAGGTAGTCCACATAAGCGTCAATGTCGCCGCCGAACTCCTTGTCGACGATCTCCGCATAGAACGACGGCAGCTCCTTCATCTGTTCGCGTGCGATCGCAAGCATCCTCTTGGCCACCTTGCGGTCGGTCGAAGGGCTGTAATCCTCATACCACGTATTCAGACGCTTTGCAAAGGCCTCCTTGTTGCCAATTTCGGAGCGCACCTCCTGCCCGGAAGTGAACATCCGCGCGGGCATCAGCAGCTCGACGGCCGCCAGGAACGCCTCGGCAAGGTACTGACGCGAAGCTCCCGCCGAAGACATCCGCTCCACGGAGGAGCGTATCTTCTCCAAGGCGTCGACATATCCCTCCTCGGGCAAGGTGTTCTTCTCGGCCCAGGCCTGGAACGACGCCTCCTGCGCCTGCTTGCGGGCCTTTACGCCGAGTTTCTCGATGCCGCGCGACATGCCGATCGAATTCTTCCAGTAATTCGACGAGCCGGCGTATTTCGAGGCATACTGGATGCGGATGGCATCGTCGGCGATCATGTCCTTCCAGAGGATCTCCTGACGTTCGCCGCGGATGAAGATCCGCTGGGGGTTCTCGATCTTCAGGAGGTTGTCGATCTCATACGAGGTGGCATAGCGCTCGGTCGATCCGGGGAATCCCATGATCATGGCAAAGTCGTTCTCCTCGACGCCGTCGAGCGAAATCTTCAGGAACTTCTCGGCCTTGTAGGGGCGGTTTTCGGGCGAATAGTCAGCCGGGCGGTTGTCGGGTCCGGCATAGACGCGGAAGATCGAGAAATCGCCCGTATGGCGCGGCCACATCCAGTTGTCGGTGTCGCCGCCGAACTTGCCGATCGACGAGGGGGGCGCTCCCACCAGCCGAACGTCGGTGTAAACCTCCATCACGAAGGCGAAGAACTGATTCCCCCCGAAGAAGGATTCGATTTCGATCTCCATGCCGGGGTTCTCCTCGCGGAGCTTCCCCCTCAGCGACGAGATGTTCTCGCGCGTGATGCGCTCATACTCCTGCTGCGAGGCGATCGAGGGGACGTTGCCAAGGATCTCGGACGTCACGTCGCTGATCTTGCGGATGAAGCGTACCTGAAGCCCCGGAGCAGGCAGCTCCTCGGCCTGCGACATGGCCCAGAAACCATACTTGAGATAGTCGTGCTCCACGGACGAGAGCTGCTGGATCGAACCGTAACCGCAATGGTGGTTCGTGAAGAGCAGACCTTCGGGCGAGACGATCTCCCCGGTGCAGCCGCCTCCGAAGATGACGACGGCATCCTTGAGCGAGGATTTGTTGATGCTGTAAATCTCCTCGGCCGAGAGTTTGCAGCCCCTTTCCTTCATCTGTTTGATGTTCATTTTCTGAAGGTAGGGCAGCAGCCACATGCCTTCGTCGGCCGCAGCGGTCAGCGACACGCATGCCGCCGCGATCAATAGCAGGATTTTCTTCATGGGTAAAAGGAAACTTTATCTATTACTGTATATCCGATTCTATCCGATGCGCTTCGCCTTTCCGCTCACCGTTTCCACCTCCAGCCGGAGGATCTCCGTACGGTGGAACGACTTCTCGGCATAGCGCATTCCCGTCACGCAGTCGTCGGGCGAATACTTCTCCAACAGCAGCCGCAGGGCCTGCATGCGCTCCGCGGGCTCAAGGCCCCGGACGGCACGGCACCGCACGACAACGCTCTCGTAGGCGGTCGTAAACTTCGACGGATGGACCTGCGTGCGCCCGACCACGCAGAACGACACCTCGGGACAGCGGTCCAGCGCGCGGAGCTTGCGCCCCTCGGGTGCGCAATGCACATAGATGCGCCCGCAGCCGTCCCACACATAACTCAACGGAATGCCGTATCCGCCGCCCTCCTCGGCCTGCATCGACAGCACGCCATACTCTCCCGTGCGGAGCAGTTCACACGCCCGGGCAACATCCAGCAGCCGATCCTGACGCCTCACGGCCGTATTGTCATAGGGAATCATCCTGTAGGCGTATTGTCAACGGATGGCGATCATGTTGAGGATCGACCGCTCGGCGGCGCGCCGCACCTCCTCGTCGAGCACGATCTCCGGAGACTCCTGCTCGAGGCACGAGCAGATGTTCTCCAGCGTCACCATCTTCATGTAACGGCAGTTGTTGCAGGCGCACGTCTCATCGTCGGGAGGCGCCGGGATGAAGTTCTTCCCGGGATAGCGCCTGCGCATTTCGCACAGGATCCCCGCCTCGGTCACCACGATGAACTCCTGCGCGTCACTCTGCCCACAGTAGTCGAGGATCCCGGCCGTGGAACCCACATAGTCGGCCACCTCGACGATATAGGCCCGGCACTCGGGGTGCGCGACGACCTTCGCCCCGGGATGGCTGCGCTTCAGCTCCAGGAGCTTCTCGAGCGAGAACTCCTCATGCACGTGGCACGCGCCGTCCCAGAGAACCATGTTCTGCCGTCCGGTGAGCTTCTTTATATAGGATCCCAGGTTGCGGTCGGGCCCGAAGATCAGCGGCTGGTCGACAGGCAGCGACTCCACGACCTTCAGGGCGTTGGACGAGGTGCAGCAGACGTCCGTCAGGGCCTTGACCTCCACGGTCGTATTGACATACGAAACGACCTTGTACCCCGGGTATCGGGCTTTGAAGGCGGCGAACTCCCGGGCGTCGCACGACTCGGCCAGCGAGCATCCCGCCTCGGGGCAGGGGATGAGCACCTTCCTGTCGGGGCAGAGCACCTTGGCCGTTTCGGCCATGAAGTGCACTCCGGCAAAGAGGATGATGTCGGCATCGACCGATCGGGCCCGCACCGACAGGGCAAGCGAATCGCCGAGGAAATCGGCTGCGGCCTGCACTTCGGGCGTCGTATAGTAGTGCGCCAGGATGACGGCGCGCTTCCGGCGTTTGAGCTCTTCGATGCGGCGGCTCAGCTCGGAGTTTTTTTCCACGTTCATCGTTTGACTATTCTTTTTCCTTTTAATTTAATTTAAAAAAAATGAATCAAGAAGGATTATAATGGATGTTCATAATGTCCATAACCTTTCCGCATTTTTTCTTATCAACATTTTCCGACAATTCTTCAACATCTTTCGGAATATAATTTGGTGTTGATGAATATTTTATACGATGTATCAACATCTGTACGGAAAATCTTTCCACATTTCAACATCCCCTTTTTTTCAACATTCGCTCCCGCGCGGCAGGGAATATTCCTCCTGAAAACTTATGATAAAAAAATTTGTTTTTGCGAAAAAGGGCGTTATACCCGGAGTCGATCGGAAAAAGCAAATTTTTTTGAAACGTGTTTTACACTTTTTATCACCGGTTGTCAACGCGGTTATCGACACCTTGTCAACCGTTTTTCATCACTTTGCCGACAACCTTCTCGGCAATCGGACGGTAGTACTCCTCCACCCGAGGATCGATGCCCGTGGCGGGACGCCCCTCCTCGCTGCCCTCCATGATCGACTGGATGAGGGGAATCTCCCCGAGGAAGTCGACACCGTTCTCTGCGGCATACTTCCGGGCGCCGCCCCGTCCGAAAATATAGTACCTGTTTTCCGGAAGCTCCGCGGGGGTGAACCACGCCATGTTCTCGATGATCCCCGCCACGGGAATGCGGACGTTCTCGTTGCGGAACATCTCCACCCCGCGCACGACATCCGCCACGGCGATCTGCTGCGGCGTCGAGACGATCACCGCGGCGTCGATCTTCAGCTCCCCGATGATCGAGAGGTGTACGTCCCCGGTGCCGGGAGGCAGGTCGGCCAGGAGGAAGTCGAGCGTTCCCCACTTCGTCTGGTGGATCATCTGCTTCAGGGCGCTCACGGCCATCGCACCCCGCCACAGCAGGGCGTCGGTGGGCCTGATGAAGAAGCCGATCGACATGAGGCGCACGCCGAGCGATTCGGCCGGGACAATGCGGTCCATGCCCTGCTCCTCGACCGCGTCGGGGACATATCCCTCGACGCCGAACATCCGGGGTTGCGAGGGTCCGTAGATGTCGGCGTCGAGCACTCCGACACGGAATCCCATGTTGCGCAGGGCGATGGCCAGGTTGGCCGTAACGGTCGACTTCCCGACGCCGCCCTTCCCCGAGGCTACGGCAATGACCTTGGCGATGCCTCCCGTGGTGGTCGAGAGCTTCGGCTCCGGACGCGGAGCCGCTCCGCCCTCCTTCACTACGACGAGCACCTCCTGATCGGGGAAATGCTCCTTCAGTAGCGCTTCCGTCTGGTTTTTGATCTTCACGGCAAACGGATCGCGGCCCTTTGCGAAGCGCAGTACGACGGTGATTTTCCCTGCAGCGGCAGCCATATGTTCGATGAATCCGCTGGTCACGAGATCCTGACCCGTTTCGGGGTGGATGACCGAGGCGAGCAGGTGTTTGATCTTCTCCTCCATGATACAAAAGGGTTTTCTGCCGACAAAGATAATGCTTATTTTAAGGATTCCATATATACGGGCGGAATATTTTATCGAAAAACGATAAATTTTATTTGTTTTTCGTAATAAATTCGTATCTTTGTCTGCAGGAAAACATATGGAAATCAAAATACGTACGATATGAATTTCTTGAAAACCTTTCTGGCGGGGGTGCTTGCCTTCGTGGTGGGCGCCATCCTGATCTTTTTCTTTTGGATATTCCTCTTGCTGGGCCTGGCCGGCTCGATGAGCAAAAGCGTGACGCTGCCCGAGGAGGCGGTGCTGAAGATCGATCTCGCCGACATGATCGTCGACGCTCCTTCGGCCGATCCGCTGGCGGGCATCGACCTGATGACGCTCCAGACGCGTCGGCAGCTTCCGCTGCTCAAGGTCTTGCAGACGCTCGAGGTCGCGGCGGCCGACGACCATATCCGGGGCATCTACCTCCGTATGGGCTTCAACGAGAACGTCGCCGGCACGGCATTGCTCGAGGAGCTGCGTGCGGCGCTCGCGGAGTTCCGCGCGAGCGGGAAGTTCGTCGTCTCCTACAACGAGAACTATTCGCAGGCGCAGTACTACCTCGCTTCGGCGGCCGACAGGATCTACATCCAGCCCGAAGGGGGGCTTTCGTGGTACGGGCTCTCGTCCAATACGATGTTCTTCAAGGGGCTGTTCGACAAGCTCGACCTGCGGGCCGAAGTCTTCCGCCCGACGGCCTGCAGGTACAAGAGCGCCGTGGAGCCCTTCATCCTCGACGGCATGTCGCCGGCCAACCGCGAGCAGATGCAGGCGCTGGTCGATTCGATGTGGGGCACGATCTCCTCGGAGGTCTGCGCCTCGCGGGGCATCGACTCCCTCGACATGCGCCGCATGACCGACAACCTCGAGGTGTCGCTCGCTTCCGAGGCCCTTGCACACGGATTCGTGGACGGCATCCTCTACGAGGATCAGATGGAGGATGTCTTTGCGGAGCTGGGTCTCTCGGAGGATTATGATTTCATCTCCCTGGGCGACTATGCCTCGATGGTGGGCGTGGATATGAACAATCTCTCCGCCGACCGTGTGGCCGTGCTCTATGCACAGGGACAGATCGTCGACGGCGAGGGCTACGGCGAGGAGATCTACGGCAATACGCTGGCCGCGAAGATCGCGGAGCTGCGCGACGACGAGCGGGTCAAGGCCGTGGTCGTGCGGGTGAACTCCCCGGGCGGGAGCGCCCTGGCTTCGGACGTCATTTGGCGTGAAATGGAGCTCCTGCGCGGAGAGAAGCCCGTGATCGTCTCGATGGGCTCTTATGCCGCGAGCGGCGGATACTACATCTCCTGCCCGGCCGACGTGATCGTCGCCGACCGGCTGACGCTGACCGGTTCGATCGGGGTCTTCGGAATGATCCTCGATCCGCGCGACGCCCTGAAGAACAAGCTCGGCATCACGTTCGACGGCGTGCGGAGCAACACCTCGTCGGACTTCCTCACCACGGGGCCGCTCACGCCGCTGCAGCGGGGGATGATCATGCGCGGCGTGGATCAGGTCTACGGAACCTTCACCGAACACGTCTCCGAGGGCCGGAACCTTCCGCTGGAGCGGGTGCTGGAGATCGCCGGAGGCCGCGTATGGTCGGGACAGCAGGCGCTCGGTGTCGGGCTGATCGACACCTACGGAGGTTTGAAGATGGCCATTGCGATGGCCGTGGACAAGGCGGGCCTGGGCGAGAACTTCCGCGTCGTCGAGGTGAAGGACCAGCCGACGGGGATTGCGGCCGTGCTGTCGTCGCTGAACGTCAGCATCCGCAAGGCCTTCACCCGCTCGGAGGTGGAGCCTCTGATGGAGGAGTTCCGCACGCTGCGCGAGGCGCTGAGCCAGCAGGGGATCCTGATGTATTCGCCCTACCGCGTGGGGCTGGAATAACGGCGGACCGGAAACATGCCGGCCTTCGGGCCGACGGCGGGCGGGGCTGCAAAGGCTCCGCCTGTTTTTTGCGCCTGTTGCAGGCAGGAGGGGGCAAATTTCACGCCCCGAAAGGGAGCGATTTTTTCGCGCTTTTCGTATCTTTGTCCTGCTATGGCAACTATCAGACTGACCAAGGAGTTTTCGTTCGAGGCGGCACACGCCCTCGACGGCTACGACGGCCCCTGCCGTGAGATTCACGGACACTCCTACCGTCTCTTCGTGACGGTCAAGGGAACGCCGTCGACGGATCCCCGGGATCCGAAATACGGCATGGTGATGGATTTCGGCGTCCTGAAGCGCATCGTCAACGAGGAGATCGTCTCGCGATTCGACCATGCGCTGGTGCTGCGCGCCACTGCGCAGGGCGAATCCTTGCGGAAGATGCTCTGCGAGCGGTTCCGCAACGTCGTGTCGGTGGAGTACCAGCCCACGTGCGAGAACATGCTCGACGACTTCGCCCGGCGCATCTCCGCGCGCCTTCCCGAAGGGGTTGTGCTCCAGGCCCTGCGGCTGCACGAAACGGCCACCTCCTATGCCGAGTGGCTGGCCGAGGAGAACGAACCGATCACCCACCCATAGAACTCCGGACGCATGAAAAAACTCTTCCTTGTCGACGCCTACGCGTTGATCTTCAAATACTACTACGCATTCCTCGGCCGCACGATGCGCAATCGCGCGGGGATGAACACCTCGGTGGTCTTCGGCTTCGTGAAGTTCCTGCGCGACATGCTCAAGCGCGAGCGTCCCGACCTGCTGGGCGTGGCCTTCGATCCCAAGGGGGGCAGCTTCCGCCGCGAGATCTTCCCCGCCTACAAAGCCAACCGTACGGAGACGCCCGAGGACATCCTGCTGTCGGTTCCCTACGTGAAGCGGATCCTCGAGGCGATGTGCATTCCGATCCTCGAAGTCGAGGGATACGAGGCCGACGACGTGATCGGCACCCTTTCGAAAAAGGGCGCCGAGGCGGGATACGACGTCTACATGGTAACCCCCGACAAGGACTACGGGCAGCTGGTGCGCGACCATTGCCGCATCTACAGGCAAAAGGGTGCGGCTGGGAGCATCGAGATTGTCGACCGCGCGGCGATCCGCGAACGTTACGGCATCGACGATCCGCAGCTCGTGCGCGACATCCTGGCCCTGTGGGGCGATGCCTCGGACAACATTCCCGGCGTGCCGGGCATCGGCGAGAAGGGCGCCTGCAAGCTGGTGCAGGAGTGGGGCACGGTGGAGAACATCCTGGCGAACGTCGACCGCATCCCGGGCAAGCAGGGTGAGAAGATCGCCGCCTGGGCCGACAACCTGCGCCTGGCCAAGCGCCTGACGACCATCTGCCTCGACGTGCCGATCGACTTCCGCGAGGAGGATCTCGCGGTGTGCGAACCGCATCTGGACGAACTGCGCGCGCTGTTCGCGGAGCTGGATTTCAAGGCTTTTCTGGGCGACCTTGCGAACCTCGCCCCTGCCGAGGAGCTCTCCGACGCCCCGCGTCAGGAGGCGCAGACGCAGCTTTCGGACATGGCCCGTGCGAAGTCTGCGGCCGCGCGGCGTGCGGCGCTCGCCGGACAGGGCTCCCTGTTCGGCGATCCGGTGCTTCCGGCACCTGTGAGGGAGGAGGCTGCGGCTTCCGACCCGGAACCCGATGCCGAAGTGCTGCAGCTGGCCACGGCCCAGACCACGCCCCACGAATATACGCTCGTCGAAGACGCTCGGCAGCTGCGCGAAACGGTGGCCCGGGTCTCCGCCTGGCCGGAGTTCTGCTTCGACACCGAAACGACGGGCCTCGACCTGTTCAACGACCGCATCGTCGGGATGTCGCTGGCCGTGGAGCCCCACAAGGCGTGGTATATCCCCTTCACCGAGGCCTCCACGGCCGAGTATGTGGAGATCCTGCGTCCGCTGTTCGAGAACGACGCGATCGCCAAGATCGGCCAGAACATCAAGTTCGACCTCATGGTGCTCCACCACCTGGGCATCACGCTCCGCGGAAGGCTCTACGACACGATGATCCTCCATTACCTGCTCGATCCCGAGTCGCGGCACAACATGAACGCCCTTGCGGAGCGTTACCTCAACTACCATCCGATCGAGATCGAGACGCTCATCGGCCGGGGGCAGAAACAGCTGACCATGGACATGGTCAACGTCGAGCGGGCAAAGGAGTATGCCGCCGAAGATGCCGACATCACCCTGCAGCTCAAGCAGGTGCTCTATCCTGAGGTCGAGCGCCTCGGACTGCAGTACCTCTATTCGCAGATCGAGGAGCCGATGATCGCCGTGCTGGCCGACATCGAGATGGCGGGCGTGCGCATCGACACCGAAGCGCTGGCCGTCTACGCCGTGGAGCTGAACGGCAAACTCGCGGAACTCGAGGCGGCGGTGCGCGCCGAGGCCGGGGAGCCGACGCTCAACATCAACTCCACGCGTCAGTTGGGCGAGGTACTTTTCGCGAAGATGCGTATCGCCGAGAAGCCCAAGATGACCAAGACCAAGCAGTTCTGCACCGACGAGGAGTACCTCCAGACCTTTGCGCGCAAGCACCGCATCGTCGATCTGGTGCTCGAGTACCGCGGGGTGAAGAAGCTGCTGTCGACCTATGTCGAGGCGCTTCCGCAGCTTGTGAACCGTCGCACGGGACGCATCCATACGTCGTTCAACCAGGCCGTGACAGCCACCGGGCGCCTTTCGTCGACGAATCCCAACCTGCAGAACATCCCCGTGCGCGACGAGATGGGGCGCCGCATCCGCCGGGCCTTCATCCCCTCGGACGACGACCACCTGCTGCTCTCGGCCGACTATAGCCAGGTGGAGCTGCGGCTGATGGCCCACCTCTCGGGCGACGAGTCGCTCATCGCGGCCTTCGAGCACGGCGAGGACATCCATGCCGCCACGGCGGCGCGGCTGTTCGGCAAGGCGCTCGGGGAGGTGACCCCCGAGGAGCGGCGGCGTGCCAAGACGGCCAACTTCGGCATTATCTACGGCATCTCGGCCTTCGGGCTGAGCCAGCGGCTCGACATCCCACGCAAGGAGGCCCGGGAGATCATCGACGGGTACTTCGCCTCCTATCCCAAGGTCAAGGAGTACATGGACAGGGTGATCGCAAAGGCCAAGGAGGACGGTTACGTCTCGACGATCTTCGGACGCCGCCGCTACCTGAACGACATCTCCTCGCACAATGCCGTGGCCCGGGGCCTTGCCGAGCGCAACGCCGTGAACGCCCCGATCCAGGGCTCCGCGGCCGACATCATGAAGATCGCGATGATCAACGTCCACCGGCGTTTCGCCGCCGAGGGGATCCGCTCGAAGGTGATCCTGCAGGTGCACGACGAACTGGTCGTCGACATGCTGCGCGGGGAGCAGGAGCGCGTCACGCGGATCGTCACCGAGGAGATGGAGGCGGCCGCACGGCTCAAGGTGCGGCTGGTGGCCGACGCCGGTGTGGGCCGCAACTGGCTCGAGGCACACTGATCCGGGCTCCGGAAGTTTCGGACAAACCCCTTTGCAACACCATACCATGATCGAACCCGTTTACCAACCTTCGCCGACGCGTTACGACGGCGGCATGCAATACCGCCGGGCCGGGCGCAGCGGTGTGCTGCTCCCGGCGCTGTCGCTCGGGCTGTGGCACAATTTCGGCAGCCGCCAAACCTTTTCCGCCGTGCGCGGGATGGCCCACTACGCCTTCGACCGCGGCATCGTGCACTTCGACCTGGCCAACAACTACGGCCCCGAATACGGTACGGCCGAGGAGAACTTCGGCCGCCTGATGGAGACCTCGTTCCGCCCCTACCGCGACGAGCTGTTCATCTCCACGAAGGCCGGATACGACATGTGGCCCGGGCCCTACGGCAACTGGGGATCTCGCAAGTACCTCATGGCGAGCCTCGACCAGAGCCTGCGGCGCATGCGCCTCGACTACGTCGACGTCTTCTATTCGCACCGCTGCGACCCTGAAACGCCGCTCGAGGAGACTCTTCAGGCGCTGGTCGACATCGTGCGCAGCGGCAAGGCCCTCTATGCGGGGCTTTCGCGCTATCCGCTCGAGGCGGCGCGCTTCGCCTTCGACTACCTTGCGGCGCGCGACGTGCGGTGCCTGCTCTTTCAGGATCGCTGCAACCTCCTCGACCGGGGGCCCGTTGCGAGCGGTGTGCTCGATCTTGCGGTTGCCGCCGGTTCGGGTTTCGTGGCCTTCTCGCCCCTGGCCCAGGGACTGCTGACGGGGCGTTATCTCGAGGGCATTCCGGCGGGATCGCGCATGTCCGAAGACCGCACGCTGCACCGCGACGTGCTGACTCCGGAGATGTCGGCGCGCCTGCGGGCGCTGAACGACCTTGCCCGGCAGCGGGGCCAGACCCTGGCGGAGATGTCGCTGGCGTGGCTGCTGCGCGACGGACGCGTGACTTCGGTCATCATCGGGGCCAGCTCGGCGGCCCAGATCGGGGAGAACCTCCGGGCCCTTCGAAACACCTCCTTCACCGACGAGGAGTGCGCGCGCCTCGATGCCCTGACCCTCGGATAACGGCGTGCGAACGCACGCTTTCCGTAACGGAAAGGCCGGATCTCCACAGCGAGGAGTCCGGCCTTTGTCGTTGGGCGTCCGGGGCTTCTCAGAACGAGATACCCACGCGCACGCCGAAGTGGTTGATGTTGTCGATCGAGTAGATGAGCACGTCGCTGCGGTTGGTGGCGAATCCGTAGTAGAGCGCCACGTGCAGGCCCATCCGGTATTCCGGGCAGGGGAAGATGCTGGCGCCGATCTCCGGCGAGAGGTAGAATCCCCAGCTGTCGGAGTACTGCTTGACGACGTAGTAGTAGGACGACATCTCGGCGTAGTTGGCACCCATCTTCAGACCCACATAGGGCTGGAAGACCCTGTCGGTCATCCAGTTGTAGCGTCCTGTGACGCCGAACGGAAGCTGGAAGAGCGCATGTTTCTGGTTGGTCGTCAGCACGGAGCCGTCACCCAGGTCGAGGGTCTGGCGGTCGATGCTCTCCAGGTTGGTCTGGTAGGAGATGAAGGGTCCCACGGTGATCGCCGGGGTGACGAAATAGCCTCCCTCGAAGTTCATACCCCATCCCGAGGTCTTGTCGGCGAAGGAGCTGTTGACCGGGACTGCGATCTGCCAGTCGATGTTGAGGTAGGTGTTCGGGAAGAGCTGAGCTTTGCTCGGCACGGCGGCAGCCAGCAGAACGGTGCAGCAGGCCGCGATTTTCAGGTATTTCGATGTTTTCATGTTCGGACGATTTAAGATGCGGTTGATTTGTTTTTACCAGATGGGGGTCTGTTCGAAGGCCTGGTCGATTCCGTCGATCGTGCGCTGGAGGTTGACCTGCGAATTGGAAGTCAGCAGCCCGCCGATGAAGCTGTCCCAGATGACGGGCAGTTTCTTGCTTCCCTCCTGCGGGGCGTCGAGGTTGACCATCTCCACGAGGAGCGACCCGGCGGTGTATCCGTAGTAGACGCTGTAGGGGTAGTGCCAGCCGAGCCAGTCACCCCAGTACCCGGGAGCCCAGTAGTAGGGATAGTACCACCACCAATAGGGGTTGTTGTATCCGACGAAATAGGTCACCTCCTCGACATAGCTCATCTGAATGCCCAGATCGGCGGCCTCCTTGTCGAACGACTGGGTGTACCCGGAGTTGTTCATCTGGGCGATGACCGTGGCGATGATCTCCTGGGCATTCTCGTCTTTCCAGTATTGGGCCTCGTAATTGCTGCCGATGACCAGGATGCTGTCGGGGATGAAGTAGGTCTCGAAGGCCGCGAAGTCGATCGACGTATCGTAGTCGGTGTAGACCAGATAGTCGTCGTTGAGCTCCGAAGTCGAAGGCTCTTTCTGGCACGCGCTGAACGCAACCGCGAGGAGTGCGTACGCAAAGTAACGTAAATTTTTGATCTTCATGTTCTTTTTGATTTTTTGGTTTGCTGTGCCTTTCGAAGCCTCAAAATCCGTTCCCCGGCGGATGGAATTTGCCGCTGTGGACCTTTTTGCCTACGAATGAGGCTTTTCCGGATTTTTCGTCCGCCGTGGACCTCTGCCCCGTTTCGGGAAGGGCCTCTTCCGGGAGATGAAAAAAGCCCCGCAGCCCTTTCGGGTGCGGGGTATAAGAAGCTGTTGCGCAGCCTGATGATCCGTTAGCGGTACTTGTGCGAGATGAGGGTCATGAACTCCTCGCGCGTGCGGTGATCCGAGAGGAAGATGCCGGTGAACGCCGAGGTGGTGGTCGCCGACTGCTGCTTCTCGATGCCGCGCATCTGCATGCACATGTGGCTCGCCTCGATGACCACGGCCACGCCCATCGGGTTGAGGGCCGCCTGGATGCAGTCGCGGATCTGTACCGTGAGGCGCTCCTGAACCTGCAGCCGCCGGGCGTAACACTCCACCACGCGGGCGATCTTCGACAGTCCGGTGATGTAGCCGTTGGGGATGTATGCCACGTGGGCCTTTCCGTAGAAGGGCAGCATGTGGTGCTCGCACAGCGAGTAGAGTTCGATGTCCTTGACCAGAACCATCTGCTTGTACTCCTCGCGGAAGGTCGCCGAGCGGATGATCTCCAGGGGGTTTTCGTCGTATCCCTTCGTGAGGAACGACATCGCCTTGGCCACCCTCTCGGGGGTCTTCAGCAGCCCCTCGCGTGCGGGGTCTTCGCCCAACAGGCGGAGGATCTCCGCGTAGTGGCCCTTCAGCGCCTCGACCGTCGCGGGGTCGAACCGCTCCTCCTTGTCGTAGTTCTTTGTCTCCATAGCTGCGGCAAAGATACGCATTTATTTGATTTCTTCCGCCATAATTCGATCCATCGCGCGCGAAGTGCGTGCGGCGCTGACGCCCGTCGAAGGGCAGCGCCCCTCGCCGCGGAGCTCGGCGACGATCGTTTCGATCAACGGCCCCTGAATATGCTCCGGGGGCGCGATTTCGAAGCGTGCGACGCCCTCCGGGGTCGAACACTCGACGGGTGTGAAGGCGAAGGTGCTGAAGCGGATCTCCCCGCGGCTCCCGACGATGCGCACCGAATCCTCCCGGCAGCCGGAGGGTGCGGCGAAGCACCACGTTCCCGTGCCGACGGCTCCCGAGGCGAAGCGCCACGAGGCGCATACCGTGTCGGCGACCTCATAGAGCCCCGCGCGGTTGGCCTTGCAGCCCCGGGCCTCGGCGATCTCCCCGAGCAGGAAGTCGAGGATGTCGAGCGTGTGGGGCGCCATGTCGTAGAAGTACCCGTCGCCGCCCACGTCGCGCTGCAGCCGCCAGGGACGTTGCTGCGGGTCGCTGTCCCCCGGGGCGGGAGGCCGCAGGTAACGCACCTCGACGCACAGCGGCGTGCCGATGGCCCCGTGCTCCAGGAGCTTCCTGACCTTGCGGAAATAGGGCAGCGCCCGGCGGTAGTAGGCCACGAAGATCCGGCGTCCGCAGCGTTCGGCCGCGGCGAGCATCCCGAGGCACTCGGCATGGGTCATCGCCATGGGTTTCTCGACGTAGACATCCTTCCCGGCCTCCAGCGCGCGGATCGTCTGCGCGCAGTGCAGGGCATGGGGCGTGGCCACGTAGATGATGTCGATTCCGGGATCGGCGAGCAGCGCCCCGACATCGGTGTAGACCTTCCCGACACCGTGGCGGCGTGCGAAGTCCGCGGCCTTTGCCGCATCGCGCCGCATCACGGCCGCGAGCTGCGAATGGCCGGTGAGGTACATCGGCGGGCCGCTCTTGCGCTCGCAGACGTCGCCGCAGCCGAGGATGCCCCAGCGGACGGTCTCCAGGGGTTTCATCGCACGCCTATTTTTCGAGTGCGTGGAGGTATTCCGCCAGTTTGCGCACGGCGCGCCCGCGGTGCGAGATGGCGTTCTTCTCCCCGGGGGTCATCTCCGCGAAGCTTTTTTCGGCGCCTTCGGGGACGAACAGGGGGTCGAATCCGAAACCTTCGTGTCCCGTTTCGTGGTCGAGGATCCGGCCCTCGACGACGCCCTCGAAAAGATGCTCCTCCCCGTTTATTATCAGCGAAATGACCGTGCGGAAACGCGCCCGGCGATCCGTCACGCCCCGGAGGTTTTTCAGCAGCAGGCGGTTGTTGGCCGCGAAGTCGTGTCCGTCGGTGGCGTAGCGGGCCGAGTGTACGCCCGGGGCGCCGCCCAGCGCCGCGACCTCGAGCCCCGTATCGTCGGCGAAGCAGTCCATGCCCGTGCGGTCGTAGAGGTAGCGGGCCTTCTGCGAGGCGTTGCCCTCGAGGGTCTCCTGCTCCTCGGGGATCTCCTCCGTGACGCCGCAGTCGCGGGGCGTCAGGAGCGTGAATCCGTCGCCCAGCACGGCCTGCACCTCGCTGAGCTTGTGGGCGTTGTTCGTTGCAAAGATGATCTTCATCGCGGTATCAGTTTATTTTTCCGTTGTCGAAATGTGTCAGCCCGCTCCGGCGGAGAAGCTCCTCCAGCTCTTCGGCCTGCCTTGCCGCTTCGGCTGCCCGGGCGTACTCGCCCCGGCGGTACTCTGCCGTGAGGCGCCCGCCCTCAAGCCGGCGGATGTCGTCGCAGAGCGCTTCGAGGGGTGCGAACTCCCGCGACGTGAGGAGGATCGTCGCACCCTCGGACTTGCGGCTGCGCAGGAGCTCCTGCACGGCCAGCGCCTCCTCGATGCCCAAACCGCGGAAGGGTTCGTCGAGCAGCAGCAGCGGCTTGCGCTGCATCAGGACGATGCACAGCGCCAGCTTCCTCCTCCGCTCCGGCGTCCAGGTGTCGACCCGCTGCCCGAGGGGCAGTCCGAAGAGCCGCACGAGGGGCGCGGGATCGTATCCCGGGCGGTATCGGGCGGTCATGTCGAGCAGGTCGCGTCCCGTCAGCCCGCCGTACAGGATGTCGCGGCCTTCGAGGTAGGCCATGTCGCGGCGGCGCAGGGGATGCCCGGCCCGCGAGACAGTACCTCCGTCGGGCGCGACGAGCCCGTAGACGGCGTCGAGCAGCGAACTCTTCCCGGCGCCGGCCGCCCCCGTGATGCCGTGCACGGCACATTCGGCCAGGTGCATCGTGACGCCGTCGAGGGCCGTCAGCGATCCGTAGCGGAGTGTCAGGGCGTCAATCGTAATCATAGAGGTAGCGGTTGAGGTTGCGCTCGGCGCGCAGGGCGTAGACGACGATCAGGCAGAGCGTCACGGGCAGAAAGAGCGGTACGGGGAATCCGAGGTATCCGACGAGCGTCGTCCCCGGGAGTTTCGGATGCCTCTGCGCGGGGTCGTAGCGGGCGTATTTGGCCAGCACGGCATACATCAGCACGAGGGCCGCGAAGGGGATCCACGCCGCGGCCATCCACGCGGTGCGGGGATGCGCGAGGGCCGCAGCCAGTGCGAAGGGTGCCGCGGCCAGGAAATAGTTCCTCCAGGCGGTGAGTACCTTGCCGACGAGCAGGCGCGCACTGCCGCGCTCGGGAAGCAACAGCAGCTGCAGGGGTTCGTTGTCGGCATAGAGGGCCGCGCAGCACAGGGCGGCCGCACAGAGGGACGGGAATGTCGCGCAGGGGATCGGGATACTGAGAGCCAGCACGCCCGCCGCGATGCCCGCGGCCGTCCGGTGGCGCCTCCACCCGGCTGTCCATTCCGGGGAACAGGCGAGCCATGCCGTGCGCAGCGGTCGCAGTCGGAGGAGCCTCATGCCGGTGGGTTATTTTACCGCTTCGAGTTTCTCGAGGCGGTCGTCGAGGTCGATTTTGTCGATGATGGTCTTCACCAGGCGGTCCATTTCCGACCCTTCGCGGTAGTCGGCCGGGCAGACGTGGCTCACACGGTTGTCGCGGATGAGCGAGGCGAGCTCCTTGCGGGCGCCCTTCTGGTCGGGGTTGTAGACGGCGATGGAGTGCCCCCCGGAGTTCTTCACCAGCCGCATGCAGGGGATGTCGGTCGTGCCGTCGCCGACGTAGATCATGTGGCGGAACGGCACGGGACGCTCGTTCTCGGGGATGTAGCGGTTCACGAGCTTCGAGTCGAAAACTGATTCTACGCCCTTGTTGATCTTGAAGATGAACTGCGTCTTGTTGGTGTAGTTGACCGCCACGGCGGGCCAGTAGGCGATTCCGTCGACGTCGTAGAGGAACGCACAGGCGTAGATCTTGCGGAATTCGTGGGCGATTTCGGTACCTTCGATGATCTCCTTCAGTCCCGAGGAGTTGATGTAGTGCAGGATGCGGATATGGCGTTCGGCGCCGTAGCGGTTGATTCTCGAGAACCACTCCCTGACACCCTGGAAGAGCGTTACGCGGCGCCCCGACTCCTGAAAGGCCTCGCGGCGCAGCGACAGCCCCTTCGACTTGGCCTCCTGGATCATGCGCGCCATGTAGGTGAGCACCATGTCGGCGTCCTGTTCCTCGGCCAGGGCGTTGGCCTCCGACCAGAATTCCTTGTTGCTTTTGCCGACGGCGGGGATGAAGTCGTACTCCTGCATGTTGCCCGGAGCGAGCGTTCCGTCGAAGTCGTAGATCAGGGCGATGGTGAAACGGTCATCCATGATTTTCCGGAATTAGATTCTCAAAGATAGCGTTTTTTTGCGTATTTTTGCAATACGTACATGAAATAGTGAAGCATATGGATTTCAAGGAATTGGTAGGCAAACGCCGCTCGATCCGCAAGTTTTCGGAGCGTGCGGTGCCCCGCGAGGTCGTCGACCGCATGCTCGCGGAGGCACTTTCGGCCCCTTCGGCCCGCAATACGCGCACGACGCGCTTTCTGGTTGTCGACGATCCCGCGCTGGTGGCCCGGATGGCCGTGATGCGCGACTACGGGTCGGGATTCCTCAAGGGCGCGCCGCTGGCCATCGTCGTGCTGGGCGACACCTCGGTGAGCGACCTGTGGCGCGAGAACGCCTCCATCGCGGCGACGATCCTGCAACTGGCGTGCGTCGACGAGGGGCTGGGCTCCTGCTGGGTGCACATCCACGGACGTCCGCGCCGCAAGGACGAGCCCGAGGGCGAGAAGGCCTCCGACTACCTGCGCACGTTCCTGCCCATCCCCGAGGGCTGCGAGCCGCTGTGCGCCATCGCCATAGGATACTCCGACTTCTCCCCCGCCCCGCTGCCCGGGTACGACGGCCCCGAGCGGATCCTCCGCCTGCCGTAACCCCGGCCCGGGACAGCGGCCCCGAACTCCGGAGCCCGAGGCTGCACTCCGGTTCCATGCGGCTTCCCGACACCCCGGTGTGCCGGCACGCAGAAGGGCGCCCTCTCTCCCCTGTCTTGAAACAAGACCCTTGCCTTGAAACAAAAAGGATGCCTCCGCGATGGAGGCATCCTTTTTTCGTCCTGCCGGAACAGCCCGGCGCGCTATTTGCCCGTCACGGGCTTGATGTCCTTCACGCGCAGCTGCGTGGAGACCGTCCCGCGGTAGTGGTTCTCGACAATCTGGTAGCAGACGTCGATCGGACGCCCGGCACGCACCCATTCGTAATGCGTGGGCTGCTGGAAGGCGATGGCCTGGATCTTCGTGTTGGGCTTCTGCCGCTGCATGAGATCCATGCGCAGGTGCTCGCACTCCATGCCCACGAGCTTCGCCTCGCCGTGGTTGCTCACGCCGCGCGTCACGAAAACCGGCGCGGTGTTGCCCGGGCCGAAGGGCTGGAAACGGTTCAGCTCCTTGCGGAAGGAGGGGGTGATGTCCGAGAAGAGCAGCTCGCTGTCGATGTCCACCTGCGGGATGAGCATCTGCGGGTCGATGTTCTCCTCGACGAAGGCGTTGAACCGCCGGGTGAACTCCCCGACATTCTCCGGACGCATCGTCAGCCCCGCGGCGTACATGTGCCCTCCGAAGTTCTCCAGCAGGTCGGAGCACGACTCCACGGCCTGGTAGAGGTCGAAGCCTGGAACCGAACGCGCCGATCCGGTGACGTATCCGTTGCTCATCGTCAGGACGACCGTCGGGCGGTAGTAGGTCTCTATGAGACGCGAGGCCACGATCCCCACGATGCCCTTCATCCAGCGCGGGTTGTAGATCACCGTGCTCTTGAGCTCCTTCATCGCGGGGTTGTGCTCGATGTAGTCGTGCGCCTCCTGCGTGACGTGGCGGTCGATCGACTTGCGGTCCTGGTTGTAGGAGTCGATGACGTTGCCGAACTCCGCGGCGACGCTCTCGTTTCCCTCGATCAGGAGCTCCACGGCGGCATGCCCGCCCGAGGGCGAGGCATTCTCGTCGTTCTCGTCCATGCGCATGCGCCCTGCGGCGTTGATCCGCGGGCCGATCTTGAAGACGATGTCGTCGATGGTGATGTTGTGCTTGTCCAGGCCGCAGATCTTGATGATCGACAGCAGCCCCTTAGACGGCTCGCGGTTGAGGTTCTTCAGCCCGAAGTGCGCGAGGATGCGGTTCTCGCCCACCAGCGGCACGATGTCCGAGGCGATCGAGACCACGAGCAGGTCGAGCAGCGGCATGATCTGCTCGAAGGGGATGTTGTTTTTCTGTGCATAGGCCTGCACGAGCTTGAATCCCACGCCGCAACCCGACAGTTCGTCGAACGGGTAGGTGCAGTCGACCCGCTTGGGGTCCAGAACGGCTACGGCACGGGGAATCTCCTCGGCCGGGAGGTGGTGGTCGCAGATGATGAAATCCACGCCTTTCGACGTTGCATAGACAACCTT
>DWYP01000047.1 GCA_019118605.1 Candidatus Alistipes faecavium | reverse complement strand
TGCTACTTATTCTATGTTTTAATACAACTTGTCGAGGTGATTGCAGAGAGCAAATTAAAACATTTTATACAGCATATATAGAGAATGTTTTGCATGATAATTCGCGAAATGAAGAATTATGCAGATCCTATTTAACGGAGGAGTTATTAGAAAAAGTCGATAGACTTATAAATGCAACTAACGTTGATCCATTAATTCGAGCCCAAGACGCGAGTTTGGATGCGATTGAAACTCTAAATATTGAACCATTAATTAAGAATTGGTATATGGTTCGCTATTATTGGGACAAAAAAGATAGCACAACGATAAAAGAAATTCCCATTAAGGCTCAGTGTATTAATGGAAAATGTTTGATTACTTATATTACTCCCATATGGAGTGAATCTCATTACGGTGATGAACTTATATCATGTAAATCCAGAAATTCGCTTCATATTAATCAAGAAACAGCACAAGCATTTTTAGAGAGTTTCTATAAGCTATATATTGCGGAATATTCTGAGATGCCAAAAGATTTGAGTTCAAAATTGGCATTACTACGAAAACGACATCTGTCAGAGGACGCTCTAGTTCAATATAAGAGTGCTGAACTCGAGAATTCGATGGATGGGCATAGAGGCTATGACCTATTAATTGATAATTATGATTTCGATAGGGTATGGTCTGAGAGTCTAAAATTCAAACAATTGAATGATAATGATTATCTTGTTTCTTATATGGTAAAAGGTAAAATTTACAAAATAGTTATTTCCCTAAAAAAGAATGGTAATGAATATATTGCTAATGAAATTAAAGTTATAAAGTAATAATATCTCTTAAATTTTAGGTATTGTCTCAATCATATTGCTAACTCATATGACTTCTTTCCAAGGCGACATTATACACGCATTGTATCTGGAAAATATAAAGAAGTAATTTAGTGATGTATAACAAACGCTTGTGGGGTATCGATTTTAATAGCACACAAACGTTTATACCTCGCCAAAGCAGCCTAGCCAAACATCTTTCACAGCACGTGTGGGGAAAATGTGGGGAAAATCCAGAAAATAAAAATCGCTTAACCCTTATATATCAACAGATTAAGCGATTTTACTGGTACCCGGAGCCGGGATCGAACCGGCACGGCCATTGCTGGCCACAGGATTTTAAGTCCGGCGTGTCTACCGATTCCACCATCCGGGCGCAGCCCTCCCTCGGGAGAAGGCGACGGCAAAAATACGAATTATTTACGAATTGCCAAAATCAATATACCGGATCATCTCCTCGTCGTCCGTCGGCGCAAACCATCGGATCCCGGGGTCGCGCCGGAACCACGTGAGCTGCCGCTTGGCATACCGCCGCGTGTTGCGCTTGATGAGCTCCACCGCCTCGTCGCGTGTCACGCGCCCGTCGAAACAGTCGAAAAATTCCCTGTACCCGACCGTTTGCAGGGCATTGAGCTCCCGGTGCGGATAGAGCCTGCGCGCCTCAGCCTCCAACCCTTCGGCGACCATCGCATCGACGCGGCGGTTGATGCGGTCGTACAACACCTCGCGCGGGAGGTCCACGCCGATCTTGATGATCCGGAACGGCCGCTCGCGGCGCACGCCCGTGCGCTGTGCGGAGTAGGGGCGTCCGGTCTGCAGACACACCTCCAACGCCCGCACCACACGGGCCGGGTTGCTCCGGTCCACCTCCTCGTAATAGCGGGGATCCAGCTCCCGGAGCTGCGCGGCAAGGGCCCCGATCCCCTCGTCCGCAAGCCGGCGCTCCAGCTCCCGGCGCAGGGCCTCGTCGGCCTGCGGCAGCTCGTCCATCCCTTCGCACAGGGCCCGGACATAGAGCCCCGACCCGCCGACGGCCACCACGTCATCGTGCTGCGCAAAGAGCTTCTCGAGACACGCCAAAGCCTGCATCTCATACTCCCCGCAATTCAACCGGTCCTTTATGTCGTGCGATGCGATAAAGTGGTGCTCAACGGTTTTCAGCTGCTCGTCCGTGGGCTGCGCCGTGCCGATCGGCATGCCGCGGTACACCTGCCGCGAGTCGGTCGACAGGATCGGCGCGCGGTAGTGCAGGGCCAGGCGGATGCTCAGATCCGTCTTCCCCGAACCCGTGGGTCCCACGATGACAATCAGCCTCTTAATACTCATCGTCGTAGTTGTCGTCGCCTTCGAAATCCTTGAATTCGTCCATGATTTCGGCGTATGCCGATTCGTCGTCCTCGTCGTCCTCGGGGTTTTTCGAAGGGTCGTACTGGTCGGGTGCTTCGGCCCGGGCGTAGATCTCGCGCGGATACGCCGCCCCCTTGTCGGCCTCGTACACGCCCGTCAGCTCGAGGTAGTAGGCGCGGTCTCCGAACATGTCGAAGAGATAGATCAGGCGGTCGCGGTGGCGGTGGATGATCTGCCCGAGGGTAATGCTCTCCATCGTCTCGGGCCCCGCCTCCTCCGTGTCCCTCATCTCCATGAGGGTGAACTCCCGCAGCTTCTCCCACCGCTCGTCGGCCGTATAGAACGACGCCATGCACTCCTCGTATTCGAGCGACTGGAGGATGAACCGGTGGAACTCGAGCAGCGTCGTGTCGTACAACACTTCATAGTCGCGGACGAAATGGTCGTTTTCGTCGCTCAGCATTCGGAATCGGAAAACCATCGACATGGTAGCGAATTGTTTAAAGTGTATATTCAGATGTTTGTATGTTTTATTCTTGTAAACAGAAGCTTGCGCGTTATATCTTTGACAGCCAATCCAGGATGTCCCGGTCGTCGGGGTAGTCGAAGAGCGTCGGGGTCTGCGACTTTCCGAATCCGACCCTGCGGCTGTGCGAAATACACTCGCTGACAACGCACTGCAACTCCCCGTCGTGGAGGGCGAGCCATTCGGAGACCTCCTCGAGCGACCGGTAGCGCGAGACCGCGATCCGGCTCAGCGCCTCGGGAAACTCGCGCTGCTCGACCAATACGGCGCCTCCGAGATCGACGAAGGGTACTCGCTGCATGACGAGCAGTGCTTTCTGCTGAATATAGTTGCTTCTGTATTTGCTGTTTACCTGCTTTATATGAAGTTTTGCTTCATATCCTTCCGGGGCGAAAATCAGCGAAACGTTCCGACACCCGAGTCCCGAATAGGCCCAGATGTCGTCGCAGAGCCCCTCGATTTGTCGGGGCGTTTCGCGGCCCGAAAGCACGGCGACGGACTGGCGGCTGCCGCGCAGCAGGGCGGGGATCCCGGCGTAGCGGGATTGAAAATAGCGTACGGCGTTGTCGCTGCCCGTGGCGATCACGGCCTCGACGGCCTCCGTATCGTCGTGGAAGCGGACGGGAACTGCCGGGTCGATTCCGCGCAGCAGCCCGACGACATACTCCATGAGTGCGGTGTCCTTGCTCGACGGCTTGACCGTGCAGCGATGTCCGGCCGCGAGCGTGCACAGGAGGTCGAAAAATCCCACGAGCGGGATGTTCCCGGCCATGACGACGAGGACGTTCCGGGGTGCGGCGACGGGAAGCGCGGGGTAGCGGGCGAGCCATGCGGCGAGCTTCCCGGGTTGGAGCATCTCGTCGACCAGCGCTCCGACGGCCCGACGGACGTCGCCGGGCGCGAACCACTCGTTGGCCGCACAGGCGGCCTCCAGCGCGCGGCACGAAGGTGCGTCGTTCCCGAAGTCGCTCAAAAGCCGTCCCAGGGCGCAAAACAGGTCGATCGTCTCTTTCATGCCTACAAAGATAATATTTCGAGGAGGATTCCGTGCAAAAAAACGAAGGAAGTGTCGGAACGGGGCCTGCGGCGAGGAGCCTGACGATGCCTTAACGGTTGATACCGAACGGTTCCCGCAGCAGGGACGGGGAATCCCGCCGGAGATCGGACGAATGCGCGGGCGAGCCGTTGCCGTAACCTTCGCGGCGGATAAAGAATCGGCAGGCAGAGGGGAAGATCCTGGGAGAAAACAAAAAAATGCGGTTTCGGGCGGGAAAAATTTGGAGATTCGGAAATTTTAGCTACCTTTGCACTCGCGTTCAAGGAAACGTCATGCGGAAATAGCTCAGTTGGTAGAGCGCAACCTTGCCAAGGTTGAGGTCGCGGGTCCGAGTCCCGTTTTCCGCTCCAGAGGGGGCCAGAAAGAAACCCCAACAGAAAGCAAAAAGCCTTGTATATCAGCTATATACGAGGCTTTTTCTTTTATTCTTCCACTCTTGTTGACGCAAAAGGCAGCAAGTATTTCACGCCTTCATCGTGACCTTTTTTGCCCGGACCGAAAACAGGTCATGATTTAGCTCTATTTCGCTGATCTGCATCATTTTACTCTGCAACATTCCGGTGCTGAAGACGTTTAATTTATCCAAAAAACAAGCAGCCATGTTGCCACGAACCACCTTCAGCGTTGTCTTCTTCTGCAAGAAGACCAAAGTCACGAAAAAGGGCAAGGCCCCGATCTATGCCCGTATCACTACGACCGGTCAGTCGACCGAAATCTACACACAGTGCCAGATCGAGCCCGAACGCTGGAATCAGCACCTCGAACGCTCTCTCTACAAGGATGAGGTCGACCAGCAGATCAACCGCATCGTCGCCAGCTACCGGGCCTCTATCCTTGCTGCCTATGACCGCCTGATCCAGGAGAACAGGACGCCGACCTGCTTTGCCGTCAAACAACTGCTGGGCTCCGCCTCTTCGAGCCGGATGGTGCTGGCGGAGTTCGGCAAATACTGCGAGAAACGGCAGCAGGAGGTCGGCACCCGGATCACGCAGCTCACGGCCAACAAGTACCACCGCCTGCTGCGCTACATGAGCGAATATATCCGGGATACCTACCACAAGGAGGATCTTCCGCTGGAGACGGTCGACTATGCCTACGTCGATGGATTGAACACCTACATGCAGACGGCCTACAACTGCCACAACAACGGGGCGGTCAATCTGCTCTGCTGTTTGAAGAACTTCCTGCTCTATGCGGTTCGCAACGAATGGATCGAGAAAAATCCCTTCCGTTACTATAAGATGAAGATCGACAAAACGAACGTCAAGGTGCCGCTGACGAAAGCGGAGCTGGATTTGCTGCTGAAGCGGCCGATGCCCAACGAGCGTCTGGACCGCATCCGGGATGTCTTCTGCTTTTGCGCGCTGACGGGACTGGCCTTCACGGATGTCGACCACCTGCGGCAGGAACATTTCACGACGGACGAGGAGGGACAGCTGTGGATCCATAAACCGCGGGAAAAGACCTCGGTGATGAGCCGCGTTCCGGTACTTCCGCAGGCAGCGGCCCTGCTGGAGAAGTACCGCGACGATGCCAACTGTCGGGCGCGGGGTAAGCTGCTGCCTGTCCCGTCGAATACGAAGATGAATGCCTACCTGAAGGAAATAGCGGATATCTGCCAGATTCACAAGCATCTGACCACGCACCTGGCGCGCCATACGTTCGCCACGCTGGCGATTGAATACGGGATGCCGATCGACATCATCGCCAAGATTCTGGGCCATACGAATACGAATATGACACGGCGCTATGCGAAGATCTCCGAGGCGAACATCAGCCGCGAGATGCGTCGCATCGGTAAGGTGCTGACGGCATAAACCGGCGTTTGAAAAACGAAGATGCGGCGGCGAGGGTTCTATTGCAGATCCCCGTCGCTCAGTTTATAGGGATTCATAATCCGTAAAAGCTGTACATTCTTCCATGAAATCGTTACGTCGAGTGGCTCCCCGCCGGATTACCTTTGCAGCAGACACAGCGGCCACAATTCTGTCTGACCGGAGGTCGGAACAGATAAACGGGAAGCGACATGGATAGACGCGATTTTCTTAAAAGCGGACTTTTTGCCGCAGCTGCCAGTGTGATAATCGGTCCGAAAGCCCTGGCGCAGGAGGTTGAAAAACAAACCATACGGGAGCGGTTGTCGAAAGAGATTCTCAATTACAATCCGCAGATGCAGTACCGCCCGATGGGGCGGACCGGCGTGAAGGTCTCGGCGCTGGGTTTCGGTATGCTGCGGCTGCCGATGAAGAACGGGCACGTGGATTTCGACCAGACTACGCCCATGGTGCGACGTGCCATCGAGGGCGGTGTGAACTACATCGACACGGGGCGTGTCTACTTGGGCGGAGAGAGCGAACAGGCGGTGTGTCGGGCTTTGGCCGGAGGCTGGCGCGACCGGGTGTATGTCACCTCCAAGATGCCGTGGTGGGAGATGCGGTCAGCGGACGATTTCGAGAGGTTCTTCGACCAGTCACGCCGCTCCATCGGCACGGACGTGATTGATTTCTATCACATCCACATGATCATGCACCGTGCGTGGAAGGATTATGTACTGCCCTACCGGCTCATCGAAAAGATGGAGCGGTTGAAGTCCCAGGGCAAGATTCGCTTCATGGGCTTCTCGTTCCACGATAGCCTGCCGCTGTTCAAAAAGGTGGTGGAATATACGCCGGCCTGGGATTTCTGCCTGATTCAGCACAACTACCTGGATTACGAATACGAGGCAGGGGTGCTCGGCCCGAAGTATGCCGCAGCCAACGGAATGGGGCTGGCGGTGATGAAGCCCGCCCGTACGGGATTTCTGGCCCGTCTGCCACAGACGATGCGCGATGCACTGGCCTCGACGGGCATCCACAAACCCGATGCGGAGTGGGCGTTGGACTATCTGTGGGATATTCCCGAGGTGAGCGTGGCCGTCAGCGGCATGGGTTCCATGGCGGATGTGGAGGAGAATCTGAAATATGCTGCCAAGGCCCGGCCGAACATGCTTTCGCCGGCCGAGCGTGAGGCGTTGGGGGCCGCCATCTATGCTTACCGCCAAGCGCCGGGCCATATCGACTGCACGGGTTGTTACCAGTGTATTCCCTGTCCGCACAACGTGGCCATCGGCTACATCTTCGCCTATGTGTACAACAACTACCTGCTGCACGGCAACCGGCAGCGGGCGCTGGCCGACTATACCGTGTCGATGTCGCCCGTTCAGCGCGGTGACCCGGCCTCCTCGTGTGTTGCGTGTGGAGAATGCCTGGCCAAGTGTCCGCAACATCTCGATATCCCGAACCTGCTGGCCCGGGTCCGGGAGACGATGGGTAAATAAAGACTGACAAATTAGATACTTTCTAAACAATTCTAAAAGATGGAAACCAATCTTATGTACGACATGTATGTTCCGACCCGGGTGATGTTCGGGGCCGGGATGCTGGACAAACTGAATGAACAGCCGATGCCGGGACGCCGTGCCCTGATCGTGATCTCCAACGGAAAATCAACCCGTGCCAACGGCTATCTTTCGCGCACGGAGGAGCAGCTGCATAAGGCCGGCGTGGAGATGTTCCTCTTCGACGGCGTGATGCCGAACCCGACGGTCGGCAATGTCGATGCCGGGGCGAAGGCGGCCCGTGAGTACGGCTGCGACTTCCTCGTGGCGCTGGGCGGCGGCAGCGTGATGGACTGCACGAAGGCCATCGCCGTGATGGCGACCAACGACGGGGAGCTTTGGGACTATGTGCCCATCGGTTCGGGCAAAGGCAAACCGATTGCCGTTCGTCCGCTGCCCATCGTCGCCATCACCACCACGGCCGGGACGGGCTCGGAGACGGACAACTCGGGCGTCATCACCAAGGAGGATACCTTCGAGAAGGCCTTCGTGGGCGATGCTTCGCTCTTCCCGGTCCTCTCGATCGTCGATCCGGAGCTGATGGCCAGCGTGCCGCCGACCTTCACGGCCTATCAGGGTTTCGATGCCCTGTTCCACAGTACCGAGGGCTACATTGCCCGGGGAGCAAACCTGATGAGCGACATGTACGCCCTGACGGCCATCGAAAATCTGGCGAAGTACCTCCCCCGCGCCGTGAAGGATGGCAAGGACATGGAAGCCCGCACCCACGTGGCTTTTGGCAATACGCTGTCGGGCGTGGTGATGTGCCTGACGCTGATCACGAGCGAACACGCGCTGGAACACGCCCTGTCGGCCTACCATCCGGCACTGCCTCACGGCGCAGGACTGATCATGATCAGCCGGGCATACTATAAATACTTCATCGAACACCACGCCTGCGACGAACGTTTCGTCCGCATGGCGCAGGTCATGGGAATGCCCGAAGCCACGAAGCCCGAAGATTTCCTCACGGCCCTCACCCGGTTGCAGGAGGCTTGCGGCGTGGCCGACCTGAAGATGTCCGACTACGGCATCACGCCCGACGAATTCGAGTTGCTGATGCGCAACACGCGCGAGGTGATGGGCGTCATGTTCACCAGCGACCGGGTTCAGATGAGCGACGAGGAGATCGTGCGCATCTACCGGGAGTCGTACAGATAGTCGATTCCCGATCCGGACTTTTGGAAAGCGTCAAACCATTAAAAGAGAAGCGTATGAAAAAGCTGTTTTTGATCCTCTGGATGCTGCTGTCGACGCTTGCCGTGTCAACGGCCTGCGGCGAGACCAGTCCGTCATCGAACGAGCCGGAACAGACCTCGCCCGAGGATAACGGGAATGGGGACAACGGAGACAACGAGGAAGGCGGCAACACGAACGGAGCCAACGGGCGTTACCTTGTCCTCTACTGCTCGCGCACGGGCAATACGGAGCGGATGGCACGGACCATTCAGTCCACATTGGATTGTGAGATGGCGGAGGTGGAGCCGGCTGTGCCCTACGATACGGACTACAACGCAATGCTCGACCGCGCACAGACGGAGCTGGAGGCCATTGCACAAGGCAATTTCCCGGCCATTACCACCTCAGTCGAGAGTCTTGACGAATATGATATTATCTTTGTCGGCTATCCGATCTGGTTCGGGCACATGGCTTCGCCGATGCAGGCATTCCTGCACGATCATGCCGCGTTGCTGGCCGGAAAGCGGATTGCCCTCTTTGCCAGCAGCGGGAGCAGCGGCATCGGCACCTCCGAACGGGATGCTGCCGCGTTGGTTCCCGAAGCCACATTCGAAGAGTCGCTGCTGCTCACCTCCGGTTCGTTGGGCAGTATGACGACCCGTATCCCGGCCTGGCTGGAGACGCTCGGAGCAGACCGCGAGGAGCATTAAAAAGCATGCGATATGAGAAAGCGACTGTTCACTTTGCTGCTTGCGGAAATGCCTTTCGGATTGGCGTCTCTTTACGGACAGACGGTCGATCTCCACACCCACATCATCCTTCCCGAATACCGGGAGGTGCTGAAGGTACACGGTGCGGAGCTCGAAGAGACCTTCCCGCTGCCAGTGTGGGATGCCGCGCGGCACATCGACTTCATGGACCGTGCGGGCATCCGGACGGCCGTGCTGACGATGCCGGCCCCGCAGCCCTACTATGGCGATACGGAGGAGTCGGCCCGCTGTATCCGCCGTGTGAACGAGGTCTCGGCGGAGATCAAACAGCGATACCACGGCCGGTTCCGGTTCTGTGCAGCCCTGCCGCTGCCCGATGTGGAGGCCGCCATCCGCGAAGCAGTCTATGCGCTCGATACGCTGGGGGCCGACGGAGTGAAACTGGCGACCAACAGCCGCGGGCAGTATGTGGGTGACGAGGCGCTGGATCCGCTGATGGAGGTGCTCGACGAGCGTCATGCCGTCGTCATCCTCCATCCGCACCGCCCGACGCCCAGTCCCGAGGAGATCATCGCCACCACACCGCTGGCCATGTACGAATATCCGGCCGAAACCACTCGGGCCGTGGTGAACATGCTGGCGCGGAACGTACTGACCCGCTACCCGAATCTGAAGGTGGTCGTGCCCCATTGCGGTTCGTTCCTGCCGTTGGCATTGCCGAGAATGAAATCCATCCTCCCGGCGATGGTGTCGCAGGGCTGCATGCAGCCGATTGATTGGGACGCGAACCTGTCGCGCCTCTATTTCGACCTGGCGGGGAATCCCACGGCAGAGGTCCTGCATGCGCTGCTCACCATCACCACGCCCGACCACATCCTCTACGGTTCGGACTATCCCTATCTGCCCGATACCGTGTTGCAGGCCAATCTGGAACGATTGAAACAGACGCTCGCCGCCGACGGCGAGCTGGCCGGATATGCCGACCGGATTCTGGGACGGAATGCCGAACGGTTGTTTGTCAGGAGCGCCGCCTGCGGCCGTACTCCGTCGGAGTGATACCCTCCTGCTTCCGGAACATACGGCTGAAGTGCTGCGAATATTCGAATCCGAGGCGGTCGGCCACCTGCGCGACGCTCTCTCCGGCGGAGAGCCCGTCCTTGGCAAGCTGGATCACGAACCGGCGGATGTGGTTGCCGGCCGTGTCGCCGGTCGTCTTCCGGATGACGTCGCCGAAGTAGTTGGGCGAGAGACACAGCTTGTCGGCGCAGTACTGCACGGTGGGCAACCCGAGGGTCAGCTGGAGCCGTTGCTCGTAATAGTCGGCGAGCAGCTGGTTGAAGCGGACTAGAATGTCGGAGTTCTCCGTCTTGCGGGTCTGGAACTGGCGGTTGTAGAAGCGCTGGCAGAAATTCAACACCAGTCCGATGTAGCCGACCAGAATGGCATCCTGCTGTGCATCGCGTTCGTTGTCGAGCTCTTCGCGCATCCGACGTATCAGCGAAACCAGGATGTCATGCTCCCGGTCGGTCATGTGCAGCGCCTCGTTGACGCGATAGTCGAAAAAGGAGTAGTCGCGGATCCGTTTTTCGAGCGGCGTGCCGCGCAGCAGATCGGGATGGAAGAGCAGCGCCCAGCCCGTAATCGAAACCCGCTCGCCGTTGTCCTCCTTGCCGCCTACCTGTCCCGGGGCCACGCACAGCTGCGTGCCCTGGTTGTAGTCGTAGCGTCCGCAGCCGTAGTCGAGTTCCACGCTGGCGTCGTCGCGCAGGAAGAGTGCGTAGACGCCGTAGTTGTTCAGACTGTGGCGGATGGGCGAAACCTCGGCATAGTCGATAACGCTCACCAGCGGATGGCGATCGATGTGTCCGACCCAGCGGCTGTAATCACCCACGCAGTTTATTCTCAGAATCTTGCTCATCAAGGAAGGCTTTGAGGGGTTGTCTTCGCAAAAATAACGATTTTCGGGCATATCTCCGAATCGGTGGGCCCGGGATTCCGTAAAACGGGTAGGAATGCCCCGGCTTTCGTTACATCCGGAAGCGGGTAAACCGCTACTTTTGCGATGGATGTATAAAACGACAAACCATGACAAACCGCATGATCATTTTCGCGTGCCTGCTGCTGGGCCTGACGCTGTCGGGCGGCACGCTGGCACAGACTCAATCGTCGAATCCATCAAATACAACCACCATGGAAAAGAAACTCATCGGAAACACGTTGGCACTCTATCCCATGCCGCTGACGGTTGTCGGGGCCGAGGTGGAAGGCCGCGTAAACTGGCTTGTTGTGGCGCACGTCGGGATTATCGGCCACGACCGGATTCTGGTCAGCATGAACCAGAGCCACTACACCAACCGGGGGATCCGCGCCACGCGCAAACTCTCGGTCAATCTCGTCAGCCGCGAGATGCTGCCTGCGGCCGACTATGTGGGGAGTGTGAGCGGAGCCCGCGAGGACAAGTCGCAGGTTTTCTCCTGGCATCGGGGCGCGAACGGCGCGCCGGTGATCGACCGCTCGCCGCTGACGATGGCGTGCGACGTCGTGGATATTTACGAGACGGAGGGTTTCGACAACTTCATCTGCTCGATTGCGGCGACCTACGCCTCGCCGGAGGTGCTCGACGACCGCGGACGGATCGACTACGCGCGGCTGAAGCCCGTGCTGTTCGAGTTCCCGACCTACTCCTACCTCTCCACGGGCGAGGTGATCGGCCGCTGCCTGCGGCTCGACAGCGAGCCTTCGATGTGTGCCAAGGAGCCGATGGCCGGGGACGGTATCGTGCGGCTCTCGAAGATCGAGGTCCGGCCGGAGTATCTCGACGAATATATGCGCTTCGCCGCGGAGGTGGGCGAAGTTTCGCTGCGCACCGAGCCGGGCGTGCTGACGATGTATGCCGTGGCCGAGCGGGAGAATCCGTGCCGGATCACCATCCTCGAAACCTACGCAAGCCGTGCAGCTTACGAGAAGCATATCGCCTCGGCGCATTTTCAGAAGTACAAGCAGGGAACGCTCCACATGGTCCGGTCGCTCGAACTGATCGATCAGACGCCGCTCAACCCGGCCAACCGTCTCCATAATTTCATCCAATAGAAAAAGGTCGCAGCGGGATTCCGGCATGGAGCGTGGAATCCCGCTGCGGCCTGCATGTGATCCGGACGTTCGCGAGCGGAGGTTAGAACCGCTGTGCCAGAGCTGCCGCCTGTCGGCAACCGTCAGTCCGGGCGATGTCACCTTCGTTCAGTACGCCCGGGATGAGCACCTCGCCGACCATCTCCCATTTCAGCAGGGCCGCCGTGCGCTCCATGGGAATCCGCACGCCGTCGAGCACCGTCGTATCCTCCTCCTCGCAGCAGGCGATCAACGCACACCGCTTCCCGTCCACCGGCTTGCCGCCGACGACCAGCGAAAACAATCGGTCGATCACCCCTTTGATCTGTGCCGGGATCGAATACCAGTAGACCGGCATCGTGAAGACCACGGCATCCGATTCGAGAATGGCCGGGGCGATGCGGTTGAAGTCGTCGTCGAACGAGCAGGCCTTGCCCGTCTTGTAGCAGGTCATGCAGGCGTGGCAGCCGCCGATCTTCAGGAATGCCGCGTCGAACCGCTGCACCGTATGTCCGCGGCGCTCCGCCTCGCTGATGAAGGCTTCGGTCATGGCGAAACTGTTGCCCAGCTTGCGGGGGCTGCCCGTAATTACCGTTATTTTCATGGCGTGTTATTTTTGAATGGTGTTTGAATTCTGGTTGTAGGCCTTGGCCACGCAGCGCCACGTGCCGTCGATCTTCATCATCAGCAGGTAGTCCGTAAAGTCGATGCGGCCGCCCCAGTTCTCCTCCAGCACGCGCACGACGGCCAGCGTCTCCTCGACATCCAGCACGTCGATCCGGGCCCTGAATCCGGCATCGGCACCCACGCTGTCCACGTTCCGGTAGAACTGTTCGATGCCGCCATGCTCCAGCCGGCCGTCGAGGTATCCGAACAGCACGGCCTCGTCGATGAACAGCTCGCGCGCATGGCTGCTGTTGCCCTCGGCAACGCTTCGGACGAACTTCATGGCCGCCTCCTCGACGGCCCGGTACTCTTTGATTTCAGTTCTCATAATCGGTCTGTTTGAAAGGTTCTTGTCGGGACAAAGATATGGCCGCGGCACCGTGCAGTCAAGTACCGAAAAATGATTCATATACCGAAAAATTTGTCGGGTATGCTCTTTTTGGCAATTATCGCTACCTTTGTTTCACAAGAACCGAAAACGGCCCTACGCACATGTACGAGAGAAAGCTACCCGTCGATCTGGAATGCCCGCTGCGGCTGACCATGAGTCTGATCAACTCGAAATGGAAGTCCTGCATCCTCGACGAACTGCGCCACCATGCGCTGCGTCCGAGCGAATTGCACCGCATCTTCCCCGAGGCCACGCCCCGGGTGCTCGATCTCCAGCTCAAGGAGCTGGTCGAGGACGGTCTGGTCCGCAAGACCATCTACGCCGAGTTGCCGCCCCGCTCCGAATATGCCATTACCCCTTTGGGCGAAACGCTCATTCCGATCATCGACGCGATGATCGAATGGGGTACCCGGAATGCGGAACTTTTCGAACGGAAATACGGAAAAAGGGAACCGGCAGATCGTACCGAATGATCATAAGCCTGGCAATTGAACCGGAAATGTAACAGGCCCGCTCCAAAATCCAGCTGTTGCCGTCTGCATGGTCTGTGTCCGGTTCCGGCGTGCTGGGAGGAAATACGACAGGCGTGATACCGTTTGTAGCGGCATCACGCCTGTCGTTTGCCGTATGAAGGCCTTACCAGCAGACCGGATCGTTCAGAATCACACCGTCGGCAGCGTCCTCGGGCGTAAAGCTCCCGCCCTTGTACTGTACGCAGAGCATGACAAGTGCCTCGCGGCCCGTATTGCGGACGGAGCGCCGCCCGGCAGGAGCTACCCGCACGACCGAACCTTCCCCGATCGGGAAGATCTTGCCGTCGACCTGGAATTTACCCTCGCCCGAGAGAAAGAAGTAAAGTTCCTCGTGTGTTTTGTGGGTGTGCAGGAATCCGGTTTCCGTACCGGGAGCGAACGACTGGAAGGAGAACTCCGCACCCGTTGTCTGCAAGGCGGCACCTCCGAAGACCTTGCCCGGAATCTTGACGGCCGGATTCAGTTCCAGTACGAATTCGTTCAGTTCGCTCAACTTGCCGAGCCCGATAGCACTGAAATTTTCGGCTTCGGCGATTTTTTCAATCTGTTTCATCGTTTATCGTGTTTT
>DWYP01000046.1 GCA_019118605.1 Candidatus Alistipes faecavium | reverse complement strand
CGTGGGAGAGTAGGTAGCCGCCTCTTCAAGGTCAGATCGAAAGGTCTGACCTTTTTTTGTTTGCGGTCGGGAGTTGCGGGGACGTGCATCCCGGTCTGCTGTCGGTTCTGACCTTGAAGAGCCGGCTGCGCCGCCGCAGATGCAGACAACCACCCCAAACCCCTCCTTGAAAGGAGGGGCTTTATTGGGCGGTCAGATCGAAAGGTCTGACCTTTTTTTGTTTGCGGTCGGAAGCTGCGAGGGCTGTGTATCCCTCGTCCGAGCTATTCTGCCGGGGGAGTTCATAATGAAAAAGAGGAGCGGGCCCGTTGACCCCGCTCCTCTCTTGTTCCCTGACCGGCGGATGACCTTCCTCGTGGCCGCTCTTCCCGGAGGATCACTTCGCCGCCTTTACGAAATCGAGCAGCGCCGCGGCCGTGGCCTCGGGCTCTTCGAGGAAACCCATGTGTCCCGAATGCTCGAGCCACACCACCTGAGCCTCCGGATGTTCGGAGACCATCTTTTCGGCAACTTCAACAGGAATGTAATTGTCCCTGCGTCCCAGAATAAAGAGTACCGGGACTTTCGTCGCGCGGAGCATTTCGTTCTGGTCCTTGCGGGCGATCATGCCGTTGAGCAGCGCCACGATCCCTTCGTCCTCGGTAATGAAGACCTGTTCGGTCAGCTCCTCGATGGCATCCTTCATGCGCGGGCGGTTCTCTTCGGCGAAACCCGCCTCGGGGGCGACACGCGCCAGCAGCTCCTTCTTCCCGGCCTTGACAAGGGCGATCTCGCGCCGGCGGTTCTCGGCCTTCTCCTCCGTGTCGGGGTTGGGGGTCGAACTCAGCAGCACGAGTCCGTCGAGCAGTTCCGGGTGGCGTTCGCACACGGCAAGGGCCACATAGCCGCCCATCGAGTGCCCGACCACCGTGCAGCGTTCGATCCCCAGGGCGCGGATGGCCGCGGCGACCGTGTCGGCCAGGAACTCCATCGAATGCTCCTCGCCCTGCACGACCGAGATGCCGTGCCCGGGCAGGTCGAGCGTCACGACGCGCACCTGTTTGTACAGCAGCGGCACGAACTCCTCCCAGACGAGCAGCGATTCGAGGTATCCGTGCAGCAGGACGATGCAGCGATCCCCCTGCTGGGAGTCGCAGACGTGCAGGGCCGTGGGGCCGGCCATAATGAACTTTTCAATCATGTCGTGTGTCGTGCGGGGTTATGCCTCCTCGTCGTCGAGGTAGTCGTAGGCGGATTCGCGTTTGGCCGGGACATATTCCTCCTCCTCGTCCTCCTCTTCGTAGCGGGAGTAGAGCGTGTGGCGTTCCTTGCCGCTCTTGCGGATCGGTTCGAGGCGTTTGGCCTTCCGAAGTTCATCCGTGTCGTGTTCACGGATTCCCTTTTGTGTTTTCATGGGTGGGGAAAGTGGAAATAAATTGGTATTTAGAAATTCTCGCTGTCGAACGTCCCTTCGAACACCCTGCGGGCCGGGCCCGAGAGGCGTACATCGGTGTAGGTCGCGGTGGAGGGTTCGTGTGCGAAGCGTATGGTGAGCTCCCCTCCCGGCACGAGAACCCGGAAGCGGGCGGTATCGCTCTGTTGCGTGTAGGAGGTGACGATGGCCGCAGCCGTGGCGCCGGTTCCGCAGGCGAGGGTCTCGTTCTCCACCCCGCGCTCGTAGGTGCGCATGCGGAGAACGCCCGGCCCGAGCGGCTGCACGAAGTTGACGTTCGTGCCCTGGGGGAACCGGTCGAGGTCGTAGCGGATCCGGCGGCCCCGGGCGCATACGTCGACCGCCTCGACGTCGTCGACGAACTCCACGTAGTGAGGAACTCCGGTATTGAGGAACCACCACCCGTCGCCCCGGCGGATCTCCCGCACGGCGATCATTGCGACCTCGATCTCGCCCCAGGCGCCTTTCGTGCGACGGATGCGCGCCGTATGGAGCCCGTCCGTGGCGTCGAAGAACTTCGTCTCCCCGCCGATTCCGAGGTGTTCGGCGAAGAGCGCGAAGCACCGCGCGCCGTTGCCGCACATCTCGCCGAGCGATCCGTCGGCGTTGTAGTAGCGCATCGAGCAGTCGATCTCGGCGTTGTGCGAAAGGGTCATCAGCCCGTCGGCCCCGATTCCGAAATGCCGGTCGCAAAGCCGGGCGATCAACTCCGCGTCGGGCGTGAAGCCTCCGTCGCGGTTGTCGATCAGGATGAAGTCGTTTCCGGCGCCTTCGTATTTCGCAAATGCCGTGCGCATTTTCTGGTGGTTATGTAAAGACAAAAATAGTAAAACTTCTAAAAGTTTTGCTACTTTTGTGAAAAATATCCGCACCGGGTGCCGAAACTTCGTGCGGACCGTTTGGTGCGTTCAAAAACTCCTGTTCCATGAAAAGTGTGCTGTTCAAGCATCGTTCGATACGTAAATTCCGCCCTGCGCCGATTCCCGAAGAGCTGCTCCGCGAGTGTCTCGAAGCCGCCTCGCGCGCCTCGACGTGCGGAAACATGCAGCTCTATTCGCTGATCGTCACGCGCGACAAGGCCCTCCGCGAGCGGTTGGCGCCCTGCCATTTCAATCAGTCAATGGTTACCGAAGCCCCCTGCGTGGTGACCATCTGCGCCGATGTCCACCGCTTTACGATGTGGTGCGAGCAGCGCGGGGCCGATCCCGCGTACGACAATTTCGGGTGGTTCATGAACGGCGTGACCGACGCCCTGCTGGCGGCGCAGAATCTCTGCGTGGAGGCCGAGATGCACGGACTGGGCATCTGCTACCTCGGGACGACGATCTATACCGCCGGGGAGATTTCGAAGATCCTCTCCCTTCCCAAGGGCGTTATTCCCGTGACGACCGTCGTGATGGGCTATCCCGACGAGACGCCGGAGCTGACCGACCGCCTGCCTCTGGAGGCCGTCGTGCACTACGAGAAGTACACCGACTACACGGAGGCCGAGATCGACGAATTGTGGGCCGAGCGCGAGGAGTCTCCGCTGACGCGGCAGCTGCTCGAGGAGAACGGACTTCCCAACCTGGCACAGGTCTTCACGCAGCGCCGTTACGTGCGCCGCGACAACCTGGCCTTCTCGCAGTCGTATTTCGCCCTGCTCAAGGAGAAGGGCTTCTTCAACAACAACTGACCTCCCGTGCGCGGATTTCGCCGCATATGCGCAGTCGCACTGCTGGGCCTCGCCTGCTCGGCATGCAGCGTCACGCGCCAGCTCTCCGACGGGGAGTACCTGCTGCACAAGATCCGCATCGAGGAGGACGAGGCAACGCCCCGCAAGGAGCGGATCCGCGCCTACGAACTGGAAAAATACGTCCGCCAGAGCCCCAACAAGCGCTTCCTGGGAACCAACTTCTATGCCTGGCTCTACCAGCACGCCGATCCGGAGAAGGACAACTGGTGGAACGACTGGAAGCGCAAGGTCGGGGAGGCCCCGGTGCTGCTCGACATGAGCCTGACGCAGAAGAGCGCCCAAAATCTCAAGGTCTATATGGATTCGCGGGGTTTCTTCACCTCGAAGGCGACTTTCGAGGTCGATACTACCTCACGGCGCCGGCGCGCTACGGTGACTTTCCGTGCGAGCCAGGGGAAACCCTACCGCATCGACTCGATCTCCTACAGGTTCCAGGATCTCTTCCTCGAGCAGCTCGTGCTGCCCGATACGGTGCACCGTCTGCTCCGCAGCGGCGATGTTTTCAATATCGCGGTGCTTGACGCCGAGCGCGAACGCATCACGGCCTACCTCAAGGACCGGGGATATTACAACTTCTCGGTCAACAACATCTTCTATGAGGCCGATACGCTGGGCGGCAACGAACGCGTGGATCTGAAACTGGTCGTCAAACAGTATCTTGCAGGGTACGACGACCGCGGACGCCCGATCATGGACAACAACATGGTCTACCGTATCGACGGGATCAACATCTTCCCCGACTACGACCCTGCGGTCGTACAGAACGATCCTGCGTGGCGCTCGCGCCTCGACACGACCTACTACCGGGGCCTGAATGTCATCTACGAGCGCAAACCCGAACTGCGCCCTTCGGTGCTGCGCCATGCCGTGCCGCTCTATCCCAACTACGTCTACAACTCCTCGCGCGTCGACCGCACCTACAACAACCTCATGTCGCTGGGCTATTTCAAGAGCGCGCGGATCTCCTTCGAGGAGCTTCCGCCCCCGGCCGACAGTACGAACCTCGTGTCGTTCATCGGCGCCACGGCCGATTCGACGCAGACGCTCTACACGCGCGAAGGCTACCTCAAGTGCAATATCTTCTGCATTCCCACGCTGCGGCAGAGCGTCAAGGTCGACCTCGAGGGAAGCACCACCTCGACATTCTACGGGCTGAAAGCCACCGTCGGATACCAGAACCGGAACATCTTCCGCGGGGCGGAGTCGTTCGACCTCTCCTTCACGGCGGGATACGAGTTCATGAAGGCCCCGGACGCCAAGAAGAAGCGCGCCACGGAGTTCGGCGTCACGACGGGCCTCACCTTCCCGCGCTTCCTGCTTCCGTGGCACGTCGGGCGCCCCCACTCGGTCAACCAGCCGCGTACGAAGATCGAACTCTCGGTCAATTTCCAGGACCGCCCCTACTACAACCGCACGCTCTCGAGCGCGGGCATCGACTACATGTGGACGAACAACCGCTATTCGACCTTCTCGCTGCGGCCCATCGACATCAACGTGATCGACGTGGAGAACCTCGACGAGTCGTTCCTGACCGTCAACGGCGAGCTCACGGCGAACCGTTACCTGCTGGAGAGTTTCCGCACGCAGTTTGTCGGAGGGCTGTCGTTCGGGTACAGTTTCAACAACCAGCGGAAGAATTTCGGCGGCAACGCCACGAACGTGCGTTTCAACTTCGAGACCGCCGGCAACCTGATCGATGCCGTCGAGCACCTGTTTTTCGCCCCCGCGAGCGGCAAGGACTACTATACGATTTTCGGAATCCAGTATTCGCAGTATTTCCGTACGGATCTGAGCCTCAGCCGCAAGATTATGCTCGGAGATGCCACGGCGCTCGTCGGACACCTCTACGGAGGTGTGGCGATGGCCTACGGGAACTCCTCGTCGGTGCCGTTCGACCGCCAGTTCTACAGCGGCGGCAGCAACGGCATGCGCGGATGGGCGCCCCGTACGCTCGGACAGGGCTCGGTGCCCGATCCCGACAGCGTCTTCCCGATCCAGACCGGAGACGTGAAACTCGAGGCGAACCTCGAACTCCGCTTCCCGATCTGGGGCATCGTCCAGGGTGCGACGTTCCTCGATCTGGGAAACATCTGGTACATCCGCCGCAACCCCTCGGAGTATTCCGACGATGCGGTCTTCTTCTTCAATAATTTCTACAAGCAGCTGGGTTTCAACACAGGATTCGGCCTGCGCTTCGACATCAAGTTCGCGGTTCTGCGCCTCGACTGGGGACTTCAGCTCCACAATCCGAACAATCCGGTCGGGGAGCGGTGGATCCACAATTTCAAGTGGAAGAACATGGCGCTCAACTTCGGCGTGGGCTATCCGTTCTGACCCGTATTCCTTCGTTTCACTGTGCCGCCTTGTACTGCGAGGGCGACATGCCCGTGTTGCGCTTGAAGTAGCTTCCGAAAAACGACTGGTTCGGGAAATTCAGGTAGTAGGCGATCTCCTGCACGCTCATGTGCGAGTACTTGAGCAGCGTCTTCGCCTCCATGATGACATACGTGTCAATCCACTCCGACGCCGACTTGCCGCTGACTTGCCGGATCATCGTGGTGAGGTATTTCGGGGTGATGCAGAGCTGCCGGGCATAGAACCCTACGCTGCGCTCGTGCATGTAGTGCTCGCCGAGCAGGGCCGTGAAACGCCGGAAATACTCCTCCGTGCGGTTCATGACCGGGCGTTCCTGAGGGTGTTCGGAGAGGTAGTTGCGCAGTATAGCCCCGATTTTATAGATCAGGGCGGAGATCATCCCTCCGATGATTCCGTTCGTGAATTCCGTCTCGGGCAGGCGCAGCTCGCTGTCGATCATCGAGATGAATCCCCGGAGCATGCAGCTCTCGGAGGGTGTGAGTTTCAGGCAGGGATGTGCGGAGAATTGCAGCAGCAGGGGCGTGAGGCGCTTGGTGTCGATGTTGACGCGCCGCAGCAGGGTGGGATTGATGATGATCAGGTGGGCCTTGAACGATCCCTTGTCTCCGCTTTGGTAGAGGGTGTTTTTCGGCGGGAAGATGAACAGCGAATCCTTCCGCAGCCGGTACTCCTTGAGGTTGAACGTCTGGGTCGCCTCCCCTTCGGTTCCGACTCCGATGATGTATGCGTCGATGCGGCAGGGGAAGCGGACTTCGTGCAGCGGGGTGTCGGTCGTGGCGACGATGCATTCGCTCATGCGGCCGGGTACCGCGGTGTTCCCGGACATTTTCAGCAAATCGTCGAGCGTGAAACTGGTAATCGGATTTTCGGTGCAGTGGTCGGATTTCATTGTTCGGGAGAGTTGGGTTTTGGTATTGCCGGGGTGCCGTCTTACAAAGATCGGAATTCCCCGGCCTTTTATTGTCCGAAAGCTCCGATTCATGGAACTTTTGAACAGAAAAGATCCTGTTTCCGTCACTGCTGTCCACGCGAAGAGCCGGTCTTCGAAAGACCGGCTCTTCGCATATGCCCCGGCGGGGCGATAAGTCGTCAGGCAGGAATTGCCCGGACGCAGATCGTGTCTGCCTATTTCGTCCCGGCGGCAGCGGTGGCAGCGGCGGCAGCCTCCTCGGTGATTCCCAGCTCCTTCTTCACTTCGGGAGCGATGTCGGTCAACTGTACCTCGTCGAAGTATGCCAGCGATCCGGCCGAGGTGTCGAATACGAACAGGTAGCCTCCGGCAGCCGATACCTTGTCGATGGCCTCCTTGGCCTTCTGGATGATCGGCGAGAGCAGCTCGTCGGACTTCTTCTGGTAATCCATCTGTGCGCGCTCCTGGAACTCGCGGATGCGGGTCTGCAGGTCCTGCAGTTCCTTCTCCTTCATCTCGCGGATGGAGTCGGTATAGGTGTTGAGATTCTTCTGGTACTCCTGGAATTTGGTGTTGAACTCCACGTTCATGGTCTCGATGTTGTCCTGCAGCTCCTTCCCGAAGGTTTCCATGTTGGTCTGCATCGTCTTGGTCTCGGGCATCGCCATGATGATCTCCTGCGAGTTGATGCGTCCGAACTTCTGGGCGAACAGCGAGGTGGAGCCCAGCATCAGCACGACGGCAAGGGTTAATTTAAGCGTTTTTTTCATTTTGATGGATTTGTTTGTCTGTTAATTTTTTATGTGTTCCTATTTCTTCAGCGCATCGATCACCTGCTGGGTGCGTTCGATCGCGGGGTTGTTGTAGAGCAGCGTGGGGTTGTTCGACGAGTCGAGCACCATGTCGGCCCCGACCTCCTTCGCATAGGCCTCGATGGCGCCGAACACCTGCTCCTGGATGGGCTGGATCAGCTCGAGGCGCTTCTTCATCAGTTCGCCCTCCTGTCCGAAGAGGCTCTCCTGGTACTCCTGGGCTTCCTGTTCCTTGGTGATGATCTCATTCTCCCGAGCCTGGCGCGTGGCGGCCGACAGCGACTGCTTCTGGCTCTGGTAGGTGTTGTAGAGCTTCTCGATCTCCTCGTACTTGGCGTCCACCTGGCTCTGGTACTGCTTGGCCAGTTCGTCGAGCGAGGTGATGGCCTGGTTGTAGTTGTCGAGCGATTTGAAGATCTTCTCGCTGTTGACGATTATGTAATTCTGGGCCGAAAGGGTTCCGGCCGTCAGCATGCATGCTGCAAGAAATATCCACTTTTTCATGATCCGAAAGTTTTTGGTTTTTACGCTTCGGGCCTCCGCCTTCCGGGGAAGGCCCCGTAAATATAACTCTTTTCTTCCAAATTTATTGCCATCCGGGGGTACAAATCCTTCCTGCCGCACCGCTCCGGCATTCCGCCCGGGAGAGCCGGGCCGCATCCGTGCGCAGGGAACGGCGGCGATCAGAACTGCTGTCCGAGGACGAAGTGGAACTGGCTGCCGCTCTTGGTCGTCGAGTTGGCGGGGGGATCGAATCCGTAGCCCCAGTCGATTCCGAGCATGCCCACCACCGGGAGGTAGAGACGCACGCCGAAACCTGCCGCGCGCTTGATCTTGAAGGGCGAGAAGTCCTTCCAGGAGTTGAAGGCGTTACCTCCCTCGAGGAATCCGAGCACGTAGATCTGCGACGAGGGCTTCAGGATGACCGGGTAACGGAGTTCGGCGGTGTACTTGTTGTATCCGCGGGAGTAGTTGTTCGAGGGGTCGAGGGCTCCGTCCTCGTAACCGCGCATGCCGATGATGTCGATACCGTAGATGTTGTATCCCGACATTCCGTCACCTCCGACCTCGTAGCGTTCGAAGGGCGAGACCTTGTACTTGTTGTAGCTCCCGAGGTAGCCCATCTCGGCCTTGAGCATCAGCACGAGGTTCTCGTTCTTGAGGAATCCCTGGAACCACTGCGCCTTGAACTGCCACTTGTGGAACTCCACCCAGCGGTAACGCTCCTGGTTGGCCCGCTCCTGCTCGCTCGAGGAGTATCCCGTGCCGTCGGCGATCTCTCCGAGGCGCTTGTAGTCCTTTCCGTCCCAGAGCGAATAGGGAAGCGTGGCCTGCACCGAGGCGGTGAATTCCGAACCGCGGCGCGGGTAGATGGGCTGGTCGACCGAGTTGCGCGAGAATACCAGCTTGAGCGACAGGAGGTTCGCCGAGCCGTTGGTCATCACGAACGTCGACCAGTCCTGCAGCGAGTAGCGTTCGTAGCTCGCTTCGGCGTAGAATGTGAAGTACGGGTCGGGCCACGTGAGGCGCTTGCCGAGACCCGCGGCGACTCCGTAGGTGCGGAAGTACTGCGTGGCGGTCTGGTAGAAATAGTAGGCGTTGTTCTGCTCGGAGATGTGCGCCGAGACGGTGAACGAGTTGGGCTTCTTGCCTCCGAGCCACGGGTCGGTGAAGCTGAAGGCGAAGGCCTTGTAGTAGGTACCGTTGGTCTGGGCCGAGATCGAGAGCCGCTGGTTCTGTCCCATGGGATAGGGACGCCATGCCCCCTTCTTGAAGGTGTTCTTGATCGAGAGGTTGTTCAGCGTGATGCCCACCGAACCCACGAAGGTTCCGGATCCCCAGCCTCCGGCGATGTTGAACTGGTCGGAGGCGGTCTCCTCGAGCGGCCAGTTGACGTTGACCAGTTCGTTCGACACGGGCTGGATGTCGGGCATGATCGTCTCGGCGTTGAAGTGTCCCATGGATCCGAGCGTGCGGATGGTCTGCATGAGCAGCGAGCGGTTGTAGAGCTCGCCCGGGCGGGTGTAGATCTCGCGGCGGATCACCTCGTCGTCGACGCGCTGGTTGCCCGAGATGCCCACTTCGTTGATCGTGAACTGCTTGCCCTCGAAGATCTTGACCTCGATATCGATCGAGTCGGCGCCGATGATCGTCTCCGCGGGGTCGATCTGCGACATCAGGTATCCCTCGTTCTGGTAGAGCGACGAGATGGACATCTCCTCGGGATTGGCCTCCTTGCCGATGCCCAGGCGCTTGTACATGGACTTCTTGTCGTAGGTGTCGCCCTTCTTCACGCCGAACATGCCCTGCAGGTCGTCGGTCTTGTAGACCGAGTTCCCGACCCATGCCACGTTGCGGATGTAGTACTTGTTGCCCTCCGAGACGTCGATGTCGATGCCGATGCGCTTGGAGTTGATCGCGTAGATCGAGTCGCGCACGACGTTGGCGTTACGGTATCCCTTCGAGTTGTAGAAGTCGATCAGCAGCTCCTTGTCGGCTTCGTAGTCCTCTTCGTTGAGTTTCGTGGTCTTGAAGAAGTTGATCGATTTCTGGTGCGTTTTCTTGAAGGTGCGGCGCAGGCGTTTGTCGGTGAATTGTTCGTTGCCGTGGAAGTTGATCGCCCCGATCTTCACGCGCTCCTTGCGGTCGATCAGGAAGGTGACGTTCACCGCCTGCCCGGGACGCAGCGTGTCGTTGTCGATGCGCACGTCGACCTCCGTGTTGCGGAATCCCTTCTCGGCCCAGTAGTTCCTGATGAGCTTCTTGTTCTTGTCGATGACGTAGTCCGAGAGCTCGCTGCCCCGCTTGAGCTTGAGTTTGTCGAGCAGGTCTTTCTTCTTGCCCTTGGAGATGCCCTCGAAGTCCCAGTTGTATACCCGGGGGCGCTCCTGCAGGAAGACCTCCAGGTCGAGGCTGTCGCCGTCGATCGCGGCGCCGATCTTCACGTCGGAGAAGACCCGCTGGCTCCACAGCCGCGAGATGGCGTTGGCGATGAAGTCGCTCGGGAGGTAAACCGAGTCACCTTCGATCAGTCCGGCCGAGGATTTGAGGATTTCGGCGTTGAGGTATTTGACTCCGTTGACGTGGATGTCGCGGATGTAGTAGCGCTTCGGGGTTTCCGATCCCTTGAACATCGGCGCGTCTTCGGGAAACGCGGGTCTGGGAGCGGCCGTCGAATCCTGGGCCTCGGGCTCCTGGGCGAATATATTCGCGTAGCACAGCACAAGGGCTGCGGCTGCCGTGAATATCTTACCGGAATAGTTCATCTAATATAACAAGTCTAATCTGTACTTCATTTACTTAATCAGCCCGAAGCGGCGGTCGCGCCGGGCATATTCCTCCAGGGCGCGGTCGAAGTCCTGCTCCGAGAAGTCGGGCCACAGCACCTCCGGGAACCACATCTCGGCATAGGAGGCCTGCCAGAGCAGGAAATTGCTCAGTCGCTGCTCTCCGCTGGTGCGGATGACCAGGTCGGGGTCGGGGAACGGGGCGGTGTCGAGCGCCGCGGCGATCGTCTGTTCGGAAATCTCCGCGGGGGAGAGTTCTCCGGCGGCCGCACGGCGTGCGATCTCCCGCACGGCGCGTGCGATCTCGTCGCGCGAGGAGTAGTTGAGCGCCAGGATCAGCGTCAGGGTTTTCCCTCCGGCGGTCTGCTCTTCGGCCCGGGCGAGGTGCTGCTGCACCTTCTCCGAGAAGCGCGTGCGGTCTCCGATCATGCGGATCTCCACGCCCTGGCGGAGCAGTTCGGGGGTCTCGTTGACGATGCTCCGGCAGAAAAGCTCCATCAGGGCGTCGACCTCGGCGGCCGGACGTCCCCAGTTTTCGGTCGAGAAGGCGTAGAGCGTGAGGTATTTCACCCCTCGGTTCGCTGCAGCGCGCAGGGCGCGGCGCACCGACTCCACGCCGGCGATATGGCCTTCGTAGCGCTCCTTGCCGCGCTTCTCGGCCCAGCGGCCGTTCCCGTCCATGATAATGGCGACGTGTTGCGGTATGCGTTTCTGATCGCTCATATAGGGCACAAATATACGTAAAAAATCGAATTCCCGGAGGAAAAGTCAATATTTAAAGTGTCGGATCAGCCACATTCGAAGCGTCCGCTCAGCTGCGGATGTCGATTCCCCACATCATCTTGTTGCGTAACGTGTCGTAGAAGGAAATATTGTGCGGGACGGCGAGAAAAACCGTCTGCCGGGCACGCCGCACGGTGAATGTCGCGCCGCGCGAGAGTCCGTAGGTGCGGTTGTCGAGGGTGATGAAGGCGTCCGAACGGCGCATGTGGACGTGCAGCGTGATGACGCTCGTGTCGGGGATCACCACCGGGCGCATGGTGAGGTTGTGCGGGGCCAGGGGCGAGATGACCAGACACTGGCACGTCGGGGCCACGACCGGGCCTCCGGCGCTGAGCGAGTAGGCCGTCGACCCGGTCGGGGTCGAGACGATCACTCCGTCGCCGTGGTACGTGGCGACCATCTGGTTGTCGACGTAGGCCTCCACGGAGATCATCCCCGCGCTGTGGCGCTGCACGGCGAACTCGTTGAGCGCCAGCATCGAATCGGGACGCGAGGGGAAGTCGCCCTCGACGCGGAGCATCGTGCGCACCTCGGTGGCGATCTCTCCCGAGGCGATCTCGCGGAAGATCGTCTCCAGTCCCTTGTTCGGGGCGCTGGTGAGGAATCCCAGGTGCCCGGCGTTGATCCCCAGCACCGGGACCGGGGCTCCGTCGAGGCGCTGCACGCCGTCGAGCAGCGTGCCGTCGCCGCCGTAGCAGACCATCACCGTGCCGGAGGGCTGCTCTCCGGTACGGTGTCCGTAGATCTTCTCCTGGGGGAGCTCCAGTCCGGTCATCTTCCGGATGATGGGCGCAAACTCCTCATTGACGGCGTAATCGAATCCGAAGAGGCGGAAGGCTTCGAACAGCTGACGGATCTCCTCGGCGGTGTGGGGAACCTGCGGGCGGGAAAAAAGTAGGACTTTCATCGGCGGAGTTTCGAAAAAATACGTAACTTTACCACGCCGTAGCGAACCGGACTGCACATGTGCGGAGCGCACCGGCACCCGTCGCCCGGGCGGATCGCAACAAAGATAGTGAAAGCCGAGAGCAGAGACAAATAAAAAATGTAATTTTGAGATTTGGCTATGCCGAGGCGCATCCTAATCTGAGACGAAGTCAAAGATACGATAAGGTGGGCGCCGAGGCAAATGAAAACGCAGTTTTCATCTCCGAACCATCCGAGCGGCCCCGCGCTTTCTGCAAAAATTAGGGAATATATGACAAAACTGAGCGTGAATATCAATAAGATTGCCGTGGTGCGCAACTCGCGCGGCGGCAACCTCCCCGACGTGATCCGTGCGGCGCAGGATATCGAACGCTTCGGCGCCGACGGCATTACGGTGCACCCGCGCCCCGACGCGCGTCACATCCGTTACGACGACGTGCGGGCGTTGAAGCGCGTCCTCGCCACGGAGCTCAACGTCGAGGGAAACCCCATTCCGAGCTTCATCGACCTCGTGCTGGAGGTCGTGCCGGCGCAGGTGACCCTCGTGCCCGACGCCCCCGACGCCCTGACGTCGAATGCCGGCTGGGACACCGTCGCCTGCCGGGACTTCCTGACAGGCGTCACGGAGCGTTTCCATGCCGCCGGGATCCGGGTTTCGATCTTCGTCGACCCCCGGCCGGAGATGGTCGCCGGGGCCCGGGCATGCGGCGCCGACCGCGTGGAGCTCTATACCGAGGCCTACGCCCGCGAGTACCCCGCCGACCCCGCACGGGCCATCGCCCCCTATGTGGAGGCCGCCGAGGAGGCGCGCCGCCAAGGGCTGGGACTCAATGCCGGGCACGACCTCTCGCTGGTGAATCTCCACTACTTTGCCGCGCGCATCCCGTGGCTCGACGAGACCTCGATCGGCCATGCGCTCATCTGCGACGCCCTCTACTACGGACTCGAAAACACCGTGCAGCTCTACCGCCGCGAACTCATCCTGTAAATCCCGCATCCGCCCATGAAACGCCTCCTGTCCCTTGCCGCCGCCCTGCTCTTCGCCGGAGCCTCCTTCGCGCAGGGTGAATACCATTACCAGCGCCGTTCGCTTTTCGAGGTGCTGCCCGTCTGCTCGAGCGACATCGTCTTCCTCGGGAACAGCATCACCGACGGGTGCGAGTGGAGCGAGCTCTTCGACAGCCGCCATGTCAAGAACCGCGGAATCAGCGGCGACCGCACGGCGTGGATGCTCGAGCGGCTCGACCCGATCATCGCGGGGCATCCCAAGAAGCTTTTCGTGATGATCGGCGTGAACGACCTGGCCGGAGGCTCGGCCCCCGAGCAGATCGTCGCCGACCTCGCGCGGCTGATCGACCGCTTCCGGACCGAATCGAAGTGGACGAAGATCTACATCCAGAGCATCCTCCCGGTCAACGGAACCGATTTCTCGCAATACCCCAACCACTATGCCCACGGCTACCTCGTCGTGACGACGAACAAGCGTCTCGAGGCGCTGTGCGACGAGAAGGGCGTGACCTACCTCGACGTGTGGGGCGCGCTAGCCGACGACGAGGGCAAGCTCGACAAGCGCTACACCAACGACGGACTGCACCTGACGGGCGAAGGGTACCTCGTCTGGCGCGACGCGATCAAAGCCTACGTAAAGTAACCGCGTGCCGTTGTCCGATCCCATATTCCGGCGCATCGCGCGCCTTGCCGACCGGCAGGGCGTGCGGGCCTTCGTCGTCGGAGGTTACGTCCGCGATCACTACCTGCGGCGCCCTTCGACGGACATCGACGTGGTGGTCGTCGGCAGCGGCATCGCCCTGGCCGAAGCCCTGGGGCGCGAACTGCACACGAAGGTCTCGGTCTTCAAGACCTTCGGCACGGCGATGGTGCGTGCCGGGAAGGTCGAGGTCGAGTTCGTCGGGGCGCGCCGCGAATCCTATACGCACGACTCGCGCAAGCCGGAGGTCGAACCCGGGACGCTGGAGGATGACCAGCGGCGCCGCGACTTCACGATCAACGCCATGGCGTGGTCGCTCAACGAGGCGACCTTCGGTGAACTGGTCGATCCCTTCGACGGCATGTCCGACCTCGAGGAGTGCATCATCCGCACGCCGTGCGACCCCGACATCACCTTTTCCGACGATCCTCTGCGCATGATGCGCGCCGTGCGCTTCGCCGCGCAGCTGGGCTTTGCGATCGAGCCCGCGACGTTCGATGCCATCGGCCGCAACGCCGAGCGCATCCGCATCGTCTCGCGCGAGCGGATCATCGTCGAGATGAACAAGATCGTCCTCTCGCCCGTGCCGTCGATCGGCTTCGAACTGCTCGAGATGACCGGGCTGCTCGAGCGCATCTTCCCCGAGCTGCACAACCTGCGGGGCGTGGAGCGGCGCGGGAAGCATGCCCACAAGGACAATTTCGTCCATACGCTGAAGGTGCTCGACAACGTGGCGCGGCGCTCCGACGACCTGTGGCTTCGCTGGGCGGCGCTGCTGCACGACATCGCCAAACCCCTCTGCAAGGCCTACGACCCGCGCGTGGGGTGGACTTTCCACGGCCACGAGACCCTCGGTTCGAAGATGGTTCCGGGGATTTTCCGCAAGCTGAAGCTCCCGCTGAACGAGCACATGAAGTTCGTGCAGAAGCTCGTCTTCCTGCACCTGCGCCCGATCATCCTCTCGGAGGATCTGGTGACCGATTCGGCCGTGCGGCGGCTGCTCTTCGAGGCGGGGGACGACGTCGAGGCGCTGATGACGCTCTGCGAGGCCGACATCACCTCGGGCATCGACGCCAAGGTGAAGCGCTACCTGGCGAATTTCGAACTGGTGCGCCGCAAGATGAAGGATCTCGAGGAGCGCGACCGCATCCGCAACTTCCAGCCGCCGATTACGGGCGAGATCATCATGTCGACCTACGGAATAGGCCCCTGCCGGGTGATCGGCGAGATCAAGGAGCGGATCAAGAACGCCATTCTGGACGGCGAGATTCCCAACGAATACGGGGCGGCCTATGCCCTGATGGAGCGCCTGGCGGCCGAACAGGGGCTGGAGAAGGCCGCGAAGTGACACCGCGGGGCGGAGAAATGCCGCAGGGCCATGCGGGAGGTGCCGGATATTGCGCCTCCTTCTTTTTTTGCGGACAAGTCGGCCCGCCGTCTGCCGGAAAATCAGAACATGAATCCCAACCCTCCGCAGAGGCTGAAGTACCAGCGTCCGGGATCGGTGTGCTGCCCGGAAAAGGTGTCGTAGACGCGGAAATTGTCGGTCAGGAAGTAGTGGAATCCGGGGGTGATGGAGAGGGTGAAGCGCCAGATGCGGTAGGTGAGCTTTATCTCCGCGTCGACGGAGAGCGTGAAGGGGTGATGGCGCAGCACCCCCTCCTCGTACCACGCCCCGTGGTTGACGGCCGGGGAGCTGGCAAGGTGGAAATCCTTCTTGCCGAAGATCCAGCCCGGGGTCAGCCCTCCGCTGAACTCCACGCGCTGGGGCAGCAGGATGAAGAGCAGCCCGGGCAGCGGATTGCCGCGGTGCTGGATGGTGGAGGCGGCGGCTTCGGGCCAGTTCTCGGCCCAGCGCTCGCGTCCGCGCAGCTCCGTGCGCCATGCAACCTGCACCGGGATGCCGAGGCTTCGCTCAAGTCCCCGCAGTTGGGGCGTATAGAGCGCCCCGACGCGGTACCCGAAGTTGCGGTATCCGAAAGAGGCATAGTCGAGGCGGAAGCTCTCCTGCGCACCTCCCTCCTCGCCCTGCATCGGCATGTACATTCCGATGGAAAAGGTGATTTCGCGGGTGCTTCGCCACGGGTCGAACGCCCGGCGTTTCGCGGGCGGGGCGAAGGTTTCGTCTGAAGGAAGAAGTGTCTTGCCGGATGCGGTGAACGACCCTTCGGAGGGGTGTGTCGTAAGGGCTTCGCAGGGAACCGTCAGCGGCAGCAGTGCCAGCAGGCAAAGGATTCGTCGCATGGATCTCGTTTTTCAGATTCGGAACAAATGTAGTCTTTTTTTTTCGATGTTCCAAATCTTTTCCCGGATCCTGTTGTTGAGCAGAATCCCTCCGGACGCTCTTCGGCATGCTCTTGCAGGGGCTGCCGAACCTTGTGCCTCTGCGTGGCGTGACCGTTGGCCAGGGATGTCTTTTTGCGGGTTTTAGGGCGGTGTCCCGGGCGTCGCCACGGGCCCCGGGACTACTCCTCCAGCATGCGCTGCCGCCAGTCGTCGGGAACGGGCTCGCTCCGCTGCGTCTCGAAATCGAAGACCACCATGACCGAACGGCTTTCGCTGCGCACCTCGTCGCCGACCTTCAGCTGCTGGAAAAGCGTCAGGCTCTTGTTGCCGACGCGTTCGCAGGTCGTCGTCACGCGCACCGTGTCGTACATGCGCACCTGCCCCAGATAGGAGGTCGCGGTCGAGGCGGTGACGATCCGCAGCTTCCCGAAAAGCGCTTCGCCGCCGCCCAGGACGATCCGGTAGTATTCGGTCTTCCCGAGGTCGAAATACATCTGTTGGGCGACGTTGTTCACGTGCTGGAAGGGGTCGATGTCCGAGAAGCGGATCTGAATGGGTGTTTCGAGCGTGCGGGCCATGTTGTGCGGAGGTTTATTTGCGGATGATTTTCACCTCGCCGCCTTCGCCGAAGGCGATGATCGACGAGGCCTTGCGGGTGGGATGCCCCTCGAAGCGGGGGTTGACGACGAAATCCACGCCGTCGACGATCTCCCGGGCAACCTCCTGCAGGCGCGCGGGCGTCGCCTCCCCGGAGATATTCGCCGAGGTCGAGACCACCGGGCGCCCGAAGGCGCGGAGCATGCGCTGGCAGAAGGCGTGGTCGGGGATCCGCACGCCGAGTGTCCCTTCGTCGGGAATGAGGTTCGCGGCAAGCCCCGTAGCTCCGGGCAGGATGGCCGTCAGGGGCGAGGTGGCGAGCTCCATCACCTCGAAGGCGATGGCCGGGGCCTTGTCGACGTAGCGCACGACCATGTCGGCCGTGGCGCACAGCACGAGCATCGATTTCTTGTTCTCGCTGCGCTTGAGGCGGTAGATGCGCTCCACGGCCTCGGCATTCGTGGCATCGCATCCCAGCCCCCAGACCGTGTCGGTGGGGTAAAGCACCAGTCCGCCCCGGCGCAGCGCCTCGACCGTGCGGTCGACCTCCTGCTGCAGGGCCGCGTCGTCGCGTGCGGCCTTCGCCTGCGCCTTTGTCTGCGCCACGGCAGCCTCCTGCGGCTTCCCGGCATTCCGGCCCTCCCGGCCTTTCCCTGCGGCGGAAGGGCGCTGCGGGGCATTGTTGCGTTCGCGGTTGTTCTTCTGCATGGTCATCGTCGGTTTGCTGGGGGTTATTTCTTCGGCAGGATCTCGATCCAGTAGTCGTCGGGGTCGTTGATGAAGTAGAGCCCCATCGCGTGGTTCTCGAAACATACGCAGCCCATCGCGCGGTGGTATTCGCGCACGGCGTCGTAGTCGCCCCCGACGCGCAGGCAGAGATGACTCTCGTTCTCGCCCAGTTCGTAGGGTGTTGCGGCGTGGTCGCGCAGCCATGTCAGCTCGAGCCGGAACGGGGTCTCCCCGTCCCCGAGGTACACGAGGATGAACGATCCGTCGGCAGCCTCCTTGCGGCCGACCTCCTTCAGCCCGAGGGCCTTGTCGTAGAACGCCAGGCTGCGCTCCAGATCGGTGACATTGATGTTGAAATGGTCGAAACGGCTTTTGATTTCCATGGTTGTGCGGTTTTATCCGGTGCAAATTTAGTTTTTAATTCCGAATTTACTATCTTTGCACCACGAAAGAAAAACCGACAATCTATGGGAAGAGCCTTTGAATACCGCAAAGCGCGGAAACTGAAGCGTTGGGGCCACATGGCCCGCACGTTCACCAAACTGGGTAAGGAGATCGAGATCGCCGTGAAGGCCGGAGGCGCCGATCCTTCGGGCAACACGCGCCTGAGGATCCTGATCCAGAACGCCAAGGCCGAGAATATGCCCAAGGAGAACATCGAGCGTGCGATCAAGCGGGCCACCGAGAAGGATGCCACCGACTACAAGGAGGTGATCTACGAGGGATACGGCCCCCACGGCATCGCATTCCTGGTGGAGACCGCCACGGACAATACCAACCGTACGGTGGCCAACGTGCGCATGTACTTCAACAAGTGCGGCGGTACGCTGGGCAACAGCGGCTCGGTGGGATTCCTCTTCGAGCACAAGTGCGTCTTCAAGTTCCGTCCGACGGAGGGCGCCGATCCCGAGGAACTCGAACTCGAGATGATCGACCTGGGAGTCGACGAGTTCTACCCCGAGGAGGACGGCATCTCGGTATATGCCCCCTACGAAGCGTTCGGCACGATCCAGAAGTGGCTCGACGACAAGGGATTCGAAATCGTCTCCGGAGAGTCCGTACGCATCCCGACCGATACGAAGGAGCTCGACGCCGAGGGCCGCGAATCGGTGGAGAAGCTGGTCGAGAAACTCGAGGAGGACGACGATGTGGTGAACGTTTACCACACGATGAAGGAGCCCGAAGAGGAGTAGCAGCTCCTCCCACCCCGATCCATAGGAAACCCGGAATGCCTCAAGGCATTCCGGGTTTCCTGTCTCCGGGGCTGCGGGTTCCGCCGGGCGGCGGGTCAGAAGACCGCGGCGATCTCGAGCGCGAAGGTCAGCTTGTGGAGCCGCTGTTGCGTAATGCCCAGCGGCGGGGCGCAGTCGTAATCGGCCCCGAACCGTACGCCGAGGTTCTGCATCGCCATGTAGGTTGCCGAGAGCCCCGTTCCGAACGAAAATCCGTGCCGTTCCTCGATCCGGCGGACGTGCGTAAGACAGGATTTGTAGATCTCGTATCCCGCGGCGAGTTTCGATCCCACCTGCCAGCGCAGTGAGAGCGGGTAGGAGAAGTAGGGCCCGGCGTAGAGCGACACGATCTCCAGATTGTCCTTCTCGGCCACGTTGTTGACCTTCACGCGCAGGTTCGAACACGACATGCGTCCGCCGACGCCCCAGTATGTCGATGCGAACTAGGCCCCCTGAACCCCTACGGTCGGCCCGGCAAGCAGTTTCATCTCCATGCCCGGATAGGGCGTGTAGCGCCCTGTCGCAATGGATGTCGCGAGCGAGAAGCTCAGGAACGACGGCTTGCGGTAACGGTCGTGGACGACGTAGGTGTCCGTGACGAAGAGCCCCTTGTCCTTGAATATCAGGTCGGCGAGGTAGTATCCGAACTCCGTGGCGAGGATGCCGATCCCGGCACCTACCATGATGTCGCTCATCCAGTGGCGGTTGTTGAGCTGGCGCGTGACGCCCGTCACGGTCGCCGCGACATAGCCGCCGATGCTGTACCACGGACTGCGGTGCCCGTACTCCTTGTGAAGCATCGTAGCGGTCATGAAGGCCGTGGCGGTGTGCCCCGAGGGGAAGGAGTTGCGCTGCGAACCGTCGGGGCGTATGACGCGGCAGGTATACTTCAGCGAATTGACGGCAATGGCCATCAGTCCCGCCGAGAAGGCGTCGGAGACCAGCATCCGCCCCCACGAGCTGCGGCCCTTGACCCCCGCGGCCTTGATGCCGAGCATCGCGGCGGCCGGGGCATACTGGAGCCAGTCGTCGTAGGTCTGGTGGAACGATGCGGCGTATCCGTTGCGCAGGCGGCGGAAATCCGCGTCGTAGGATTGCATGACGACGCCCCCGACGATGAGCGGGGCTCCGAGGAAGAGCATCCGGTAGGATTCGGTCGACGACACGCGGTCGATGTGCTGCCGGAAGCGGGCCCCGGCACTCAGGTCGAGGCTGTCGGCCGGGCGCGACGCCGCCCGGGAGCCCAGGGCCGCGAACAGCAGGGGGAGGATCAGGTATTTCAGCATGGCAGTCCGGGTTGGCGCCGCTTGCGCCGGAGCGCGCGGACGATCTCTCCTCCGACGGCCAGCAGCGAGGTGTATCCGATGACAGCGGCCCACTGTGCGAACGGCAGGGGCTCGGTGCGGAAGACTTCGCCTCCGAAGGAGACGATCAAGATCTGTCCGATGCCGATGCCGGCCAGGATGAGGAAGAACTCCCGGCATCCGCGCAGGTGGGTGAAGGCCGGATGCCGCGCCTCGAATCCTTTGGCATTGAACATGTTCCAGAACTGCAGGAAAACGAAGGTCGAGAAGAAGAGCGTCTGTTCGCGCAGGGGCAGTTTCCCGGTGTCGTCGCTCCACGCGAAGAGCATGCCGAGCAGCACGGCGATCATCACCCCTCCGCAGGTGAAGAGCGTGCGGGCCATCGGCGGGGTGATGATGAAGGCGTCGCGGCGCCGCGGCCTGTCGCGCATCACCTCGCGGCTGGGCGGCAGCGAGGCCATGGCCATCGCCGCGAAGGTGTCCATGATGATGTTGACCCAGAGGATCTGCACGACCGTCAGGGGCATCTCCGATTCGAAGAGTGCCCCGACGAAGCAGATGACGATCGCCGCGAAGTTGATCGTCAGCTGGAAGAGCACGAAGCGCTGGATGTTGCGGTAGAGCGAGCGCCCCCACATGACCGCCGTGGCGATCGAGGCGAACGAATCGTCGAGCAGCGTGATGTCCGAGGCGTCCTTCGCCACGGAGGTTCCCGAGCCCATCGAGAGCCCCACGTTGGCGAAGTTCAGCGCCGGGGCGTCGTTCGTTCCGTCGCCCGTCACGGCGACCACCTCGCCCTGCTGCTGGAGCAGGCGCACGAGCCGCTGCTTGTCGAGCGGCCGGGCCCGGGACATGATCTTCAGCTCGCCGACGCGTCCGAGGAGCTCCCCGTCGCTCATCGCCGCGAACTCCGCGCCGGTGATCTGGTTGCGTTCGCCGTCGCGGGCGTCGTCCCACAGCCCGATCCGGCGGGCGATCTCGCGTGCCGTGGCGGGGGTGTCTCCCGTGACGATCTTGATGGCGATCCCGGCGTCGAGGCACGTGGCAACGGCCGCCGGGACATCCTCGCGCACCGGGTCGGCGATGGCCGCCACGGCCGCGAAGTGCAGCGCCCCTTCGCGCACGGCCTGCGTGCAGTCGTCGAGCGCCGTCTCGCGCCACGCCACGGCCAGCGTGCGCATGGCGTGGTTCTGGAAGTCGCACAGACGGGCCGCAACCTCGGCGTCGCGCCCGTCCGGCGCGCACATCGCCCGCACGATCTCCGGGGCGCCCTTGACGCAGAGCAGCCTCCGGCCCGAGAGGCCGCTTTCGATGATCGTAGCCATGTATTTGCGCTCGGTCGAGAAGGTCAGGCGGTCGACGATCTTCGCCCCGGCGCGCAGCGCCTCGTAGTCGTGCCCGCGGCCGCGCATCCATTCGAGCAGCGCCCCTTCGGTCGGGTTGCCGAGGATATGCCCCTCGGCGTCGAGAAAGGCCGTGGAGTTCAGCGCCACGACCTCGGCGAACTCCGCGTCGGGCAGCGCGTCGCAGCGCACGAGCTCCTCGACGTGCATGCGGTTCTGCGTGAGCGTGCCGGTCTTGTCGGTGCAGATCACCGTCACCGCGCCCATCGTCTCGCAGGCATGCATCTTCCGCACGAGGTTGTTCGTCTTGAGCATCCGGCGCATCGACATCGCCAGCGAAAGGGTGATCGACATCGGAAGCCCTTCGGGCACGGCCATGACGATGATCGCCACCGAGAGCATGAAAATGTGCAGCACGCGCTGGAAGATCGTCGTCCAGTCCTGCGCGAGCAGGTCGCCCGCGAAGATTGCCTTGGCGAGCATGACGCAGAAGATCAGCGCCGAGAGGATGATTCCCACGCGTCCGATGAGCTGCGAGAGGCGTGTCAGCTGGCGGTTGAGCGGCGTGGGCTCCTCGCTGGCGACGCTCGACTGTTCGGTGACGCGCCCCGCCTCGGTGCGGTCGCCGACGGCCGTCGCGACCATCACGCCGTACCCGTCGGCCACGGTCGTGCCGCGCAGCACGGCGTTCGACGGGTAGGTCGCCTCCGCGTCGAAGTGCTCCGGGTCGACGGTCTTGTCGACCTCGGGCTCGCCCGTGAGCGTCGATTCGTTGATCTTCAGCGAGATCGCCTCGGCCAGTTCACCGTCGGCCGGGACCGTCTCGCCGCTCTCGATGTAGATCACGTCGCCCACGACCACCTCCCTGCGCGGGATCTCGCCGATATGCCCTCCGCGCATGACTTTCACCGGGATGTCGTCGTTGACCTTGTTCAGCCGCCGGAACCGCCGCCGGGCGTCCCACTCGAATCCGAATCCCACGCAGGTGGCCAGGATAATGGCGCTGATGATGCCGATTGACTCGGTGAAATCCCCGTGGATGCACCCGATGGCCAGCGACAGCACCGCGGCCAGCAGCAGGATTCGGATGATCGGGTCGCGGAACTTCTCCAGTAGCAGCTTCCACGCCGAATCGTCCTTCGGGGGTGTGATGACGTTGTCGCCGTGCGTGCGGCGGCTCTCTTCGACCTGTTGCGGGGTCAGTCCTTTGGGTGGGAATGTGATCATGTGTCGGATGGTATGTTTTGCTGTTTTTCTTGGATGTCAGAAACGGTCGGGTGAGAACTGCCGCGTCGCGGCGTCGAGGCGTATGGCGATGAAGAGCAGGATCGTGAAGGCGATCAGCGAGGAGCCTCCGTAGCTCATGAACGGAAGCGGGATGCCCATCACGGGCATCAGTCCGATGGTCATGCCCACGTTGACCAGCACGTGGAAGAGCAGGATCGCCGCCACGCAGTAGCAGTAGATCCTTCCGAAAGGCTCCTGCTGCCGTTCGCCCATGCGCATCAGGCGCAGGATCAGCAGACAGATAAGCGTCAGGATGGTTGCGGCGCCGAGGAACCCCCACTCCTCGCCCACGGTGCAGAAGATGAAGTCGGTATGCCGCTCGGGAACGAATCCGTACTTGATCTGCGTGCCCTGGAGGAATCCCTTGCCGAGGAATCCTCCCGAGCCGATGGCGATTTTCGACTGGTTGACGTTGTAGTCGAGGTTCCGGGGGTCGTCCAACAGCCCGAGGTAGCTCTTGATGCGGTTCTGCTGGTGCTCCTTGAGGATCGAGTTGAAGATGTAGTCGGTCGTGGGCAGGAAGATCATCGCCCCGACGAAGAAGCAGACCAGGATGTAGATGTTGCGCAGGTTCGCGCGGTAGGCGTAGACCGATATGCCGACGATCGACAGCAGGCTCACGATCAGCAGGCTGTGGTAGAGGTCCAGCCTGCCCGGGGCGATCAGCGCCGCCGCGGCGCAGAGCAGGATGCTCGCCAGCGCCACGGCTGCCAGGAAGATGATGCGCGAACGCCAGTGTCCGTTCATCATCGCCTCCGAGAGCACGCAGACCAGGATGACCGTCACGAGCAGCGTCATGGGCGAGAGCAGGAACGAGACGATGAACAGCGCGGCGATCAGCAGCACGGGGATGCAGAGCCACTTGTTCAACCCCTCGCGGTAGAGCACGAAGAGGAACGACCCGAGGACGATGCCCGAGCCGGTATCGTTCTGCAGGACGATGATCAGCAGCGGGATGCAGATGACCATGGCGACCTTGGCCAGGTCGCCCGCGCGATTGATCGAGAAGGAGTAGCCGCTCATCACGCGCGCCAGGGCCAGGGCCGTGGCGATCTTGGCGAACTCCACGGGCTGCACGCGCACCGAGCCGAATTCGAACCACGCCTTGGCACCGTTGACCTCGCGTCCGAAGAGCAGCGCGGCGACGAGCAGCGCCAGTCCCGCGAAATAGGCCGGATAGGCGAACTTGTGGTAGAAGTGCTCGTCGAGCAGCAGCACCACGAGGGCCGTTACCCATGCGATGCCGATCCACATGAGCTGCTTCATGTAGAAGTGCGAGAACGAGAAGAGGTTCACCGACTCCTCGTCGTACGACGCCGCGGTGATCGAAACCCATCCTGCGATGACGATCAGCACGTAGAGCAGTACCGCCCAGCGGTCTACGCCGTAGAAGATTCCGTGTCGGTCAGCGGTCATAGGCGGGGTAATGGATTTGCATGTTCTTGATATACTCGAGCAGCGCCGGGCGGCGGATCGTGTCGGTCAGGTAGTACTCCTCCAGCAGCGAGGCGATCGGCAGGGCCGCCGAGGCGCCGAATCCGCCGTTCTCGACGTAGACCGAGATGGCGATCTTCGGGTTGTCCTTCGGGGCGAACGACAGGAAGGTCGAGTGGTCGCGTCCCCGGGGGTTTTGGGCCGTGCCGGTCTTGCCGCAGACGTCCCATCCGTCGAGGCGCGCCATGGTCGAGGTGCCCCCGACGTTCACGCCCCGCCACATGCCCTCGACGATCGGCTCGAAGTGCTTCGGGTCGACCTTCGTGTAGTGGCGTTCGTAGAAACGGCGGTCGAGCGAGTCGCGGCCCTCGACCTTCTTGACGATGTGCGGGATGTAGTAGTAACCGCGGTTGGCGACGATGCACGCCAGGTTGGCAAGCTGCAGCGGCGTGCATCCCAGGGCGTCCTGGCCGATCGAGAGCGAGAGGATCGTGAGCGAGTTCCACGACCCGCGGTACTGGCGGTCGTAGAACGCCCGGTCGGGGACGTAGCCGTTCCCCTCGTCGAGGAAGTCCGAGCCGAGCTTGCGCCCGAATCCGAAACTCTCGACATACTCTCTCCAGACGTCATAGCCCTCCTTGACGTTCTCGTATTTCGGATTGTCGAGGATGTCGCGGAAGACGTAGCAGAAGTAGGCGTTGCACGACGTGGCCACGGCAAAGCGCAGGTCGAGCGGCGAGGCGTGGGCGTGGCAGCCCATCTTCAGACGCCCGGCCTGGTATCCGTTGTGGCAGACGTGCAGGTCCGAGGGGCGCAGGACACCCTCCTGCAGCCCGATGAGCCCCTGCACGAGCTTGAAGGTCGATCCCGGGGGGTATTTGGCCTTCACGGCGCGGTTGAACAGCGGCTGCCGCTTGTTGTAGAGCATCTTCATGTAGTTGTTGCCCCGTTCGCGCCCGACCAGTTCGTCGGGATCGTACGTCGGCGAGGAGACCATCATCAGGATCTCGCCCGTCGAGGGCTCGATGGCCACCGCCGCTCCCACCTTTCCGTGCATGAGCTCCTCGCCGAGCAGCTGCAGCCGCACGTCGATCGTGCTCGTCAGGCAGCTCCCCGGCTCGGGAAGCGAATCGTAGATCCCGTTCATGTAGGAGCCCTTGATTGCTCCGTGGGTGTCGATCTCCTGGATCTTCACCCCCTTGTGCCCGCGGAGCTCGGGCTCGTAGGCCGACTCCACGCCGCTCATGCCCACATAGTCGCCAACCTTGTATTCCGGATGGCGCTTCAGGTAGGTGTCGTTCACCTCGCTGACGTAGCCCAGGAGATTGCCCCCGACCTTGCGCGGGTATTGCCGCACGGTGCGGTAGACGGTGTAGAAACCCCGGAAGTTGCACTCGTCGAAGCGCAGCTTGTCCTCCTTGGAGACGTAGCTCATGACCAGCCGCGGCGCCCGGGGCCGCATCCGGGCGTTGGAGAGCTCGCGGCGCAGCTTGTCGTATGAGATCCCCACGACCTCGCACAGGCGTGTGGTGTCGAATCCGCGTTTGTCGATGTCGCTGTAGATGACCATCAGGTCGTAGCACTCGCGGCTCTGCACGAGGTATTCGCCGTTGCGGTCGAGGACCTCGCCGCGCGGCGGGTACTGCACGACGTGCCGCAGGGCATTGGCCTCGGCCATCTCGGCATAGCGGTCGTCGATGAGCTGGATGTAGGCCAGCCGCCCGAGGATCACCGCGAAGATGATCAGCACGACGGACTGCAGCGTGCGCATGCGGATGAAACTCTCCGACCCGTTCATAGGCGCGAAGGAAGTTTGGAGTTGAAGATCCGGGCGATGAGCCAGAGGAACGCGGCGGTGAGGAGCGTGCTCGCGGCGATGCGCAGCACGGTGAGGGGCAGGCGGCTCCAGGAGAGCGCCTCAAGCAGGAAGAAGGCCGTGTGGTGGATGAGCGTCAGCAGCAGCAGGTAGCGGATGAAGGTCCGCTGACCCATGCGGTTCGCCGAGGGTATGCCGCCCTCCTTGGCGTTTTCCTGCCCGAAGAGCAGGTTGACGAGGGCCGGGCGCAGGAAGGCGATGAGCAGCGTGGCGATGGTGTTGATTCCCGCGGCCCCCATTGCGTAGTCCATGACCACGCCCAGCAGGAGCCCTGCGCCGAGCAGCGCCACGGGTTTCGTGTCCAGGGGCAGCAGGGCGAGGAAGGCGATGTAGACGAGCGGGTTGAGGTAGATGCTGACCGACAGGTTGTCGAACAGGAAGACCTGCAGCAGCACCGTGACCGCGAAAAGCCCTGTGTATGGTAACGTGCGATACATCTATTCGAGACGGGTGTGTTGTTCGATCTGGTCGCTCTGCTGCAGATCGCGGATTTCGTAGAGGTCGCGGTTGGCCACCAGAATCACCTCGCTCAGCCGCGAGAGTTCCGCAGCCAGGCGTACCCGCACGGTGTATGCCGTGCGCGTTTCGTTCAGTTCGGCGCTCTCGACCCATCCGATCAGCACGTCGGCGGGGAAGTACTGCGAGAATCCCGTGGTGACGACCTCCTCCCCGGGCTGCGGGTCGGCGTATTTCGACACGTCGCCCAGGATCACGACGCTCTGGTCGCGGCCGTCCCAGTAGATCGAGCCGTAGTACTCGCTGCCGGCGAGGCGCCCGCTGGCCCGGAACGAGGTGTTGAGGACCGACATGGCCACCGCATAGCGGTCGGAGCAGTCGACGACGTAGCCGACCATCGCGCCGTCGGGCGAAAGGACGCCCATCTCGGGGATGACGTTGTCGTTGCGCCCGCGGTTGAGGGTGATGAGGTTCTGGGCCCGGTTGACCGTATTGGCCACGACGCAGGCCGTGGCGAAACGGTATTTCGACTCGCCGATCTCCTGCAGGTAGCTCTCCAGGCGTTCCGACGTCGCGGCCTCCTGGTACTGTGCCAGCTGCTCCTCGAGGCGTGCGCAGTGTTCCGCGAGCAGGCGGTTTTCGTGCCCGAGCGAGAAGTAGCGGCGCACCCCGGCAAACAGGGAGTGCACCCCGCCGATCGCCTGGTTCGAACGGGTGAGCAGCCGTGCCTGCGTGTAGTACGTGGAGCGCGCGTAATAGCTGACGGCGGCGATCTCCAGGACGATGAACAGCACGGCGACGTAGACGCTGCGTATGAACTCAAAGAGCTTGTGCAAGGTGGCGGTCTTTATTTAGTGCGGGCCTGAACCCGCAATCCGTCGTGTGTCGTGTGTCTCCGAATGATTCCGGATTATTTCATCAGGAACGAGAACCGGTTGATGTTCTTCAGCGCGATGCCCGTGCCGCGGGCGATGGCGCGCAGCGGGTCCTCGGCGATGTGGAACGGGATGCCGGTCCGCTGGTTGAGGCGCCGGTCGAGCCCCTTGATCAGGGCGCCGCCGCCGGCCAGGTAGATGCCGTTCTTCACGATGTCGGCGTACAGCTCGGGGGGCATCGACTCGAGGACCTTCATCAGTGCGGCGTCGATCTTCGCGAGCGACTTCTCGAGGGCGTATGCGATTTCGCTGTACGACAGGGAGACGGTCTGCGGCAGGGCCGTGAGCATGTTGGGGCCCGTGACGACGAAGTCCTCGGGCTCCTGTTCCAGGTCGGAGACCGCGGCGCCGATGGCGCACTTGATGGCCTCGGCCGTGCGCTCGCCGATGCGGATGTTGTGCTGCTGGCGCACGTAGCTCTGGATGTCGTTCGTGAAGACGTCGCCGGCGACGTTGATCGACTCCGAGCAGACGATGCCGCCGAGCGAGATGCAGGCGATCTCCGAGGTGCCGCCGCCGATGTCGATGATCATGTTGCCTTCGGGGGCCTCGACGTCGAGCCCTGCGCCGAGGGCTGCGGCCATGGGTTCGTAGATCATGTAGACTTCACGGCCTCCGGCGTGTTCGGCCGAGTCGCGCACGGCGCGGATCTCGACGTTCGTCGACCCCGAGGGGATGCAGATGACCATGCGCAGCGAGGGTGCGAAGAGGCTGCCCGAGGTCTTGACCTTCTTGATCATGCCGCGCAGCATGAGCTCCGTGGCGTTGAAGTCGGCGATCACGCCGTCCTTCAGCGGGCGGATCGTCTTGATGTTCGGATTCGTGCGCTCGTGCATCTGGTGGGCCTGGTGCCCGATTGCCACGAGTTTGTTGGTGTGGACGTCGAGCGCCACGATCGAGGGCTCGTCGACGACGACCTTCCCGTTATAGATGATCAGCGTGTTGGCCGTTCCGAGGTCGATGGCCAGTTCCTGTGTCAAAGAAAAAAGTCCCATAATGTTACACCCAACTGTTCTATTCCGTGAAATGCTTTGTTGTCAATGAAATACGTACTGCGGCCGCCGGCTTTCGGGCGAAACGGCCGCATATCCGGACAAAGGTAGCAAAAAGCCCCGGAAAATTCTGTATTTTTTCTGATTTTTTTATTTACATTTGTAGTGTAAAACTCTTTGCGCCCCTATGGAATACAAAATAGGACCCGAAGCCCGATGCGCCGTTGTCGGACACGGAAGCTGGGCGACGGCCATCGTAGGGCTGCTCGCGGCCGGCGGGCAGCGCGTGGGCTGGTATGTCCGCAACCCGGAGGTGCTCGAGTCCCTGCGCCGCGAGGGACGCAATCCGCGCTATCTGAGCGATGTGGAGTTCGACCGCGGGCGGATCGACCCCTCGGACGACCTCGACGCCGTGGTGCGCGATGCCGGGATCGTGATCCTCGCCACGCCTTCGGCCTACCTCAGGGAGTTCCTTGCACCGCTGAGCGTGCCGCTCTCCGACAAGTTCGTCGTCTCGGCCATCAAGGGCATCGTCCCCGGGGACTACCAGACCGTCGCCGAATACGTCCGCAGCCGCTACGGTCTTTCGTTCAATCAGATAGGACTTTTTTCGGGCCCCTCGCACGCCGAGGAGGTCTCGCGCGGAAAGCTCTCCTACCTGACGGTCGTCTGCACCGACCTCGGCAACGCCCGCCTGATCGGGGAGAAGTTCTCCTCCGCAAATATCCGCCTGAGCTACTCGACCGACATCTACGGCATCGAATATGCAGCGATCCTCAAGAACATCTACGCCCTGGCCGTCGGCATGGCCGTGGGCCTCGGCTACGGGGACAACTTCCTCGCCGTGCTGATCGCCAACGCCGCGGGGGAGATGGCGCGCTTCCTCGAGGAGAGCTACCCCGCGGAGCGCACGACGCAGGTCTCGGCCTACCTGGGCGACCTGTTGGTGACCTGCTACTCGACCTACAGCCGCAACCGCCGCCTCGGGCTGCTCATCGGCCACGGATGTACGGTCAAGAGCGCGCTGAACGAGATGACGATGGTGGCCGAGGGGTATTTCGCCGCGGAGTGCATCCGCCACATCAACACCCGCCACCGGGTGGAGATGCCCATCGCCGAGATGGTCTACCGGGTGCTTTACGAAGGCGCTTCGGCCCGCCGGAGCATGCTGGAGCTGATAACCAAATTACTTTAATTGCGATATGATGAAAAACGTGAAACTGGACATTTCCAAGAGCGGTATCGAGATTACCGCCGATATGAAGGAGAAGGCGCTGGCCGCCAACGCCCTGCTGCATTCGGGTAAGGGCGCGGGCAACGATTTCCTCGGATGGGTGCACCTGCCGTCGTCGATCTCCGCGGAGGAGATCCGCGCGATCGAGGCGCAGGCCGCGAAGCTGCGCGCCAAGGCCGACGTGGTGGTCTGCATCGGCATCGGAGGCTCGTACCTCGGGGCCAAGGCGGTGCTCGAGGCCATGAGCGACCCCTTCAAGCTGCTGCACAGGGAACAGAAGAACCCCACGGTGATCTTCGCGGGCCAGAACATCTCGGAGGACTACACCGCCGAGCTGCTCGACGCCCTGAAGGAGCACTCGATCGCCGCGATCGTCATCTCGAAGTCGGGCACGACGACCGAACCGGCCATCGCCTTCCGCCTGATCAAGGCCGAGATCGAGCGCCGCTACGGCAAGAAGGAGGCCGCCGAGCGGATCGTCGCCGTGACCGACAAGGCCCGCGGGGCGCTGAAGACCCTCTCGACGCAGGAGGGGTATCCGACCTTCGTCATTCCCGACGACGTGGGCGGACGCTTCTCGGTGCTGACTCCCGTGGGGCTGCTGCCGCTGGCCGTGGCAGGGGTCGACATCGCGGCACTGGTGCGCGGTGCGCAGGAGATGGAGCGCGCGACGGCCGAGGGTACGGCTTTCGACGAGAATCCGTCGGCCGTTTACGCTGCGGTGCGCAACGCCCTCTACGCTTCGGGCAAGAAGATCGAGATCCTCGGGTCGTACGAACCGAAACTGCAGTATATCAACGAATGGTGGAAGCAGCTCTACGGCGAGAGCGAGGGCAAGCAGGGCAAGGGCATCTTCCCGGCGAGCGTCACGCTGACGGCCGACCTGCACTCCATGGGCCAGTACATCCAGGAGGGCGAGCGCACGCTCTTCGAGACGATCATCTCGGTGGTGAAACCCGCCTCCGAGGTCGTGATCGAGGCCGACGCCGAAAACCTCGACGGACTGAACTTCCTGGCCGGGAAGCGCATCTCGCAGGTCAACCGCATGGCCGAGCTGGGCGTGCAGCTGGCGCATGTCGACGGCGGGGTGCCGAACCTGCGGGTGGAGATCCCGGAGATCTCGGCCGAGGTGATCGGTTCGCTGCTTTACTTCTTCGAGAAGGCGTGCGGCATCAGCGGCTACCTGCTGGGTGTGAACCCCTTCGACCAGCCGGGTGTCGAGGCCTACAAGAAGAACATGTTCGCCCTGTTGGACAAACCGGGCTACGAGGAGGCTTCGAAGGCCATCAAGGCGCGCCTGTAGGGCGCCCGGGTGCCGCCGAGGGCCTGAAAACCGCCGGGGTGCGGCTGTAAGATGCCGCCGAGGGTCTGAAAACTGCCGGGTGCGGCTGTAAGATGCCGCCGAGGTGCGGTTCAGGGCGCGGCGGAAGCGCCGAAGGCCGTCAAGGTGCAGCTGTAAAGGGCCGCGGACGACTCCGTCCGACGCCGGCAAAGGACTTCGCGCCCGGCATCCGCCGAATGCAAAAGGACTGCTCCCCATGTGCGGGGGCAGTCCTTTTGTCGTCTGACCGACGGGCGGAGACGATCCGCCGTTGCTTGGGGTTTATTTCTTCCGGGCCGTGAATTTCAGCGTGTTGACCAGGTCGAACGGCTCCCCGGCCGATTCGCCCTCGCCGAGCTGGCACTTCGTGGTCTTGAGCGTGAAGGTCACTTCGCCCGACTTCGTGCAGACGAGCTGCTCAGGGGCTTCGATCGAGATCAGCACGACCATCACCCCGCTCAGGTCGATGCGCAGCTGCGGCGTGGTGAGCGGGGCCGTGAACCGCTCGGCATCGGCGGCCGGCGTGCCGATCGTCGCATCGTAGGTGATTGTTCCCAGCAGCGGGATAAGTCCTTCGGCTCCGTCGCCGAGCAGCGCCTTGACCAGCGCCGCGGCCGGGAACTCCGGGAAATGCACCGCTCCGCCCTCGGTGATCTCGAATGCGATGTCGAGACCCGTCTCGGGTTGCGGGTTGGGGTTGATATCGCTCGGGGCCGGGGTGAAGTCGAACGTTCCGACGTATTGTCCCGTCACGTTCTGCAGCGTCAGCTTCGGGTCGCTCGGTTCTTTCTTGTTCTTGTCGCAGGCCGTGGCGGCCAGCGTGCAGAGTGCCAGTGCGAAGGCGGCGATTCTGTGCATGATTCGTGTCATAGCGTTGTCATTTTATTGGTTGTCCGGCTGCAAATATATCGAGGGAGGCCGACCGCCGCAAATAAATTCAACCGACCTCCGGACTTTGCCGACAGACCGGACGATTTTTCGAACGAACCGATTTTCAGAAACCATGCGGCCGGCCGCCGGACTGTCCATCGCACGACCCCGCTTGCACGAAAAAGGCTGTTCCCCTAAAGGGAACAGCCTTTTTCCTTTCGGGAGCGGGGAGCGTCGTCCCCGCCCGTCTTTCCGGGGTGCGGCCTACAGCACGCCCTGCTCGACCATCGACTTGGCGACCTTCATGAAGCCCGCGATGTTGGCGCCCTTCATGTAGTTGATGTAGCCGTCCTTCTCGGTGCCGTATTCGAGGCAGGCGTGGTGGATCGACGACATGATCTGATGCAGCCGGGCGTCGACCTCCTGGGCAGTCCAGTTGAGTTTCTGGGCGTTCTGCGTCATCTCGAGCCCCGAGGTGGCCACGCCTCCGGCGTTCACGGCCTTGCCCGGCCCGTAGGGGATCTTCGCCGCGATGAAGGCGTCGATGGCCTCCGGGCGGCATCCCATGTTCGAAACTTCGGCAACGATCTTCACGCCGTTTGCCAGCAGCTTCTTTGCATCCTCTCCGTCGAGCTCGTTCTGCGTGGCGCACGGCATGGCGATGTCGACCTTGACCTCCCACGGCTTGCGGCCCGCGAAGAACTGTGCGCCGGGGAACTTCTCGACGTAGGGCTCCACGACGTCGTTGTTCGACGCGCGCAGCTCGAGCATGTAGGCGATCTTCTCGGCGTCGAGTCCGTCGGGGTCGTAGACGTATCCGTCGGGGCCCGAGAGGGTTACGACCTTTGCTCCGAGCTCCGTGGCCTTCGTGGCGGCGCCCCATGCGACGTTGCCGAATCCCGAGATGGCGATCGTCTGGCCCTTGATGTCCATGCCGGCGTTCTCGAGCATCTGCCGCAGGAAGTAGACGGCGCCGAATCCCGTGGCCTCGGGACGGATGAGCGACCCTCCGTAGGTCATGCCCTTGCCGGTGAGCACGCCCGTGTTCTCGCGCGCCAGCTTGCGGTACATGCCGTAGAGGTATCCGATTTCGCGGCCTCCGACGCCGATGTCACCTGCCGGAACGTCGGTCTCGGGGCCTATGTGGCGCCAGAGCTCGGTCATGAAGGCCTGGCAGAAACGCATGACCTCGCGATCCGATTTCCCTTTGGGATTGAAGTCCGAGCCGCCCTTCGCGCCGCCCATCGGCAGGGTGGTGAGGGCGTTCTTGAAGATCTGCTCGAAGCCCAGGAACTTCAGGATCGAAGGGTTCACCGAGGGGTGGAAACGCAAGCCTCCCTTGTAGGGGCCGATGGCGTTGTTGAACTGGATGCGGTAGCCGGTATTGACCTGCACCTCGCCCTTGTCGTCGACCCACACCACCTTGAAGGTGAAGATGCGGTCGGGCTCCACGATGCGCTCCGCGATGCGATTGGCTTCGAACTCCGGATGCTGGTTGTAAGCCTCCTCCACGGTCATCAGCACCTCGCGTACGGCCTGCAGGTATTCGCTTTCGCCGGGATGCCTGCGCTCGAGGTCTGCCATCAGTTTGTTGACGTTCATAGCTATTGAAGTTTTTTAGGTTGGTTCATTTCCGCATTTCCGGATCCTGGCGCGGCGGTATTCCGGATGTATTTCATCTTCTTACAAATATAGAAATATTTCTTATAGGATGTAACCGTTTCGGAAATTTTTATTTGAAATGCTAACCGCAGCGTCCGCGCCGACGTCTTTTCTCTCCTTCAGCTGCGGCGGATGTCCCGGCGCCCTCCTTCGGCTGCGGCGGGTGTCCCGGCGCCCTCCTTTCGGCCCTATTCGGCCTCCTCCCCGGCCTCCCCGGCGTCGGGGTCCGGGATTCCGGCCTCGCCGGCCTCGCAGACCATGCCCTTGTCGGAGCGTCCGTCGATGCAGACCCACAGGGGACGCTCGAAGCGCACCTGCCGCAGGTAGGTGCCGTCGTAATATGCCTCCCGTGCGTTGAGCTCCTCCTCGCGGAAGATGCCGTCGCCGCGGAAGGGGTTGATCGTCAGGTAGCCGACGCCCAGCGAAGTGACGTTCTGGAAGAAGTGCGTGCCCTGCGAGGGCTCGACCTCGAAGCGCGCGATGCCGCACTCGACGATGACCTTCGCCTCGGAGATGTGGTTCCAGCGCACCGGGACGCCCAGGAAGGGGTCCGACGAACCCCAGCGCCCGGGCCCCACGAGGATGTAGGTGCGCCCTTCGTCGCGCATGCGGTTGTTGAGCGTGAGCAGCTCGTCGGCGATCTTCTCCGTTGCGAGGGAGTCGAACGCCTCGGTCTTTACGTAGATGATGTCGGCGATCTCGGCCATCATCCCGATGCCGAGGGCCTGTTCGCCGTAGATCAGGGCTTTCGAGGTGTCGACCCGGCTCCAGTCCAGGGCGCGGTTGTCCTGGTTGTCGATGATCGGGCGGATCTGCAGCAGGTTGAAGATCTGCTTGCGCCCCGGGGCGACGTCCATGTTCACGGCGAACTCCACCTCCACCGGGCAGCGCATCTCCTCGGCACCCATCGTGAGGATGTCGGAGATGATCTCGGCCAGCGGGAAGGTGTTGTATTTGAGGATGTTGTTGAAGGTGATGACCTTGCGGCCCCGGTCGAAGGGACTGTCCGAAATGCGTTCGTTCTCGCGATCCCAGACCGAGCAGACGTATTTCGAGTTGCGGAAGTCGGCGATCTGCTGCAGGCTCAGCCGCTGGAGGTTCACCGCGTCGTCGATCGACGTGCGGAACTCCTCGGGGCGCAGGCTCAGGGCCAGGACTTCGGTCTGCGTCTCGCGCAGCGCCAGCTCCGGGGTCGAGGTCTGGAGCACCTTCTGCGGGTAGCGGGGCGAGAAGCGCAGCGTGCGCCCTCCGTCGACGACCAGCTTGCCCAGCCCCATGGCCAGGTTGCAGACTCCGTCCGAGGGCTGTTCGTCGCCGATGGGGTAGTAGTTGATCGAGCGTGCGACGCCCGAGCAGGTGGGCAGGAAGACGCCGTTCTGCTCCGTGCCGCAGACCTCCTGGATGATAACGGCCATCTTCTCCTCGGAGATGAGGTTCTGCGAGGAAGAGATGTAGGCCCTCGACGCCGCGAAGTAGACCGAGGCGTAGACGCTCTTGATCGCCCGCAGCAGCAGGCGCAGCATCTGATCCTCGTTGTCGGTGTAGGGGATCATGTAGGTGGAGTAGATCCCGGCGAAGGGCTGGTAGTGCGAATCCTCGAGCTTCGACGACGAACGCACGGCCAGCGGCGTATGGACGGTGCGGATGTATGCCTTGAGCTCCTGTTGCAGCTGCAGCGGGATGTTCGAGGCCACGAATTCCGAGAGGATCTCCTCGTCGGAGAAGTCCTGCGTGAGGAGGAACTGCAGTCCGTTCTGGGCGATGAATTCGTCGAAGTAGCCCGTGGCGATGACCACCGAGCGGGGGATCATGATCCGCACGTTGCGGTGCTTGTCGTACTGGCGGTGCTTGATGAGCATCGAGTTCATGAAGGCCAGGCCGCGGGCCTTTCCTCCGAGCGACCCTTCGCCGATGCGGGCGAAGGCCACGGCGTCGGAGTAGGTCTCGGGGTCGAAGCGCGCCACCACGCCCTGACCGAGCAGCGTGCGGTAGTCGCGGATCAGGTTCACGAGCACCCGGCGGTGCTCCTCGACGGAGGTGAAGTGGCTCTTGTTGTATTGGCGGATCGAGGCCGCGAGCGGGAAGAGCCCCCGCGAATAGAGCCATTTCGAGAGGTGGTTCTGCGAGGTGTGGTATTCGAACGCGTCGTCGGGGATCGTGGCGATCATCTGCTGCATCTGCGTGAGGTCTTTCGCGCGGCCGATCTCGGCGCCCGTCTCGGGATCCTTGAAGATGAAGTCCCCGAAGGCGAACTCCTTGGCGATGTAGTCGCGCAGCTGCGAGAGCAGCGTCTTGGAGTTCTTGGCGATGAATCCCGCCCCGAGCTCCCGGGCCTGCTGCTCGAAGGCGGTCTGCGACGACTGCAGCAGCACGGGCATCAGGGGGTTGTCCTCGCGGATGCGGCGGCAGAGGTCGATCCCGGCGTCGTTTTTCTCGCTCTCCGACGTGTCGCCGCGGTGCAGGACGAATCCTACGTCGGAGATCACGCCCAGGAGGTTCTTCTTGTAGCGTTCGTAGAGCTCCACGGCCTCCTCGTAGCAGCGGGCCAGGAGGATCTTCGGACGCGCGCGCTTGCGCAGAACCTGCTGCTGCTCGTTGAAGGCATCCTTGAGGAACTCGGTGTTCTGCAGCAGGATCAGCTTGTAGAGCTCCGGGAGGTAGGTCGAGTAGAAGCGGATGGAGTCCTCGACCAGGAGGATCGCCTGCACGCCCCCCTCGAGGATATCCTCGTCGGCGTTCATCTTGTCCTCGATGAGCTTGATGATACCGATGATGAGCTCCGTGTTCCCGTGCCACGAGAAGATGTAGTCGAGCCCCGAGTGATCCTGCTCCTCGATGCGGCGGTAGATGTCCTTCGAGAAGGAGGTGAGCAGCGCCACGGGAATGTTCGGGTGCCGCTGCTTGACGATCTTCGCGAAGGCGAAGACGTCGGGCTCCCCGACGTTGTACATCGTGAGGATGAAGTCGTAGGAGTCGTCGCAGGCCAAGGCGTCGAGCGCCTCGGAGGTCGAGCTCACGCGCGTGAGCGACGGAGGGTTCGACATGTTCAGGTCGATGTACTCCTGGTTGATCTGCGATTCGATATGTCCGTCCTCCTCGAGGATGTATCCGTCGTAGCTGCAGCACACAAGCAGGATCTTGTGGATGCGGTATTTCATGAAGCGGTAGGGTACCTTTGTCTCGTCGGGGAGGTATTGTTCGAGGTTGCTGTTCATGGATGGCGCCGGAATTTTGGTCCGAGAACAAAAATACCAAAAAAATAGTTACCTTTGTGTTTGGCAACCAAAATAATTCAAGAATGAGTACCGAGAAATACGTTTTGCAGGAGGTCACGACCCCGGCCCAGGAGCGCGAGTGGCTCGATTTCCCCAAGAAAAAGATATACAAGGGCAACCGGAACTGGGTCTGCCCGCTGGACATCGACATCGAAGCGGTGTTCGACCCCGCGAAGAACGAACTCTTCGCCGACGGAGAGGCGATCCGCTGGGTGGTCCGCGACCGCAAGGGGGAGATTCAGGGGCGCATCGCGGCCTTCTACAACCGTGAGAAGGCGGCCATCGAGGAGCAGCCCACGGGAGGCTGCGGATTCTTCGAGTCGATCGACGACCAGCAGGTTGCCGACATGCTGTTCGACGCCTCGCGCATGTGGCTCTCGAGCCGCGGCATGGAGGCCATGGACGGCCCCGTGAACTTCGGGCAGCGCCGCGACTGGTGGGGGCTGCTCGTCGAGGGATACGAGTTCCAGCCGCTCTACAAGAACCCCTACAACCCGCCCTACTACAAGGAGCTCTTCGAAAACTACGGATTCCGGAACTACTTCAACCAGTACAGCTACATCTGGAGGGTCAACGCCTCGGAGGCCAACAAGCAGATCTTCGCGCGCGCCGCGCGCCTCGATGCGGGGTACCACGTCGAGAACATCGACATGAACAACCTCGAGGAGGCTGCCGAGAACTTCCGCGTGATCTACAACAAGGCCTGGGCGCTCTTCTCGGGCGTCAAGCCCATGACGCAGGAGGAGGCCCTGGAGATGGTCCACGAGATGAAGCCGATCATCGACCCGCGCATCATCTTCTTCGCCTACTTCAACGAGGAGCCCATCGGCTTCTTCATCACCGTGCCGGACCTGAACCGCCTGATCGGGAAGTTCAACGGCAAATTCGGTCTCTGGCAGAAGCTGCGCCTGATGTGGGATCTCAAGGTGAGCCGTTCGTGCGACCGCATCTTCGGCATCATCTTCGGCATCGCCCCGGAGTTCCACGGCAAGGGCGTGGAGTCGGCCATCATGGTCAAGTATTACGAGTTCCTGGAGCTTACCAAGAACGAGTACCGTTCGATGGAGCTGGCGTGGATCGGCGACTTCAACCCCGTGATGAACCGCATGATCGAGACCTACGTCTGCGCCACGCGCAACAAGATCCACACCACCTACCGCTACCTGTTCGACCGCGAGAAGGAGTTCCACCGCTGCCCGCGTCTGGGCGTCAAGCGCCGCGAGTAGGGGCCCGGAGGTGTCAGTGCCGCGAACCGAGACAATACTAAATACCGACCGATGAAAACCACCGCATTTACCAAGTACCATATCGCCGCGGGAGCCAAAATGGCCGAATTCGCGGGATACAACATGCCCATCGAGTTCACGGGCATCAACGACGAACACATGACCGTGCGCAACGGCGCCGGGGTCTTCGACGTGAGCCACATGGGCGAGATCTGGGTCAAGGGGCCCAAGGCCCTTGCGCTGCTGCAGCGCATCACGACCAACGACGTGTCGAAGCTCTACGACGGCAAGGTGCAGTACTCGTGCATGCCCAACGGCCGCGGGGGCATCGTCGACGACATCCTCGTCTACCGCATCGACGCCGCGACCTACATGCTCTGCGTCAACGCCGCGAACGTCGACAAGGACTGGGCGCACATCTGCGCCGTGGGGCGTGAGGAGTTCGGCATGGAGGCCGGGCACGGCAAGGAGCTCTACAACGCTTCGGACGAGATCTGCCAACTGGCCGTGCAGGGGCCCCGGGCGATGGAGATCGTGCAGAAGATGTGCCCGGAGCCTGTCGGGCAGATGGAATACTACACCTTCCGCAAGATGAAGGTCGCCGGGTGCGACGCGATCCTCTCGATCACGGGCTACACCGGGGCCGGGGGCTGCGAGATCTACGTGGCCAACGAGGATGCCGACCGCCTGTGGACGGCGTTGTGGGAGGCCGGGGCCGAGTACGGGCTGAAGAACATCGGCCTCGGGGCGCGCGACACGCTGCGCCTCGAAAAGGGCTTCTGCCTCTACGGCAACGACATCGACGACACGACCTCGCCGCTGGAGGCCGGGCTCGGGTGGATCACGAAGTTCGCCGAGGGCAAGGATTTCATCGACCGCCCGCTGCTCGAACGCCAGAAGGCCGAGGGCGTGGGCCGCAAGCTCGTGGGGCTGAAGATGGTCGAGCGCGGCATCCCGCGCCACGGCTATGCGCTCTCCTCGGCGGAGGGCGAGGAGATCGGCCACGTGACCTCCGGTACGATGTCTCCGTGCCTGAAGTGCGGCGTGGCCCTGGGATATGTTCAGTCCGCCTATGCGAAGCCCGGCACGCAGATTGCCGTCATCATCCGCGAGAAGCCCGTGCGGGCCGAAGTGGTGAAGATTCCTTTCGTCTAACCGTATAACCGAATATCATTTGTATCTCTATGAAAGCGAATTATCTCGGCTTGGAACTTGCGAGCCCCGTCGTGGTCGGGAGCTCTCCCTATACGGCCACGCTGCCGAACATCGAACGCTGCGCGGCTGCCGGCGCCGGGGCCGTGGTCCTGAAGTCGATCTTCGAGGAGCAGATCTATCGTCAGGCCGCCTCGATGGAACGGATGGAGGGGTACGGCGATGCCGGGGAGTACCTCGAGCGATACCTCGGCGACGCCTACAAGTCGGAACTTCTCACGCTCGTGCGCGACGCCTCCGCCACGGGCATCCCCGTGATCGGCAGCATCAACTGCGTCGGCTCGGGCGACGCGTGGATCGACTACGCCACGTCGATGCAGCAGGCCGGGGCCGCGGCCCTGGAGCTGAACCTTTTCCTGCTTCCGACCGACCGCCATGCCGCAGCGCAGGAGATCGAACAGCACTATGCCGACGTCGTACGCAAGGTCGCCGCGGCCGTGACGATCCCCGTCTCCGTGAAGCTGCCCATGCGTCTGACCAACGTCCTCGCGGTGGGCGATGCGCTGCTTGCGCGCGGCGCCCGGGGTGTGGTGCTCTACAACCGCTTCTTCGAACCCGACATCGACATCGAGCAGATGTCCTTCGTCGGGGCCGATCCCTTCAGCCAGCCGGGAGAGCTGCGCCACGTGCTGCGCAGCACGGCGTTGTGCTCGCACGTTCTTCCCCAGCTCGACGTCGCCGTGTCGACGGGCGTGCACGACGGTGCGGCGGCCGTCAAGGCGCTGCTGTGCGGCGCGTCGGCCGTCGAGGTCTGCTCGGCGATCCACTACCACGGCTACGAGGTGATCGGACAGATCGGCCGCTTCATCGACGAGTGGGCCGCGCGTCACGGATTCGACTCCCTGAAGGCTTTCCGCGGACGCATGGACTACGGCTCCTCCGAGGGGGACTTCTACCAGCGCGTGCAGTACATGAAGTACTTCCCCCACGGGGTGGAGTAGCCTATACGCGGCGGCCGGGAGCGGCCCCGCGCCACAGATTTTTTCTCGATACAACGGGAGCTGGGGAAGGCCGTGCGGGTCTTCCCCCGTTCGAAATATGGGATCCATGAGCGAAAAGTACCGCAAGTTCCTGCGAATCGTCGGCCGCTTCATTCCCCGCGAGCGGATCTACACCGACCCCCTGCGCCGCCTGGCGTGGGGCACCGATGCGGGGTTCTACCGCCTTGTGCCGCAGATCGTCGTCCGCAGCGTCGACGAGCAGGAGGTCGTGCGCCTGCTGCGCACGGCCCGGAGTCTGGGGCTTCCGGTGACCTTCCGGGCCGCCGGAACCAGCCTCTCGGGACAGACCGTCAGCGATTCGATCCTCGTCGTCGCGGGCAAGCACTGGGAGCGTTACGAGGTGCTCGACGGGGGCGATGCGATCCGCCTGCAGCCGGGGATCGTCGGAGCGCAGGTCAACCGCATCCTGAAGCCCTACGGACGCCGCTTCTCGCCCGACCCGGCCTCGGTGGCCAGTGCGATGGTCGGGGGCATCGTGATGAACAACGCCTCGGGGATGAACTGCGGAACGCACGCCAACAGCGACCGCATGCTCCGCTCGGCGCGCCTCGTGCTGGCCGACGGCACGCTGCTCGATACGGGCGACCCGGCGAGCCGCGAGGCCTTCGCCGCAAGCCACGGCGCGCTGCTGCGCGGCCTGGAGGAGCTGCGCGACCGTGTGCGCTCCGACGAGGCCCTCGTGCAGCGCATCCGCTACAAATATTCGATCAAGAACGTCACGGGACTGAACCTCCAGCCGCTGGTGACCTTCGACGACCCCTTCGAGATGATCGCCCACCTGATGGTCGGCTCGGAGGGTACGCTGGCCTTCCTTTCGGAAGCGGTCATGCGCACGGAGTACGACTTTCCCTGCAAGGCCAGTGCGATGGTCTATTTCCGCGACATGCGCGAGGCCTGCCGGGCCGTCGTGGCGATGAAGCGCCTGGAGCGCGAAAGCGGCGAGCGGATTGTTTTCAGCGCCGAGATGCTCGACCGCAAGTCGCTCGAGGCGGTGCACGACCCCACGGGCGAGGGCCTCACGGCGGTGCTCACCGAGACGAAGGCCCGCACGCCGGAGGAGCTCGCGCGGCGGATCGCCCGCATCGAAGAGTTGCTTGCGGGGTTCGAGACCTTCGCGCCTGTGCATTTCACCGACCGTGCGGAGGAGTATGCCCGGTACTGGGCGATCCGCTCGGGGATTTTCCCCTCGGTGGGCAGCATGCGCCGTCCGGGCACGACCTGCCTGATCGAGGATGTGGCCTTCCACATCGAGGACCTCCCGGAGGCGACCTGCGACCTGCAGGCCCTGATCGCCCGGCACGGATACGACGACGCCTGCATCTATGGACACGCCCTCGAGGGCAACTACCACTTCATCATCAACCAGTCGTTCTCCTCGGAGGAGGAGGTGGCGCGCTACGAGGCGCTGATGAACGACGTCGTGGAACTCGTCGTGGGCAAATACGACGGGTCGCTCAAGGCCGAGCACGGCACGGGACGCAACATGGCGCCCTTCGTGCGGAGGGAGTGGGGCGATGAGGCCTATGCCGTGATGAAGCGCATCAAGGAGCTCTTCGACCCCGAAGGGCTGCTCAACCCCGGGGTGATCTTCAACGACGACCCGCGATGCCACCTCTCGGGATTCAAGCCCCTGCCGCTGACCGACCCGCTCATCGACCGCTGCATCGAGTGCGGCTTCTGCGAGGTGAACTGCCTCTCGTACGGGCTGACGCTCTCCTCGCGTCAGCGCATCGTCGTGCGGCGCGAAATCGCGCGCCTGGAGCGCAGCGGCGAGGATCCCCGGCGCCTGCGGGCCCTGAAGAGGCAGTACCGCTACGCCGGGGCGGCGACCTGCGCCGGGGACGGGCTCTGCTCGCTTTCCTGCCCGCTGGGTATCAATACCGGGGAGCTGACGCACGCCGTGCGCGGGGCGATGCTGCATCCCGGCACCCTCGGATACGCCGCGGGGGACTTTGCCGCACGCCACTTCGAGGGCGTCAAGGCGTCGCTGCGCCCCGTGCTGACGCTCGCCGATACGGGACGCCGCCTGCTCGGAGTGCGGGCGATGGCGTCGCTGGGCCGCGGGCTGCACCGTGCGGGCCTTCCGCTCTGGCAGCCCTCGATGCCCCGCGCCTACCGGATCCCCGAACGGCTCAAGCGCCCCGCACGCACGGAATCTTCCGGCTCCGCCGCATCCCCGGCAGCCGCATCCGAACCCCTGCGCGTGGTCTACTTCCCGAGCTGCATCAACCAGACGATGGGCCTCGCGCGCGAGACGCCCGTGCAGGAGCCGCTGGCCGAAAAGATGGTCTCCCTGCTCCATAAGGCAGGATATGAGGTGATCTTCCCCGAAGGGATGGAGCACCTGTGCTGCGGGACGATCTGGGAGAGCAAGGGAATGGCCGACATCGCCGACCGCAAGACGGCCGAGTTGGAGGAGGCGCTGTGGAAGGCGAGCGACGGAGGTCGTTATCCGGTGCTGTGCGACCAGAGCCCCTGCCTGCACCGCATGCGGGAGAAGATCCGGCGGATGAAGCTCTACGAACCCGCCGAATTCATCTGGACGTTCCTGCGGCAGCGGCTCGAATTCCACCGCCGTGCGGAGACCGTGGCGCTGCATATCACCTGCTCGATGCGCCGCATGGGCCTCGCCGACACGATCCTCGCTCTGGCGCGCCTGTGCGCCGAGCAGGTCGTGGTGCCCGAGGAGGTCGGCTGCTGCGGGTTTGCCGGGGACCGCGGCTTCACCCATCCCGAGGTGAACGCCTACGCCCTGCGGAAACTGCGGCCCGCAATCGAATGCTCCGGGGCCCGGATCGGCTATTCGAACAGCCGCACGTGCGAAATCGGCCTGACGACGCACTCCGGAATTCCCTACGTCTCGATCGTCTACCTGGTCGATGCCTGCACGACGCCCCGAAGCGCCGGCGCGGAGTAGTCTTCGGAATCTCCATACAGCAGGCGCACGGCGGACATACGTCCTGCCGTGCGCCTGCTGCGTATATTTTGCGGGGATAAGTTTTTTGCGTGTCAGCGCGCCTCGCCGGATTTGCCGGGATTTTCGGCTTTTTCGGTCTTTTCGGTTTTCCCGGTCTCGGCAGTCTCGGCGGTCTCGGCGGTCTCGGCAGTCTCGGCAGTCTCGCGGTCGAAGATTCTGTCGAAAAGTGCGCGCAGCGCCGCTTCGTCGCGGAGAATCGCCCGCAGCTCCCCGAGGCGCCGGGCGTTGTCCGACTCGGGAATCCAGAGGCGCAGATAACCGCCCTCGCCGTACTTCTTCTGCAGGTGCTCGCGGCAGCGGGCGTAGTGCCCCTCGCGATTCAGCGTGGGGTAGTTCGCCAGTCCGTACTGCACCGTGCGGCGGACGATCGTCCCGGGTTCGATTACCCGGTCGGCTTCGGCGACGATGCGTCCGTAGATTGTCCGCGGCGCGCGGTTCGACGAGGCGCGGTGGTCTTCCACCGCCTCGCGCATCGTGGCGATCTGCTCCTCCGTGAACCATCGGCGCAGCGTGGCGTCCCCGGCAAGGATCCGCCCAGCGTCGAGGTGGTGGCGTTCGCGTCCGTAGGCGAGCCCCGTGTCGTGGTAGGCCGCGATCGTATAGACCATCTCCGGGTCGACGTTGCAGCGCGCTGCCAGGGCGAGGCTCTGCGAAATGACCGTGCGCACGTGGTCCGTGCGGTGTGCGGCGTCGAAGTGTTCGTAGCGCGGGAGGATCTCCCGCTCGATATACTCTTTCAGTTCGGGATTCATGATGGCAAAGGTATGAAAAAATCCCTCCGGAAGGTTCCGAAGGGATCTTTTTGAAAATGTCGTGCAGCTTGAAAGCCTCGTGCAGTTTGAAAGCACCTTGCGACTTGAAAATCCCGCGCCGCGGTTATTTCGCGTAGGAGACGGCCCGGGTCTCGCGGATCACGGTGATCTTCACCTGTCCGGGGTAGGTCATCTCGTCCTGGATCTTCTTGGCGATTTCGTGCGAGAGTCCCTCCGACTCCTGATCCGAGAGCTTGTCGGCTCCGACGATCACGCGCAGCTCGCGGCCCGCCTGGATGGCGTAGGTCTTCACCACGCCGGGGTACGAGAGGGCGATGTCCTCCATCTCCTTGAGGCGCTTGATGTAGCTTTCGACCACTTCGCGGCGTGCTCCGGGGCGAGCTCCCGAGATGGCGTCGCAGGCCTGGATGATCGGGGCGATGAGCGAGGTCATCTCCACCTCGTCGTGGTGGGCGCCGATGGCGTTGCAGACCTCGGCCTTCTCCTTGTACTTCTCGGCGAGCTTCATGCCGATGATTGCGTGCGGGAGTTCGGGTTCGTCGTCGGGCACCTTGCCGATGTCGTGCAGCAGCCCCGCGCGGCGTGCGATCTTGGGGTTGAGGCCCAGCTCGGCGGCCATGATACCTGCGAGGTTTGCCGTCTCGCGTGCGTGCTGCAGGAGGTTCTGGCCGTACGAGGAGCGGTATTTCATCTTGCCGATCATGCGGATCAGCTCCGGGTGGAGTCCGTGGATTCCCAGGTCGATGGCCGTGCGCTTGCCGACCTCGACGATCTCCTCCTCGATCTGCTTCTGAACCTTGGCCACGACCTCCTCGATGCGTGCGGGGTGGATGCGGCCGTCGGTGACGAGCTGGTGGAGTGCCAGGCGAGCGATTTCACGCCGCACGGGGTCGAATCCCGAGAGGATGATCGCCTCGGGGGTGTCGTCGACGATGATCTCGATGCCCGTTGCGGCCTCCAGAGCGCGGATGTTGCGGCCCTCACGTCCGATGATGCGGCCCTTTACCTCGTCGCTCTCGATGTTGAAGACCGTGACGGCGTTTTCGATGGCCGTTTCTGTCGCCACGCGCTGGATCGAGGCCACGATGATGCGCTTGGCCTCCTTCGAGGCGGTCATCTTGGCCTCCTCGATGGTTTCGTTGACATAGGCTGCGGCTTCGGTCTTGGCCTCGGCCTTCATGTTCTCGATCAGGATGTTCTTGGCATCCTCGGAACTCATGCCGGAGATCTGCTCCAGGCGGACGTTCTGTTCGCGGCGCACCTGCTCGATCTCCTCCTTCTTGTGTTCGAGCAGCTGCATCTGGTTCTGCATCTGTTCCTTGAGCCGGTCGTTTTCGCGGATGCGGTTCTCGAGGTCGCGCTCCTTGTTCTGGAGGTTCTGCTCGATCTGTTTTGCGCGCTGCTCGCTCTGTGCGAGTTTCTGGTTGCGCTCGTTGACCTGCCGGTCGTATTCGCTCTTGAGTTGTATGAATTTCTCCTTGGCCTGAAGGATCCGCTCCTTCTTGATCATCTCGCCTTCGGCCTCCGCCTCCTTGATCGCCGCCTCGCGCCGTTTGCGGATCGAGGTCTTGGCGATCATGTTCGTGACGACGGCATATACGGCGACGGCCGCGACGGCCGCGATGCAGGCCACTAAAATGGTGGTATACATTTATCCTGATGCTTTTTTATTTGTTAATAATATATATAAATACGTGTAGCCATAAAAAAACCGCATAGGATTCCTTAGTCTTGTTTGACGAATCTGCAAGATCAGTCAAGTGTGGGGGCTCCGGGAATCGCAATCTTCCAACGGTGCGCCGGGGCGCACTCCCCCGAAGGGTAGTAAGGCCTGATTTTGAAGCACCTGAAGTTGCCCCAATTTAAAAAGTGTTCAGTTTCGCAAAGCTTGTAAGGAATCTATGCGGGTAGATTCTCGTATGTTAAAGAACATTGCAACCTGTGTTGCGGTTTGTTTCGAGTCCGTTCCCCGGGTCTTTCCCTTCACTTCTCTCCTCCCGCTCCCGTTCCGGCCGTTTCTTCTTCTCGTCTTTCTCGCTCCCTCCTCGCTCCTTCGTCTCTTTCCTTCGTCTCTTTCCTCTCTCCCTCGTCTCTCTCTCCTCTCGCACTCTCCTTGCTCTCCCTCTGTCCGGCCTCTTGTCCGGCCTCTCTGTCCTTCCCCTCTGCCCGGCCCCTTGTTTGGCCCCCGGGTTGCCTTTATTGGCGGGGGTTGTTCAGATAGGCGTCAATGTTCTGACCCAACTGTTCGAGGCGTCGCAGGTCGTCGTCGTCGGCTTCGCGGCTCTGACGGGCCGTGACGTTGGCAATGGCGAACTGCAGGGCGGTGATCGACAGGTAATCCCGGTCGGTCCAGTTTTCGAAGTTGCGCTTCTTGATGGCCGCGAGGAAGTTGTTCACCTCCCTTTCCGCCAGGCGATACGCCTCTTCTTTACCGCTTTCGATATTGAACTGGTAGCTTTTACCTGCCACCTTCAGCGTTATCGCCTGCTGCTTGGCCATGTTGTGTTGCTATTTTTCGGTCGAACCCCCGGCCGCCGCGTCTTCGGGCGTTCCGGACGTCTCCCGGGGTGCATTCTTTTTCGCAAGGGTCTCCGTCTGTCGTTCCAGCAGCGCGATGCATTTGTCGACCTCCCGCATAAGACGGTTGACGCGCGCCCGCGCTTTCTCTTTGTCCCGGCTTCCGCCTGCCAGCCCTTCGGAGAGCTGCCTCCGTGCCAGTTCGGCCTCCTGAGCCTTCACGCGCTCCTCGAGCGTGCGCTTCTCGCTGCGCAACGCCTCGCACCGCGCCGTCAGTTCCGAGCAGAGCTCCGAAAGTCTGCGATGGTCGTCCATAAGTTGTCCGATACGGGTTTCGAGGTTCGTTATGACACTTTTGTCGACCATCTGCGGCAGTGAAATCCGGTTTACATTTCAAAGGTACGAAAAAAATACCAAAAAGCAAAAAAGGCGAAATTTATTTTGCTTTGTCCACCGGCTCCGCATAGAGGTCGTAGTCGGCCGCGGAGGTGATCTTCACGTCGTAGAAGCGGCCGCGGAGCAGCCTGCGGCCCGCCGCGGGGATGAGGATCTCCTGGTCGACCTCCGGGGAGTCGTACTGCGAACGTCCGACGTAGAAATCCCCCTGCCGGGAGTCGATCACCACGCGTTCCGTGCGTCCGACGCGCCGGAGGTTGTTCGCGAGCGATATTTCGTTCTGCAGGGCCATGACGCGCTCCACGCGCTGCTGCTTGACCTCCTCGGGGACGTCGTCGCGGAGCTCGCGTGCCGAGAAGGTTCCCTCCTCCTCGGAGTACGCGAAGACCCCGAGGCGGTCGAAACGGGTCGCGCGCACGAAGTCGAGCAGCTCCTCGAAGTCGGCCTCCCTCTCCCCGGGATAGCCCACCAGCAGGGTGGTGCGGAGTGCCAGGTCGGGAATCGCATGCCGCAGGCGGGCGATCAGCTCCAGGGCCTCGGCCTTCGTGTGGCGGCGGTGCATCGCCGCAAGCTGTGCGTCGGAGATGTGCTGGAAGGGAATGTCGAGGTATTTGCAGATCTTCGGCTCGGAGGCCATCACCTCGATCACCTCCTCGGGGAAGGCCGTGGGGTAGGCGTAGTGGAGTCGGATCCACTCGAGGCTGTCGATGCGGCACAGGCGGCGCAGCAGCTCGGCCAGGCAGCGGCGTCCGTAGAGGTCCAATCCGTAGTATGTCGTGTCCTGGGCGATGACCATCAGCTCGCGGACGCCCCCGGCGGCCAGCCTGCGGGCCTCCTCCTCGAGCTCCTCCATCGGCACCGAGCGGTGTTCGCCGCGGATGAGCGGGATGGCGCAGTAGCCGCATTTCCAGTTGCATCCCTCGGAGATCTTCAGGTAGGCGTAGTGCTTCGGGGTCGTCAGCAGGCGCGCCGTGGCGAGTGCGGGGTCGTCCGAGGCCCCGAGTGCGCGGATGATGCCGTCCCACGTGCGGGCCCCGAAGTATTCGTCGACTTCGGGGATCTCCGTGCGCAGCTCGTCGGCATAGCGCTCCGAGAGGCATCCGATGACAAACAGACGTTCGATCTTCCCGGCCTGCTTGGCCGCGGCGGCGCGGAGGATCATCTCGACGGACTCCTGTTTGGCGTCGCCGATGAATCCGCAGGTGTTGATTACGACGACCTTGGCGTCGGTGCGGTCGCTGTCGAAGAGCACCTCGTAGCCTGCGGCCGCAAGGCGCGCCATGAGGTGTTCCGAATCGACGGTGTTCTTCGAACAGCCGAGCGTGATGACGTTAATTTTTTTCATCTCCGAAGAGTGCGTTGACAAATTCCCGGCGGTCGAAGATCCGCAGCTGGTCGATACCCTCTCCGATGCCGATGTAGCGCACCGGGATGCGGAACTGGTCGCTGATGCCGATCACCACGCCGCCCTTTGCCGTGCCGTCGAGCTTCGTGATGGCCAGTGAGGTGACCTGCGTGGCCTGCGTGAACTGCCGGGCCTGCTCGAAGGCGTTCTGCCCGGTCGAACCGTCCAGCACGAGCATCACCTCGTGCGGCGCCCCGGGGATGACCTTGGCCATGACGTTGCGGATCTTCGTGAGCTCGTTCATCAGGTTGACCTTGTTGTGCAGGCGCCCCGCGGTGTCGATCAGCACCACGTCGGCGCCGTTGGCCTTTGCCGAGGCGAGGGTGTCGTAGGCCACCGACGCGGGGTCGGAGCCCATCTGCTGGTGGATCATCGTGGCCCCGGCGCGGTCGGCCCATACCTGCAGCTGGTCGATGGCCGCGGCGCGGAACGTGTCGGCGGCGCCGATCCAGACCTTGCGGCCCGCCTTGGTGAGCTGCGCGGCGAGCTTGCCGATGGTGGTGGTTTTCCCCGCGCCGTTGACGCCCACGACCATCACCACGTAGGGCTCGCCCTCCCGGGCGTCGAGCCCGAAATGCGCGGACGATCCGTGCGCCTCCTCGAGCAGCGCGGCGACCTCCTCGCGCAGGATCGACTGCAGTTCCGAGGCGTTCATGTATTTGTCGCGCGCCACACGCTCCTCGATGCGGCGGATGATCTTCACGGTGGTCTCCACGCCGACGTCCGAGGTGATGAGCACCTCCTCCAGGTCGTCGAGCACGTCGGCATCGACGCTCGAACGTCCGGCAACGGCCCTGGCGATCTTGGAGAAGAGTCCCGACTTGGTCTTCTCGAGCCCCGCGCTGAGCTCCTCCTGCTCCCTGCGGAGCTGCTCCTCGCTGGGCGGGGCCTGCTTCTTCTTCTTGAAAATATCGAAAAATGCCATACGTTAGGGATTTTCTTTGGGGCAAAGATACGAAAAAATGAAAGCCCGGCAAAAGAAACTCCCTCACGCATGTTCGCGTGAGGGAGTCTGCGGCGGAAATGCCTCTTCGGACGGCTCCCTGCGGGAGCCTCCCAAAGCGTTATTTCGAGTAGTCGGGCGTCTCCTCCGCGCCCCATGCCTCGTTGGGCTCCGGTCCCATCTGCAGGTGCAGGGTGCCGCCGTCGTGCATCGCCTCGCGGAAGAACCAGCAGTTGTCCAGAGGCTTTCCGTTGAGCGTGGCCGATTGCACGTAGTACGCCTCGGGGCCGTTTCCGTCGACCTTGATCGTGAAACGCTCGCCGCGGTCGTTGCGGATGACGATGCGGTCGAACTGCGGGCTACCGATCTGGAAGGTCGGGCGCAGGCTCGTGCCGCCCTGCACGTCGAACAGACCCATCGCGGCCATCACGTACCAGGCACCGAGCTGTCCCTGGTCCTCGTCCTGTCCGTATCCGTATCCGTGCTCGCCGTCCGTGCCGTAGAACTCGTCGCAGATCAGGCGCGTCCACTTCTGCGTCAGCCACGGCTTGTGCGCATAGTTGAACAGCCAGGAGATGTGCAGGCTCGGCTGGTTGCCGTGGTTGTAGGGGCTCGAAAGTCCCGAGAAGGCGTTGACGACCTTCCCGCCTCCGAAGATCGAGGCCCGGGCAACGGTGAAGATCGAGTCGAGGCGTGCGGTGAAGGCCTCGGCGCCGACCCGCTCGATGAGCGCCTCGGGATCGCCCGGCACGAAGAAGGTGTACTGCATGGCGTTGCCCTCCTGGAAGCCGCGCCAGGACTCCAGCGGGTTGAAGTTCTCGATGAACGATCCGTCGGCGCGGCGCGGGCGGATCATCTTGAGCTCGGGGTCGAAAAGCCGCTCCCAGCCCTTTGACAGCCACATGAGACGCTCGTAGTCGCCTTCGCGCCCGAGGGCCTTGGCCCACTGTGCCACGGCGTAGGTGCTGAAGGAGTATTCGAGCGTATGGGAGGCGCTGAACGACGAGCCCGGGAGTCCGGCGATCGACTGCGTGCCGTCGTCGTAGGGTGCGTATCCGAGCCTTACGAACGAGGCGACGTCCTCCTTTCCGGCGCCCAGGGGGCGGTTCTCGCCGTCCAGTTCGTTGCGCAGGGCCGCTTCGTAGGCCTTCTCGACGTCGAAGTCCCGGATGCCGTTCTGGTAGGCTCCGGCCATCACGACGCTCACCATGTTGGTCCCCACGCCCGAGACGTATTTGCTGCAGGCGATGCCGTCGCCGAGCCATCCGGCGTCGTCGTAGACGAGCAGCTGGCTGCGGATGAAGTCGTTGTAGTAGTCCGGGTAGGCCAGTTCCCACAGCAGCGTGAGGTTCCAGTAGGCGCCCCAGACCGCATCGGTGTTGTAGTGGCAGAAGAGCGGACGCCCCTCGGCATCGGTCGGGATCTGCCCCACGGTGCCGTCGTTGCGCGGGTAGGCGCCGTTGATGTCGCTGGCGATGCCGCGTCCGAGCAGTGCGTGGTAGAGGCCCGTGTAGAACTTCACGCGCGCCTCTTCGCTGCCGCCCTCGACGCGGATGCGCCCGAGGCTCTCCTTCCACTTGCCTTCGGTGCGCCTGCGCACCTTGTCGAAGTCGAGCCCGTCGGCCTCGCCCCGCAGGTTCGCAAGGGCGTTCTCGACCGAGGTGTAGGAGAGTCCGATGCGTACTTCGATCTGCTCTTCGGCGGAGGTCTTGTAGCGCAGGGCCGCACCCGCCCCGATGCCGCGCAGCTCGTCGCCCGCAAAGGGCTCCCCGCCCCGGCGGTAGAGCATCCACGTGTCGGCCGGGCGGCTCAGTTCGGCGTGGAAGTAGACGCCGATCGTCGCCCCGGGCTGGTATTTCTGCGCGTAGAGCGGCTCGTAGACGGCGTATCCCTCGATCCGCTGCGGGTCGAGCACATGCACGTAGGCGTCGACCACCGGGCCGCTTTCACCGATGGCGTTGCCGATGTCGAAGAGGATATTCGACTCCTCGGAGGCCGGGAAGGTGTAGCGCTGGAAGGCCACGCGGGTGGTCGAGGTCAGCTCCGCACGCACGCCGTAATCCTTCAGCACGACGGAGTAGTAGCCCGGGCGGGCCACCTCGTCGGCCTTGTCGAAACGCGAGCGGAACCCTCCGTCGGGGTCGTCCAGGCGTCCGGGGACGGTTCGGATCTCCCCGACGGTGGGCATCAGCAGTACGCCGCCGACCTGAAACTCGTGCAGGCAGGGGAATCCTTCGATCGAGGTATGGATGTCTTCATAGCCGACGGCCTCCCAGCCGCTCGGGCTCGTATAGCTGCCGTTGGTCGAGGGCCCCTGCTTGGCCAGTCCGAAGGGCTCGGCGGCGGGGGTGTAGAAGAACCAGCGGCTGTGGACGGATCCCAGGTTGGGGTTGACGCAGTCGATGGGCTGCGGGGCCTTCGAACAGGCTGCCGCCGCACATGCCGCAAGAAGAATGAGGAACTTTTTCATGGTAGTTTATGGATGAATCGGTAAAGTCCGTAAATAACCCGAACAGCCGGGGAAGAGCGTTTCTTCCCCGGCTTTCGGCAGTCGTCCGGCGTCCCGCTTACAGGCGGACGCGTACGAAGACGTTTTCATAGCCCTTGAGCGGCAGCGAGGTAACCTTCTCTCCCTGCACCTCGTCCAGGACGTTCACCCGTTCGAACGGCAGCGGCTGTCCGTCGGCGTTGAGCAGCGTCAGGGTGGCGTCGCGTCCGTCGGTCTCGCGCAGGTTGATCAGCACGGCGCCCTCCTCGGCCTTCGAGGGCACGCACGAGGTCATCAGCACATGGTCGCATCCCGTGCTGAGGAACGACCGCGACCAGGCTTTGCCGTTGTCGGCGCGCGACGCCGGCATGACGCGGGCGTAGAGCGGCACGCGGTTGCCCCAACCGAACGCCGAGGCCTCGGCGTTCGACGTGTCGGCTTGCGAGGTGATCGCGTAGCTCCAGTTGAGTTCGCCCTCCTGCGAGGCGCGGAAATTCGTCGTCCAGTAGTTGTTCGTCACCCACGAGAAGAGATGCGGCTTCTCGTAGAGGCGCGGCTGGCGGTAGGGGTCGTTGAGCAGCTCGCCCATCATGAAGAGCGGAATGGCGTCGCAGCTCACGAGGATCTGCGCCCGGTCGTTGCGCACCGAGACGAAGTTCTGCACGGTGTTCCACGAGGCCGAGGTGCCGGGAATCTGGTTCTCTCCGGCGTAGACCACGCCGCCCGGGACGTCGAAGGCCAGCCGCCCGCCCTCCAGTGCGAAGGGGAAGGCGACGTAGAGACCCGAAGGATCGGTCTCCGGAAGACGCCTGGCGGCGTAGTGGAACTCGATGCGCTTGATGTCGTTGTAGAGGCGCACCTCGATGCGTACCCCGAAGTCGGGCTCGCACCCGTCGGCCTCGCCGCGCAGGTTGACCGACGTATAGATCTCCCCGGAGGTTGCTCCCGTGAAGCGGACGTTGCGCAGCCCCGTGCGGTGGAAGCGCTCGAAGACCTTGCGCTCCATCTGGTGCCGGTCTCCTTCGAGCGACTCGTAGATGAAGTCGCCAAGCTTCCATTCGGCTCCGGCGTCGACCAGCTCCATTCCCAGCTCCTTGTCCACGAGCGAGCGGATGCCGCCCGTCGCGGGATCGAAGGTCATGCGGTAGAAGGCGTTCTCGACGGTATGCTCCGCCGGATCGAAGGGCTGCGGCGCAGCGGCTTTCCCCTCGTCGAGGACGATCTCGTAGGTCTTGTATCCCATGGCCGGGATCCGTTCGGCCCAGATGGCATAGTAGCGGCCCTCGCTGCGCGAGCGCAGCGGCTGTACGCGGAGCGCATGCCCCTGCTCGTCGAGCAGGCGGAAGGCGCGGTCGCGGGGGATCACCTCGAAGTCGATGTAGACGGTCGTCATCGCCGAACGCTCCCAACCCATCGGGTTGAAGAAGGTCAGCGTCGGGCGCTCCGCGCGGTGCAGCTCTCCCTGCAGGCGCCCGATCGAGGTCTCGTAGAGCATCTGCGCACTCTTGAGCGCCTCCCAGACGTAGGAGCCCTTCTCGGCCCACTGGACCTGCGAGTTCTCGCACAGCGGGTCGCGGATGCTCTCGGCGGCGCCGAACGTGTGCTCGTCGTAGAAGAGCAGGTTCTCGTGGATCCGGCGCAGCTCGTCGAGCGTCCCCGGCACTCCCGGGTCTCCCGACAGGGAGGCCATCGAGAGCATGCCCGCGATGGTGATCATGTCGGACTGCGTCTTGCGCGAGGCGGCCGTTTCACGCGCTGCGGAGCCGAATCCGTCGGTCCACCAGTCGGGATAGGCGGCGCGGTAGACCGGCAGGCGGTCGCCGTATTTCGTGTCGATCTGCTCGAGGAACTCATGCACCGTGGCGCTGCGCAGCTTCGGCCACGCGTAGTGGTCGTTCCAGTCGCGGATCAGCGCGCACTCCTGCATCGACGGGGGCGAGTTGTCTGTGGAGTATCCCGAGTACTGCGCCGTGATGAGCGGGAAGTCATAGCCGCGGGAGCGCAGCGTGCGGATGTAGGAGAAGACGCCGTTGCGCACCCCCTCCATGTCGCCGCGGTCGATACCCCAGAAGTTGGCCGTCATGTAGTGGTCGGCGCGGAACGACAGCAGGCTCTTGCCCGAGGGGGATTCCCAGCGGTAGAGCGTCGGACGGTCGAAGGGAATCAGCGCCCGGTGTCCGTTCGAGCCCATGGTCAGGTACTTCACACCGAGGTCGGGCAGGTAGTCGGCCAGGCACCACGCCACGCCGTTCACGTCGTCCTGCATGGCCGTCTGGACCGGGATGCCCAGCTTGTGGAACCCGGCGATCGGCTCGAGGAAGGTCTTGTAGGCGTTCTCGCCCGAGAGTTCCGACATGTTGAAGAACATCGCGGTCACCTCGATCTGTCCGTTCTTCACGTAGTGCAGGAACTTGTCGATCTGCTCCTGCGGACGGATGCGCAGCCATTCGCGCACGGCCCACGAGGCCTCGCACGTCCAGCGGAACTTCGCGTCGTCGGGGTAATTCTCCGTTGCCTCGCAGTACTCCAGGGCGTAGTCGATGTAGCGCAGGTGCTCGGTCAGGATCTCCGTCTGGGGTTTCGTGTAGCCGATGTCGGTGTGGGTGTGCTGTACGAGGTAGATCGTCCAGCGCTCCGCGGGAAGGATCTCTGCGTCGAGGGACTGCCTGTTGCCGTTCGCCTCCAGGGCGAAGGTCACCTTCCGGCCGTCGTATCCCTCGGGAATGCCTACCTGCAGGCTGTTCATGCCCGGGGCGAGGCGCAGCTCGCCGCCCGGTTTCCCGTCGTAGCTCCACGTCGCTTTCCGCGGCTTGGCGTCCCAGTTCGCGACGTTCAGCACGACGGGATGCAGTTGCTCGTCAGGCGTCGTGCCGTAGATCAGCGCCGGTTCCGATATGGCCGAGAAGAGCGTCACGCCTCCTTTGGGCGCGGTCGTTGCCACGGGCACCGTGGACTCCAGACGGAGGGCGTCGAGAACCATCCAGCTGCCCGCTACCGAGCGGATCGAGAGGATGTTGTCTCCCGAGCAGAGGGTGCCCGCCGGGATCTCCACCTCTGCGGAGAGCCCCTTCGACGGAGTTTTCCGGGTGTCGAGGTAGTTCTGATCCGCCCCTGCCGGGGTCTGGAGCTCCGTGCGGAATCCGTTGATCGAGACCTCAAGCCGGGGCGCCGAAGCGCTGTGTACCTCGACAAAGTCGAAGGCCAGGCGCAGGGCGGCGGCAGGATCGGCCTGCTTCACGGCGAAGCGGATCAGCAGGCCTCCCTGAACGTTCCCGGCCCAGGAATCCGCGGGCCCGGGGATGACGAACGGGATGTCGGTGGATGCGCTGCGCCCGACGGTGTAGAGCGCGACCCCTGCCGGGAAGTGCTCCGGAAGGGCGGAATACCCCTGCTCGTCGAGCGCGAATTCGGCGGAGGAGTTGTCGGTTTTTCCGATCTGCCACACCTGGGCCGGGTAGGGACGGGCTCCGAGAGCCGTCCCCGCCAGGCACATCAGGATAGACAGGATCGCCAGTCTGCGATGCTTCATGGTAGGATGTTTTGATTCGTGAATGTGAAAGATCCGGGTATCAGTCGACGTCGAGCCAGGTGACATCGACCAGCGAGGCCACATGGTTGCCGGTCTGGTCGGTGATCTCCGTTCCGACGTTGAGCGTCAGCGGCCAGTAGGCCATCAGCCCCTCTTCCGTGCCGTCGAAATCGCAGGCTACGTCGGCAGCCACCTCCGCGGCCGTGCGGACGTCGTCCCAGATCGAAACCTGCTGGATGTCGCCGCGCATGTAGCGGTTGCTGTAGTAGGGCGAGGTGCCCAGCTGCAGGTCGGAGGCCGATGCGGCCAGCGTGCCGCAGTTTACGGAGCTCACCTGCACGCCGTCGAGGTAGAAGACCATCTTCCCGCCGGCCTGGTAGGTGGCGGCGATGTGGTACCACTTGTTGAGCTCGATCGTGCAGCATCCTCCGCCGTTCCAGTTGTTGATGTCGGCGTCGTAGATGTAGAACTGCAGCTGGTTGCTGTTGTTGCGCACCATGAATCCTGCGGCGCCCGCCTCGTTGGAGATGATCGACTGGTCGCCCGAGGCGAATTCCGAATAGCGGACCTTCATCTCCACGGTGAAGGCATCCTCGAGACCCCAGTCGGCCGAGGCGCCGAGGTTCATCTTCGAGCCGAGTCCGAAGTGCGGGACACCGGCCTTCACGATGTTGGCGTTGAAGGCTGCGATGGCCTCCTCAAGCAGTTCCCGGGCGTTGACGTATCCCTCGTCCCGGGAGGTGTTGTTCATGATGTAGTAGGCCTGGTCGATGCGCGTTTGCAGGACCTTCTTCGACCCCGGGGCGATATCCCCTTCGTTGGTGCCCTCCTCGATCTCGACGATCAGCGTCTCCGCCTCCCGGATCAGGTCCATCAGCGACTGCTTCGAGTCGGAGATCTTTTCGTCGGTGCACGATGCGAGCAGCATTCCCGCGCAGCAGACGACGGTAGTCCATATTTTGATGATTGTTTTCATGGATCCTTGTTTTTAAGCTGTTTACGGTTAATTGTAGCCTTCGTTCTGTCCGAGCGTCGTCCAGTCGGGCATGCCGTCGAACTGCGACTGCGGGATCGGACGCACCACGTGGTAATCCTTGATGTTCTCCGCGGCGTCGGGGTTGTAGAGCTTCACGCGCTCGACGAGTTTGCCCAGGCGCTTGAGGTCCAGCCAGCGCTGCCACTCTCCGGCCAGCTCGCGGGCACGCTCCTCGAGGATGAAGTCCACGCTCATGTCGGAGGCCGTGACGGTCATCGCGTCACGCCAGGCCTTGTTCTGATCGGGGTCGTCGGAATCCTGGCGGATGGCACGCTCGCGCAGCGTCATGATGTCTGCGGCCGCCGCCTTCAGGTCGGGACTTGCCTTGCGGATGTTGGCCTCGGCGCGGATCAGGTAGAGCTCGCCCAGACGCATCACCGGATACGAACGGTCGGAGAGCTTCGACATGTTGCCCGGACGGGTGTGGTCGTAGAACTTCGTCATGCCGATGAAGGTCCAGCGGTCCTGCGGAACGCCCTTCGCGTCGTACATGTCGTTGCGGTCGAAGAAGGTGAAGCAGGTCTTCATGCGCTCGCGCTCGGCCTCGGGCAGCACGTCGGGACAGCAGTAGAGCGCCGTGTCGATGTACTCGCGCCACTGGTTGTCGGGGAATGCCGAGCGGTCGTCGGTCTCGTCGTTGTAGTACCATACCCACTGGTGCAGGTCGCGCCAGCGAAGGTCGGCCTCGCGGTTGAAGTTGTCGATGTAGTAGAGCGACGGAATGGCCTGGCAGCCGCCGTATCCGGTCCATTTGAGCATGGTCTGCACGCCGGGGAAGCGGTCGATGTACATGGCGTACCACTCCCAGTATCCGTTGGATTGCGAGTAGGATTCGTCGTTGGTGAAGTTCGTCGTCCAGATGAACTCGTCGTTGGTCTTGTCATCGGCCCAGAGGTTGGTGAGCGAGGGAGTGAGTTCGAATCCGTAGGGGCCGTCGATCACCTCCGAGGCCATCTGTGCGGCCTCCTCGAACTGCTCGTTGTAGAGGTACATGCGTGCCAGGAAGGCCTTGGCCGTGGGCATGTCGATGCGTCCGGCCTCCGAGGTGCGCTCGTCGGCGAGCATCCCCTCCTTGACCACCTGCTCGAGGCCTCCGATGATCTCCTTGTAGAAATCCTCGCGCGTCGAACGCCGTGCTTCCAGACCTTCGGTCTCGTCGGTCGTGCGCGGCAGGTAGGTGTCGCCCCAGGTCTCGGTGATGATCCACAGGAACATCGAGCGCATGACGAGCATCTCGGCCTTGCACTGCAGCTTCTCCGACTCGTCGGCGAAGGGCGTGGTGTCGATCGTCTCCATGAACATGTTGATGTTGGCAAGGGCCTTGTAGCAGTGGTTCCAGACCTTCGAGATGTTGCCGTTGTTGGCGTCCAGTCCGTAGTAGTCGGTCAGCCCGGTGTCGCCCTGGTTCTTCCCGCGCAGGAAGATGTCCGTACCCAGTTCGGTCATCAGAGGCCACCATCCGTCGCCTCCGTACAGGTTGTTGATCTTCGTGTAGGAGAGGTTGACGAAGGCTTTCAGACCGTTCTCCTCGTTGAAAAGGTCGGTGGTCGATCCGTAGGATTCCTCTTCCAGGAAGCTCTCGCAGCCGGTCACGCCGACAAGCGTCGCGGCAGAGAGAAGGATCGTAACTATCTTTTTCATGTTCTTGGTGTTTTTGAATTAAAACTGTACGCTGGCTCCGAAGATGTAGTAGGACTCCCACCACGAGATGGCACCCTGGTCGCGGAACTGGCTGTATCCCCACGGATCGTTCATCGTGAAGTAGAAGCGCGTGTTCTTGACGACGCGTCCCATCCACGACGAGGGCAGCGTGTAGCCGATCGTGATGTTGCGGATGTTCACGTAGTCGTTGTCGTAGTAACCTGCGGCGCCGAGGTACTTGATCGACTGTCCCTCGACGGGCCGCGGGTAGCGGTTCGTCGGGTTCTCGGGCGTCCAGTAGTCGATCTTGTAGGTGTTCCAGCGGCCCAGTTCGCTTGCCCAGCCGCTCGTGCTCCGGCTGTCATAGGCCAGGGAGCCGAACTCTCCGTAGATGTCCACCGAGAAGTCGAGGTTTTTCCAGCGGCCGCTGATCGAGAGCCCTCCGACCCAGTCGGGACGCGTCGTTCCGAGGATCATGCGGTCGTTGCCGTCGATCACGCCGTTTCCGTCCAGATCGGCGACCTTCACCTCGCCGGGCTTCTGTCCGTAGAGGGCGGCCAGATCGGCCTCGTCCTCCTGCCAGATGCCTACCTGCTTGTAGTTGTAGTGCACGCCGTTGACCGGATATCCCACGAAGAGGTTGTTGTTCAGGTCCTGTTTCATGTTGGGGTCCTGCAGGCGCACCAGCTCCTCCTTGTTGCGGTAGTACGAGAGGTTGACGTTGAGCGTGAAGTCCTTCTTCTGGATGGGCACCGTCGAGAGCGATACCTCCCATCCGCGGTTGCGGGTGTCGCCGATGTTGGTCCATGCCTTGTTGAATCCCGTCGTGTAGGGCAGCACCTTCAGGTAGAGAAGGTCGTAGCTCTTCGAGTCGTAGTACTCGACCGTACCGTAGATGCGGCCGTTGAGGAATCCGAAGTCCAGACCGATGTCGAGCATCTTGTTGCGCTCCCACCCCAGGTCGGGCGTCGGGCGGGTCTGGGGCTCCAGGCCCGGGAGGTGAGTCTCGCCGCCGAATCCGAAGTTCGCATAGCGTCCGAAGAGGGTTCCGAGCGTGGCGTAGGCGGCGATCGAGTAGTTACCGGTCATACCGTAGCTTGCGCGCAGCTTGAGGTTCGTGATCCAGTCGGCGTTGTCCTTGACGAAGTTCTCCTCCGAGATGCGCCATGCGACGGCTGCCGAGGGGAAGAATGCCCACTTGTTTCCGGGCGAGAGCTGCGAGGCGCCGTCCTCGCGGAACGAGGCCGTGATGATGTAGCGGTCGTCGTAGGTGTACTGCAGGCGTCCGATGGCCGATACCATCTGGTTGCGGATGAATCCCGAACTGATGGACTTCGAGTCGGTGAGGCGGCCCATGTTGTACCACAGGTAGGCCGGGGACTCCTGGTCCTTGCCCGACATCGAGGAGTTCACCGTCTGGCGGTTCTGCATCTCGAAGATGGCCGAGACGTCGATGGTGTGCTTGCCGAAGGTCTGCTTGTAGTTGAGGATGTTGTTCCATACCCAGTCGGCCTTGCGGTTGTTGTGCATGCCGGCGACGTTGCGTTCGTCGGTGTAGCCCACGCGGCGATCGTCATAGTAGTATCCGCGCGAGGAGAAGGCCGGGGTGTATGCGAAGTTGGTGTTGAAGGTCAGTCCCTTGTAGAGGTCCACCTGGGCGAAGAAGCGCATGTAGAGCTTCCACTCCTCGGTCTTGTCCTTGTAGGCGCCTTCGGTCTCGTTCATGTAGGGGTTCTTCACGAAGGGGTCGCCGAACGGATATTCGTTGTAGGATCCGTCCTCGTTGTAGATCGGCGTCAGCGGCGACATGTGCAGGAAGGTGTCGAACATCCCGGGCATCGAGTTGTTGACGTTGTAGTAGGCGCGGTTCGAGATGCCGACCTTCAGGAACGGGAGCACCTGGTGCGTCAGGTCGGTCGTCAGGTAGAAGTAGTCGCGGTGGTCGCCCTTGTAGCGCTCCTCGTTGTTCTTGTAGTTGAACGAGATCTTGTACTGGGTCTTTTCGTTGCCCGAGGCGATCGTCAGCGAATGGCTGTGCCAGAGGCGCTTCTGGTTGAAATACTTGCCCATCCAGTCGGTGTCCATCTTGCCCATGTTGGCGATCTCGGCTCCGAAGAAGGCCTTGCTGTCGTCGTCGGGCGAGCTCCAGGAACCGGCCGCGCGGCTCGCTTCGCGCTGGAAGGCGATGTATTCGTCGGCGTTCATCACGTCGAGCGTTCCCCAGTTGTTGACGCCCACGCCGAAGAATCCGTCGTAGGTGACCTTCGTCTCGCCCTTCTTTGCCTGCTTGGTGGTGATGAGGATGACGCCGTTGGCACCCTTCGCACCGTAGATGGCCGTCGAGGAGGCATCCTTCAGGATGTCGATCGACTCGATGTCGCCGGGGTTGATCGACGTCAGGGTTTCGTCGTAGGGGATTCCGTCGAGGACGATCAGCGGGTCGTTTCCGGCGTTGGTCGAACGCGTACCGCGGATGCGGATCGAGCCTCCGTCGACGCGGATGCCGGGAACGCCGACCAGGCTGGTCGTGAGGTCGTAGGCCGGGATGCGGGCGATCTGCTCGGCCGAAACCGAAGCGACCGATCCGGTGATGTCCTTACGTTTCATGGCGGTGTAACCCGTGACGACGACATCCTCGAGACCGATCATGTCTTCGCGCAGCGTGACGTCGATGGTCGTGCGCGTGCCGACCTTCTCTTTCTGCGAGAGCATGCCGAGGAAGCTGAATTCCAGCTCGTTATTTGCCTTTACGCCATCGATTGTGTAGGCGCCAGCGGCGTCGGTGATGACGCCCTGCGATCCTCCGACGACTGTGACGGCCACCCCCGGGATGGGGTCTCCGGCGGCGTTGCGCACCGTGCCCGATACGGCCTTGTTTTGCGAGGGGGAGGAGACAGCTGTCTGCGTAAGCGCGTCGGGGAGATCCGAATTTTCTGCGGCGGCCGTTATCGGCAGCAGCGATGCCGACAGCAGGATCGCCACACATTTCCTGAAGGTTCCGCCCGCATTGTTCCACAGGGTGCGTGCGGATTTCTGGTCCAGACTGTTCATGTGTAAGATTTTTAGGTTTGTAGGTTTATGTTTGAAGCATGTCTGTTTGTTCAAACATGTATCCGTCTGCAAATATAAAAAGAGAAATTTAAAAATGCAATAGTTCGGACAAAATTTCGCATCTCTGCGACTTTTCTGTTGTCTTTCGTGCGTCTGTTTTGAATATCAGGTATTTATAAAACGAGCGCGGCGGGAGCCCTTTATAGGCTCCTGCCGCGCTAATTGTCCGAATGATAGTGTTTTATGTTATTCGGCGCGCAGCGTGATCTCTGCGCCCTTCAGCAACGGGGAGGAGAAATGGACAGATATATCGCCTTTTTGTTCGATTGTTTGGACATAGGCGAGCAGCCTCCCGCGGTATGCCCGGTGCCGGTTGTCGGTGTAGTCGCTCATGTCGCTGTTGTCGGAACCCTCGAGCCCGAGCAGCTCCCCGGGCCCCTCCACGGTGCAGGTGATCTCGCTGTCGCCCAGCTTCACCACAACCCCCTGCTCGTCGACGACCTCCACGGTCAGGTGCGCCGTGGCGCGTTCCTTCGAAAGAACGCTGCGGTCGGCCGTCACACGCAGTGCGTAGGGGCGTCCCGAACTTCTCACGGCGTACGACGACAGGACTTTCCCCGCGGCGTCGCACCCCTCGGCCCGCAGCTCCCCGGGGGCGTAGGGGATGTCCCAGTGGATGATTCCCGTCTTCGGGTCGCAGGGCTTCATCTCCCCGACCGTCCTGCCGTCGAGCAGCAGCCGCGCCTGTGGGGCGTTCGTGTAGCATACGACCCGGATCATCTCTCCGGGGGCGTAGTTCCAGCTGTCCCAGGCATCGGCCGAGAGGTAGTCTCCCGCAGGGTAGGTTCCGAGGTAGGTCACCGGCTCGTCGCTCCAGAGCGCAGCCCGGAACCATCCGCGGGGTTTGCGGAAGCTCCCGAAGTCGAGCAGTCCGGTGTAGAAGCCCCGCGATGGCCACGGGCCCGACTCCCCGAGGTAGTCCGTCCCGGTCCAGATGAACTGCCCGAAGATGAACTCCCGGTCCCGCACGGCGTACCATGCGTCGATGTCCGGACGGTTCTCGCTGCCGTAGATGATGCGGTCGGGGTAGGCCGCGTGGTCTGTGTCGTAGCGGTCTTCGGTGTAGTTGTACCCTACGACATCGACCGCCTCGGGGTACTCCGTCTCGTTGGACATCACCACGCCGGCCAGCGCCCCGGTCACCGGACGCGAGGTGTCGACGGCCCGTACGCAGGCTGCCAGGCGTTTGGCAATCCGTCCGATGCGCTCGGCGTGCGGGGCTTCGGGATTGTATCCGCCGAACATCGGCTGCGAGATCGCCGATCCGTCGAGGATCGGGTGCGAATAGGGGTCGTTCGGGTAGTCGACCTCGTTGCCGATCGACCACAGGAAGACCGACGGGTGGTTCCGGTCGCGGCGCACCATGTCCGTCACGTCGCGCTCGATCCACTCCTCGAAAAAGTCGTACGAACCGTCGAAGCCCGGGGTTCCGACGTTCCACCCCTCGATCCATTTGCGCTTGGGGAACTCCCACTCGTCGGAGGCCTCGTCCATGACCAGCAGCCCCAGTTCGTCGCAGAGGTCGTAGACGACGGGCGCCTGGGGGTTGTGGCTCATGCGGATGGCGTTGACCCCGATGGCGCGGAGGTTTTCGAGCCGACGGCGCCACACCTCGGGCGGCACGGCGGCGCCCAGAACCCCGGCGTCGTGGTGCAGGCATACGCCCTTGACCTTCATCCAGCGGCCGTTGAGTGCGAACCCGCGGTCGGGATCGAAGTCGAGCGTGCGCAGCCCGGCGCGGATCCGGCAGCTGTCGACGGCCTCTCCGTCGCGCAGCAGCGTGACCGACAGGGTGTAGAGATAGGGATCCTGCGTGTCCCACCGGCGGGGATTGTCCACGCGCAGGCGCAGCGTCCCGCCCTCGGGCCCCTGCGTGCGCTCCTGTACGCGGCATTTGCCCTCCGCCACGCGCTTCCCTGTGTCGTCGAGGAGTGCGGCCCGCACCTCGAGAGTCCCTGCGGCGGCGTCGTGCCGCTCCACGGCGAACTCCACGGCGATGTCGGCCCGGCGGTCGGTCAGCTTTTCGCAGCGGTAGGCCGTGCCCCACGGTGCGAGGTGGATTTCGGGCGCTGCGACGATCCAGGCGTCGCGGTAGATGCCCGAGCCGGTGTACCAGCGGGAGTCCGCATAACGGCTGTGATCGACCCGCACGGCGAGCACGTTGTCGCCCATATTAAGATAAGGTGTCATGTCGTAAAGGAACGAGACGTATCCGTTGGGGCGCTCCCCGAGCAGGTGCCCGTTGAGGTAGACGCGGCTCCGGTTGTAGATGCCTTCGAAATAGATGTAGTGGCGTGCCGCGGAGTCGTCGACCGTGAAGTGCCTGCGGTACCATCCGATGCCTCCGGGGAGGTATCCCGTGCAGCTGGCCAGCGACGGCGACAGGGGCTGTTTGACCGACCAGTCGTGGGGCAGGCGCACGCGTGTCCAGCGGCTGTCGTCGTATGCCGGATGCAGGGCCGCGGAGTCGTCTCCGAGCCGGAACAGCCACTCTTCGCAGCACTTTTCGGCATGTCCGAAGCTTACTTGCGCCTGTGCGGGCGCCGCTCCGAGCAGCAGCCCCCACACGCCGGCCGTCAGGAGCCAGATGTTTTTAGCGTTCATGATTCGGGATGCTTGTTTTTTGAGGTTCCCGGGTATTCTTTTTTGGCGGAGGGTTCCGGATTGTCCGATTGCCGGTTTTTCGGGCTTTCGGATGCCCGCCCGCAGGGGTAAAACCCTTTCCGCGAACAAAAATAGTCGATTTGATTTTATTTTCAAATAAAATGACGATATTTGTACCTACATATAATATAATAATGGTACATGTCATGAAACTGCGACACCTGGTTCTCTCCGTTTTGTTGGGCTGTGCGGCCGCCGCGAACGCCCTGGCCAAGCAGCCCGTCGATTACGTGGATATGTTCATCGGCACCTCCAATTCCCGCTGGATGCTGGGCCCCTATGCCCAGCTTCCTTTCGGAATGGTGCAGCTGGGTCCCGACAATCAGGGGGATGTCTGGATGGGCGGCTACGAATATTCGATCCACAACGTCTCGGGCTTCAGCCACCTCCACGCATGGACGATGGGCGGACTGACGGTCATGCCCTCGACCGGCGACCTGACGGTCGTCAATCCTTCGGCCGACTCCCCCTACCGGGGGGCCAACGCGGGGTACCATTCGCGGATCCTCAAACAGACCGAAACCACCTCGCCGGGATACTACTCCGTCTTTCTCTACGACGCCGGCGTGCGCGCCGAGCTCACCGCGACGACCCGCTGCGGCGTCCACCGCTATACCTTCCCCGAATGCCCCGAATCGCGCATCCTGATCGACCTGCAGTTCCCCACCGAGTGGGACTACGGGTTCCGGGTCCGCGACGCCCGGATCGAGCGCGTCGGGGAGTCGGAACTCGAGGGCTATGCGGACTGCCAGTCGGGGCCGTGGAGCTGGTGGAACGAATACCGGCTGCATTTCGTGATCCGCTTCAGCCGCCCCATCGGGCGGCTCGGAGGCTGGAACGAGGGGCGCATCGAGGAGGATCTGCGCGAGATCGCCGGCAAGGGCGACCTGGGGGTCTTCGCGGTCTTCCCCACTTCGGATCAGGAGCAGATCACCGTCTGCACGGGGCTCTCGCTCGTGAGCATCGGGCAGGCGCGGCGCAACATGACCGCCGAGCTCGAACCGCTCGGCTACGACTTCGACCGCACGGCTGCGGCGGCGCGAGCCTGCTGGAACGAGCTGCTCGGGCGCGTGACGGTCGAGGGCGGAAGTGAGGAGGACAGGGTGAAGTTCTACACGAACCTCTACCGCGCCTATGCGGGCAAGCAGACCTGGAACGACGTCGGCGGCAGCTATGTCGATGCCGAGGAGCATGTCCGCCGGCTCGAGTCCGGGAACATGTACGGCGGCGACGCCTTCTGGAATACCTACTGGAATCTCAACGGCCTCTGGTCGATCGTTTCGCCGCGCATCGTCGACGACTGGGTGACCACGCAGCTCGAGATGTTCCGCTGGACGGGCTGGACCTGCAAGGGCCCCGCGGGGCTGGAGTATTCGGGCATCATGGAGGGGTCGCACGAAACGGCCCTGATGGTGTCGGCCTGCCAGAAGGGGATCCGCCATGACCGGGAGGCCGTCTACGAGGCGGTGCTCAAGAACGTGACCGTCCCGGGCGTCAACCATCCGGGCGGCGGGAATGCCGGGAATCCGCTGCTCGACGTCTACGAGCGGTACGGATACATGCCGCAGGAGTACGGCGTCGTGTCGAAGACCCTCGACTACGCCTTCGACGACTGGTGCGTGGCGCAGCTGGCGCGGGCCGTCGGCGACCGCGCGAACGCCCGTCGGCTGGAGGCCCGGTCGAAGAATTACCGGAACGTCTTCCACCCCGAAACGAAGTACGTCACGCGCCGCGACACCCTGGGGCGTTGGGATCCCTCCTTCGACCGCTTCTCGAATGCCGGGTTCATCGAGGGCAACAGCTGGCAGTACTCCTGGTACGTGCCGCACGACATCGCGGGGGTGGTGGAGCTGCTCGGCGCGGAGGAGTTCAACCGGCGGCTCGAGGAGGGCTTCGAAAAGTCCGAACGCCACCGCTTTGCGGCGCACGTCTTCGACCGGACGGCGGGCCAGACGGCGGAGTTCTACATCAACCACGGCAACGAGGTGAACATGTGCACGCCGTATCTGTTCAACTATTCGGGAAAGCCCTGGCTTGCACAGCGTTGGGCGCGGGCGATCCTCGACACCTTCTACGGCGCCACACCCTTCCACGGCTGGGAGGGAGACGAGGACGAAGGACAGCTCGGCGCGTGGTACGTGATGAGCGCCATGGGGCTTTTCGAGATGGACGGAGGATGTTCGGCCGACCCGATGGTGGAGCTGGGAAGCCCGCTTTTCGAGAAGATCACGATCCACCTCGATCCGGCCTATTACTCCGGCCGGGAGTTCACGATCGAGGCGCGGAACAACTCTCCGGAGAATGTCTACGTGCAGCGGGCCTTCCTGAACGGGAAGCGGCTGCGGGAGCCCCGTATTCCCTTTGCGGCGATTGCTGCCGGGGGGACGCTGGTGCTGGAGATGGGGCCCGATCCGGCTCCCGACTGCTACCGGTGACCGATGAGGGGGTTCCGGCGGGGTGCGCACTCCTCCTTTCCCTGCGGCCGCGCGCCGGTTCCGGCGTCCTTCTCCTTCGGGAGTCTTTTGTCCTGCGTTTTGTTTCCGGAATCATGTTCAAACCATTAAAATATCGCCGAAAAGATTGCTATTTGAAAAAAAAGTATTATGTTTGCACATACAAAGAACAAATATACATTCTATGAACACATGTCGATTTACCCGATCGGATTACGATAAGTTTCCGGCGACGGAGACCCAGGGTCCCATATGGCGTGGATGGACGGAAATCTGCAGCGAGATCGCCCTCCGGACCTCCGGCGAAAACGCCCTGCTCGTATTCGACACCTATCACGGCGTCTACGATGCGGAACTGACCGAGGCGGTCGGAAAGATCTGGCCCGAGGCCGAATGGATCACCACGGAGAGCCTTTTTCACGACGAAGCCTATCTGCGGGCGCTGACCGAGCCCTATGTGACCGACGACGAACTCTTCGGATACCTCTCGCCACTCGGGATCGCCGATTATTTCGACCCCGCGCGCCTGGCGGAGGCCCGGGAGCGGATCCGCCGCCGCACGGGGCGCGTGATCGTCTACGGCTGCGGCGCCGGCTATGTGGCGCCGAACGCCGACCTGACACTCTATGCCGACATGGCCCGCTGGGAGATCCAGCAGCGCTTCCGCGCCCACGCGATCCACGGCCTGGGCGTCGACAACTCGCAGGAGCGCCCCGCGCGGCAGTACAAACGCGGCTATTTCAACGACTGGCCCGTGCTGGACAACCACAAGAAGAGCCTCTACCACCGCGTCGACTACTGGATCGATACCCACCATCCCGGACGTCCGCTGATGATTGCCGCGGAGACCTTCATGCAGGGCATCGCGCGCACGGTGCGCCGTCCGTTCCGCGTCGTGCCGTTCTTCGACCCTGCGCCGTGGGGCGGGCAGTGGATGAAGGAGGTCTGCGACCTCGACCGTTCGCGCGCCAACTTCGGATGGTGCTTCGACTGCGTGCCCGAGGAGAACAGCCTGCTGCTGAGCATCGACGGCGAGCGTTTCGAGATGCCGGCGCAGAACCTCGTCTACCTGCGTCCCGAGGAGCTGCTCGGCGCGGCCGACCGCCAGCGCTTCGGGGAGAGCTTCCCGATCCGCTTCGACTTCCTCGATACGATCGGCGGCGGGAACCTCAGCCTCCAGGTGCACCCCACGAACAGCTATATCCGCCGGACCTTCGGCATGCGCTACACGCAGGACGAGAGCTACTACCTGCTCGATGCCGAGCCCGGGGCATGCGTCTACCTCGGCCTCAGGCGGGGGGTGGATCCCGAACGGATGCTCGCCGACCTGCGCAGGGCCCAGGAGGAGGGCGTTGCGTTCGATGCCGAGCGGTACGTGAACCGCTTCCCGGCGCAGAAGCACGACCATTACCTGATCCCCGCGGGGACGATCCACTGCTCGGGAGCCGGGGCCATGGTCCTGGAGATCAGCGCCACGCCCAACATCTTTACCTTCAAGATGTGGGACTGGGGCCGCATGGGCCTCGACGGGAAACCCCGCCCGATCAATATCGGACACGCCTCGCACGTCATCAACTGGAGCCGCGATACGGATGAGATCCTGCGGCGCCACTGCAACTGCTTCGAGCCCGTGGCTTCGGGCGAGGGGTGGCGCGAGGAGCGCACGGGGTTGCACGAGGCGGAGTTCATCGAGACGCGCCGCCACTGGTTCACCGTCCCGGTGCAGCACGACACCTGCGACGGCGTGCAGGTCTTCAACCTCATCGAAGGCGCCGCCGCGGTGGTCGAGAGCCCCACGCAGGCTTTCGAACCCTTTACGGTTCACTATGCCGAGACCTTCATCATCCCGGCGTCGGTCGGCCGCTACACGATCCGGCCGCTGGAGCCCGGAGCGTCGTGCGGCACGATCAAGGCCTATGTCCGTCACTAAAAATACGCCCGATATGCTGGAAAACGATACCCGCACCGTCCTTACGCTCGACGCCGGAGGCACGAACCTCATCTTCTCGGCTATCGCGGGAAACCGCGAAGTCGTTGAGCCCGTCCATTTTCACTCCTCGCCGAACGACCTCGACCGCATGCTTTCGACCCTTGTCGAAGGCTTCCGTGCCGTGATGCGGCAGCTTGACACTGCGCCCGTGGCGATCAGTTTCGCATTCCCCGGGCCTGCGGACTATGCCCACGGCATCATCGGGGATCTTCCGAACTTCCCCTCCTTCCGCGGAGGCGTGGCCCTGGGCCCCTACCTCGAGCGCAGCTTCGGGATTCCGGTCTACATCAACAACGACGGCAACCTCTTTGCCTACGGGGAGGCGATCTGTGGAGCGCTTCCCGAGGTGAACGCCCTGCTCGCCGAGGCGGGCTCCACGAAGCGCTACCGCAACCTGCTGGGTGTGACGCTCGGCACGGGATTCGGCGCCGGGGTGGTGATCGACGGACGCCTGCTCACGGGCGACAACGGCTGCGGGGGCGACGTCTGGGTCTTCCGCAACAAATGCCATGCAGGGATGATCTGCGAGGAGAGTGTCAGCATCCGGGCCATCCGGCGCGTCTACGGGGAGCTGAGCGGCGAGGACGCCTCGGCGTTGACGCCCCGCGACATCTGCGAGATCGCCGACGGCGTGCGCGACGGCAACCGGGACGCTGCGAAGGAGAGCTTCCGACAGTTCGGGGAGGTGGCGGGCGACGTCATCTCCCAGGCGCTGACCGTCGTCGACGGAATCGTCGTGCTGGGCGGCGGCCTGACGGGTGCCGCGCACCACTTCATGCCGGCGCTGCTGCAGGAGATGCGCAGCGACATCGGGACATTCGCCGGGGAGCGGTTCCCGCGCCTGCAGATGCACGCCTACGACCTCGACAAACCCGGGGAATGCGCCGATTTCGTGCGCGAGAAGTCGCTGCTGGTCGGAGTGCCGGGTTCCGACGCCCGGGTGCGCTACCACCATGTCCGCCAGACTCCTGTCGTGTGCTCGAAGCTCGGCGCAAGCCGCGCCATCTCCCTGGGCGCCTATGCCTATGCCATCAGCGAACTCGACCGCCGCGGATGATCCTCACGTGCGGCGGCAAAACGAAACCCGAACCATGAGGAAAATAGCGATGCTGCTTCCACTGGTGTTTGCCATGTGGACAGGGACGGCGCAGCCCGCCCCGGACGATTCGAATGTGAAGAAGGTGCTCGTCGTCTTCAAGACCCACCTCGATATCGGATTTACCGACCTGAGCTCGAAGGTCGAACAACGCTACGTCGAGTCCTTCATTCCGCAGGCCATCGACGTGGCGCGGAGCCTCCGCGAGGCGGGCGGCGAGGAGCGCTACGTGTGGACTACGGGGGCGTGGCTGATCGATGCCTACCTCCGGCAGGCGTCGCCCGCGGCGGTTGCGGAGCTGGAGGAGGCCGTCGGGCGGGGCGACATCGTGTGGAACGGCGTGCCCTACACCGTGGAGTCGGAGTCGATGAACAGGGCGCTTTTCGAAGGGATGCTGCGCCTCTCGCAGCGCCTCGATGCCCGCTTCGGGCGCCGGACGACCGCCGTGAAGATGACCGATGTTCCCGGACATACGCGCAGCATCGTCCCGCTGCTGGCCGGGGCGGGGATCCGCTTCCTGCACGTCGGAACCAACCCCGCGGTAAGCGTTCCGCAGGTGCCGCCGGTGTGCCGCTGGCGGGATCCTTCGGGAAGCGAGATCCTGCTGATGTACCAGGGCTCCTACGGCGATACCATGGTGCTGCCCGACGGGGAGACCGCCGTGTCGGTCAACCTCACGGGCGACAACCACGGGCCCCATACGGTCGAACAGGTGCGGGCGATCTACGCTTCGCTGCATGCCCGCTATCCGCACGCGCGGATCGTTGCGGCGTCGCTGAACGACGTGGCCGCGGCGCTCGAGCCGATGCGTGACGCGCTTCCGGTCGTAACCTCCGAGATCGGCGATACCTGGATCTACGGGTACGGCAGCGCCCCGCTGCGCATGGCCCGTTTCCGGGAGCTCGGACGCCTCTATGCCCGGTGGATCGAAGCGGGGCGCCTCGACCCCGCAAGCGATGCCGCGGTGGATTTCGCCGTGCGCCTCGGCATGATTGCCGAACACACGTGGGGTGCCGACGTGAAGTCGTACCTGCGCAACTGGGACAAATACGATTTCGACGCCTTCCAGGCGGCGCGGCGCCAGCCGGAGTTCCTCTTCGTGGAGGCTTCCTGGCGGGAGCTTGACGAAAACATCGACAAGGCCGTGGCCCTGCTGCCCGAGCCGCTCCGCACGGAGGCCCGCGAAGCCGTGGAGGCGCTCGGAAACCCCGCGCCGTACGACATCGCCTCGCACGACAAGATCCGCGGCGTGGATGCCGCGGGACGCTACGAACTCGGGCGCGGGGGTGCGAAGTGCCTGGCGGGCGCCGTTGCCTACCAGAGCTTCTCGAACGAGGACTACCTCCGCTTTCAGGATCGCTACCTGACCAGCCGTGTGCAGTGGGCCCTGGAGGACAACGGAAAACCGGGCCTTGAAAACAGCTCCGCACGCAGTGCCGTGCTCGAGGCTGCCGTGACGCAGTGCGCCTCGTCGCGCGAGGCGCAGGGCCGCAGGATCCGCAGCATCCTGCGCTTCCCGGACGACGGGAGGGTCGACGCACGCGTGCTTCCCGAGGTGCAGACCGAGTGGCTCGTCGCTCCGGACGGATGCAGCGCGGAACTTACGGTGGATCTGATCGGCAAACCCGCCAACCGCCTGCCCGAGGCCTATTGGGTCTCGTTCGTTCCCGAGCAGATGACGGGGGTGATCGCCGAGAAGACCGGCTCGCGCGTCGACCTGCTGGATGTCGTTCCGGGCGGGAACCGGCAGATGCACGGCGTGGACGGCTACGTGGATCTCGTCACCCGGCAGGGAACGTGGCGCATCACGCCCTTGGACGCCTTCCTCGTCGTCGTGGGCGAGCGCAACGCGCTGAATTACTCGACGGAGCTTCCCGATTGCAGCAAGGGAGTGCATTTCTGCCTCGGCAACAACCTCTGGGGCACGAACTTCTGCATGTGGTGGGAAGGCAGCATGCGCTACCGCTTCCGGATCGAGCTCCTGCCCTGATCGGAGCAGTTTTTTAAGCCCTTGCGTTCTGATCCGCGCAAGATTTTTCAGCCTTTTCAACCTTTTTCAAGCCTTTTGCCGCATGGGGATCGCGGGGCCGGAGTTCCGGCCCCGCAATCTTTTTTGGGGGCTTCCTTTTGTTGGGGGAATGCCTCTTTTTGGAAATGCCTTCTTTTTGAGAATACTTCCTTTTGGGGGATGCCTCCTTTTGGAAATGTCTCCTTTAGAAAATGCCTCTGCCCGCGCCGCAAACCGACCCGGGCGGCTTCGCTGATACGGGATCCGCCGTGCCCTGCAACCAGCCCGACTCCCGGGCCCTCCGCAAGCCATGCGCCCCGCCTTTTTTACGTACAAAGCGCTTTGCAACCCTTCCCCTGCGCGGGTCGGAGCGCATCTCCCCGGCCCGCAGGCCGCTCCTTGCTCCCCGTCAAACAAACCGGCGGCGACACCTTTCGGGTGCCGCCGCCGCGTCGTCCGGAGTTTCGGCCGCGTTATTCCAATCCCCATTCGCGGTTGGGCTCCGGGCCCATCTCCAGCTCCAGCGTGCCTCCTCCGAGCAGCTCCGAGGCCGGGAAGCGGAACGACCGGAGCTCCTTCCCGTTGAGCGTGGCGCGCTGCACGTAGATGTTCCGGCGCGAGGCGCCTTTCGCCCGGATGGTGAACTCCCGGCCGCGCCCGTAACGCTCGCCGAGGTCGATCGTAACCTCCTCGAAGAGCGGGCTGGCAATCTCGTAGGTCGGCTCCGCGGCGCATCCGCCGTCGATCTGGAACAGCCCGATGGCCGCCATCACGGCCCAGGCGCTCATCTGCCCCTGATCCTCGTCGCCGAGGTAGGCGTTGGCGATGCCGCAGCCGTAGTAGCGGTCGAGGATCGAGCGGCTCCAGCGCTGCGTCAGCCACGGAGCCCCGGCATAGTTGAACAGGAAGGCGAAGTGCATCGACTGCTGGTTGCCCTGCACGATCGGGTGATCCCAGTACTGGTCGTTCGGGGCGTTGTAGCGCCACGCCTCGTCCTGTGCGAATCCCCACTGCAGCCGCTCGAGGAAGCGTTCGCGCCCGATCTTGTCCACCAGCGCCGGGACGTCCTGCGGGACGAAGAAGGTCAGCTGCCAGGCATTCCCCTCGACATAGTGGTGGTTCGCGCCGCTGCGGAACGGGTCGAACCCCTCCATCCAGCGGCCTTTGCTGTCGCGCAGGTGGCAGTACCCCTCGTCGCTGATGACGTTCCGCCACCAGTAGCCGCGGTCGTTGAAGGTGCGGTATGTCTGCTCGTCGCCCAGAGCCAGGGCCAACTGCCCGACGGTCCAGTCGTCGAACGAATATTCCATCGTGTTGGAGAAGCGTCCCTTGTCGCTGGGCACGTAGCGGTATTGCATGTAGGCCTCCAGGTCACGGTTTCCCGCAAAGCCCTTGTGCACCTTGCGGGCCGGGGTGGTCTGCATCTTCACGGCCGCCTCGAGGGCCTTCTGCCCGTCGAAGTCGCGGATTCCCATCTGCCAGGCCGAGACGATCTGCGGGATTTCGTGCTCGGCGACCATCACGGGGATGTAGTTCAGCCCCGCGGGGCCCTTCGCCAGCCATCCGTTCGCTTCGTACATGGCCAGCTGCGAGCGCACCCAGCGTCCCGACCACTCCGGGGTGACGAGGTTCCAGAACGGATTGAGGTTCCAGAAGGTGTTCCAGAAGGCGTCGCAACCCAGCATCACGTCGTTCGACGGGTCGGACACGCGGCGCACCGCACCGTCGGTCGAGACCCACTCGCCGTTGACGTCGCTCCAGGTGTTGCGGCTGCAGAGCGCGCGGTACATGTTGTTGTAGAAACGCTGCTTTTCGAGGAAGTCGTCCGACTGCACCCGCACGCGGGCGAAGATCCCGTTCCACGTGTCGACCTGATGCTGGCGTACGGCGTCGAACGACCATCCGAAGGGTTCGCTCACCTCCTTTTCGAGGTTCTCGGCGGCGTTTTCGAGGCTGACCAGCGAGATGCCCGAGCGCACCTGCACGACGGGCGTGCGGGCAGGGTCGAACGTCGCGAAGAGGCCCGCCTCCCGGCAGGGGCCGCTCTCCAGGCAGGACGTCCCGCGGCGGATCGTGCCGTCGCACCAGTTTCCGAGCGACTCGATGGGCTGGTCGAACTCGATGACGAAATGCAGCGTGTAGTCCTGGTCGGCGTCGTTGCTCCAGACGCCTCCCGAATACTGGTGGCAGGAACCCTCCAGCCGGCGGTCTCCGACCTGCCGCACCGAGACGCTCCGCAGCTCGAAGTCATACTCCGCCGCGGGGTGCAGCTCGATCAGGATGCGTCCCTCGCCGCGGTCGGCGGGGAAGGTGAAGCGTTCGAATCCGCAGCGGGTCGTGGCCGTCACCTCGGCGCGGATCCCGTAGTCGGTCAGGTCGGCGGCGTAATATCCGATTGCGGCCACTTCGGTGCGCTTGTCGATGCGCGAGCGGTACCCTTCGTCGGGACGCCGCTCGTCGCCCACGCGCACCTGCAGCTCGCCGTTCGCCGCCATGATGCCCAGGCCTCCGAGCGTCCATTCGTGGATGTGGCTGAAACACCCGATGTTCTCGAACGACGGCTGGTAGCCGGCCTGCCATCCGGGATTCTGGTTGTCCGGCGACATCTTGACCATGCTGAAGGGCATCCACGGCCCCGGGGCGATCATCCAGCGCGAGTGCGCCGTGCCGATGCGCGTGTCGACGTAGTCGGCCGGGGTCTGCGTGCGCTGCGGGGCGCGCTCGACCTCCCCGCGGGCAATCTCACGTCCGTCGCGCAAGATACGGTATTCGCTGCGCTTGTGCCGCTTGACCGCAGGCATTGGGGTCTCGAAGCGCGAACGCCCGGCCTCGACCTTCCGGCGGAAGATCTCCCGGCCGTCGAGCTCGACGCTCAGCGTCGGAGTGCCTTCGAGCCACTCCACGTCGACAAGCAGCGGCTGCACGGACTTCCCGTTACGCTCCAGCTCGTAGAGCGCCGGAGCCACACCCCGGACAAAGAGCCCCTCGGGAGCGCTCACTGCGGTGTCGGAAGGCCCTTCGAGCGCAATGCGGTCGAAGAGAATCCACGAACCCTCCAGCACGGTGACGATCACCTCGTTGCCGCCCTTGTGCAGCGTCCCGCGGCGAAGCGGAATCTCCAGCGGCTGCGGAGTCGCCCCGCGGTAGTCGCCCTTGAGCGAGAGGGTGTCGGTGAGCGGCTCCTGCAACCCGTAGCGGCGCAGGCGTGCGGTCGGATCCGCCGGGTCGTCGAGCTGGAAGGTCGCGTCCTGTCGGTTGACGCTCACCTTGACCCGCGGCGGGAAGCGCTTGGAGTAGTCGGCAAGGTCGACATGCAGCGTGTACTCTCCGTCGGGTACGTCTTCGAGTCCGAAGAGGATGCGAACCTCGTGCGTCCGCCATCCCGACGTCGGCCATGTTCCGCCCCACGTGTCGGCCGGGCCGGGCAGCACGTAGGGGAAGTCGTTTGCGGGCGCGGAGTGCCCGATCAGGTAGTATTTGTCCTCGTATCCGAAGTCCCGGGCGATGAAGTCCCGGAAACGGTCGGGTGCGAGGGCGAATCCTTCGGGGCGTCCGTCGCGCTCGCCGATGGCCCATACGGTTTCCGACGGCGATTGCGATGCGGCCGATGCGGCCGATGTCGACGATACGGCCGCTGCCGGGGTGTTCGGAGTGCCCGAAATGCCCGGTGCAGCCGCCGCAGCCGCCGCAGCCGGAATCTCCGCGCGGATCTCCTGTCCTGCCAGACAGCATGCGGCGATCATCCAGCCTGAGAGTCTCTTCCAGTTCATGGGATAAAAATTTTAAGTTTGGGGTATATTATGTATATACATATTATTTGAAGTTGGTACAAATATAGCTATTCCGCGATGAAAAACAAAAGGAATGTCGCTATTTTTTATGCGCGGGGCTGCCTGCCCGCTTTCCTTCGTCCCCGTACCCTTTTGCCGCGCCTCTCCTGCTGCGCCCCTCCTGCCACGCCCCTCCTTCCACGCCCCTTCCTGCCATGCCCCTCCTGCCGCACCTCTCTTGCCGGGCCCCTTCTGCCGTCGCAGGCTCCCTGCCCTCCGCAGGCCGCCTCGGGCAGAGCCTCCGGAGGAGATTTTCTCAGCCCGACGGACAAGATTCTTCGCGAAAAAACGTTATATTTGCAACGGCCCGAATCTCCGGCCCCGGTCCCCGGCTCCGGATTCCCTCCCCGAACCCCGGATCCCTCCGGAAAAGCCTCCGATGCGGGTGCCATATTTAAGCTTGAACGATGAGAAAGATTGTTATTCTGCTTTTTGCCATGTGGTGCGGCATCCTGACGGCCGCGGCCCAGGACCTGATTGTCAAGACCGATGCCTCGAAGATCGAGGCCAACGTGGTGGAGGTGTCGCCCGATGCCGTGCGTTACAAGCGCTTCTCCAATCCCGACGGCCCGACCTATGTGCTTCCCGTGGCCGAAATCCACTACATCCGGTATGCCAACGGGGAGAAGGAGTTCTACACCCGCCCCTCCGATGCCGCGGAGCCCGCGGAAACCCCCGAAGCGGCTGCGGAGACCGGATCTTCGCTGCCGGCCGAGGTCGAGACGCCCGGCGGCCGCTACGTGCTCCAGCGATACGAGATCGGCGAACTTTACGATCAGGACGGAGTGAAGGGCATCATCTGTGCGCTGTCCGAAGACGGCCAGCACGGACTGGTTATCTCGCTCGATGAGATCTATCTGCACTGGAGCACCTTCCGCAAGCCCGACCTGCGGGTGATCGGCACCGATGAATCCTCCGACGGCATGGTGAACATGGAGACCGTGGAGCGCTACATCGCCGAAAACGGCCTTTCGTGGGACGACTTCCCGGCATTCAAGTGGTGCCGCGAGAAGGGTGAGGGGTGGTATCTCCCGGCCATCGACGAGATCCTGGTCATCGGGAACAACTACAACGGCGGAACCCGCCTGCGCAACAACCGCAAGGCCCGCAACGCCTTCAACGATGCGCTGAAGGATGCCGGAGGCGAGCGCATGGACCGGATGGTCTACTACTTCTCGTCGACCGAGAAGAACGAGAAGGAGGCCTACACCTCGCACATGAGCATCGAACCTCCCTACGTGGTGGAGATTCCCAAGTACAACAAGTTCCTCGTGCGGGCGGTGCACAAGTTCTGATTCCGGCGTGTTCCGGCTTCGAAGCGGTGCCTGTGCGGGGCCGAAGGGACGGAGAGCCCCGGGGGAGCCGTTTCGATCTGCGGCTTCCGGAGGTGCGCTTCCGGGCCTGGGAGATCCCGGTCGTGAGGTTCGCGAAAGAGCCTGCCGGGATATGAAAAACACAAAGGGCATTCCCTGCGGGATGCCCTTTGTATTTAAGAGGTCGGCTCTTAAAATACTATTTCTTCTCTTCTGCGAAGAAATCCTTGATCTGGTCGTTGGGAACGATGCTCTCCTTGAACATGTAGGCTCCGGTCTTGTCCGACTTGACCATCTTGATGCACTTGGTAAACTGCTTACCCGTGCCGGTTTTCAGGGTTGCGACTACTTTCTTTGCCATAGAGCTACTTTACTATTTGATTTCACGGTGAACGGTAACCCGCTTGAGGAAGGGATTGTACTTCTTGCGCTCCAGACGCTCGGGGGTGTTTTTCTTGTTCTTGGTGGTGATGTAACGGGACATTCCCGCAACGCCGCTCTCTTTCTGCTCGGTGCATTCGAGGATGACCTGCACTCTGTTGCCTTTCTTTGCCATTTGTTACTCGATGTTTTTAGTACACGCTTTTGGGTGCGGCAGCCTCGCGCAGCGCAACTGCGAGCCCTTTCTTGTTGATGGTTTTCATGCCGGCGGCCGTTACCTTCAGGGTAATCCAGCGGCCCTCCTGCTCAGACCAGAAACGCTTGGTTTTCAGATTGGGACTGAATTTGCGTTTGGTCTTCAGGTGCGAGTGCGAGACGTTGTTGCCCACAACCGCTACCTTGCCTGTGATTTCGCAAACTTTCATTTGGTTATAAAATTTTTACGTTAAAACCCTTTTAAGGGAGTGCAAATATACGACCTTTTCGCCAAATAGCAAAGGTTTTCACGATTTTTTACCGCGGAGGGAAGTGCCTGCGGCAGGTTACGGGCCGTAGCCGGCGATGTCATGGCCGGGATTCCCGTTTCCCGGGGCTCCTATTTGCCGGTCAGGCAGTCGCGCAGCAGGCTGATCGCAAAGGCGCTGGCGCGGTCGATGATCTGCCCGCGGTCGGAGCCGCACTGCCGCAGTTGGGCCACCGTGCGTTCGGGGGTTGCCACGGCGATCCAGACCGTACCGACGGGCTTTTCGGCCGACCCTCCCGTTGGACCGGCGATGCCCGTGGTGGCGATGGCATAGTCGGCGCTGGCCACCCGTCGAGCCCCTTCGGCCATCTGGCGGGCCACCTGCTCGCTCACGGCGCCATACTGTGCAATGTCTTCGGCCCGGACGCCCAGCAGGTCGACCTTCGCGTCGTTGCTGTACGAAACCACCCCGCAGCGGAAGTAGGCCGAGGCGCCGGGCAGGGCCGTGAAACGTGCCGCGATCGATCCTCCCGTGCAGCTTTCGGCCGTGGCGAGGGTCAGGTGCCGTTCGGTGAGGATGCCGTGCACGAGTTCCTGCATCGAGGCGGTTTCGAACCCGATGACGTTGTGGGGGATGATCTTGCGCAGCGCCTCGAACTGCCGGTCGATCTCTCGGGCCACGCTCTCGCCCTCGACCTCGTAGGCCGACAGGCGTAGCCGCACGGCTCCCGGGTTGGGCAGGTAGGCGAGCTTGAGGTAGCGGGGCAGGGCGTTCTCCCACGCTTCGATGCGTTTGGCGAGCATCGACTCGGGCAGCCCGGCGGTGATCATCGTGCGGTGTACGATCTGCCGCAACGAGAAGTGTGCCTTCAGACGGGGCATCACCTCGTCCTGCATCAGGTGTTCCATTTCGTAGGGTACGCCGGGCAATGAAATCACGACGTGCCCGTTGCGTTCGAACCACATTCCCGGGGCCGTCCCGTGGGCGTTGAACAGCACCGTGCAGGCGGTGGGGACCAGTGCCTGCGAGCGGTTCAGGTCGTTGAACTCGATGCCGCGTCCGGTGAGCATCTTCTCGACATGCGCGGCGACCTGTTGGTCGTAGCGCATCTCGCAGTGGAACATCTCGGCCAGGGTCTTTTTCGTGATGTCGTCCTTCGTCGGGCCGAGGCCTCCGGTAAGGATCGTCACCTCGCAGCTTTTCAATGCCTGTTCGACGGTCTGGATGATCTGCGTGCGGTCGTCACCGATCGAGCGCTTTTCGCGTACGACGATACCTGCGGCATTCAGGTGCCGGGCGATGGAGACCGAATTGGTGTCGACGATCTGTCCGATGAGGATTTCGTCGCCGATGGTAATGATGGATGCTTTCATGCGAAGCGGATTTTTACAGGGATGACGCGGGCTCCTGCGACGTCTGTCGGGCCGCAGCCTCTTTGTCCGGCGTTGCGTCGGAGACCTCTTCCGCGGGTTTCGCGGCTGTATCGGTTTCCGTGAGGGTTGGCACGTCCGGCTGCGATTCGGCCGTCGTACGGCTCCCGGCGGTTTCCGCCTTGGCTTCGGCAACTTGTGTCCCTTCTGCCTTCCGGGCGTCGTCGATGAGTGCGCGGCACACCTCCTTGACCATTCCGGGGCCGTTGTAGATGTATCCTGTGTAGAGTTGTACGAGGTCGGCTCCCGCGTCGAGCATTGCCCGCACATCGTCGGGAGTCATCAGCCCGCCCACGCCGATAATGGGGTAGGCACCGTTTACCCGTGTTTGGATGCGTCGCACGATCTCGATGGCCCGTTGGGTCAGCGGAGCGCCGCTCAGGCGGCCGCTGCCGATCTTTGTCAGTGAGGTATGGCTCGTACGTAGTTTTTCACGGTGGTGGGTGCCGTTGGTGGCGACGATTCCGTCGAGAGGTGTCTCGAGCAGGATGTCGGTGATCCGGTCGATCACCTCGTCGGGCATGTCGGGCGAAATCTTGAGCATGACCGGCCGGTACTGGTTCTGGCCGCGGCGGAAGTCGAACAACGGGTTGAGAATCTGCAGAATGTATTCACGGGCATTGTCCCACTCCTCGCGGACGGCATTGTCGCAGCAGATGTTCACCGTGAAGTAATCGGCGTATTGGTAGAGGTTGCGAAAGAGTTTCAGATAGTCGTAAGGGGCCTCTTCAGGGGGTGTGGCGGCGTTTTTGCCGATATTGCAGCCGACGATTACGCCGTCGTGGGGGCGGCGCAGTTGCCGGATGGTGGCTTCGAGTCCGCGGTTGGCCAGCCCGATGCGGTTGATGATGGCATTGTCCTTGGGGAGTCGGAAAACCCGCGGCCGCGGATTCCCGGACTGGGGGCGCGGCGTGACGGTGCCGATTTCGATGAATCCGAATCCCAGGGCGGCAATCTCCCGCAGGGCTTCGCCGTTGCGGTCGAATCCTGCGGCCAGACCCACCGGGTTGGGGAAGCGGATGCCGAAGACCTCCCGTTCGAGAGCCGGGTGCTTGACGGCGCAGCACTTGCGCAACAGCCACCTTCCTCCGGGAATCACTCCGATGATGCGCAGGAGGAGCATCACTACGTGGTGCGCCTGCTCGATGGTGAGTGAGAAGAGGATCGGTTTTATGATATGGCGGTACATCTGATTCGAATGTTGCCGCAAAGGTAATAAAAAAGAGTGAATTCGCTAAAAATATTCTTTTCGGTAGGCGTAATGGTCGCGTAGTGTTTCGAAATCCTCCGGGTGGGACTTCAGGCGTCGGCTTTCGGCTTCGATGTCGTAGGCATCGCGGATCGTCGAACCGAGTCTCTCCCAGGAGATCGGGCACGGGGCGGAGGGGGTGACCTCGGAGGGGTACCACCCGTCGAGTGGCAGCGCGAAGCGGCGGGCGAGTGCGGCGATCGACATCGCGGCGGCGTTGGCTTTGCCCTGTTGCGAATAGCCGGCGATGTGTGGCGTGGCGAGCAGCGCCCGTTCGAGCAGCCCGGGGTGGAGGTCGGGCTCGTTTTCCCAGACGTCGAGGACACAGGGGTGTCCGCTGGCATACAGCGCTTCGTTGTCGACCACTTCGCCGCGCGAGGAGTTGATGACGACGGCGTCGGGTTTCATCTGCCGCAGGAGCGTCTTGTTGCCCATGTGGCGGGTCGTGGCGTCGAGCGGCGTGTGGAAGGTCACGAGGTCGGCTTTGCGGGCGACCTCCTCAAGGGGCAGGAAGCCGCACCGCTCGCGCTCCTCGCGCGGCGGGTCGCAGCAGAGAACCCGGAATCCCCACAGTTCGGCATAGCTTTTGACGAGCGATCCGACATGCCCTACGCCGATGATGCCCAGGGTTTTCTGCTTCGGAGTCCAGCCCTGGTGGCGGGAGAGCGCTTCGAGGACGGCGGCAACCCATTGCAATACGCCGCGGGCGTTGCATCCGGCGGCGGTCGTTACCTCGATGCCTTGGGCGGCGCACCACGGCAGGTCGATGTGGTCGAACCCGATGGTGGCCGTGGCGATCATCCGCACGCGGGAGCCGCTCAGCAGCGAGGCGTCGCAGCGGGTGCGCGTACGGACAATGAGTGCGTCGGCGTCGCGCACGTCGGCGGCTCCGATCTCGCGGCCGGGCAGGTATACGACTTGTGCGTAGGGCTCCAGAACCCCTTGCAGGTAAGGAATGGCGCTGTCAATGACGAATTTCATGGCGGTGGGGATTTTCGGTTGATTGTTGTTTCGCATGTCGCTTTCCTGCGGGCAAATATAGGGAAAAATTAAAATTTTCGTACCTTTGTATTTAAAAGTGCTTCTCCTTTGCGGCATTTGCCGCCGGCGGCTGTCCGGAGAGGCGCCTCCGGCCGGAACGACATGGCCGGTGGACCATTTACGATACGACATGGAACAGAAAACTTTCGATCCCGACGGCGTCGGCGTGGCCAACGGCTCCTATTTCGGGCTCCCGTTCGATCCGGAAACGGCCCGTCTGGTGCTGGTCTCGGCCCCGTGGGATGTCACGGTCTCCTATGGCGCCGGAACGGCTTTTGCTCCCGATGCCATTATCGAAGCTTCGACGCAACTCGATTTCCACGACCCTTTGGCGCCCGGTGCCTGGCGGCGCGGCATTGCCACGGCTGACGTCGACTACACGCTGCTCGAAACCTCGCAGCGGTTGCGCTCCGATGCAGAACGGGTCATCGACCACCTCGAAGGAGGCGGTAGCCCCGATGACGATTATGTCGTGCGCAAGTTGCGCCGTGTGAACGAAGGGTGTGCGGCGATGAATGCCAACATCGAAGCACAGGCCGCGCGCTGGCTCGAGGCCGGGAAGACCGTAGGGTTGGTCGGAGGCGACCATTCGACCCCCTACGGACTGATCCGTGCCCTCGGGAAGCGTCACGAGGCTTTCGGCATCCTTCACCTCGATGCGCACTGCGATCTGCGCGATGCTTACGAGGGCTTTGCCTACTCCCATGCTTCGATCATGTACAACGTACTGCGCGATGTGCCGCAAGTCGTGCGTATCGCCCAGGTCGGCGTGCGCGACTTCAGTGAGACCGAGGCGAACCTCGCAGCCGCCACGGAGCGTATCGTCACCTTCGACGACCTCGCACTGTCGACCGCCGCGTTCCGTGGCGAGACTTGGGACGCCCAGTGCCAGCGGATCGTGGCATCGCTCCCGCAGGAGGTCTATGTGAGCTTCGATATCGACGCACTGACTTTCGAGAATTGCCCCCATACGGGAACGCCCGTCTCCGGAGGTCTGACCTTCAATGAGGCCGTGTGGCTCGTGGCGACGCTCGTACGCTCGGGGCGCCGCATCATCGGCTTCGACATGGTGGAGGTGTGCCCTTCGGCCGACGACCGCATCGATGCCATCACCGGGGCACGGGTATTGTGGAAACTCTGTGGCCAAACGTTGCTGTCGGAGGTTCGGACTCAAAATTAAATTTGGACAGATGCGACTTTTCTCAATGTACCGCTGGGTACGGAACCGCCACATGATCGGCCTCCGAGGCCGCAATTTCGTAGAGGCTCCCTGGGCGGGGGGTGTCGTCTTGTTGGTTTGCGTCATTATTGCCATGCTGTTGGCCAACCTCCCTGTAACGAAAGCCTATTATCACGACATGCTTGAAACCGACCTTTCGTTGATGGTCCATTCTCCGGACGGTCTGATCGACTGGCTCTTCCCGCGGGGAATGACCGTCGAGAAGTTCGTCAACGATGGCCTGATGGTGATCTTCTTTTTTGCTATCGGCCTGGAAATCAAGCGGGAAATTGTCTGCGGGCAACTTTCTTCAGTGCGTAAGGCGATTCTTCCGGTCCTGGCGGCGGCCGGCGGTATGCTTGCCCCGGCGATCATCTTCCTGCTCTTCAACCACGGAACATTGGCGGCTAACGGCTGGGGAATCCCTACGGCTACTGACATCGCCTTTGCCATCGGCATTCTCTCGATGCTCGACGACCGGGTCCCGGTATCGTTGAAGATCTTCCTGACGGCGCTTGCCGTGGCCGATGACTTGGGGGCCATTCTGGTCATTGCGCTCTTCTACGGGGGGCAAGTGCAGATCGAATGCCTGCTTATCGCGCTGCTCATCATGCTCGGGGTCTATTTTATGAAGCAGATGGGCGAAAAACGGATGTTCTTCTATCTTGTCCCGGCGTTCGTCGTATGGGGGCTGTTCTATTACTCCGGTGTGCATTCGACCATCTCGGGCGTTGCCATGGCGCTGCTCATCCCCATGGAGCCGCGTTACAGCAAGGAGTACTACGTCCACAAGATGAAATGGCTCAAGACGCTGATGCTGCGGGCCGAGACCGAGGAGCCGTTCCCCAACGAGGAGCAGCGTTTCTACCTGCGGCGCATGCACGACTTGACGGCCAACTCCGTGGGTATGAGCTACCGCCTCGAACATGCCCTGGCGCCCTATGTGACGTTCCTCATCATGCCGATCTTCGCCCTGGCCAATGCCGGTGTCGAGATCGGGTCGCTCGAATATCTCAATATATTCCATTCCTCGCCCGAGATCGGATCGGTCGGCATGGGGGTCTTCTTCGGTTTGCTGATCGGCAAACCGCTGGGTATCTTCCTCGCCAGCTGGGGCGCCGTGCGCTCGGGACTGGCCGTGATGCCCGAAGGTGCCACGTGGCGCATGTTGCTGGCCGTAGCCTGCCTGGGCGGTATCGGTTTTACGATGTCGCTTTTCGTCGATTCGCTGGCCTATACCGATGTGGACCTGATCGACCGGGGCAAGATCGCCATCCTGATGGGATCGACGGCTGCGGCGATTCTCGGAAGCGTGCTGATCCTGCTGTTGTCGTGTAAACGCCGGAAATCCTGACCATGAAAAAACTGATTTATCTGTTTGCGGCCCTGACGTTGGCCGGAGCCTGCTCGAAACAGTCGGGCAATGGCGCAAAATTGAAAAACGATCTCGACTCGGTGGCCTACGTCATTGGCCTGAACGTCGGCCTGAACCTTCAGCGGATGGATTCGACGATCAATGTCGGGGCCGTGTGTGAGGGTATTCGCGACATCTTCCGCGGACAGCCCCGCATGAGCCTCGAGCAGGCTGAGACCTACTACCTGAGTTATATGAACTACGCCCTGCCCGAGAAGGCCCGTGCCTACGAGGAGCAGTTCCTGGCCGATATTGCCAAATCGAACCGCTCGTACGCCCGTACGTCGTCGGGCGTGACCTATACGGTCGACGATGTCGGCGATCAGAACCTCGTCCCCATGTCGGACCGAGACAGCGTGATGCTGCGCTGGGTGATCCGCACGGCCGACGGCAATGAAATCGTCTCTTCGTACGAACGCGGCGATACGGTGCGCTCGCTGCTGCGCGATCTGCGCAAGGGCGTGCAGGAGAGTGTCCGGCTGATCGGTCGTGGCGGGCGCATCAAGGCGTGGGTTCCGTCGAAGGCCGCCTATGGCCCCGAGGGGGATCCCGCACTGAAGATCGCACCCAATACCACGCTCTATTACGAAATCGAACTCGTCGACGTGGATAAATACTCCTCGCGCCGCCGTTGATGCCGCTCCGTGGTACCGTCCGGTTGCAATTTCAGGGAAGTGCGCTCGCGCACTTCTTTTTTTGTGCCATGTTTTCATGACGTGCATTTGCGTGCGCGAGTGGATTTTTCCCGGCGATCCCCTCCATAGGAACCGAGACGGGGTAAAAAACGCTCTTGCCGAGGATTTAACCCGTTCGGAATGATTTCGTTTGTGAAAATTTTATATCTTTGCGCGAACGAAACAGCATGCACATTAAAAACATAGTCAACAAAATTATGAAAAAACTCTTTTTTGTCGCAGCACTTGCGGGTGCTGCCATGCTCGCCTCCTGCGGAGGAAACAAGGGCGGCGTGCAAATGGGAAGTCTTTCGGACTTCGACTCGCTGTCGTACGCGCTCGGCGCCAATATCGGTTATGGTCTCAGCTATGAGATGAAGGATATTCCGTTTGATTACGACGTCATGTCCAAGGCCATCAAGGAGGGTGCGCTGGGCAAGGCGTCGCAGGATCACGAAGAGTCGCTGAAGCTGCTGCGCGAGTACTTCATGTCGAAGCGCGGTGCACGCGCCCAGGCCATTTCCATGAAGCGTGCCAAGGCCGACAGCATCCGTCTGGCCGGCGGTGACTCGACGAAAGTAGAGTATCCGGTAGCCGATGCCGAGATGTTCGAGTCGGAGGAGGAGCGCGAGCAGATTTCGTACGCTTTCGGTAACGACTTGGGATACAACATCTCCCAGAGCGGCATGCCCATCCAGCTGGTATGGATCTGCGAGGCCATTCAGAATGTTAACGACAACACGGCCAAGATGAAGGAGGACGAAGTGAACCAGTACCTTCAGTACTACTTCATGGTGAAGCTTCCTGCCGAGAATGCCGCCGCATCGAAGGAGTGGCTCGAGGGCATCGAGAAGAAGTCGGGCGTGAAGAAGACCGAATCGGGCCTGCTGTACAAACTGATCGAACCCGGTGATACCACGGCCATGGCCAAGGACCCGCGCGATGTAGTGAAGGTACATTATACGGGCCGCACGCGTGACGGCAAGGTTTTCGATTCGTCGATCTTCGCCAACCGTTCGGAAGAGCAGCAGGAGTTGATGCGCCGGCAGCGTCCCGACATGTTCGACGAGAAGGGCAACCTTAAGGAGGAGGACCAGCCCGTTGAGTTCCCGCTGAACCGGGTGATTCCGGGTTGGACCGAGGGTATGCAGCTCGTCGGCAAGGGCGGTAAGATCATGCTGTGGATCCCCTCTGATCTGGCTTACGGTACGAACGGTGCAGGCCGTATGATCGGCCCTAACCAGGCTTTGGAGTTCGAGGTCGAGCTGGTTGATGTAACCCCTTACGTGGAGCCCGCACCGGCCGATTCGACCGCTACGGCCGAGAAACCCGAGGCCGCTCCTGTGAAGTAGTCTCCTGCGGAACCCGCGATATGCGGCCGGAGTGCGTAGAGGTACTCCGGCCGTTTTTGTTTTTGCCGGTGGCCGCAATGAGAGTGCGATGTCACGTCACGGAGTGGGGCGAGGGGTATGGGGACAAAAAATCTCCGGAGAATCGTCTCCGGAGATTTTTGAGCGGGTGTGTCGTGACCGTGTCTCAGAAGGGCAGGTCGTCGGCCGCCTCGGCAGGCGACGAGGCATACGAGGTCTCCTCGGCGATGGGCGGCATGTCGGGCATCGGCGGTGCCGGGGCGCTCTCCTGCTTGGGCTGAAGGCGCCAGGCGCGGACGTCGGTGTACCAGCGTCCGTTGTACTCCCGGGATTCGATGTTTACCGAGACCGTATAGGCCGCACCCTCTTTGAGCCGTGCGACGTCGTCGGGGCGATTGAAAAACGTTACGCAGATTTTTCGCGTGAACGACCCTTCATTCATTTCGAAAACCACATCCTGGCGCTGCCATTCGCCGCGTGCCGATGTGCCTTTCGTAACAGGCATTATTTTGAATACCGTTCCTTCGAATTCCATAAAACTGACTGATGTATTGGTTTCTTCGGCAAAGGTACGAAAAAATCGGCTTCGGAGCGCCTGCCGTCTCCGAAAATAACTGCTGCTTGGGCAATGGCTTCCGGCCTTTTATTTCTTCTGGAGGATCGGGCCGCGGTCCAGCGTGATTGTCTCGCCGGTGAGGCGGCTGCGCTCGGCCTCGAAACAGATACGATGGCTTTCAACCGAATGGTCGATGGTTGTGCGCAACTGTCGGTCGGGATGAGTCAGGATGTCGACGAAATCCTCGATCAGGTTCAGGTCGGCGCCCGCGTGGAACGGCGTTCCGAGGATGTCCGAGAAGTCGTAGACCCGCTCTTTCCGCCCGCGGAAGGTTTGCACACGCAGGGTCCGTTCATCACCGTCGATTTCTCCGTGGGTGAGTCGGATGTGTGTTTCCCGCTGGTCGCCGAGCGTGAAGGCATCCATCGAGAACGAGATCGTGACTTCATTCTCCATCTCCATCGATACGATCTGGTGGTCGACGACGTTGTTGTCGCAATGGAATACGCAGCGTCCGTAGTCGCCTTCGCGGAGTTCGCGCTGGATGACCTCGTCGAGGGTCGATCCGGCCGGGACGTCGAAATTCGATATCCAGTCGCGGCGTACGTCATAGAGGTCGACGGCCGAGTAGGGGCACTGTGGCTCAAGCGGGCAGTCGATGCAGCGGGCCGTGCTTCCCTGCGGTGCGTTTTCGCGTCGGAACCAGCGCAGCGACCCGAACGAAGAGAGCCGCCGGCAGCGGGACTTGGTAAGCCAGAGCAGAAAGTCGATGTCGTGGCAGCTCTTGGAGATCAGCATCGGATTGGAGAGCTCCTCGCGTCGCCACATGCCCCGGACGAATCCATGGGTCGAGCGGTCCAGTCCCACGGCTGTCAGGTGGCTGATGGAGATGATCTCTCCCAGTTCGCCCGAATCGACCAGCTCCTTGATCTTGATGAAGTAGGGGTGGTACCGCAACACGTGGCAGACGCCGACGATAACCCCCTTGCGGCGTGCGGCCTCGGCGATCCGACAACATTCCGGCAGGGTCTGGGCGATGGGCTTCTCCAGCAGGACGTGGTATCCTGCCTCGATGGCCTTCATGCAGGGGTCGAAGTGCCGGTTCTCCGGTGTGCCGATCAGAATGGCGTCGGCCGGGATCGGGTGCTCGAAAAACAAGTCGTAATCCGTAAAGCATTGCTCTGCCTTCAGGCCGAACTTTTCGGCTACGGCATGCCGGCGGATGTCGTTCAGTTCGACGACTCCGACCAATTGCAGCCGTTCGGGATAGCGGACGGCGTATTCGAGGTATTTGTTGGTACGGTTCCCGGCTCCGATGGCCACGATTGTGATCGGGCGGGACGCAGTGTTGTCGTTCATGGGTTTCTGCGGTTGTGGAAAGTGGATCGTACCAGAACTCCTCGCGGGCGACACGTCCGCGAGGAGCACTTCCCGATGTGGAACAAAGGTACGACTTATTTGCGACAAAACCATACTGCCGGGAAGGGATACGCTCCGTTTTGCGATCCTTCCCCGACGGTAGCCATGTTATTTCGCCGGCAACTCCTTGATGCGGATGTTGCGGAACTTGATCCCGGGGCCGTGTCCGAGCAGCCCGATGTGTCCTCTCTTGTTGAAGAGTCCCGGGTGGTTGCGGTGATCCACCGTATAGGGGTTCTTCGACGATCCGTCGGGTGCCACGTTGTGTCCCTTGCAGGCCTGGCGGATATTGCCGTCGAGAATCACCTCTCCGTTGACCGTTACGGTGATCCGGTCGCCGACGGCGCGAATCTCCTCGACGTTCCATGTCCCCAGCGGCGGGAACTTGACCCGTTTTGCCGGGATCACGCCGTAGACCGATCCATGTTGCTGGTAGACGTGCAGGTCCTTGTAGATCGGGGCGTCGTGGTCGAGCACCTGGATCTCCATGCCGTGGTAGGCGGCGTCGACGCCCATCGGCGTACGGATCCCGATGCCGTTGTTGACGCCTTCGCGGTCGAAGGCGAACTCGAAGCGCAGGACAAAATCGCCGTACTCCTTGATCGTGTAGAGATTCCCGCTGCCTCCGTACTGGGCAGTGACGTAGATTGTCCCGTCGACGGGCACATAGTTGGTCTTATTGCCCGTCCACTTTTCGAGCGAAAGCCCGTCGAAGAGAACCTCAAACCCTTCGGCGGCCTCCTCGGGCGAGAGCTCGAAGCGCGGCACGGCGGCGTATTTGGCCAGCAGCCCCTTGATCTCGTCAACGGCGTATCCGGCATCGGGGTCGGTCTTGGACCAGTCGATATAGACCTCCCGGGCCTTCTCGAGCGCCGCAACGACCGTTTCGCCTCCCATGCCGGGATTTTTTGCCGCGATGCTCTTCACGGCGTAGGCGGCGGATACTGCGGTAGCCCGATTGTCGAGGTAGTGGGCTGCGATCTCCACGGCCGGCAGCGAACGGGTGTCGGCCAGGGCGGTGAGCAGTTTGTTCTGTACCTCTTCCGACGGTTCGGTCTCAAGCCCCTGGCGGTAGTACCCAACCTGCTTGTCGGCCGGAGCGGCTGCCACGAAGTCCGCAAAGCGCGAGATGGCGGCATCCTTCCAGGCCGGATTCTCCTTGGCAAGGTCGTACAATACACCGATCATCTCCGGGTTGTCGAGCGTCAGCAGGGCTTTGAAGGCGGCCTCACGGTCCGTGGCGGCGAGCAGAGCGTCGATCGCCTGACGCGTTGCGGCCTGAGCCAGCAGCGGATAGTAACGCGGTGCGTCTGCGGAGGCTTCCATGCGGCCGGCTACGAGCCGGTACTGTTCGTCGGCCTCCACGCCGGCAAGGGCGTTTTTGAGCCCGTCCTGCAACGCCGCAACCCGATCGTCCGAGGCCTTGTCGAGCAGGTCGCACAGCCGGTCGAAATCGCTCGGCGAAGTGACGCCCGCGAGCGCCCGGTAGGCTGCATCCCTTACTTCGGCGGACTCGGCGTTCAGCAGCGTGAAGACCTTGTCGGCGGCTTTGACGTTGCGGCGTGCGGCAACGAGCCCGAGTGCCCGGGCCTGGGTGGCGGGCGAAGCGTCGAGTGCCGCGACGAGTGCGTCGTTGGCATTGCCGTTGAAGGCGGCGATGGCGGCTTCGGCCTGGGCTCCGTACGGGCCGTCGAGTTGGGCGATCAGCGCTTCGAGCGCCTCCGTTCCGCCGATTTTCCCGGCGGCGCGGATGGCTGCGAGGGCCAACTCTTCGTTTTCCGAAGCCATCGAGGCGATGACCATCCCGCTCTGCGAGACGGCGTGGCGGCTTCCGAGCCAGTTGACGATATCCGTCCGTGCCGTGTTGTCGAGCGACGAAGCCTTCCCGGCGACGGCTGCGTAGAGCGCTTCGTCGGCGAAGCAGTCGGCCAGGTGCAGGGCGGCGCAGCGGTATTCGCGGTTGTCATCCTTCAATGCTGCCAGCAGGTATTGGGTCCGTTTGGCCGCGTCGGCGCGGAGCACGATGTCGAGGGCCGTTGTGCGGATGTTCGGACGGTCGGAGCGCAGCAGCGATTTGGCGGTTGAAAGGGCTTTGCGGTTACCGTCCACAGCCAGGCGGCCCAGCAGGCGCAGGTAGGCGCTCGTGGCGTCGCAGGGCAGGAATCCATAATCCGAGGCCTCGGCTGCTTCGGCGAGCGTTTTCAGTGATTTCGACGTGCCGCATGCGGCCAAGGCGTTGTAGATGGCCTCTTTCGTTGCGTTGTCGGTCTCGTAGTCTGCAAGCCAAGCAAGGAGAATATCTTCGGCCCCTTCGCTCGGACGTTTCGAGGCGGCATAGGCCAGCAGCGCTGAGGGTTCTCCGCCCTCCCGGTTCTGCATCAGTGAAAGGATCGCGGACTCCGATGACGGGGTCTGGATGAGGGCACGAATGGCTGCATCGGCCAGGTACTCGTCATCGGCATACCGTACGAAGAGCGGAATCTGCTCTTCGGTCGAGCACAGCTGGAGCAGCGAGAGCAGAAATGCCTGGTTCGTCTTGTCGGTGCAGGCATTCAGGGCCTTTTCCAATCCCTGGCGGATACCTTCGAGCTGCGCTTCCTGTCCTTTGGCCGTGGCGTAGTTCACCACGCCGCTTAGGGCATATTCCACCGTGGCGTTTTTCCCTTCGGCGGCGGGGACGAGCATCCCGGCCATCATCTCCACACCGCGCGCTCCCGTGGCGGCGAGCTCCTGCATCACGGCATTGAGCGACTGCGTGTTTTCGGCCGGGAGTTGGGCCAGTCCGTCGGCCACGATCGTCTCGAGACTGCGCTGGCGGGCATCCTGTGCCCCGGCCGTTGCCGGCAGCAGGAAGAGCAGAAACAGATATAGGAATTTTTTCATCGTCTTGTCGGGTTAGGGGGTTGTCAGATTTTCCACGGCGAACGCATCGGTTGGTCGATGAGCCGGTTGGCGGCATCGTCCCCGATGAAGAGCTGCTTCACGGGATCGAAGTGCAGCGTGCGGTTGAGCCGCACGGCGCAGGCACCAAGGTTCACGAGCGTCGAACTGCGGTGTCCGTTCTCCTCGTTCAGCGCAAAGCGTTCACGGTTGTGGATGCAGCGGATGAAGTCGGTGTTCTGCGGCTTCGGATCGGGCAGTTCGGCGATCTTCTCCATCACGTTGGGAATCGTGCACTCGAAACCCTTGTAGACTTTACCCAGCGGCCCCTCGATGTAGGGCGTTTTGCCGGGGCTCTCGAACCCTTCACCCTCGAGGATGATCTGGCAGCCGTCGTCGTAGGTGTAGACGATCTTGTGCCAGATGCCCACGGCGTCAGGGTGCTGCTGCGGGGCGTCGACCTCGATCTTTACGGGTGAGGTGTCGTCCTTGCCCAGCAGGTACTGCACGGGGTCCATGTAGTGCTGGCCCATGTCCGTAAGGCCTCCTCCGTCGTAGTCCCAGTAGCCGCGGAAGGTCTGGTGCACGCGGTGGCTGTTATAGGGTTTGTAGGGGGCGGGGCCCAGCCACATGTCGTAATCCAGTTCGGCGGGAACGGGTTCGGGCTTGAGATTCTCCTTGCCCACCCAGAAGAATTTCCACGTGAATCCCGTCGATCCCGAGATGGTCACCTTCAGCGGCCATCCGAGCAACCCGCTGTCGACGAGTTTCTTCAGCGGCTCGACCGTCGTACCCAGTCCGTAGAAGGTGTCCGTAAAGCGGAACCAGGTGTTCAGCCGGAAGATGCGTCCGTTCTGACGTACGGCCTCCACGACGCGTTTTCCTTCGCCGATGGTGCGCGTCATGGGCTTTTCGCACCAGATGTCCTTCCCGGCCTTGGCCGCCTCGACGGCCATCAGGGCGTGCCAGTGGGGCGGGGTGGCGATGTGCACCACGTCGACATTGACGTCCTTGATCAGGTCGCGGTAGTCGTGGTAGGTCTGGAGCGTCTCGCCGAATTTCTTCTTGCCCATCTCCAGGGCGCTTTGCAGGTGGTTGCGGTCGACGTCGCAGATGGCTACCAGTCGGCAAGCCTTATCGCTGGTGAAGTGGTAGCTGCTGCGGCCGATGCCGCCCACGCCGATGATACCTTTAGTCAGTTGGTCGCTCGGGGCGATGTGCTTCGGGCCGCCGAGTACATTGCGCGGAACGATGGTCAGCAGCGTCAGTCCGCCCAATGTCTTGAGAAAGTTCCTTCGGGTCGTCATATCTTCGGTTTGGTTTGGGTTGCGATGCGTTTACAGGGTGGTCAGCCGGATGTTGCGCCAGAGGACCTTGATGCCTCCGCCGTCGTGGATCTGCAGGGCGATGCGGCCCTGGGCGGCGCCGATCTTGGCGTCGGTGATGTCAACCATCTCCTCGCCGTTGAGCCAGGTCTGCACCCGGTCGCCCTCGACGCGCAGGCGCAGCGTGTTCCAGTCGCCCTCCTTGAGGATCGACTCTTTTTCGTCGGGAATCTGTACGAGCCATCCGCGGCCGTAGGATTCGTAGATGCCGGCGGTGTCGAAGCCCTTGGGAGCCACTTCGCACTGCCATCCGTGCACCTTTACGGGCGGCTCGACGAACGAGCGGAAGAAGACGCCCGAGTTGCCGTTGGCCAGCTGCTTGAACTCCAGCGTGAGGTCGAAATCGTTGTAGTATTCGCGCGTGGCGAGGTAGCCGTATTGCTTGTCGGGGCCGCTTTCGCAGACGAGTTGTCCCTGCTTGTCGACGTACCACTTTTCGGTTCCGTAGGCCTCCCAACCCGAGAGGTCCTTGCCGTTGAAGAGGCTGACTTCACGGCCGGCCTTGCGCGGCAGCTCCTTGATCTTCAGGTTGCGGAACGACGCGGGGTCTCCGTGGTCCTGGAGGCAGATGACGCCTTTGTGGGCCAGACCGTATTCGGGAGCCATCTCCCATTTGCCGCTGTTCTTGCGGGCGAACCAGTCGTCGGTGTAGGCTTCGAATTCGAGAATCTTGTGTCCGTTGAGCCAATGTTCGATGTGCCCGTTGTCGCAGACGATGCGCGAGTTGTTCCACTCGCCCTGCGGGTTGACGAACATCGAGTCGGGATTCGGCAGGTGCATGGCGTAGTCGACGCCCAGCTGCTGCCACTCTTCGAGTTTCGTCGGGGCGTTACGCTCCTCCCAGCCCTCGTTGTCGATCAGCTGATACTCCGGTCCCGTGACATAGGGTACCTGGAAATAGGGGTCCTCGACCACATGGTAGAGCATGCCGCTGTTTCCGCCGTAGGAGAGCTTCCAATCCCAGTCGAGGATAAAGTTTTCGTATTGTTTCTTGGTGACGATGTATCCCGAGAGGTCGCTCCCGTCGCCGGCGGCCTGGATGCAGCCGTCGACTACGTGCCAGGGCATCGTGAGCGAGTCGCCGTTGAAGTCTTTCCATTGGTCGAGGCTCTTGCCGTCGAAGAGCAGTTGCCAACCGTCGGCGATTTCTTCGTCGGTGAGGGTGTTGTGTTGCGGTCCGCACGCGCAGAGCCCGAAAGCAAGGAGCCCGGTCCCCAGGAGGGCCTGGAACGGGCGTCGGGAAGATTTGAGGTTCATGGTCGTATTGGTTTTATGGTTGTTCGTGGTATTTCGGAACTTCGGCACAGGATATTGGTGTGCCAATCCCATTTCGCAAATATACGATTTTTTTACGTAAAGGTATGCGAAAACGTATATAAAACATAGCAGAGGATGCGGCAATATGGAAAAAAGATACTTTTTGGGAAGAGTAGTGTCTTTTTTCGTGTTGCCGCATCCCCTGGTTTGCTGCGTTTTGCGGGCAGATCAGGAGTGGCGTCGGGCGAGCTCCTTTTCGAGGTCGGCGATCGTGCATCCCGTGGCCTCGAGCAGGACGAGCAGGTGGTAGATGAGATCCGACGCCTCGTAGATCATTGCATCGCGGTTGCCGGCGACGGCTTCGATCACCGTTTCGACGGCCTCCTCGCCGACTTTCTGGGCGATTTTGTTCACTCCGCGCGTGAAGAGTTTCGAGGTGTAGGAGCCTTCGGGCATTTCGGCATGGCGTCCCTGAATGACGCTTTGCAGGTAACGGATGAACCCTTCGGTTTCGGGTACGGCCTCTCCGAAGCAGGTTTTCGAACCGGTGTGGCACGTCGGGCCATGGGGAATGACGCGCACGAGCAGCGTGTCGTTGTCGCAGTCGGCGGCCACCGAGACGATATCGAGCCAGTGTCCGCTGGTCTCTCCCTTCGTCCAAAGGCACTGGCGCGAGCGGCTGTAGAAGGTCACGCGTCCTTCGGCGAGGCTCTTGTCGTAGGCCTCTTCGTTCATGTAGCCCAGCATGAGCACCTGGAGGGTGCGTGCGTCCTGGATGACGGCGGGCACCAGTCCGCCGGGGAGTTTCTCGGTAGCGAGTTCCGAGAAGGGTTTTCCGGAAATTTTCATGGTTTTCCTGTTTTTTCGTGATTTTATGTTCGTTGTTTTTTAGAGTCTGACGGCGATGCCCCGTTGTTTCAACTCCTGCTTCAGCACGGGGATCGGAATCTCGTTGTAGTGGAAGATGCTGGCCGCCAGGGCTGCATCGGCCTTCCCGAGGGTCAGGACGTCGGCGATGTGGTCTGCCGTTCCGGCGCCTCCCGAGGCGATGATCGGCACGGGCAACTCGGCAAGCCGCGCAAAGGTTTCGCACGGATAACCGTTTTTTGTGCCGTCGTGGTCCATCGAGGTGAAGAGAATCTCCCCGGCGCCGCGTTCGACGGCCTCCCGGGCCCATGTGAAAAGCTCGCGTTCGGTGGGGCGGCGTCCGCCGTGGGTCGTCACGACCCAGCGGCCGTCGACCGTGCGGGCGTCGATTGCCGCCACGACGAACTGGGACCCGTATTTCGAGGCGATGGCGTCGATCAGTGCCGGTTCACGCACGGCGGCGCTGTTGAGTGTGATCTTGTCGGCCCCGGCGTCGAGCAGCCGCCCGGCGTCGTCGACCGATGCGATGCCGCCGCCCACGGTGAACGGAATGTCGATGCGTGCGGCAATGCGTGCCACCAGGTCGGTGAATGTCCGGCGTCCTTCGTGTGTGGCGCTGATGTCGAGGTAGACCAGTTCGTCGGCCCCCTCGGCGGCATATTTCGCCCCCAGTTCCACGGGGTCGCCGACCTGTCGCAGCCCCTCGAAATGGATACCCTTGACAGTTTGGCCGTCGCGGATGTCGAGGCAGGGGATTATGCGTTTCGCAAGCATCGTTCGATTTCGTTGAGGGTGATACGTCCTTCGTAGAGGGCCTTGCCGACGATGACGCTGCGCAATCCCTGCCGGTCGAGTTCCCGGATGTCGTCCATCGCCGCAATCCCGCCGCTGACGGTGATCTCCACCTCGGGGAACTGCCGTTGCAACTCCGCGTAGAGGGCGGCCGACGGGCCGCAGAGCATGCCGTCGCGCGAGATGTCGGTGCAGATGGCCTGCGTGAGTCCCCGTGCGGCAAATTGTCCGATCAGTTCCGAACCGGTGATGGAGGACTCCTCGAGCCATCCCTGGATGGCGACTTTTCCGTCACGCAGGTCGGCGCCGAGGATCAGGCGTTCCGGGCCGAACTCCTCGAGCCATTCGGCGAACGCCTCCGGGTCTCGCACCGCCACGCTGCCGCAGATGGCCCGCCGGGCCCCGGCGTTGAAGACGCTCCCGAGGGCTTCGCGGCTCTTGATGCCGCCGCCGAACTGCACTTCGAGCGAGGTCTTCGTCGCCACGCGTTCGAGGACCCGCAGGTTCCGCGGCTCTGCGGCCTTGGCGCCGTCGAGGTCGACCATGTGGAGGCGGCGGATGCCCGCCTCCTCGAAGCGCAGGGCCGCCTCGAGCGGGTCGCGGTAATAGGTTTTGCTGCTGGCGTAGTCGCCCTGCGTCAGGCGCACGCACTGTCCGTCGATCAGGTCCGTGGCCGGTATGATGGTGATGTTCATGGACGTAGGTTTAGAAAGTTCTGAATGATCCTTGCTCCGGTGGGGCCGCTCTTTTCGGGATGGAACTGCGTGCCGAAGAAGTTGTCGCGCGCGAGTGCCGCACTGAACGCCTCGCCGTAACGGGTCGTGGCGATCGTCGCCGGACAGAGTTCGGCCGCGTAGGAGTGTACGTAGTAGACGAAACTCTCCTCCGGAAGCCCTTCGAAGAGGGGCGTTTGCAGCCCTTCGATCGTGTTCCACCCCACGTGGGGCACCTTCAGCCGCCCGCCCTCCGGCGTGTCGCCCGCAAGCCGCCGCACGTGTGTCGGGAAGATACCCATGCAGCGGGCGTCGCCCTCCTCGCTCGTGAGGCACATCAGTTGCATGCCGATGCAGATGCCCAGCACGGGGCATGAGAGCGTGGGAATCACCGCGTCGAGGCCCCGTTCGCGGAGCTTCGCCATGGCGCTCGAGGCCTCGCCGACGCCGGGCAGGATGACCCGGTCGGCCGTGCGCAGCAGCGCGGGATCGGCCGTCAGGGTAAATTCGGCCCCGGCACGGTGCAGGGCATCGGCAACCGATCTCAGGTTGCCCGTGGCATAATCGACGACGGCTATCATAGGACTCCTTTGCTGCTGGGTATGTCGTATCCGAATCCTTGCCGCGCTACGGCCATGCGCAGCGCGCGGGCGAAGGCCTTGAAAATCGCTTCGGCCTTGTGGTGGTCGTTTTCGCCGCGGGCCGCGATCTGGAGGTTGCACCGTGCGGCGCAGCACAGCGCGTGGAAGAAGTGGCGGAACATCTCCGTGGGGACGTCGCCGACCCGTTCGCGGTGGAATTCGGCCTCCCACTCGAAGTCGATCCGCCCGCCGAAGTCGAGGAGCACCATCGCCCGGCAGTCGTCCATCGGCAGGGCGAATCCGTAACGGGCAATGCCGGCTTTCGAGCCCAGAGCGCGGTCGATCGCCTCGCCCAGCGTGATGGCCACGTCCTCCATCGTGTGGTGCTCGTCGATGTCGAGGTCGCCCCGGGCCTCCACCTCGAGGGCTACGCCGCCGTGGTGGGCGATCTGCGAGAGCATGTGGTCCAGAAAGCGCAGCCCGGTCGAGATGCGGTCGTTGAAGTCGCCGCGCCCGTCAAGGTCGAGGCGCACGCGGATCTGCGTCTCGCGCGTCTCGCGCCGAATTTCGACCCGTCGTTCCCCGCGACGGATGAATTCGGCGACCTCCTTCCACGAGTCGGTCACCAGGACACAGGTGTCGGAGGTTTCGGCCTCCTTCAGCATCCGGCGCCCTTCGTCCGCGGGCCGGAGCAGAATGCCTTGCGCCCCGAGGTTGCGGGCCAGCAGGATGTCGGTCACACGGTCGCCGATGACGTAGCTCCCGGAAAGGTCGTACGAGCCGTCCATGTAGCGGGCGAGCATCCCTGTGCGGGGTTTGCGTGTCGGGGCGTTGTCGTGCTCGAACGTGCGGTCGATGAGCTCTTCGTCGAAGGTGACCCCCTCGCCGCGGAGCGTTGCGAGCATTTTTTCGTGCGCGGGCCAAAAGGTCTCTTCGGGAAACGACGCCGTGCCCAGACCGTCCTGGTTCGTGGCCAGCACGAGTTCGAAACCGAGACCCGTGAGGGACTTCAACCCCGAGATCGCTCCGGGTACGAACGCCAGTTTTTCGAGACTGTCGATCTGCTCGTCGGCGGGTTCCGCGATGATCGTGCCGTCGCGGTCGATGAAGAGGGCTTTTTTCATGGGCGGAAATCTTGTACGGTTCGTAACATGCGGTCGTTCTCCTCAGGACGCCCGATCGTGATGCGTAGGCATCCTTCGCAGCCCCGCACGTGCGAGCGGTTGCGGACGATGACCCCGGCTTCGATCAGTGCGTTGTACAACCGGTCGGGTGCCGGGGTGCGTACCAGCAGGAAGTTGGCATCCGAAGGGTAGACCCGCTCGATGGCCCGGCACGTGGCGAGGGCCTCGATCATGCGGCTGCGTTCGGAGCGGAGTTCCGCCACCTGTGGTGTGATGTCGAATGCGAGGCGCTCGGCTGCTGTCGCCTGTGCCAGGCAGTTGATGTTGTAGGGATATTTTACGCGGGCCATGAGCTTGGCGACCGGCTCCGAGGCGAAGGCCATACCGAGACGCACGCCCGCCATGCCCCACGCTTTGGAGAAGGTTTGCAGGACGATCAGGTTCGGGAACTCGTCGAGACGCGGCAGGAATCCCGGTTCCGAGGCGAAATCGATGTAGGCCTCGTCGAGAATGACCATGCCGTCGAACGCACGCACGAGGCGCTCGATCTCGGCCGCCGGGAAGGCGTTGCCCGTGGGGTTGTTCGGCGAGCAGAGCCACAGCAACTTCGTGTGTTCGTCGCAGGCGGCCAGCAGGGCGTCGACCGGCAGCGCGAAGTCGTCGCCGAGCGGCACCTCGCGCATCTCGATGTCGTTGATGTCGGCCGCCACGCGGTACATGCCGTAGGTCGGGGCGATCGAGACGGCGTTGTCCCGCCCCGGCGAGCAGAAGATCCGGTAGGGGAGGTCGATCGCTTCGTCACTGCCGTTTCCCAGAAATATCTGGCCTTCGCGCACCCCCTTCAGGCGGGCGATCCGCCGTTTCAACTCCCGCTGGTGCGGGTCGGGGTAGCGGTTCATACCGTTGTCATAGGGATTCTCATTGGCATCGAGCCACGTCGAGATTGCCCCGCCGGCGTATTCGTCGCGGGCCGTGGAGTAGGGTTTCAGCGCCCGGATGTTGGGGCGTACCAGTTCGTCGAGGCTCCTCATTGCGCACCTCCTTCCTGCCGTTGTGCCTCTTCGAGGCGGATGCGTACGGCTGCGGCGTGACCGTCGAGCCCCTCGGCTTCGGCCATCGATACGATGGTCGGGGCCAGCCGTTCGAGCCCTTCGCGCGTCAATTCCTGGAAGGTGATCTTGCGCAGGAACGAATCGGTGTTCACCCCGCTGTAGGCTCGTGCCCAGCCGCCCGTCGGGAGGGTATGGTTCGTCCCCGAAGCGTAGTCGCCGGCACTTTCGGGCGACCAGGCTCCCACGAAGACGCTTCCGGCGGCGGTGATCTCGGCCGCGACGCTCCACGGCTCCTCCGTCGAGAGGATCAGGTGCTCCGGGGCGTAGGCGTTCGAAAATTCGATGCGGTCGGCGCGTCGGGGCAGCACGATGATGCGGCTTTGCTGCAACGCCTCGCGGATGATCTCCCCGCGGCGGCGGACCTTCAGCTGTTCGGTGACGGCCCGCTGGACATTGCGGGCGAAGGCCGTTGAGGCACAGACCAGTACTGCCTGGCTGTCGGCGCCGTGCTCGGCCTGCGAGAGCAGGTCGGCGGCAACCGCTGCGGGCGAAGCCGTATCGTCAGCCAGGACGAGGACTTCGGAGGGCCCGGCCGGCAGGTCGACGGCTACCTCGTTGGCGCCGACCAGTTGCTTGGCCTTCGTCACGTAGCGGTTCCCAGGGCCGAAAATCTTGTCTACGCGCGGAATGCTCTCGGTGCCGTAGGCCATGGCGGCGACGGCCTGCGCTCCGCCCACGGCGAAGATGCGGTCGACACCGCACAGCTCGGCGGCATAGAGAATCTCGGGTGCGACCTCGCCTTCGCGCGAGGCTGGGGTGCAGAGAATCACCTCGCGGCATCCGGCGACACGTGCCGGAACGGCCAGCATGAGCACCGTGGAGAAGAGCGGGGCTTTCCCGCCCGGGACGTAGAGTCCCACGCGGCGGATCGGCAGCGCGCGCTGGACGCACCGTACGCCCGGCATTGTCTCGACGCTCACCTCCCCGGGCAGTTGCGCCCGGTGGAAGGCCTCGATGTTGGTCTTTGCCGTGGCGAGCGCCTTTTTCAGCGCCGCGGGAATCCGCTCGGCGGCAGCGCGGCGTACTGTGGCCGGAATTTCGAACTGGACGGCTTCACGACCCTCGATGCGGTGTGTGATGGCGCGCAGGGCGTGGTCGCCGCCCGCCTTTATCTCCGCGAGGATCGCGGCGACCTGTTGTGTGATCTCCTCCTCGGCTCGGGTGACGCGTTCGGTGAGCGCCGCCCATTCGGCCCGTTCGGGCTCGTTGTATATCTTCAATGTCTCCATGTGGTCGTAAGGGTTGGGTTCATCGGATCATGTTTTCGAGGGCGAGGACCAGGATCCCCTCGGCGCCGATGGCCTTGAGCCGTTCGATGCGCTCCCAAAGTTGTTCTTCCGAGATGACGGCGTGGATCGAACACCATCCCTCCTGGGCCAAGGGCAGCACCGTCGGGCTGCGCATGCCGGGCAGGATGCGGATGGCCTCGTCGAGGCGCTCTTTCGGGAGGTTCATGAGCACGTACTTCATGCCGCGGCTCTCGAGAATCGAGCGGAAACGGAAGGTGAGCTGCCCGATCTCCTGACGGGCCGCATCGCCGAGCGATGGCGAAGCGATGAGCACCGATTCCGAATAGAAGACCTTTTCGACCTCGACCAGTCCGTTGGAGATGAGCGTGCCGCCCGAGGAGACGATGTCGAAGATGGCGTCGGCCATGCCCACGGCCGGGGCTATCTCGACCGATCCCTCGATGGTGTGGATCTCGGCCTGGATTCCCTGCTCGGCGAAGAACCGCGAGAGAATTTTGGGATAGGAGGTTGCCACGCGCTTGCCGTTGAAAAACGCAAGGCCCGGGTAGTCGACCGTGTTGGGCACGGCGAGCGAGATGCGGCAGTCGCCGAACCCGAGGCGCATGACCTCCTCGACCGGGAAGCCCTTTTCGGCCACTTCGTTCATCCCGACGATGCCCAGGTCGGCGACACCCATTGCCACGGCCTGGGGAATGTCGTCGTCGCGCAGGTAGAGCACCTCGAGCGGGAAACCTTCGGCCCGCGAGATGAGTTTGCGTTTGCTCTCGGCGACGCGGATTCCCGCTTCGGCGAGCAGTTCGATGCTTTGTTCATTGAGTCGGCCCTTGGCCTGGATCGCTATTTTCAGCATGTTTTTCGGTGTATTGAGGTTTTTTGCGCACCCGCTGCGTGAGGCAAGAAAAAAAGCCCATCCGCAGAGGGATGAGCTTCGTATATTCCATGGATTGCCATATACAGGATCGCCTACCCCTCGATGAAGTGGTGGTGGTGATGGTGGATATGGGTGAAAATCGTCATGTCGGTTTGTTGTATCGTATGGGACAAATATAGTCTTTCTCTGCGAGAAAACAAAATTCGAAGCGAAAAAAATCTCCCCGGAACCCTATTTTGCCGTGCGTGGAGGCTGTTGTCAGTCTCCAAGGGGCCGAAAAGGGCTTCCGGGAAGGGATTATCCTGCTTATAATATATAAGTACCCTCCCCGGAATGAGGAATTGCTGTTGCGTATTGTAATTTCTAAGGTTTTTTAGTATATTTACGCCCAAGTTGTTATTCGGTCCCGGAATTGCCCGAGGAAAGATGTCTGCCTGTGCTGGCTTCCGAATCGTTACTCCGGCTGCCGGGACGAACCGACCGTTTCCATAACCAAAAAATATCCGATCCATGTGTGACGACCCTATTCAATCGATTGCGACCCGTCTGCGCGGACTCCGCGAAGTCCTCGAGCTCTCGGAAGAGGAGGTGGCCGAAAGTTGCCACATCTCCCTCGAGGAGTACCGGGCCATGGAGCGTGCCGAAAGCGATATTTCGGTAAATGTCCTGCAGTCTATCGCCCGTCGCTACGACATCAGCCTCGACGTACTGATGTTCGGCGAAGAACCCAAGATGAGCGCCTATTTCATCACCCGAGCCGACAAGGGGGTGTCGGTCGAGCGCCAGAAGGCCTACAAATACGAGGCGCTGGCTTCGGGATTCCGCGATCGCCGCATCGACCCCTTCATCGTGACCGTCGAACCGACCTCCGACGACGTGCCGATGCACCTGAACTCCCACTCCGGGCAGGAGATGAACTATGTGCTCGAGGGTCGTCTGCTGATCGGGCTCAACGGCAAGGAGATCGTGCTCAATGTCGGCGACAGCCTCTATTTCGACTCGTCGCTGCCCCACGGCATGAAGGCCCTCGACGGTAAGAAAGTACGTTTCCTGGCTATAATCATGTAGGCTTATGGTAGAACGATTCCTCACTCAGACCTCCTTCACGTCGCAGGAGGACTTCATCCGGAACCTCCATATCCGGGTTCTCGAAAATTTCAATTTCGCCTACGACGTGGTTGATGCCTATGCCGCCGAGCAACCCGACAAACTGGCCATGTTGTGGACCAACGACCACGACGAGGTGCACCGCTTCACCTTCGCCGACATGAAGCGCGAGAGCGACCGCACGGCTTCGTGGTTCCAAAGTCTCGGCATCGGCAAGGGCGATACGGTGATGCTGATCCTCAAGCGTCGCTATGAATTCTGGTTCTCGATCCTGGCGTTGCACAAGCTCGGGGCCGTGGTGATTCCCGCCACGCACCTGCTTACCAAGAAGGATATCGTCTACCGTTGCAACATGGCCTCGATCAAGGCGATCGTTGCGGCGGGCGAGAACGTCATTACCGACCATATCGTGGCGGCCATGCCCGAGTGTCCCACGACGAAGGTGCTCGTCAGCGTGGGACCCGAAGTGCCCGAAGGGTTCCTCGATTTCCATGGCGGCATCGCCACGGCGGCTCCGTTCGAGCGCCCTGCCGCGGTGAACACCAACGACGACATCATGATGATGTACTTCACGTCGGGGACGACGGGCGAGCCGAAAATGGTGGCCCACGACTTCACCTATCCGCTGGGACACATCACCACTGGCCTGCTGTGGCACAACCTCCACGAGGGGAGCCTCCACCTGACGATCGCCGATACGGGGTGGGCCAAGGCCGCTTGGGGCAAGATTTACGGGCAGTGGTTCGCCGGGGCCACGATCTTCGTCTACGACCACGAGAAGTTTACGCCGGCCGACATCCTGCACAAGATTGAACAGTACCACATCACGTCGCTGTGCGCTCCTCCGACGATCTACCGCTTCCTGATCCGCGAGGACCTTACGAAGTACGATCTTTCGTCGCTTGAATACTGCACGACAGCCGGTGAGGCGCTCAACGGTGCCGTTTACGACACCTTCCTGAAATTGACCGGAATCCGCCTGATGGAGGGCTTCGGGCAGACCGAGACGACGTTGACGCTCGGCACCTTCCCGTGGATGCCCTCGAAACCCGGCAGTATGGGTGTCCCCAACCCGCAGTACCGCATCGACCTGCTGACGCCCGACGGACGTTCGGCCGAGGACGGCGAGCAGGGACAGATTGTTATCCGCACCGATGGCGGCAAACCCGTTGGATTGTTCCTGGGTTACCACCTCAATGAAGAGCTGACGCGCGAGGCCTGGCATGATGGCGTCTACTATACGGGAGACGTTGCTTGGCGCGACGAGGACGGCTACTATTGGTTCGTGGGGCGAGCCGACGACGTAATCAAGAGCTCGGGCTACCGCATCGGGCCGTTCGAGGTGGAGAGTGCACTGATGACCCATCCGGCCGTCGTGGAGTGTGCCATTACGGGTGTCCCCGATGAAATTCGCGGGCAGGTGGTCAAGGCGACGATTGTGCTGGCCGCCGGATACCGTGACCGGGCCGATGCGGCGCTGGTCAAGGAGTTGCAGGACCATGTCAAGCGCATCACGGCTCCTTATAAGTACCCGCGTGTGGTGGAGTTCGTCGATGCTTTGCCCAAGACGATCAGCGGTAAGATTCGCCGTACGGAAATCCGCAAGAAAGGTTGAACCGTTAGCCTGAACCCGAGTTCGGGTCTCGGATGGAGATAATGTGAGAGAGGAGGTTTTTGTAACCTCCTCTCTTGCTTTGGCGGAGGAGCGCGGGGTGCCTGTTGCCCGTTAACCCAACAAAAACCCCGGAGTTTTCAGCTCCGGGGGTTCTTCTGAGCGGTTTGCGCTCTTGGTCCTTGAATTTTGCCGAGAGGAACTCGCGGTTCAGACGGGCGTATGTTCTCCTCCCTTATCAAAGGGAGGTCGGGAGGGATTGTCTGCAACGGTCGCGTGGAGCGCATATTGCCCGTCAACCCAACAAAAACCCCGGAGTTTTCAGCTCCGGGGTTTTTCCTAAGCGGTTTGCAACTCTTAGTCCTTGAACTTTGCCGAGAGGAACTCACGGTTCAGACGGGCAATATGCGCGATGGAAATCTGCTTCGGGCACTCGGCCTGGCAGGCACCCGTATTGGTGCAGTTGCCGAATCCCAGTTCGTCCATCTTGGCAACCATCGCTTTGGCGCGGCGGGCACCCTCTACACGGCCTTGCGGCAACTTGGCCAGCGACGACACGCGGGCTGCCACAAAGAGCATGGCCGAACCGTTCTTGCAGGTGGCGGCGCAGGCTCCGCAGCCGATGCAGGCGGCGGCGTCCATCGACTCGTCGGCATCCTTCTTCGGAATCGCAATGGCGTTGGCATCGGGTACCGAGTTCGTGCGCACCGAGATGAAACCTCCGGCCTGGAGAATCTGGTCATAGGCCGAGCGGTTCACCACGAGGTCCTTGATGACGGGGAAGGCCGCCGAACGCCACGGCTCGATGGTGATCGTTGCGCCGTCCTTGAACTTGCGCATGTAGATCTGGCAGGTCGTTGCGCCCTGGCTGGGGCCGTGGGCCTGTCCGTCGATGTGCAGCGAGCACATGCCGCAAATACCCTCACGGCAGTCGTGGTCGAAAGCCACGGGCT
>DWYP01000045.1 GCA_019118605.1 Candidatus Alistipes faecavium | reverse complement strand
CCGGTCGACACCTCGCCGAAGGTCAGCTGCTCCGACACGCGCCCGCCCAGCGTCGCCGCCAGCTCGTCCATCAGCTGCTCGCGCGTGGTGATCTGCCGCTCCTCCGGCAGGTACCACGCCGCTCCCAGCGCCTTCCCGCGCGGAATGATCGTCACCTTGATCAGCGGACTCGCGTTTTCCAGAATCCAGCTCACCGTGGCGTGGCCCGCCTCGTGGTAGGCGATCACGCGCTTCTCCTCGTCGGTGATGATCTTGTTCTTGCGTTCCAGTCCTCCGATGATCCGGTCGATGGCAGCCAGAAAGTCCTCCTTCGAGACATATTTCTTGTTGTGGCGCGCCGCAATCAGCGCCGCCTCGTTGCAGACGTTCGCGATGTCGGCACCCGAGAATCCGGGGGTCTGGCGCGCCAGGAACGAGCGGTCCAGCGCCGGATCGAGTTTCAGCGGACGCAGGTGCACGTCGAAGATCTCCTCGCGCTCCTTCACGTCGGGAAGCCCCACCTCGATCTGACGGTCGAAACGCCCGGCACGCATCAGCGCCTTGTCCAGAATGTCCGCGCGGTTGGTCGCCGCCAGCACGATCACACCCGTATTGGTCTGGAAGCCGTCCATCTCCGTGAGCAGCTGGTTCAGCGTGTTTTCGCGTTCGTCGTTCCCCGAGAAACCGGCATTCTTCCCGCGCGCACGGCCGATGGCGTCGATCTCGTCGATGAAGACGATGCACGGAGCCTTCTGCTTGGCCTGCTCGAAGAGGTCGCGCACGCGAGACGCCCCCACGCCGACGAACATCTCCACGAAGTCCGAACCCGAAATCGAGAGGAACGGAACGTTCGCCTCGCCCGCAACGGCCTTGGCCAACAGCGTCTTGCCCGTGCCCGGAGGGCCTACGAGCAGCGCGCCCTTGGGGATTTTGGCACCCAGTTCGCGGTATTTGTCGGCCTTCTTGAGGAAGTCGACGATCTCCATGATCTCGACCTTCGCCTCCTCGAGGCCCGCAACGTCCTTGAAGGTCACGCGCTTGGAGTTGTCCTTGTCGAAGACCTGCGCCTTGGCCTTGCCGACGTTCATGATGCCGCCCCCGCCGCCGGCGCCTCCGCCGCGCGACATCGACCGCATGATGAAGAACCAGGCCCCGATGATGATGACCCACGGAAGGAGGTTCACAAGGATGTTCGTCCAGTCGTTGGTGCGGTTCTCGTAGACCACCGGCACGACATGGCCCGACAACTCCTCGGCGGCCTTCAGATCCTCGCGGAACGAGTCCACGGAGCCGATGGTGAAGACCAGCTGCGCGCCCGATTCGGGCATGCGCCGGAAGCGTTTGTCGCTCTCGTCGCCGCGGTAGCGCGCAACGGCCTCCTCGCGCAGGTAGACCTGCGCCTCGTCGCGGTTGATGATCTCGATCTTCTCGACATCGCCCGAGCGGACCATCTCCCCGACGGTGGCCCAGTCGCTCGGAACCGGAGTGTTGTTCGACGGCGTGAAGGCCCAGTAGGCGATGATGAAGGCCCCGATCAGGCCGTAGATCCACAGCCCCGAGGGCCGCGGCATGTTCATCCTGGAATTGCTATTCTTGGTGTTTTTGCGTTTCTGTGTCATAATCCGTTACTCTTCGTATTCGTACTTGACCATCGGGGCATCGGCCCAGAGTTCCTCGAGCCGGTAGAAGCTGCGGAGTTCCGTCTGGAAGATGTGCACCACGACGTCGACGTAGTCCATGGCGATCCACACGGCGTTCTGCTGCCCTTCGATGCGCCAGACCTTCTCGCCGAGGGTCTCGCGCACCTTCTCCTCGATGCCGTCGGCGATGGCCGCGACCTGCGTCGTGGAGTCCGCGTTGCAGACCACGAAGTTCGAGCAGATGGCCCCGTCGAAGCCCGAGAGGTCCAACGATACGATATTCTTGCCTTTTTTATCTTCAATCGCACTGACGATCGTTTCGATCAGTTTGTTTACCATAATTCAAATAGATGCCTATAACCGTGCAAAGTTACGAAGAAGAATTCACAATTCATAATCCCGTATCCAAAATTCGGGAAAAGGAGTCCGGGAAAGCCATTTTGCGCGAGGGAGGAGCAAAACACGGAGACGCCGGAAGGGGAAGGATAGGAGCGGAGAGGCGGACGGAAAGGGAGCAGAGGGGGCAAGGGGCGGATGAGGCGGGCGGAAGGGAAAGAAGAGGGGACAAGGGGCGGATGAAGCGGACGGAAGGGGAGCAGAGGGGACAAGGGGCGGATGAGGCGGACGGAAGGGAAAGAAGAGGGGCTTCCGTCCGGAGGCCAGGGATTGCCTGCGGTCAACGGAAAAAATTTTAAAGGCCACCGGCGGGGGGGGGCAGTCGGCGGCAAAAAATATAACGACACTCGGCCGGGACAAAATAACGGCAGTCGGCGGCCCCCAAAATATGAGGCTCTCGGCGGCAAAAAAAAATAGAGGCAGTCGGCGGCCCGAAATAGAAGCTCGCGGCCGGGCCATTCGCTCCCGAACCGGAAAGGCAGACCCGCCCCTCCGAGGGAATCACGCCTTCTCGGGCGAGGCGTACGTCAGGATCGTGTCGGTCAGCGCACGGATGATCGTACCCTTGACATAGGTGCGGCGCACCGCGACGGCGATCTTCCGCGACATCGCCCCCTTGGCCAGCGTCTTCAACCGGTCGCGGTGGTCCGCCGGGATGTATTCGATCGCCATCTCCGGGATGATCGTCAGGCACTGCGTGCAGTCGACGATGCGCATCAGCGTGTCCAGGGATCCCGACTCGAAGGAGTAGTGCGCGGGCATCGTGCGGCGCGCCTGGCACAGCTCGATGATCTGGTCGCGCATACAGTTGCCCGGACTCAGGATCACAAGATCCTTGAGGTCGATGTCCTCGATGCGGATGTTCTGCCGCTCATAGAGCGGGTTCTCCGGCGACACGTAGGCGTAGAAGCGGTCGTTGAAAAGCTCCTGCTCGAGGATCCCCTCCCCGCATGTGCCGCTCGCCACCAGCGCCGCGTCGATCCGGTCGCGCTTCAGCGCCTCGACGATGTCGGCCGTGATCATCTCCGAGATCTCCAGCTCGACCTTCGGGAAGTCGCACACGAAGGCCGGGATGAACTTGTGAAGCAGGTAGGGCGCAATCGTAGGAATCACGCCCAGGCGCAGCTTCCCCGAAGTCTCGCCCTTGAGCGCCGCAACGGCCTCCTTGATCCCGTTGTAGGCCCGCAGCGTCTCCCGCGCCTGCTCGAGGACAACCTCCCCCGCCTCGGTAGGAATCACCGGTTTCTTCGACCGGTCGAGAAGCACCACCCCCAGCTCCTCCTCGAGCGACTTGACCTGCATGCTCAGCGAGGGCTGCGTCACGAAACAATGTTCGGCGGCCTGCGAAAAACTGCCGCAGTTGGCTACGGCCAACAAATATTCAAGTTGGATTATAGTCATAACAGGCAACTATTTCAAAGGACAAATATATAAAAAAAAACTATATTCGCAAACTTTTTTAGGTCGCCCGCACGCTTTTTCCTATCTTCGCCTGAAATTTGCTATCTACGTAATTCATTCTCCGCGATTCCGATATGGAAAAAATCATTCTCACGGGCGACCGCCCGACCGGACGTCTTCATCTGGGACATTTCGTGGGTTCGCTCCGCCGCCGCGTCGAACTCCAGAACTCCGGACTCTACGACCGCATATTCATCATGATCGCCGACGCTCAGGCACTCACCGACAACGCCGACAATCCCGAAAAGGTGCGGCAGAACATCATCGAGGTGGCCCTCGACTACCTCTCCGTCGGCCTCGACCCCGCAAAGTCGACCCTCTTCATCCAGTCGCAGGTCCCCGAGCTCTGCGAACTGGCGTTCTACTACATGAACCTCGTCACGGTGCAGCGCCTGCAGCGCAACCCCACCGTCAAGGCCGAGATCCAGATGCGCGGATTCGCCGAGGGCGCCGTCGAGGGCGACACCACCCAGCGCCAGGGAATCCCCGTGGGATTCTTCACATACCCCATCAGCCAGGCATCGGACATCACCGCATTCCGCGCCACAACCGTGCCCGTGGGCGAGGACCAGGAGCCGATGATCGAGCAGACCCGCGAGATCGTCCACAAGTTCAACTCCGTGTACGGCCCCACGCTCACCATGCCCGAGATCCTGCTGCCCGACAACGCCGCCTGCCTCCGCCTGCCCGGAACCGACGGAAAGGCCAAGATGTCGAAGTCGCTCGGAAACTGCATCTACCTCTCGGACACCGCCGAGGAGGTTCGCAAAAAGGTCATGGGCATGTACACCGATCCCGACCACCTGCGGGTCGAAGATCCCGGGAAGGTCGAGGGCAACACGGTCTTCACCTACCTCGACGCGTTCAGCCGCCCGGAGCACTTCGCCAAATACCTCCCCGAATACGCCTCGCTCGACGAGATGAAGGATCACTACCGCCGCGGGGGATTGGGCGACGTGAAGGTCAAGCGCCTGCTGATCGCCATCCTCAACGAGACCCTCGACCCGATCCGCGAACGCCGACACGCCTACGAGGCCCGCATCGGCGAGGTCTACGACATCCTCCGCGAAGGGTCGATCAAGGCCCGCGCCGCCGCAGCCGCCACGCTCGCGGACGTGCGCCGCGCCATGAAGATCGACTACTTCGACGACCGGGAGCTCATCGACGCGCAGGCCGCGCACTTCGCACAGAACGCACAGAACGCGCAGAAAAAGTAACCCTTTCGCCACCTTCAACCGGACACGACCCATGCGCCTGCGCACCGACCGCATCTACCCCGCCTTCCTGAGACTTACGCGAAGGCTCTCGAACAGCCAGATCATGATGCTGCTGGCCGTTGTGGTCGGAGTGCTTGCCAGTCTGGGAACCTACTTCTTCGAAGTCCTGCTCTACGCCATCAAGAGCGGGCTGACAAACTGGTTCCCCGTCGACAGCGCCCATTTTCTCTTCCTGATCTACCCGGCCGTCGGCATCATCCTGGCAACGCTGTTCGTCAAGTACATCGTCCGCGACAACATCTCCGAAGGGGTCACGCGCGTGCTGCATGCCATGTCGCGCAAGAATTCCCGCATCGCCGCGCACAACTGCTGGACGTCGATCGTCGGAGGGGCCACGACCATCGGATTCGGAGGTTCGGTAGGTCCCGAGGCCCCGATCGTCCTTACCGGCGCGGCCATCGGCTCGAACGTCGGGCGGCTCGTGCGCCTCAACTACAAGAACACCACCCTGCTGCTCTGCTGCGGGGCCGGCGCGGCGCTCGCCGCAATCTTCAAGGCCCCGATCACGGGCGTGGTCTTCGTCCTCGAGATTCTCATGCTCGACATCACCGCCGGGTCGGTCATCCCGCTGCTCATCGCCTCGATCACCGCCACCACGATGGCCCTTATGCTCCGGGGCTTCGACCCCATTCTGGCCGTGACCCTCGCCCCGCAGGACGCTTTCGAACTCTGGCAGATTCCCCTGTTCATCCTCCTGGGAGGTCTCTGCGGACTGATGGCGTGGTACTTCACCTCGATGAACGCCCGCATCGGAGGGTTCTTCAAACGACTCGACAAGCAGTATAAGAAATGGATCTGGGGCGGTGCGATCCTCGGCATCCTGATCTTCGTGTTCCCGCCCCTCTACGGAGAAGGCTACGAAGGGTTCACCTCCCTGATGCACGGAAGGGCCGAGGAGCTCTTCAACAACTCGCTCTTCTACCGGTTCCGGGGCATCGACTGGGTTGTCGTGCTCTTCGTCATCGCCACGATGTTCTTCAAGGTCATCGCCATGGCCTCGACAAACGCCGCGGGAGGCGTCGGCGGAACCTTCGCCCCGTCGCTGTTCGTCGGAGCCTTCACCGGGGCGTCCCTCGCCCTGATCTGCAACATGCTCTTCCACTGGGATGTCTCGATCGTCTCGTTCACGCTCGTGGGCATGGCCGGCGTCATGTCGGGTGTCATGAAGGCCCCGCTGACCTCGATCTTCCTCATCGCCGAACTATCCAACGGATACGGGCTTTTCATCCCCCTGATGATCACCGCCTGCATCTCGTTCGCCGTGGACTACTACCTCGACCCCGACTCGATCTACACCAAGCAGCTGCGCAAGAAGGGCGAGCTGCTCACGCATGACAAGGACCAGTCGGTCTTCGTCTTCCTGAAGCTCGAAGACCTGATGGAGACCGATTTCCTGCGCATCAAGGAGAACATGACCCTCGGCGACATCGTGCACATCATCTCCACGGCCCGGCGCAACATCTTCCCCGTGATCGACAACTTCGGACGCCTGCTGGGCGTCGTGCAGCTGGACGACCTGCGCGAGGACATGTTCAAGCGCGAGAAATACGGGCAGCCGATCTCCGACTACATGATCCCCCCGCCGGACAGGATCCTCGAGCACGAGTCGATACAGAGCGTCATGGAGAAGTTCGAGGACAAGCACACCTGGATGCTTCCCGTGGTCGACAAGCAGAACCACTACCTCGGATTCATCTCCAAGTCGCGGATCCTGAACGCCTACCGCGAGCAGCTGGTGAAGATTCAGCAGTAAGGAGCCGCAGGGCGAGGAGGTATTCCGAACGTTCCGGGGCGGCTGACGGCCGAAGCCCCGCGGCCCGTGGCCGCGCTTCCAATCCTGACCCTCCCCTAAATCCCCTTCTCGGAGGGGACTTGACGGGTCGAGCACGGGAAGCGGGTGCGAGCGGAGAGAATTTGACGGTGAAGCCCGAAAAGCAGATGCAGGCGGAAGGCTTGAAAAATGTACCCGAACAGTCTGAAAATCCCGGGCAGAAAAAAGGAAACAAAACAATCCCGATAATACATGCTCCATTTCGACTGCGACTACATGGAGGGCGCGCACCCCGAGATCCTGCGACGCCTCGCCGAAACAAACCTCGAACAGACCCCCGGATACGGCTGCGACACCTACACGGAACACGCCCGCGAACTCATACGCCGCGCATGCGAAGCCCCCGGGGCCGAGGTATATTTCCTGGTCGGGGGCACCCAGACCAACGCCACGGTCATCGACGGGCTGCTCCGCCGCCACGAAGGGGTGCTGGCCGCAGAGTCGGGACACATCAACGTCCACGAGGCCGGGGCGATCGAAGCTGCGGGGCACAAGGTCCTCACACTGCCCGAATACGACGGAAAAGTCCGCGCCGCGGACGTCGGGCACTACATCGAAGAGTTTTACCGCGACGAGACATGGCCCCACATGGTCGCCCCCGGGATGCTCTACATCTCACACCCCACGGAGTTCGGGACGCTCTACTCACGCAGCGAACTGGAAGAGCTGCATGCCGTCTGCCGGAGGCATTCGATCCCCCTCTACCTCGACGGCGCACGCCTCAGCTACGCCCTGGCGGCCGAAGGAAACACGCTCACGCTTCCCGACATCGCACGCCTGTGCGACGTCTTCTACATCGGAGGCACAAAGACCGGGGCGCTCTTCGGCGAGGCCGTGGTCATCACCCGCCCGGAGCTCCTGCCCCGCTTCTTCACCCTCGTCAAGCAGCACGGCGCCCTGTTGGCCAAGGGGCGGCTGCTGGGCATCCAGTTCGAGACGCTCTTCACCGACGGGCTCTACCTGCGCATCGCCCGCCGGGCCATCGCCGCGGCCATGAAACTGAAGGAGGCAATGCTCGCCAAAGGGTACCGCACCCATGTGGACTCGCCGACAAACCAGCAGTTCTTCGTCCTCCCGAACCGCGAGATCGACCGCCTGAGCCGATACGCCACGTTTGAGCTATGGGGCCCGCGCGGCGAGCAGGAGTCCATCGTGCGGTTCGTCACGAGCTGGGCCACCGAGGAGCGGCACGTCGACGAGCTGATCGGCAGGCTCTGAACCGTCGCAGGGATCCCGGCGGAGCCCTTTTCGGGAAAAATTACCGTTTTTTTGTCGCGTTTACTTGCTAAATTGTAAAGTTTATTTTACATTTGCACAGCGGACGGGAGAAGTGCGCACCTCCGGCGGTCTGCAAAAACGACAAAAATTCGCATGCCATGAACAAAATCCTGCTGCTGCCCTACCCGTTCAAGAAGATCGGATGGGCGCTTTTCATCCCGACGTCCCTCTTCGGCCTCATGATGGCCTTCGACGGGTTCAACGGATTCCCGTCGTACCTGCTGCCCGGGGAGATGATCGCCGGCTCCGCGGCGGATGCCGCGTGCAACACCATCGCCATCATCGGCGTGCTCGTCGGGGCGTTGTTCATCACCTGCTCGCGCGAGAGAATCGAGGACGAACTCATCGCCCGCATCCGCCTGAACGCCCTGCTCGCGGCACTCTACGTCAATATCGCCGCGGCGGTCATCGCAACGCTCGCGCTTTACGGGTTCGACTACCTCTACGTAATGGTCGTCAATCTGGTGAGTCTGCCGATCCTCTTCCTCGTCATCGAACGGATGATGCTTCGCAGACTCGGAAAGGAGGCGGCGCATGAAGAATAGGATCCGGGTCGAACGCGCCGAACGGCGCATGACCCAGCAGCAGCTGGCCGAGGCCGTGGGCGTAAGCCGCCAGACGGTCAACGCCATCGAGGCGGGGAAATTCATTCCCTCGGCGCTCCTCGCGCTGAAGATCGCACGCGTGTTTGAGAAGCCCTTCGAGGCGGTTTTCCAGCTCGAGGAGGGGGAATAAATCCCCTGTCCCGACCTGCAAAAAAAGAGGAACCCGAACTTCGGATTCCTCTTTTTCGCTGTCGGACGGCCACAAAGGGCCGCAAGGGTCAGAGCTTGATGTCGTAGATCTGGATCACGCCGACGAGCTTGCCCGCCTCGTCGGTCACCAGCAGCGAGGTCACCTTGTTGCGCGTCATCATCTTCTCGGCCTCGATCAGCTTCTCGCTCGGGGCGATCGTCTTCGGGTGCGGCGTGGCGATGTCCGCGGCCCGGATGTTGAAGAACTCGCCCCGCAGGCGCTCCATCGCACGGCGCACGTCGCCGTCGGTCACGATGCCTTCGATCCGGTCGCCCTCGCAGATGACGATGAGCCCCAGGCCGCCCTTCGAGATGGCGTGGATCATCTCCGTGGCCGAGCAGTCGGGGCCGACGACCGGAAGGTCGTGGTCGCGCATGACGTTGCCCACGGTCATCAGCAGGCGCCGCCCGAGGCTCCCGCCCGGGTGCAGGCGCGCGAAGTCGACGCTCGTGAAGCCCCGCACGTGCATCAGCGACACGGCAAGCGCATCGCCCATGGTGATCTGTGCGGTGGTCGACGACGTGGGGGCCAGGTGCAGGATGCACGCCTCCTCGCGCACGCCCACGTCGAGGTGCACGTCGGAGTTCTTGGCCAGCGCCGATTCGGGATTGCCGGTCATCGAGATGAGCCGGTTGCCGTTCGAATGGATGAACGGCACGATCTTGAGGATCTCGTCGGTCTCGCCCGAATAGGAGAGCGCAAGGATGATGTCCTCCTTCGAAATCATGCCCAGGTCGCCGTGGAACGCCTCCCCGGGGTGGAGGAAAAAGCTCGGCGTACCCGTCGAGGCGAGCGTCGCGGCGATCTTGCGCCCCACGAGGCCCGATTTGCCCATGCCCGTGACGATGCACTTGCCACGGCTCGCGAGAATCAGCCTTACGGCCGCAACGAAATCGTCGCCCAGCGTCTCCTCGAGGTGCTGCAGGGACTCCATCTCGGTGTGAACAGCCCGCCGGGCCACGGCGAGGATCTCGGCATTCGATATATCCGTCATGATATCGTTTGTTTGGTGGTCTTTCTTCAGCATGTTTCCGACTCGCGGGCGAGCAGGCGCACGAGAAGCGCCTCCAAATCGTCGAGACGCAGCATGTTGGGCCCGTCGCTCAGCGCCCGGTCGGGATCGGGGTGCACCTCGAAGAAGAAGCCGTTGGCCCCGAACGCCTGCGCCGCAAGCGCCATCGCGGGGACGAACTCGCGGTTCCCGCCCGTCTTGCCCCCGGCCGCCCCCGGCCGCTGCACCGAATGCGTGCAGTCCATCACCACCGTCGGGGCGATCTGCAGCATGTCGGGGATGTTGCGGAAGTCCACGACAAGGTTGTTGTAGCCGAACGAATTGCCCCGCTCGGTGAGCCACACCTCCCGGGCCCCCGCCTCGAGGGCCTTCTCATAGGGGTACCGCATGTCGGCTCCCGAGAGGAACTGCGCCTTCTTGATGTTGACCGTGCGTCCGGTCTTCGCCGCGGCGACCACCAGATCGGTCTGGCGGCACAGGAACGCCGGGATCTGCAGCACGTCGGCCACCTCGCCGACGGGCGCCGCCTGCCACGCCTCGTGGATGTCGGTAAGGAGCCGCAGCCCCCACTTCGCACGCACGTCCGAGAGCATCCGAAGCCCCTTTTCGAGGCCCGGGCCGCGGAACGAGCGGATCGACGTGCGGTTGGCCTTGTCGAACGACGCCTTGAAGATGATCTCCGTCCCGAGGCGGCGGTTGATCGCCGCGAGACGCTCGGCCACCTGATCCAGCAGCTCGGCCGATTCGATGACGCAGGGTCCTGCAATGAGTTTCATATCGCTAACGGTTGAATTCGGGATGTGCTTTCAGGAATGCCTCGGCACGCGCAAGATCCTCGGGGGTGTCGATCCCCACGGTCTCGGACGAGGTGATGCCCACGCCGATCCGGTAGCCGTTCTCGAGCCACCGCAGCTGCTCGAGCGACTCCGCCACCTCGAGCGGCGACTGCGGCAGGGAGGTAACCTCCCGGAGCACCTCCGCGCGGAAGGCGTAGAGGCCGATGTGCTTGTAGAAGGTGTGTTTCGACAGCCACTCCTCGCGCGGAACGCCCCGCAGGTAGGGAATCACCGAACGCGAGAAATAGAGCGCCCGCGACTGTGCGTCGAGCACCACCTTCGGGGAGTTGGGATTCTCCAGCGCGGAGAGTCCGTCGCTCTCCGCGAAGGGCTTCACCAGCGTGGCGATGTCGGTCGCCGGGTCGTCGAAGCAGCGTTTCAGCGTCTCGAGCTGTTCGGCACGGATGAAGGGTTCGTCGCCCTGGACGTTGACCACCACGTCGTACGCGCGGCCCTGTTTGTCGTAGGCCTCCCGGCAGCGGTCCGTGCCGCTGCGGTGCGCTGCGGAGGTCATCTCGACCCGTCCGCCGAAGGCCCGTACGGCCTCGCAGATCCGTTCGTCGTCCGTGGCCACCACGGCGTCGTCGAACACCCCGGCGACCTGTTCGTAGACCCGCCGGATCACGGGTTTGCCGCCCAGCAGCGCCAGAGGCTTCGCCGGGAAGCGCGTCGACGCGTAGCGCGCCGGTATGATTGCGATGAATTTCATAACCTACTCCTCCAATGCCAGCTTCAGCACCTCGTCGTTCGTGCGCACATAGTGGAACGTCAGTCCCTCGATGTATTCCGCCTTGATCTCCGAAATGTCCTTGCGGTTGTCCTCCGAGAGAATCAGCTCCGTGATCCCGGCCCGCTTGGCCGCCAGGATCTTCTCCTTCACCCCACCCACGGGCATTACCCGCCCGCGCAGCGTCGTCTCGCCCGTCATGGCGATCCGCTCCCGCACCTTGCGGCCCGTGAAGGTCGAAACGAGCGACGTCACCATCGTGATGCCCGCCGAAGGGCCGTCCTTCGGGATGGCGCCCTCCGGGACGTGGATGTTCACATCGTTCGTCTCCAGCAGCTTGGGGTCGATGCCCAGTTCCTTGCAGTGGGCCATCGTCCATTCGAGGGCGATCGTCGCGGACTCCTTCATCACGTCGCCCAGGTTGCCCGTGAGGCTCAGCTTGCCCTTGCCCGGGGTGAGGCACGACTCGATGTAGAGAATGTCGCCCCCGACCTCGGTCCACGCAAGGCCCGTGACGACGCCCGTCAGGCCGCCGACCTCGTACTCCTCCCTGAGGAACTTCGGCATGCCCAGCACCTTCTCGACCTCCGCGGCGCTGACCTGCGGCGCGTACTCCTCCTCGAAGGCGATCTGCTTGGCGCGCGCCCGGGCGATCTTCGCAAGGTGCTTGTCCAGCGAGCGCACACCCGCCTCACGCGTATACCCGGAGATGATCTGCTCGATCACCGCGGCGTCGAGCGACATCTGCTCCGCGGCGATGCCGTGGGCCTCGCGCTGCTTCGGAAGCAGGTGGTCAAGGGCGATGCGGACCTTCTCCTCCGGGAGGTATCCCGGGATGTTGATCATCTCCATGCGGTCGCGCAGCGCCGGGGCGATGTTCCCCACGTTGTTGGCCGTGGCGATGAAGAGCACCTTCGAGAGGTCGTATTCCATGTCGATGTAGTTGTCGTGGAAGGTCGTGTTCTGCTCCGGGTCGAGGACTTCCAGAAGCGCGCTCGAGGGGTCGCCGTGGTTCGAAACCGTGACCTTGTCGACCTCGTCGAGGATAATCACCGGGTTCGAAGAGCCGCAGCGCCTGATGGTCTGGATGATCCGCCCCGGCATGGCGCCGATGTAGGTGCGGCGGTGTCCGCGGATCTCCGACTCGTCGTGCAGTCCGCCCAGCGAAATGCGCCCGAACTTCCGGCCCAGGGCCGCAGCCACGGACTTGCCCAGCGAGGTCTTGCCCACGCCCGGAGGGCCGTAGAGGCAGAGGATCGGGGACTTCAGGTCGCCCTTGAGCTTGATGACCGCGAGGTGTTCGAGGATCCGCTCCTTGACCTCCTCGAGGCCGAAATGGTCGTGATCCAGCTGCTCCCGCGCGCACTTGAGGTCGAGGTTGTCCTTGGTCACCTCGTTCCACGGAAGCTCCAGCAGCAGCTGAAGGTAGGTCATCTGCACCGAATATTCGGCCACCGCGGGGTTCAGCCGCTCGACCTTCTGCAACTCCTTCTCGAAGGTCTCGGCGACCTCCTTGGGCCAGTTCTTCTTCTTGGCCTGCTCGCGCAGCTTCTCGATGTCGGCATCCGTGCCGTCGCCCAGCTCGTCCTGGATCGTGCGCATCTGCTGCTGCAGGTAGTAGTCGCGCTGCTGCTTGTCGATCTCCTGCTTGACCTTCTCCTGGATCTGGTTCTTCAGCTCCACGAGCTGCTGCTCCCGGATGAGGATCTCCAGCAGCTTCCGCGCACGCGCCAGCAGCCCCGGGGCCTCGAGCAGCGACTGCCGGTCTTCGTCCGCCAGGTCCATGTTCGAGCAGATGAAGTTGATGATTCCGCGCTTGGAGTCGATGTTCTTGATGGCGAAGGCCGCCTCCTTGGGCATCGACGACGAAACGTTGATGATGTTCAGCGCCACGTCGCGGATCGAGTCCACGAGGGCCTCGAACTCGATGCTCTTCACGTCGGGGGTCGAGTCGCGGAGGGCCGTCACGCGCGCCTTGAAGTAGGGTTCCGTGGCGGTATATTCGGTAATCTCGATCTTTTCGAGTCCGTTGAGGATCACCGTGAGGTTGCCGTTGGGCATCTCGAGGATCTTGATGATCCGCGCCGCGGTGCCGATGCGGTACATGTCGCCCGGAGCGGGATCCTCGACCTCGCTCTCGCGCTGAAGCACGGCGCCCAGGATCCCGCCCTCGGCGTTCACCGCGCGCACGAGCGAGATGCTCTTGTCGCGCCCCACCGTAATGGGCGTGATGGCCCCCGGGAAGAGCACCGAAGAGCGCAGCGCAAGGATCGGAATGATCTCCGGGACGTCGATCTCCTCGAGCAGTTCGTCGCCCCCCGTGACGATGGGGATTACGCGGTGTTTGCCGTCGAGCAGTTCGGGGGAGAGGCTGACCTCTTCGGATTCGACGGTTTCGATCTTATCTTTTTTGCTCATAGGTCTCATACTATATACAATGTGCAAAGGTAACGTTTTTTCACGGATTTTATTTTAACTTTGACAGAATGTTAATAACTTTGCCTGCCTGAACGCAAATCAAAACCGCATTAAACCTCATACGCACTATGCAAATCGCTGACAAGTACGCACCCCAGCAAATCGAGCCCAAATGGTACGAATACTGGGTCGAGCGGGGTGTCTTCCACTCGGAACCCGATGAACGCGAACCCTATACGATCGTCATACCGCCCCCCAACGTCACCGGAATGCTCCACATGGGACACATGCTCAACAACACGCTGCAGGATGTCCTCGTGCGCCGCGCCCGCATGTCGGGAAAGAACGCATGCTGGGTTCCCGGAATGGATCACGCGTCGATCGCCACCGAGGCGAAGGTCGTCGCCATGCTCCGCGAAAAGGGAATCGAGAAATCGTCGCTCTCGCGCGAGGAGTTCCTCCGCTACGCCTGGGAGTGGAAGGAGAAGTACGGCGGCATGATCCTCCGCCAGCTGCGAAAGCTCGGGGCCTCGTGCGACTGGGACCGCACCTGCTTCACGATGGACGAGGCCCGCACCGAGAGCGTCCTGCGCGTCTTCTGCGACCTCTACGACAAGGGAAAGATCTACCGCGGCGTGCGCATGGTCAACTGGGATCCCGCGGCGCAGACCGCCCTCTCGGACGAGGAGGTCGTATTCAAGGAGTCCCACGGAAAGCTCTACTACCTGCGCTACAAGGTCGAGGGTTCCGACCGCACGATCATCGTCGCCACGACACGCCCCGAGACCATCCTCGGAGATACGGCCCTCTGCGTGAACCCCAACGACCCGCGCTATCAAGACCTGCCCTCCGACGCCCGCGTCATCGTGCCCCTCGTCGGACGCCCGATTCCCGTCATCCGCGACGAATATGTCGACATCGAGTTCGGAACCGGCGCCCTGAAGGTCACCCCGGCACACGACGTCAACGACTACATGCTCGGCGAGAAGTACGGTCTGGAGACCATCGACATCTTCAACGACGACGGCACGATCAACGACAAGGTCGGCCTGTATGTCGGCCAGGACCGCTTCGACGTGCGCCGGAAGATCGAGGAAGACCTCGCCGACGCAGGGCTGCTCGAAAAGGTCGAGGACTACACCAACAACGTGGGCTATTCCGAGCGCACGGGAGTGGCCATCGAGCCGAAACTCTCGATGCAGTGGTTCCTCTCGATGAAGGAGCTCGCGGAGCCCGCGACGAAGGCCGTGATGGAGGACGCGATCCGCTTCGTACCCGAGAAGTACAAGAACATCTACCGCTACTGGATGGAGAACATCAAGGACTGGTGCATCTCGCGCCAGCTGTGGTGGGGGCAGCGCATCCCCGCGTGGTATCTCCCGAAGGGAGGATTCGTCGTGGCACCGACCCCCGAGGAGGCGCTCGAAAAGGCCCGCGCGAAGGCCGGCGACGCGTCGCTGCAGCTCGCCGACCTGCGCCAGGACGAGGACGTATTGGACACGTGGTTCTCGTCGTGGCTCTGGCCCATTTCGGTCTTCGACGGAATCCGCCATCCCCACAACCCCGAGATCGAATACTATTACCCGACGAACGATCTGGTCACCGCGCCCGACATCATCTTCTTCTGGGTCGCCCGCATGATTATGGCCGGGTACGAGTACCGGCAGGAGAAGCCCTTTGCGAATGTCTACTTCACAGGCATCGTGCGCGACAAGATCGGCCGCAAGATGTCGAAGCAGCTCGGAAACTCCCCCGACCCGCTCGACCTGATCGCACAGTACGGCGCCGACGGCGTGCGCATGGCGATGCTCATCAGCTCCTCGGCCGGCAACGACGTGATGTTCGACGAGGCCCTCTGCGAGCAGGGGCGCAACTTCGGCAACAAGATCTGGAACGCCTACCGTCTGGTCAACGGCTGGGAGGCCGACCCCGCGGCCGCGCAGAGCGAGAACAACCGCCTGGCCGTGGCATGGTTCGAACAGACCCTGGGACGCTCGCTGCGCCAGATCGCCGAGGATTTCAAGACGTACCGCATCTCGGAGGCCTTCAAGGAGGCGTACCGCCTCTTCTGGGACGACTTCTCGAGCCTCTACCTCGAGATGGTGAAACCCGCCTACGGCGCCCCGACCGACGCCCCGACGCTCGCCGCGACGAAGGGCTATTTCGACGCCCTGATGCGCGTGCTGCACCCCTTCATGCCCTTCGTCACGGAGGAGATCTGGCAGGCACTCGGCACCCGCGCCGACGGGGAGACGATCTGCCTGGCGCAGATGCCCGAGCCCGCGGCCGAGGATGCCGCAATGCTGGCGCGCTTCGAGCTGGCGAAGGAGATCGTCTCGGCGGTGCGCAACATCCGCAACCAGAAGAACCTCCCGCAGAAGGAGGCCCTCGCGCTGCACGTCATCGCCGACGAGAACTACCCCGCGGAGTTCGCCCCGGTGATTATGAAGATGGCAAACCTCGCCTCGATCGAGTCCGTCGCGGAGAAGGATCCCGCCGCCGCGGCGTTCCTCGTCAAGACGACGCAGTACTTCGTGCCCCTCGAGGGCAAGATCGACGCCGAGGCCGAGATCCGCAAGCTCTCCGACGAGCTGACCTATTACGAAGGGTTCCTCGCCTCGGTGATGAAGAAGCTCTCGAACGAGCGTTTCGTGCAGTCGGCGCCCGAGAAGGTCGTGGCGAACGAGCGCGCCAAGCAGGCCGACGCCGAGGCCAAGATCGCCGCACTCAAGGAGCAGCTCGCAGCACTGAAATAGCCCCGAACGACGCAAACCCACACGGGAAGAAGACCGGGCCTCCGTCTTTCGGCGGAGGCCCGTCGCACCCCGCAGCAATGAATCGGACCATGCCCGCAACACCTCCCGCAATCACCATCTACACCGACGGCTCGGCCCTGGGGAACCCTGGCCCGGGCGGTTACGGCGCCGTGCTCCTCTCGGGGCCCTACCGCAAGGAACTCGCCCGCGGATTCCGCCTGACGACCAACAACCGCATGGAGCTCATGGCCGTCTGCGCGGCCCTCGAAACGCTGAAATACGAAGGTTCGCAGGTCACCGTCTACTCCGACTCGAAGTATGTGGTCGACGCCGTGACGAAGGGGTGGCTCTTCGCGTGGGTGAAGAAGGGGTTTGCCGGGAAGAAGAACCCCGACCTCTGGATGCGCTTCCTGCGCGCGTACAACCGCCACAGCGTCCGCTTCGTATGGGTCAAGGGCCATGCCGAGACGGTCGAGAACAACCGCTGCGACCAGCTGGCCGTGGCGGCCGCCAACGACCGCGCGCACTGGGCCGAGGACACCGGGTACAATCCCGAAGAGGTCTGAATGGGGCCCTCGGCCCCACCGAACGATGAACGCCCGGGTCCGGAAACGGCTCCGGGCGTTGCGTTTTCCGGCGCGGGGGCATTTTTCACCGTTTTTGCGCTTTCTTTTCCGTTTTCGCATTTATTGTTCTATCTTTGCCGGGGATTATTCCCTCAAAATCAAACCCGATCCGAATGTTCAAGACCTACATGCGGCTTCTGGGATTCGCCCGGCCCATCGAGAAATACGCCATACCCTATTTCTTCTACTCGCTGCTCTACGCGCTGTTCAATACCCTGACCTTCGGACTCATCATCCCGATCCTCAACACCATGTTCGACGACGGATTTACCCCCGAATACGTCGAGCAGCTCCCGCCCCTGCGTTTCGACGGCGACTACGTCAACGACCTCTTCAACTTCGCATACTCGCACCTGTTCGACACCTACGACCCGCGCAACGTCCTCATGCTCCTGGCCATCGTCGCCGTCGTCATCAGCTTCCTGAGCAACCTCTTCCGATACCTCGGGGCGTGGACCATCGAGAACATGCGCGCCCGCACCCTCCAGCGCATGCGCAACGAGATGTTCTCACGCGTCATGGACATGAACGTCGGATACTTCAGCGAACAGCGAAAGGGCGACATCATCTCGAAAATCACCTCCGACATCGGCGTGGTGCAGTTCTGCATCACAAACACCCTGCAGGTCTCCTTCCGCGAGCCGTTCCTCATCATCGGCTACGTCGTCATGATGGTGGCCATATCCTGGGAGCTCTCGGTCTTCTCGATCTGCTTCCTGCCCATCGTGGCGCTGATTATCGGGAACATCGTCAAGCGCCTCCGCCACCCCGCACGCACCAACCAGCAGCGCACCGGAGAGATGGTCTCGACGCTCGAAGAGTCCCTCGCGGGGGTCAAGGTCATCAAGAGCTACAACGCCACGCCGTACATCAAGAAAAAGTTCTACGAGATCAGCGCCGACCTCGCGCGCCTCACCCTCTCGATGGCTCGCCGCCAGCAGCTCGCATCCCCGATGAGCGAGTTCCTCGGAATCACCGCCGTGGGCGTGATCCTCGTCTTCGGAGGCTCGCTCGTCACCAAGGGTTCGCTCGACCCCGGAGGATTCATCGCCTTCGTGGCCATCTTCTCGCAGATCACACGCCCGGTGCGGACGTTCATCGACCAGTTCGCAAACATCAACCAGGGAATTGCCGCCGGGGAGCGCATCTTCTCGATCATCGACTCGCGCCCCGAGATCGAGGACAAGCCCGACGCGAAGGTCCTCGAAGGGCTCCGGGAAAAGATCGAGTTCCGCAACGTGCACTTCTCCTACGACGGCTCGCGCGAGGTGATCGACGGCATCTCGTTCGAGATCCTCCGCGGGCAGACCGTGGCGCTCGTAGGCCCCTCGGGAGGCGGGAAGTCGACGCTCAGCGAGCTGCTCCCGCGCTTCTACGACCCCACCTCCGGGGAGATCCTCATCGACGGGATCCCCCTGACGGACTACACGCAGGAGAGCCTCCGCGCACACATGAGCGTCGTCTCGCAGGATACCGTGCTCTTCAACGACTCGATCGGGAACAACATCGCCATGGGAAAGTCCGGGGCCACGCACGAGGAGATCGTCGAGGCGGCGCGCATCGCCAATGCCGACTCGTTCATCCGCGAATGCCCCGAGGGCTACGACACGAACATCGGAGACCGCGGGGCGAAGCTCTCCGGGGGGCAGCGCCAGAGGCTCTCGATCGCCCGCGCCGTGCTGAAGAACCCCGACATCCTGATCCTCGACGAGGCTACCTCGGCACTTGACACCGAGAGCGAGAAGCTCGTGCAGGATGCCCTGAACAAGCTGCTCGTGGGACGTACGTCGGTGGTCATCGCACACCGCCTCTCGACGATCCACAACGCCGACCTGATCGTGGTCATCGACCACGGACGCATCGCCGAGCAGGGCACGCACACCGAGCTGATGGCCCGCAACGGAATCTACGCCAAGCTCATCGAAATGCAGTCGTTCGACTGACCCGCAGCACGCGGGCATCCGCAAGGCACGCTCCGGGCCGCACTCCCTGCGAAGGGTGCGGCCCGGAGCCGCTTTTCGGGACCGCCGTTCAGGGCCGCCGCGACGGAATCGGTCCGAAATTGCGGGGTTTTAAAATCTTTTTACTATCTTTGCGGGTTGTCAGAAATCTGCTACGAAACCGATTATCCCGATATGAAATTCAAGGAGTATAAAGGCCTCGACCTGGCCGGCATCGCCGCCGACGTGCTCGGCGAGTGGGATGCCCACGACACGTTCCACAAGAGTATCTCGACCCGCGAGGGCCATCCCGCCTTCGTATTCTACGAGGGGCCCCCGTCGGCCAACGGCATGCCCGGCATCCACCACGTCATGGCCCGCACGATCAAGGACATCTTCTGCCGCTACAAGACCCAGCAGGGATATCTCGTGCACCGCAAGGCCGGATGGGACACCCACGGACTCCCCGTGGAGCTGGGCGTGGAGAAGAAGCTCGGCATCACCAAGGAGGACATCGGAAAGACGATTTCGATAGAGACCTACAACCGCACCTGCCGCGAGGCCGTCATGGAGTACACCGGCATGTGGGAGAGCCTGACGCGAAAGATGGGTTACTGGGTCAACATGGACGACCCCTACATCACCTACGACAACAAATACATCGAGTCGCTGTGGTGGCTGCTCAAGCAGCTCTACGAAAAGGGACTCCTCTACAAGGGATACACCATCCAGCCCTACTCGCCGGCCGCCGGTACCGGACTCTCGTCGCACGAGCTCAACCAGCCCGGATGCTACCGCGACGTGAAGGACACGACCGTCGTCGGGCAGTTCCGCATCCTCGACCCCAAGCCCGAGATGCAGGGTTGGGGAACGCCCTGCTTCCTGGCATGGACCACGACCCCCTGGACCCTGCCGTCGAACACCGCGCTCTGCGTCGGCCCGAAGATCGACTACGTGGCCGTGAGGAGCTACAACCCCTACACGGGAGAGAAGATGACCGCCGTGCTGGCCAAGGCCCTGCTCTACGCGCACTTCAACAAGAAGGCCGAGGGCATCGCACTCGAGGAGTACAAGCCCGGCGACAAGCTCGTTCCGTTCCAGGTCGTGGGTGAATACACCGGCCCGGAGCTCGTGGGCATGCACTACGAGCAGCTCCTGCCCTGGGTGAAGCCCGTCGAGGCGGATGCCGACGGAAACTGGAAGATCGCCACGGACAAGGCCTTCCGCGTCATCGCGGGGGACTACGTCACCACCGAGGACGGTACGGGCATCGTACACATCGCCCCGACGTTCGGCGCCGACGACGCCTTCGTGGCGCGCGCCGCGGGCATTCCGTCGCTCTTCATGATCAACCGCAAGGGCGAAACCCGCCCGATGGTCGACCTCACGGGAAAATTCTACCGCCTCGACGAGCTGGACGAGCGCTTCGTCGCCGAATGCGTCGACGTGGAGGCCTACAGGGAGTACGAGGGCCGCTGGGTCAAGAACGCCTACGACCCGCAGTTCACCGTCGACGGACGCTACGACGAGAAGGCCGCGCAGGCCGCCGAGTCGCTCGACATCTACATCTGCATGAAGATGAAGGCCTCCGGAAAGGCTTTCCGCATCGAGAAGCACGTGCACAACTACCCCCACTGCTGGCGTACCGACAAACCCGTGCTCTACTACCCGCTCGACTCGTGGTTCATCCGCACCACGGCCCTCAAGGAGCGCATGATGGAGCTCAACCGCACGATCCGCTGGAAGCCCGAGTCGACAGGTACCGGGCGCTTCGGAAAGTGGCTCGAGAACCTCAACGACTGGAACCTCTCGCGTTCGCGCTTCTGGGGTACGCCCCTGCCGATCTGGGCCACCGAAGACCGCTCGGAGATCAAGTGCATCGGCTCGATCGAGGAGCTGATGGCCGAGATCGAGAAGTCCATCGCCGCGGGCGTCATGAAGGAGAACCCCTACAAGACATTCCGCGTCGGCGACATGTCGAAGGAGAACTACTCCACGGAGCACATCGACCTGCACCGACCCTATGTGGACTCGATCGTCCTCGTATCCTCGAAGGGCGAGCCGATGCGCCGCGAGGCCGACCTGATCGACGTATGGTTCGATTCGGGAGCCATGCCCTATGCGCAGGCGCACTACCCCTTCGAGAACCGCGAGCACTTCTCCGAGGTGTACCCCGCGGACTTCATCGCCGAGGGCGTCGACCAGACCCGCGGGTGGTTCTTCACCCTGCATGCCATCGCCACGATGCTCTTCGATTCGGTGGCGTTCAAGAACATCATTTCGAACGGCCTGGTGCTCGACAAGAACGGCAACAAGATGTCGAAGCGCCTGGGCAACGCCGTCGACCCGTTCGAGGTGCTCGACACCTACGGGCCCGACGCCACGCGCTGGTACATGATCTCCAACTCCCAGCCGTGGGACAACCTCAAATTCGACCGCGACGGCGTGGACGAGGTGCGCCGCAAGTTCTTCGGAACGCTCTACAACACCTACTCGTTCTTCGCGCTCTACGCCAACGTCGACTCCTTCACGGGCCGTGAGGCCGAGGTGCCCCTCGAGAAGCGCCCCGAGATCGACCGCTGGATCCTCTCGCTGCTCAACTCGCTCGTGCGCCAGGTGACCGAGGCGCTCGAGAACTACGATCCCACGCCCGCGGCACGCGCCATCCAGGAGTTCGTGGGCGAGAACCTCTCGAACTGGTACGTGCGCCTGAACCGCAAGCGTTTCTGGGGCGGCGGCATGTCGGAGGACAAACTCGCGGCCTATCAGACGCTCTACACCTGTCTGGAGACCGTCGTGATGCTCTCGGCGCCCTTCGCGCCGTTCATCTCGGACCGCATCTTCCTCGACCTGAACGCCGTGAGCGGACGTCACACCGACGAGTCCGTGCACCTCTCGACCTTCCCCAAGGCCGACGTGAAGTGCATCGACGCGCGCCTCGAGGAGCGCATGGACCTTGCGCAGCGCGTCTCGTCGATGGTCCTCGCCCTGCGCCGCAAGGTCTCGATCAAGGTGCGCCAGCCGCTGATGAAGATCCTCATCCCGGTGCTCGACCCCACGATGGCCGAAGACATCGCACAGGTCCGCGACCTGATCATGAACGAAGTGAACGTCAAGGACATCGAGCTGATCGAAAACACCGCGGGAATCATCACCAAGCGCATCAAGCCCAACTTCAAGACCCTCGGGCCGCGCTACGGGAAGTACATGAAGCAGATCGCCGCCATGACCGCCGCCTTCTCGCAGGAGCGCATCGCCGAGATCGAAGCCGCGCCCGAAACCGTCCTCGACCTCGGGGAGGAGCGCATCTCCGTGACGGCCGCCGACTTCGAGATCACCTCCGAGGACATGCCCGGATGGCTCGTGGCATCGGAAGGGAAGCTCACCGTGGCCCTCGACATCACCCTCACCGACGAACTCCGCGCCGAAGGCGTGGCCCGCGAGCTGATCAACCGCATCCAGAACATCCGCAAGGATGCGGGATTCGAGGTCACCGACAAGATCCGCATCGAGATCGAGCAGAAGCCCTTTGTGGCCGACGCCGTGGCGCGCTATGCCGACTACATCGCCGCGCAGACCCTTGCCGTGGAGGTCCGCACGGCCGCACAGCCCGCCGGGGAGGCCGTCTCGCAGACCGATGTCGACGAGCAGCCGCTGCGCATTGCCGTCACCCGGATCTGATTGGCACAATATTTCCGGTAAATTTTGGTTATATCGGAAATATTGTTTAATTTTACAATAAACCAATCAGGGAGGATACGACTATGGCAGAAGAAAAAACCCGATACAGCGACGCCGAACTCGAAGAGTTCAAGCAGCTTATCCTGAAAAAGCTGGAGAACGCACGCGCGGATTACGAACTGCTGCGCGCCACGATCACCCATACGGCCGACAACGATACCGAAGACACGTCGCCCACGTACAAGGTGCTCGAGGAAGGAGCCGCAACCCTCTCCAAGGAGGAAAACGGACGGCTGGCAACCCACCAGATGAAATTCATCCGCAACCTCGAGATGGCGCTCGTGCGCATCGAGAACAAGACCTACGGAATCTGCAAGACCACCGGGAAGCTCATTCCCAAGGAGCGGTTGATGAAGGTGCCCCACGCCACCGAGTGCATCGAGGCCAAGGAGAGCCGCAAATAAACCGACCCCGCCGCTGGAAGAAGCTCCGCCCGGAAAGAGGATTTGCACGGAAAGAGGCTCCGCCCGGAAAGAGGCCCCGCCCGGAAAGGGGATTTGCACGGAAAGAAGCCCCGCCGCCGGAAGAAGCCCCGCATGGAAAGAAAATCTGCACGGAAAGAGAAACTGCACGGGATGCAGGCAGTCCGGAAGGCCGATGGAATATCGCCCGGTTCCCCGGAGCCGAAAAAAATCCGCCGCACAGCATGCGGCGGATTTTTCGTATCCGCACCCCGGAGCCCCGCAGAACGGCAAAAATACCCGGTCGATCGGCTTCGCGGATATACGTTATCCGGGAAAAAACCGTTATCTTTGGCATAAAATGGACCCCCGTTTCCGCATATACGTCCTCGCGCTGACCCTGCTGTTCCTGGCGGCCGCCGCCCGCGTCTTCGCGGCCGGGCCCGTTGCGCCTCCGCCCGACCGCTTCACTCCCGACAGCGCACGCATTACGAACCACGAGGCCTCGGAGCGCAACCGTCGCCTTTACGACAGCATCGAGTCCAAGACAAGCCGCCGCGCCGTGCCCCGCGCCCTCTACAACATGCTCTTCGTAGGATCGAAACGCGACACCTCGGCAAGCGGACGCGTAACCGACGAGGCCGAACTCCTGCGCCCCTACGAAGGCAAGACGATCGGATACATCACGATCGAACGCCACCAGGTCTTCGACGAGAACGGCAGCTGGCTCGAACGCTCGGGAAACAAGTTCCACGCCCTGACGCGCGACCGCGTCATCCGCCGCGACCTGCTCTTCAGTAGCGGGGATCCCTTCGACCCCGAGCTCGCCGTGCGCAACAAGCAGCTCCTCCGCTCGCGCAGCTACATCGCCGATGTCGACCTGCGCGTGCTGCCCGACCCGGACGACTCCACGCGCGTGAACCTCGTCATCGTGACACGCGACAGCTGGACGATCTCGGCCGACGGCGCCCTGCACTCCGAGGGGCGGACAATGGTCGGGCTCTACGACGCCAACATCTTCGGAACCGGAAACCGCCTGAAGGTCATGACAAACTTCGACCGGAACGACTTCTCCTACGGAGGCAACATGGTCGAATACGAGATTCCCAACGTCCTGGGAACCTTCTTCACGGCGAACTGCGCCGCAGGACGCGATTTCTACAACTCGACACTCGACCTGCGCCTGCAGAAGGAGTTCCTCCGGCCCACGGACTACGAGGCCGGCGTCACGTACAGCAACATCAAGGAGAAGATCCACATGATCGAACTCGACTCCTCGGAGCTCGTCAAGCAGCGGAATTTCGACCTCTGGGGAGGATATTCGCACTTCTTCCGGGGCATCGAGTCGAGCCTTTACGTTACGGGGCGCTACAACAACCGCCGCGTGAGCCTGCGGCCTCCGGTATCCCCGGACCTGAACCCCGCATTCCACGACCAGGACGTCATGCTCTTCAGCACGGGCCTCTACCGCGAGAAGTTCTACTCCGCGAACATGTTCTACGGATTCGGCGTGCGCGAGTACCTCGCAACGGGATACAAGGCCGAGCTGACCTCGGGATATTCGTGGGGAGAGTTCCACGACGGTATCTACCTCGGACTCAGCTACCAGGCCGGAGCGTTCCAGTCCATCGGCTACATCATGGGCAACTTCTCCCTCGGAAGCTACATCGACCCCGACAACGGCATGTGGCGCCGCAGTGCCGTGGATGTCGACCTGCGGTGGTTCTCGAACCTGCTGAGCGTGCGCCGCAGCCGCATCCGCCAGTTCCTCTCGCTCAACTACACCCAGGGATGGAACCGCGGCCGCGGGAACGACGAAAGCATCCGCTTCACGACCTCCAACGGCCTGCAGATGCTCGACGAATACTTCATCGGCACGAACCGCATGGTGCTCAACACCGAGACGGTCTTTTTCACGCCCTATCAGCCACTGGGATTCCGCATCGCCCTGTTCGGGTTCGCAGACTTCGGGCTCATCGGATACTCGTCGAACATCTTCCGGAACGATTTCGTCTCGACGATCGGCGTGGGGGCCCGGCTGCGTAACGAACGACTGGTGTTCAACACCGTGCAGATCCAGCTGGGCGTCGCCCTCGGGAAGAAGGGACTGCTCGCCTGCGACTACTTCGACCTCTCGAACTACACGCGCCTCGAACAGTACCGCTACCGCCCGACGCGTCCCGAGATCGTACCTTTCGAGTAGCGGCGCGCCCGGAACCCGAAAGACGGAAACCAGAAAGGCCGAACCAAAAGGCCGGGAACCAGAAAGGCGGAGCGGTACGAACCGCTCCGCCTTCCGAAATCTTCAGGATGCGCGCCCGGCGCACCGCCGGTGTCACCTGCGCGTGTGGACCCGCAGCTCGCCCTTCCTGCCCGGCGTGGTGAGGGTGCTCAGCTCCAGACGCCGGATCTTTCCCGGCGCAAGCAGCTCCAGGTCGGCCTTCGTCGCCGGCTGTCCGTCGAGCTCGATGCGGTAGTTCGCCTCGCTGATCTGCGAAAAGTCGGCCGTCACGCGTCCCTTGACCACCGTGACCGTCCCGTCGGCGGTCGACCGGGTCTTCGACATCACGTCGGGGCCCGTCACCATCGCGCCTCCGGTAGCGCCGAGCTCCGTATTGCAGCCCGGAATGGACGGAGCCGCCGCACCGATCCAGGTATCGAGCGTGTCGCGAAGCCGGAGGCTGCTCGCCGAGCCGCTGAGCTCCATCTCCCCGAGCTGCTTCAGCATCTCCTGCGCCTGCTTCCATTCGTCGCTTTCGAAATACGTCTTCGAGTCAGTGAACTTCTTCTGCATCTCCTTCCACTCGTCGCTCCGGAAGAAGGTCTGGAGCTCTCCGGTCGCCTTGTTCAGATTCTCCAGGCCGATCACGGTCACGCCTTTATCGAGCGTATCGGGGAGCTCGAACCCTTCGCCGCGTCCCAGCTCCTCCTGCATACGGGCGCGGGCCGCACGGATGTCGGCGATCGCTTTGGCATACTCTTCCGCCGGAATGCGGTCGCGGGCCGCCTCCAGCGCCCCCTCCGCAACGACAAGTCCCATCTTGCCGAAAAGGATTCCCAGTGTGGCAGCACTTTGCGCCAGCTCCTGCAAAGTCTCCGCATCCGGCCCGGCATCTTTTTTCATCTCGACAAGGATCACGCCGTGCCGACCCTCCTCGCCGTAGGTCTGAAGCGCCGCAGAGTCCTTCAGCACCGTCACCGAGGCGATCCGTTCCGTGCGGATCGTGTCGAGTGTCGGGACGCGCTTCCCGTCGACCAGGATCAGCGGCTGTTCGGCAGGATCCTGAACCTCCTTCCCGCGCAGGTGGATGGTGATCGGGGCCACCACGGTATCGCTCTTTGTCCGCAACTCGAGCTTTTTTATCAAATTTTTCGTATCTTTGGCTGCAGGAACGACAACATAACGCGTTTCGGCAAAGGCGCCAAGCGCCATGGCGGCCAGCGGCAGCAGCAACAGGGCCCGCGCCGCGGCCCATCGGGACGATTTCTTACGTAACATCATGGTAATACGGTTTTTAAGTTTACTGTGATTGAAGCTGTTGGCCACCGAGTACCACCTCCGGCCAGCAGCTTTCCTTATAAGCAGCATCTGATATTCCCGCGCGTCGACGCCGCTGCGCAGCACCGCCGCGTCGGCCTCGTATTCGTGGATCGCCCGAAGCTCGCGGCGCAGCAGCCACATCGCCGGGTTGAACCACTGCAGGCAGCCCGCAAGATCGGTGAGCAGCAGGTCGGCGGAGTGGTGCAGGCGCAGGTGCGCCTGTTCGTGGCAGAGGATCGCCTCGCCGTTGTGCGCAAGATCCTCCTCCGAGATCACGACCCAGCGGCCCCAGCTGAAAGGCGTGACGGCCTGCGGCACGACCACGAGCGTCCACCGTGCGCCGAGCCGCCCGCGGCGCCCCCGGCGGATGACGCGCACGATGCCCGCCAGCGAGCGGACGATCCAGAGCAGCATGCCCGCGGCCCCGAGGGCGTAGCACCATCCTGCCGCCTCTTCCCACGGGAAGGCGGCGGCCGCAGGGGCTGCTCCCGGCGCGGCGGCCGTTTCGACAACAGTCGCCGGAAGCGGCTGCGACGGCAGCGGCACCTCGCGGTAGAGCGTGATGACGCAGAGCGGCAGGATGAACGACGCGGCCATCGCCCCCAGCACCACGATGCGGTTCAGGCGGTGGAAGGTCTCGCGGCTCAGCAGTAGTTTGAAAAAGAGGTAGAAGACCGCCAGGCACACTCCGGCCTTCAGGCTGTAGATCATCAGGGCGTACATGGTCAGCGGCGGTTTTCGTGTTCGATGCGCTCGATCAGTTCGCGAAGCTCCCCGACCGAGATCTTTTCCTCCTCGATGAGCGCCGAGACCGCTCCGAGGTAGGAGTTCTCGAAGTAGCGGCTGATGACGCTCCCGAGCGTCTGCCGCGAGAACGCCTCCTCGCTCACCACGGGGTAGTACTGGTAGGTGTTCCCGAAGCTCCTGTGGGCGACGTAGCCCTTCGCTTCGAGGGCCCGCACCATCGTCGACAGCGTGTTGAAGTGCGGTTTGGGTTCGGGCGCAAGCGCCACAAGATCCTTTACGAAAAGCGGGCCGCGCTCCCAGAAGCAGCGCATCAGCTCCTCTTCCCGGCGTGTGAGTTTTTCCATCGTTCGAAGTTTTTGGGGGATCGGTTACCGCAAAGGTAACTATTTTTTCTCGTTATGCAACTATTTTTTATAGTTTATTCACAAATTTACACCTGTACGGCGCGAATTGGGAAGAATTCACTACCTTTGAGACATGATCCTCATTGCAGACAGCGGATCCACCAAGTGCACGTGGATCCTCGACAGCCCCGGCGAAACGCGCCGGATCCGTACGATCGGCATCAATGCCATCCAGCACACCCGCGAACAGATTCGCTCCGTCCTCGAGCAGCTTCCCGCACTCGGCGGGGTGGAGTCCGTGTACTTCTACGGCGCGGGATGCGGCCCCGCCCTCCCCGAAGCGAGCGAGAAACTCCGCAGCGAACTGGCGGCAAAATTCCCGAAGGCCGACGTGCACGTCGAATCGGATCTGCAGGCCGCGGCGCTGGCCCTCTACGGGCGCGGCGAAGGCATCGCCTGCATCCTCGGAACGGGAGCCAACTCGTGCCACTGCCGCCGGGGCGAGATCCTGCAGAACGTCCCCCCGCTGGGGTATGTCCTCGGCGACGAGGGCAGCGGCGCCGTCCTGGGACGCAACCTCGTGAACGGCATCTTCAAGGGCCATATCCCCCTGCGCGAGGAGTTCCTCGAGGCACACGGACTCACCTACGAGGAGATTATCCGCCGCGTCTACCGCGAGCCATACGCCAACCGCTTCCTGGCCTCCTTCGCGCCCTTCATCCTCGCGCACACCGACCGCCCGGAGATCCGCGGGATGGTCGCCGCCTCGTTCCGCGACTTCGCGCGCCGCAACCTGAGCCGCTATCCCGCGGGGCTGCCCGTGTCGTTCGTCGGCGGCATCGCCGGGCACTTCGCCCAGCTGCTGCGCGAGACCCTCGCCGAGGAGGGATACAAGGTCGAAAAAATCGTCGAATCGCCCGCAGAAGGGCTGTTGGAATACCATCATGGAGAAAAATAAACTGCGCGTCACCGAACAGGCCTCGGCCTATGACAATCTTCAGGAGATGTCGGTGCACGACATCCTGACGGGCATCAACCGCGAAGACGCCCGCGTACACGAAGCCGTACGTAAAACCATCCCGGTCATGGAGCAGCTCGTCGAGCGTATCGTCGAGCGCATGCGCCGCGGAGGCCGCATATTCTATATCGGTGCCGGGACGAGCGGACGCCTCGGCGTCACCGACGCCTCGGAGCTCCCGCCCACGTACGGCGTGCCCGACGGGCTGGTCATCGGACTGATCGCCGGAGGCGACGGCGCCCTGCGCAAGGCCGTGGAGCATGCCGAGGACGACATGGACGGAGCCTGGCGCGACATGGCCCCCTACCACCCCACGGCCGACGACACGCTCATCGGCATCGCGGCGTCGGGAACGACGCCCTATGTGGTCGGAGGACTGCGCACGGCGCGCCGCGAAGGGATGCTCACCGGAGCCGTGACCTGCAACCCCGATTCCGCGGTGGCCGCCGAGTCGGAATATGCCCTGGAGGCCGTCGTCGGGCCCGAATTCGTCACCGGGTCGACGCGCATGAAGGCCGGAACGGCCCAGAAGCTGATGCTCAACATGCTCTCGACGGCCGTGATGATCCGTCTGGGCCGCGTGGAAGGCAACCGCATGGTCAACATGCAGCTCACAAACGACAAGCTCGTCGACCGCGGCACGCGCATGGTGGCCGAGAGCACAGGACTCGACGCCGAGCACGCCCGGGCGCTGCTGCTCGAATGGGGCTCGGTGAAAGAGGCCCTCGAACACGCAAAAAAATAGCTCCGCATGGCACGGTTCTTCTCCGAGCGCGAAATACGCGCGGTCGCGGTATTCCTGCCGCTGGCCGGGCTGCTCGTCGCCGTACTGTTTCTCGCACGCCCCAGGGCCGATTCGGCGGCCGCACGCATCGCCGAGGCGGAGATGGAGCTGCGCCGGGACAGCATCGTGCGCTTCCACTTCGACCCCAACACGGTCGGATACGATGACCTCCTGAAGCTGGGGTTCACAAAGTACGAGGCCGTCAGCCTGCTGAAATACCGCACCTCGGGAAAGATCTTCCGCATCCCCGAGGATGTGGCCCTTTGCTACGGGATCAGCGACTCGATGTTCCGCGAAATCCGCCCCTGGATCCGCATCGGACGCAAGTATGCCATCGCGCCCCGCGAATACCGCACCGGAAGGCGCATCGCCGAACCGCTGCCGCCCAGGCCTTTCCGCATCGACACGGTCGGCATGCGCTACCTGCAGGCCATCGGAGCGCTCACGAAGCGCCAGGCCGAAATTTTCGTACGTTGGAGGGATCTGAGCGGCATCTACGACATGGACGAGCTGCGCGAATGCTACGTCATCAGCGATTCGGTCGCCGCAGCCCTCGAACCGTATGTGCTCTTCCCCGAGCGCAGACTCCCGCCCATCGAGCAGCCCGTGGAGCTCAATACGGCCGATTCCGCGGCCCTGCGCGCCGTGGTCGGCATCGGGCCCCGGACCGTGGGGACGATCCTGCGCTACCGCGAACGGCTCGGAGGGTTCGTTCGCGTGGAGCAACTCGCCGAAGTCCCGGGGGTTACGGAGAACAACTACGAAAAAATTTTGAAACAAATTTACTGCGACAGTTGCAAAATTCGGAAAATTGATATTAACTTTGCAGACCCGAAAACCATGGGACGGCATCCCTACATTCCGCCCCAGATGCTTCGGAAGATTTTGAAGGCACGACAGTTGAAAGGAGGTTGGAGCACCGCTGAAGAGTTGATCGAACAGAAAATAATGACCCGCGAGGAGGCAGCACGGCTGGCTCCCTATCTGGAATTCGGATCCCGGAACTCCGAAGGCGGACCTGCCGACGAATAGACACGCAAAAAAAGGGATACGACGCATCGGGATGCGTCTCCCGCAGCCTACGAAAGAGAATAAACCGATTACAACAACAAAAAAAACACAGAATACTATGATTATCATGCCGGTAAAGGAGGGCGAGAACATCGAGCGCGCCCTGAAGAAGTTCAAACGTAAATACGAGCGCACGGGCGTACTGAAGGAGCTTCGCCGCCGCCAGTACTTCACCAAGCCGTCGGTTGCAAAACGCGAGGCCATGCAGCACGCCATTTACGTGGAGCACATGTACCGCGAAGAGGAATAATTCCCGCAACCGTTCGGGAGAAAAGGGGTCGATGTCGCATCGGCCCCTTTTTCATTGGAACACGCGGGAGCCCGCGCAAACTCGCAGGAACTCGCAGGAGCCTGCAGGAGCCTGCAGGAATCCGTGTATCCACGCGGGAACTCGCGTACGCAAAAAAACACCGGCCGCCCGATGTGATTCGGGCGGCCGGAATCGTCGTATCGCACGCCTCCGCTACCGCAGGAACAGCAGTTCGCGGTACTTCGGAAGCGGCCAGATCTGGTCGTCGACGATCTCCTCCAACTTGTCGACGTGCCGACGGATCTCGTCGAAGCACGACGCTACGGTGTCGTGGTAGGCAATCGCCTTCTCGCGCTGATCCTCGATGCGGTTGGCCACCTTGCGCGCGTCGATCATCTCGGCCGTCAGGCGCTGGATCTCCGCCGTGTGGTCCTGGATCTTCTTGATGAGCCGGATGTCGGGATCGGCATTCAGCCCCGGGATCTGCGACATCTTGTAGACCTTGTCGAGCAGCTGCGCCTCGTATTTCGAGGCGATCGGCACGATGTGGTTCATCACCAGGTCGCCCAGCACGCGCCCCTCGATCTGGATCTTCTTCGTATAGGTCTCCCACTTCACCTCCGTGCGGGCCTCGACCTCGACCTTCGAGAAGACGCCCATGTCGGCGAACATCCGCAGGCTCTCGCTGTCGAGGTAGCGGTCGAAGACCAGCGGCGTCGACGTCTCGCAGTCGAGGCCCCGGCGCGCCGCCTCGGCCTTCCACTCCTCCGAGTAGCCGTTGCCGTCGAAACGGATCGGCTGGCAGGCCTTGATCATCTGCTTGAGCGTCTCGTAGATCGCCTTCTCCTTCTTCATGCCGCCCTCGATCTTCGCGTCGACATTCTTCCGGAAGGCCGTCAGCTCGTCGGCAACAGCCGTATTGAGCACGATCATCGCCTCGGCGCAGTTGTCCGACGACCCCACGGCCCGGAACTCGAAGCGGTTGCCCGTAAAGGCGAAGGGCGAGGTGCGGTTGCGGTCGGTGTTGTCGAGCAGCAGCGTCGGGATATGCGCGATGCCGCTCATGCGGAAGACGCTCTTGGCATCGAAGCGGATGGCATCGTCGCTCTTCGAGGCGGCCAGCTTGTCGAGCACCGCCGAGACCTGCGACCCCAGGAAGGTCGAGATGATTGCCGGGGGCGCCTCGTGCGCGCCCAGACGATGGGCGTTCGTCGCGCTCATGATCGACGCCTTGAGCAGCCCGTTGTGCTTGTAGACCGCCGAGATCACGTTGACGAGGAAGGTGATGAACTGCAGGTTCTCCGAGGCGTTGCGCCCCGGGCCCAGGAGGTTCACGCCCGTATCGGTTCCGAGCGACCAGTTGTTGTGCTTGCCCGAGCCGTTGATCCCCTTGAAGGGCTTTTCGTGCAGCAGCACCCGGAACTGGTGGCGCCGGGCGATCTTGTCCATCACGGTCATCAGCAGCTGGTTGTGGTCGTTGGCAAGGTTGGCCTCCTCGTAGACCGGAGCCAGCTCGAACTGGTTCGGGGCCACCTCGTTGTGGCGCGTCTTGACCGGGATGCCCAGCTTCAGGCACTCGTACTCGAGGTCGCGCATGAAGGACATCACCCGTGCGGGGATCGCCCCGAAGTAGTGGTCTTCGAGCTGCTGGTTCTTGGCCGACTCGTGGCCCATGAGCGTGCGGCCCGTGAGCATCAGGTCGGGGCGCACGGCCCAGAGGCTCTCGTCGACAAGGAAGTACTCCTGCTCCCAACCCAGATAGGAGAAGACCTTCTGGACGTTCTTGTCGAAGTAGTGGCACACCTCGGTGGCTGCCTGGTCGATGGCCGTCAGCGAGCGCAGCAGCGGCACCTTGTAGTCGAGCGCCTCGCCCGTATAGGCGATGAAGACCGTCGGGATGCAGAGCGTCGTGTCGACGATGAAGGCCGGCGAGGCGGGATCCCACGCCGAATAGCCGCGGGCCTCGAACGTGTTGCGGATGCCGCCGTTGGGGAACGACGAGGCATCGGGCTCCTGCTGCACGAGCAGCTTCCCGGAGAACTCCTCCAGGACGCCTCCATGTCCGTCGGGCTCGGCGAAGGCGTCGTGTTTCTCGGCCGTGCCGCCCGTCAGGGGCTGGAACCAGTGGGTATAGTGGTCGGCGCCGTGTTCGAGGGCCCACTGGCGCATCCCGGCGGCGATGCTGTCGGCCACCTCGCGCGTCAGCGGCGTGCGGTGTTCCATCGTGTCGAGCAGCGCCTCGTAGGTTTGTTTGTCGAGGTACTTGCGCATGGCCGCGCGGCCGAAGACCTTCTCGCCGAAATAATCCGAGGGCCGCCCTTCGGGGGCCTTCACTTCTACGGCCGTGTGGTTGATCGCCGCATCGACCATCTTGAATCGGAGCAATGATGACATAGTTTCGAATTTGACGTTTCGCAATACCGGGGTTACGGAGGATCGGGAGCGGGGAAAGCACCGGAGGTGTTCCTTCGCAGCGGAGCACTCCGCAAGGCCCGCCCCTTTCCGGATGCAAATGTAGAAAAATTCCAAAATCGTTATACACGCAAAAATCGCTTTTTTTCGAAAAACACCGATTTTTTTTCGCCGATTTCCCGGAAATGACGTCATTTTTTCGCCCGACGGCCGATTTTTAGGGGCCATTTCTCGAAAACAGGCATATTTTTTCGGCCGCATCGCAAAAATATCGCATTTTTGTTTTTCGCGGTTTTTGAGGGTATTTCGTATGATTATTCAACTGTATTTCCCCTGCCGTGACAGGCCGTGCATCCCGCGCGGACGACCGGCGCCGGGGCGGAGCATCCAGAAAAACCCCTTGTCACTGTTATTTTGTTAACATCTTTTTGTTACAATTCGACAATTATTTTGTACCTTTACGTGCAATTTCGAAACACAGGATAAATCACTCATACTAATCTCTCAACTGTTATGGCTAATTCCAATCGTGAAAAGCTGTTCACCGAATTCCCGCCGGTCCCGACCGAGAAGTGGGAAGAGGTGATCACAGCCGACCTGAAAGGTGCCGACTACGAGCGCAAACTGGTGTGGCGTACGGGCGAAGGATTCAACGTCCGCCCCTACTACCGCGCCGAAAACCTCGAAGGCATCCAGTTCCTGGGCTCGCAGGCAGGCGAGTTCCCCTATGTGCGGGGCACACGTGCCCACAACCGCTGGCACATCCATCAGACCATCGAGGTCAAATGCCCCGCAGAAGCAAACGCCGAAGCGCTCAAACTCCTCAACTCCGGAGTCGACTCCCTCGGGTTCGCCATCGCCCGGGAGGAGTTCTCGGCCGAGGAACTCGACACCCTGCTGCATGACATCCACATCCCGGCCATCGAGATCACCTTCTGCGGCGCACACGTCGGACACGTCGCCGACCTGGTGCTCGACAAGCTCGAAAAGGAGGGTCTCATCGCCGAGGCACAGGTGGCATTCGTCATCGACCCCATCGTCAAGGGACTCTCGCAGAAAGGCGACTTCTGCTCCCCGAACGGCGAGAAGTGCTTCGCAAAGATCGCCTCGCTCATCGAACGCACGAAGGAGTACAAGCACATCCGCATCGTCAGCATCTCGGCCGGCATCTTCGCAAACGCCGGATCGACCATCGTCGAGGAGCTCGCATTCGCCCTCGCGGCCGGTAACGACTACATGGCCCGCCTGACCGACGCCGGAATCGACGCCGAGACCGCCGCCCGCAAGCTGCGCTTCTCCTTCTCGGTGACCTCGAACTACTTCATGGAGATCGCCAAGTTCCGCGCAGCCCGCATGCTCTGGGCGAACATCGTCAAGGGATACAACCCCGAGAAGAACTGCGCCTGCAAGATGATGATCCACGCCCGCACGGCCGACTGGAACCAGACCGTTTACGATCCCTACGTGAACATGCTCCGCGGCACGACCGAGGCCATGTCGGCAGCCATCGGCGGCGTACACTCGCTCGAAGTCACGCCCTTCGACGCCGCCTTCGAAACCCCGACCGAATTCTCGAAGCGCATCGCCCGCAACGTCGAGCTGCTGCTCAAGCACGAGTCGCACTTCGACCAGGTGGTAGACCCCGCAGGCGGTTCGTACTACGTCGAGAACCTCACGCAGTCGATCGCCGCCGAGGCATGGAAGCTCTTCCTCGAGGTCGAGCAGAAGGGCGGATACACCGCAGCCTACAAGGCCGGATACATCAAGGAGCGCATCGAGGCGTCGGCCGCAGCAAAGGACAAGGCCATCGCCACGCGCCGCCAGATCCTCCTCGGCGCCAACCAGTACCCCAACTTCACGGAGGTCGCCGACAAGGCCATCACCGCCGAGGCCGTGACGCGCCCGACGGCCGAAGGAAACACCCTGGCTCCCTACCGCGGCGCCATGGCCTTCGAAGCGATGCGTCTGCACGTCGACCGCTCGGGAAAGCAGCCCAAGGCCTTCATGCTCACCTGCGGAAGCCTCGCCATGGCACGCGCCCGCGCACAGTTCTCGTGCAACTTCTTCGCCTGCGCCGGAATCCGCGTGCAGGACAACACCTTCTTCAAGTCGGTCGAGGAGGGCGTCAAGGCCGCTCTCGACTCGAAAGCCGAAATCGTGGTGGTTTGCGCCTCGGACGACGACTACGCCGAGGTGGCGCCGAAAGTCAAGGAGCTGCTCGGCGGCAAGGCCATTCTCGTGGTGGCCGGCGCCCCGGCCTGCACCCCCGAGCTGGAGGCCCAGGGCATTACGAACTTCATCAACGTGAAGTCGAACGTCCTCGAAACCCTGAAGTTTTACCTTAAAGAGATGGGAATCTAAGCACTGAGTGCTTTTTATGGGCCGCGGACGCCCGCGGGAAGCGCCGCTTCCCGGAAGGTGCCGCCGCCCGAACAAAACTTTTGCACTACGATCATGAGAGCCAAATTTTCAGAACTCAAATACGACGCAGGCCAGCAGAAGAGCTGCTGCGCCTCGAAAGGCTGCGGACATGTGGAGCCGTGGCTGACGGCCGAGCGCATTCCCGTCAAAGGGACCTATACGGCCGAAGACCTCGAAGGAATGGAGCACCTGAACTATGCCGCAGGTATCGCCCCGTTCCTCCGCGGGCCCTATTCGACGATGTACGTGATGCGTCCGTGGACCATCCGCCAGTATGCCGGATTCTCGACCGCCGAGGAGTCCAACGCATTCTACCGCCGCAACCTCGCCGCCGGACAGAAGGGTCTGTCGGTGGCCTTCGACCTGGCTACGCACCGCGGTTACGACGCCGACCACCCGCGCGTGGTGGGCGACGTCGGAAAGGCCGGCGTGTCGATCTGCTCCGTCGAGGACATGAAGGTGCTCTTCAACGGAATCCCCCTGGACAAGATGTCCGTGTCGATGACCATGAACGGCGCCGTGCTGCCCGTCCTGGCATTCTACATCGTTACGGGTCTGGAGCAGGGCTGCACCCTCGACCAGCTTTCGGGTACGATCCAGAACGACATCCTCAAGGAGTTCATGGTGCGCAACACCTATATCTATCCGCCCGAGTTCTCGATGCGAATCATCGCCGACATCTTCGAGTACACCTCGAAGAACATGCCCAAGTTCAACTCCATCTCGATCTCGGGATACCACATGCAGGAGGCCGGCGCCACGGCCGACATCGAGCTCGCATACACGCTGGCCGACGGTCTGGAGTACCTCCGCGCCGGAATCAACGCCGGGATGTCGATCGACGCCTTCGCCCCGCGCCTGTCGTTCTTCTGGGCAATCGGCATGAACCACTTCATGGAGATCGCCAAGATGCGCGCAGCCCGCATGCTCTGGGCAAAGATCGTCAAGCAGTTCAACCCCAAGAACCCCAAGTCGCTCGCACTGCGCACCCACTCGCAGACCTCGGGATGGTCGCTCACCGAGCAGGATCCCTTCAACAACGTCGCTCGTACGGCCATCGAGGCCATGGGCGCCGCCCTGGGTCACACCCAGTCGCTGCACACCAACGCCCTGGACGAGGCCATCGCCCTGCCGACCGACTTCTCGGCGCGTATCGCCCGCAACACGCAGATCTACATCCAGGAGGAGACCTCCGTATGCCGTGAGGTCGACCCGTGGGCCGGCTCGTACTACGTCGAGACCCTCACCAACGAGATCGCCCACAAGGCCTGGGAGCACATCCAGGAGATCGAGAAGCTCGGAGGCATGGCCAAGGCCATCGAGACGGGCATTCCGAAGATGCGTATCGAGGAGGCTTCGGCCCGCAAGCAGGCACGCATCGACTCCGGCGAGGAGAAGATCATCGGCCTGAACGAGTACCGTCTGGAGAAGGAGGCCCCGATCGACATCCTCGCCGTGGACAACACCGCCGTACGCGAGAGCCAGATCAAGCGCCTGAAGGAGCTGCGCGCTTCGCGCGACGAGGCCGCCGTGAAGAAGGCCCTCGACGCCATCACCGAGT